>CAZSRZ010000013.1:58173-66825 GCA_964609085.1 uncultured bacterium | reverse complement strand
AACGCGAAGCCCAGAGCACCCTGGCTGGAGCACCCGGTGGCTGGCTCACCAGGCCGATCGCGGTAGCAGGCGTCAGCGCGCGCGGGAAGGACGAACCCCGGGCGGGAACTGCCGTGCCTGATTGCGGATATCGGGGCTGTCTTGCATGAGCCGGCTGGGACTCGAACCCAGGACCACCTCCTTAAAAGGGAGATGCTCTACCGACTGAGCTACCGGCTCGCTCCGGCCTGGCCGGGCGGCGAGATCATACCATCGGCGAATTGAGCAAGGCAAGGCAGGGAACAGGCCTGCATCGGGCCACTCGGCCTCGCTCCGACCGCCATGGGTGCTGCGGCTCGTCTGGAAATCGCGTGAAACCTCGGGCGTCGGTGGGTGCCCCACTTCCAGGGTTGGAGTAAGCGGTGGATCGGGCTTCCGGGGAAGGTGGGGGGATGCTGCGGGTTCGTGGTGGGGCGGCACGGACGTGCGCGGGATGGTCGCGCCGCGACCTGCTGGCGATCGGCGGCCTCGGTCTGCTCGGGGCTGCGGCTTATCCGGCGGCGGCGTCGCAGGCAGCCGGCTTCGGCCGTGCGAAGGCGTTCATCCTGCTCGACCTCTACGGTGGCCCGGCGCACCAGGACATCTGGGACTTGAAACCGGACGCCCCCGCGGAGGTGCGCGGCGAGTTCCGGCCGATCGAGACGAATGTCTCGGGCATCCGCGTCTCGGAACATGTGCCGCGGCTCGCTCGGCTGGCTGACCGCTACACGCTGATCCGATCGATGACCCACGACGACACGGAGCACGCCACCGGCGGCTACACCGTGCTCTCGGGCGTGCGGCACCCGCAGCCGGGTCGCATCCTGCCGCCCTCTCCCGACGACTTCCCGCCGATGGGGTCGGTCATCAGCAAGTTCAGACCCCCCGTGCGGCCGGTGCCCGGCTACGTTACGCTGGGCGGGACGATGTTCTCCGCTGGGGGCGACGTCCCCGGCCAGACCGGCGGGATGGCCGGCCAGAAGTACGACCCGTTCGACATCAAGGATGACCCGAACAGCCCGGCGTTTAAGGTGCAGGAGCTGACGCTCGACGCCGGGCTGCCTCCGCTGCGACTCGATCGGCGGCACTCGCTGCTGGGCCAGGTGGAGGACCTTGCCCGCATCGCGGACCGCAGTCTGCCGGCGCGAGGCCTGGGCGATCTGCAGGAGCGGGTCTTCACGCTGCTCGGCTCGACGGCAACGCGCGAGGCGTTCAACCTGCGCTCGGAGACCGCCGCGCTGCGGGACAGCTATGGCCGGCATAAGTTCGGCCAGAGTTGCCTGCTCGCTCGCCGGCTGGTTGAGGGCGGGGTCCCCGTGGTGGCGGTCTACTGGGAGCGGGGCCAGGTGTGGGACACCCACGGCAACAACTTCAGCGACTTGAAGCGCAGTCTGCTGCCGCCCATGGACCAGGCTGTGGCCGCGCTGCTCACGGACCTGGACCAACGCGGCCTGCTCGACTCCACGATCGTGCTGGTGACCGGGGAGTTTGGCCGCACGCCCAAGATCAACGCGGGCGCGGGTCGCGACCACTGGCCCGGGGTCTATACATCGGTCGTCGCCGGCGGCGGCTTCAAGCGCGGCTATGTGCACGGGGCGTCGGACGAGCAGGCGGCGTGGCCCGCTCAGGACCCCGTCTATCCGTGGGATCTGGCGGCAACCATCTATCACCTGATGGGCGTGAATCCCGAGACGGCGGAGATCCGCGATCGCCAGGATCGGCCGATTCGCGTCTCTCCGGGGGAGATTGTGCGAGGGGTGATCGCGTAGCCGACTCGCAGGCCTGCTTGCCGGGGCCGGCGCTCACGAGCCGCAGGTTCAGGCTGGGGGCAACCCCTATGCGGAGGCTTGCAGGGTGGATTCCCCGCCCGCTGCCGGCGGCGGCAACTGGGCCATCACCGCGGCGAGGCGGTCCCACACGTCGTTGGGCAGCGGCGCGAGCGCGGCGTTCCAGTTGGCTTCCACTTCCGCCCTGGTCCGCGGTCCGACCAGAGTGACGCCGATAGCCGGCTGACGCAGGCTGAACTGCATCGCCACGGCGGCGAGGTTCACCCCCTCGGCCTCAGCCCACCGGTGCAGCAAGCGTGCACGGAGCAGGTCCGCGGGCTGCGATCGCCAGTCGCGGATCCGCTCCAATTCGTCGAGGCCGGCCTCGGAGCCGGCAGCAAGCAACCCGCCGTGGAACGGCGAGGCATTGATGAGACCAAGGTCGTGCTCGACCGCCGCAGGGATGATTCGGTCCACGGCGCTGGTCCGAACGGGGCTATAGTCGTAGGTTGTCTGGATGAGATCGAAGCGACCGTCATTGATGGCGGCCAGCAGTTGCCGATGCCCGTGCACCCCGATCCCCGTGGCGCCGATCACCCCTTCCTCCCGCAGTTTGACGAGCGCGTCGATGGCGCCGCCGGCATCCAGAACCGGCGCCATGTCGGGCGGGTCGTGGACCAGCACGCCGTCGAGGTGGTCGGTCCGCAGGAGCCGGAGACTGTTCTCGACTGACCACCGGATCGTGTCCGCGGAGTAGTCGCCGCGGCAGGAGGGGTGAGTGCCGGCCTTTGTCACCAGCCGCACGCGGTCTCGCCACCGGCCTCCGCCCGGATGGGGCAGGGCGAGCGCGATGCCCACGCGGCGCTCGCTCTCCCCATACAGCGGCGACGTATCGAGGTAGTCCATACCGAGTTCGATCGCGCGGTGGATGGCGGCGACGGCGGCGGCGTCCTGTTCCTCGGTGCTCGCCCCGGGGACGACCCCCAACCAGGCGCCTCCCAGCCCGAGCGCGGCCACCTGCCACTCCGTGCGTCCCAGCCGCGTGCGCGCCAGCTCGTTTTCTGCGTTCATGTCGACTCCATCCCGAGACGCCTCGCCCCGCCGTCGTTCACTTGACGGGGTCGGAAACCGAACGTTAGGCTTACCGCGCCGACCCCTCATCGCCGTGGGCCGACCGAAGGCACAACTCCATCATGATGACCGAGACTCGCGCTCACCCTCTCCAGGCGCCGCCTGCCGAGAACGACCTCGCCGAAGCCGTGAGCGCCGGACGCTACCGGCGCGAGGAACTCGCGGACTACCTGCTGACGATGGTCGAGATCCGCGAGTTCGAGGATGGGCTCTACAACCTTTATCGCGCCGGCAAGCTGAAGGGGGCCACGCACATGTCCGCGGGGCAGGAAGCGGTGCCCACGGGCGCGTGCGCCGCCATCACGCGGCACGACTTCATCGCCAGCACCCATCGCGGCCACGGTCATTGCGGCGCGATGGGCAACCTGATGGCTCTGGACGAGACGGAACGCCAGAACCACTGGGACGCCATGATGGCCGAGCTTTTCGGCAAGAGCACGGGGTACTGTCGCGGCCGTGGCGGCTCGATGCACATCGCCGACGTGGAGAAGGGGAACCTCGGCGCTACCGGTATCGTGGCGGGCAACATCCCCGTTGCCACGGGCGCTGCCCTGGCGGAGCACCTGAAGGGCACGGATAGCGTGGTCCTGTGCTTCTTCGGCGAGGGCGCCACCAACACCGGGGCATTCCACGAAGCACTGAATATGGGAGCCAGCCTGCTCAATGGTCTCCCCGTCGTCTACATCTGCGAGAACAACCTCTACGGAATGAGCGTCCCCTTCCACGCCCGAGAAGTCCCCTGCGCGGGCCGGGCCAGCAAGATCGAGCATGTCGCCGATCGGGCTGCCTCCTACCCGATGGAAGGGGTGATCGTGGATGGTCAGGATGTGCTGGCGGTGAAGGCGGCGGTGGAAGAGGCGGTGGCTCGCGCCCGACGAGGCGAAGGGCCCACGCTGATTGAGTGCAAGACCTACCGCTACTACGGCCACAGTCTCAGTGATGCGCGAGCCTACCGCACGCGGGATGAGGAGCGCGCCTGGAGAGATCGGGATCCCGTGGAGTTGTTCGCCAGGCGACTGCAGGCCGCCGGCCTGTTCACCGCGGACGAACTCCAGGCCATTCGCGCTAAGGGGAAGGCGCGGATCGAGGCATCCGTGCAGTTCGCGCTGGACAGCCCGCTTCCGGACGTTTCGGAACTCTACGACAACGTTTACGTGCCGGTGGATCCTGTTGCTCAGGCCGGCGCCGTCGCCGGCGAGAAGCGGTTCCATGCCACGGTGCGACCCGTGGAGCGAGCCTTCTACCGAGCCTTCCACGAAGCGGCGGTGGGCGATACGCGAAACGTGCTGCCGCGCCTGGAAAAAGCGCCCCAGGAGGCCTTCGTTGCCGAGCACGGCATCCGCGTCATCCCCATGGTCGAGGCTCTGCAGGAAGCCCACCGCGAGGAGATGCTGCGCGACGAGCGCGTGGTGTTGCTCGGCGAGGACATCGGCATATACGGCGGGGCGTACGGTGCCACCCGAGGCCTCATTCAGGAGTTCGGAGATCGTCGGGTCATCGACACGGCGATCTCGGAGGCGGCGGTCGTCGGCGCGGCCTGCGGGATGGCGATGCGTGGCCTCCGGCCGATCGCCGAGATCATGTACATCGACTTCATCACCATTGCCAGCAACCAGCTCGTTCACAACATCGCCTACAACCGCTACCAGTTCGGCGGCAAGATCAAGGTGCCGTGCGTGGTACGCACCGAGGGTGGGGTGGGGCGGTCGTTTGCCGCCACCCACAGCGAGAGTCTCGAGAGCTGGTTCATGCACATCCCCGGGCTCTACGTCGTCATGCCGAGCACTCCGTTCGATGCCAAGGGGCTGCTGAAATCGGCCATCCGCGACGAGAACCCGGTGCTTTTCATTGAGCACAAGGAGATGTACGGCAAGGTCTTCGGCCCGGTGCCGACAGAGGAGTATCTGGTGCCGTTGGGCGTGGCGGATGTGAAGCGCCCCGGCAAAGATGTGACCATCGTCGCCTGGAGCCGGATGGTGCACTTTGCGCTGGCGGCGGCCGCCCTGCTGGAGCGCGACGGCATCGATGCTGAAGTTATCGACCCGCGCACGTTGAATCCGCTGGATCTGCCCACCCTGGCCGACAGCGTGCGGAAGACCGGCCGGCTGGTCGTCGCGCAGGAGTGCTATCCACGCGCCAGTGTGGGGGAGAGCCTGATCCGACAGGTGATGGAGTACCGTTTCGACAACGGCCGGAGCGGCTTCAGCTACCTCGACGGCATGCCCACGCTGCTCGCCGCGGCCGACACGCCCGTGCCGATGTCCACCCCACTCGAAGAGGCTGCCGTGCCCACGGTCGAGGGGATCGCAGCGGCGGTTCGCGGCTTGCGGTAGCGCCAGCGTAGGGCACGGGTCTGGGCGGGCGCTACTTGCCGCCTTTTGCCTTCAACAGCTTCGCCACCGCCTCATTTCCATATTTCTTGGCGACGCCGTAGGGCGTAGTCTTCTTCGGCCCCGCCGGAGCATTCACGGGGGACTTCGCCGCCAGGAGCAACCGGGCGACGCCGAGGCTCCCGCTGGCGGCGGCGTCATGGAGAGGGGTCCAGCCATTGTATCGGGGCGTTTTCGCGCTGGCCCCGCGTGAGAGCAGCAGCCGGGCGATGGCTTCCTGGTCCCCGGCGGCGGCGCTGTGGAGCGGGGTGGAGCCGTCGAAGTCTCGCTCGGTGACTTTCGACCCGTGCGCCAGCAGGTAGGTCACGACGGGGCGGTGTCCCGCGTAGCAGGCGACGCAGAGCACGCCGGCCCCGTCCTTGCTCTTCAGTACGCCCGGCTGCTTTCCCACCAGTTGCTGAATCCGCTTGAGGTTGCCGCTCAGCGCCGCCTCCTTCAGCGTCTGGGCCGAAGCACGCGGCGTCCATCCACAGGCCAGGAGGAGGGCGACGATGCAAGCCAGTCCGCGGGTCATGGTCGTGCCTTGGACGCGACGGCCGGCCGTCGGAACTTCCACTCTTCGTCGAAGAAGTCGGAATCCACGACCTCAGCGTCGAGCCGCCCGGCTTCCTTCCCGGGTTTGGGCAGCAGTACGGCCCAGTCCGCCAGCTTGGGGGTCAAGTAGGCATTGCTGCGCACCAGATCCGCTTCCGTGAACGTGTGGCCAGAATTGATCACCACGTAGCGCCGTGGCATGCCGGGCACGCGCAGGAAGGGGTTTGGGAAAACGAGTACGGGCACGTGGTCGGGTGAGTACTTCTTGCCGTTCACCTCCAGGCCCGCCGCCGTCCACTTGATCGGCAGGCGGCTGATCATCCGCTTGATGATCGTATTCGAGGCTGGGTCCCCGAAGAGGATGAGGTTTACGTGGCCGAAAGCCCGGTCTGGCACCTCGATGTCGGGAGTGGCGACGAGCTCCCCGCGGAAGCCGATCCGCCATTCGCGTTTGAACGTCGCGAGGGCCTGCTCGGTGTACTGTCGCACCATCGGGCTCCAGCCGCTGCCGCTGGGCTTGACCACCAGGAAGGGTGACGTGAATGCATCGTCGATCGGCCCCTGGATGCCGGGCATCTTGCCCTCGCGGAGGGGTCGCGCGATGGTGCGCCACTTCCCGTCAGTGCGCACGAGGTGAACGGCCTCCAACGGTTTGATCTTCAACTCCTGGCCGTCGATGCGGAGGCTGAACCGCGGACGCGGCAGCACATCGAGCGTCAGCGCCCGCACATTCTCCGTGGTCACCTCCACGGCGGAGCCCGTGCAGTCGGCTCTCACCGTGGCCTTCTTGTAGTGCTCATCCAGCGCGTCGATTGCCACCCAATGGCAGCGGTTGTACTTGAGGGTGTAGGTGGTGAACTGAACCTGTTCCCGCTGGGGGTTGCGGGTGTGGCGGGCGAGCTGGCGCATGATCTCGTCAAAGGTGGCCGGGTGATAGGCATGCGCGGTCTTCGGCCCGATGAGGATGGAGAGCGGCACCCCGGCCTTCTCCGCCGCTTCCTTCATGTTCAGCGTGGCCTGGAGCTGAGGGTCATCCTCCCCGCCGTACCCGACGACAGGGATGTTGAAGAGATTCGGTGCGTAGTCCACGGCGTCGTAGATGCGCCACGCCGCTTCCTCGCGAGGCGGCACGGGCGTGGTTATCTTCAGGTAGCGCCGCGTGTCGGTGAACCCCGCGCCGGGGCTGGCGCTGCACCATTCACCGGGGTAGTGCATGGAGAGATGCCACGCGCCGTGCCCGCCCATCGAGAAGCCACGAAGCACCACCCGGTTGGGGTCGATCTTGTAGTCGGTCCGGACCTGTTCAAGCGCCTCGAAAACGTCCGACTCGCCCGCCCAGCGCCAACCGTTGTTGCCACGGCCGAACGGCTCGAAGGTGATGAAGGCCTGTTGCGGGGGTTCTGCGCCGCGCGTACCCGGCTTCGGTTCTTGCTGGCGAAGGAAGGTGATCTCCGTTGGGCCACGGCCATGCAGCACCACGTCCAGCCTCGCCGCGCGGCCTGAGCCGTGCAGATACCCGGCCGGCAGCGTCACGCCGTAGGGTTGCACGGATCCGTCGATCTTGCTGAGGTAGCCCCGGAGGTGACGGCCCGGGTCGGTCTTCCAGGGCGACATCCCCGCAGCCAGCGCATCGCAGCGCGCCAGACCGATGTCGAGCCCCCGCATCACCTCCGCGACGTCTTCCTTGCGCGTGTAGAGGTTCAGTTCATCCGCCATCCGCGCGATGTGCAGGAAGACAACCGCGTCCGCCGCCTTCTCTTTCTCCAGCTTCAGCGACCGGAGGCGTTCCTGTAACTGCTCCTCCCTGGCCTGCAGTTCGCGCCGCTCCTCCCCGGTCAGATTGTAGGGTGCCGGCGGGGGCGGTTGCTGCTGCGCCGCCATCGGCAGTGCGGGCAGACCCAGCAGGAGACATAGGAGCAGGCGGCGCATGGGAAAAGACCTCGGGTGGAGCCGCGATCGGTGAAGCGGTCCACGCCTGGTGATTCTCCCCGCTCGCCGCACCCTCCTATCATCGCCCAATCTGGGCTTGAGAATCTGAACCCGCGAATGCTCGACCCCGACCTTCTGGAGCGTTTGCGCGGAGCGGAAGGGCGAGAGCTGCTGCAGCAGGCTGCGCGGCTGATCGACGATCCCTTCGCCGCGGCGCGGCTCAGGCGCGACTTCCCGGCTGCGGGTGCGGCGCTGGCGGCGGCAGCGGTGGATCAGGTCCGGCTGCGACGAGGAGCTGCCGCTCGGTTCCCCGAGGCAGGCGCGATGTGGTTTGAACGGTCGCTGCTGGCGCAAGCCAGCAGCTCTGTCGTGGCCGGGCACCGAGCACGGCGCTTCGTCGGACGGTCCCGCGTGGCGGATCTCTGCTGCGGGCTGGGAGCGGACACCGTCGCGCTTGCGCGGTCCGCCGAGGTGCTGGCCGTGGATCGTGATCCGCTGGCCCTGGCCCTCACCGGGGCGAATGCCGCCGTCCACGGATGCGAGAGCCGGGTGGAGCTGCTGCGTGCCTCCGTCCCCGAAAACGTCCCGCTGGCCGGCCTGTCCGCGGCGTGGGCGGATCCCGCCCGGCGGGCGGGCGATCGACGAACGCGCGACCTCGATCGCATCTCTCCCGCACTCGGCGATTTATTGACTCTGCGCGACCGGATCCCCGGGTTGGGAATCAAGCTGGCGCCATCGACGGATTGGGGTGAGTTGGCTGCCTTGTCATCGGATGGGCCGCAAGAGATTGAGGTGATCTCCGTTCATGGTGAGTGTAAGGAAGCCGTGCTGTGGATGGGGGATCTGGTGCTGGCGGAGGGTCGCCGTCGCGCGACGCTGCTGCC
>CAZSRZ010000013.1:0-58073 GCA_964609085.1 uncultured bacterium | reverse complement strand
GGCTCGGTGCCGGCGATGTGGTGTTGAAGACGAGGGGCAGCGCGGTCGATCCCGCCGATCTGCGCCGCCGGTTACGAGGGGTGCTAAAACTAGGGATGCCGGGGCGCGCGCCGGTCGTTTTCCTGACACGACTTGCCGGTCGGGCCGCGATGATACTGGGAGAACGTGTTGGAGCAGTCGACGAGTAGCGATCCGCCCGAGGCGACGGCCCCAACCGTTGGCTCGCCCCCGGAAGTTGATCCATCGCCGGTAAACGGTGAGCTGGGCTCAGAGGAGCCCATCGCCGCCACCTCGGCGACGGAACCGTCCGCGCTGTCCGAGGAGCGCCCTTCCGACCCGCCTGCTGACGACGTCGACGACGGTGAGGGCATGGCCCCGGGCGAAGCGCCCGAATCCGCGGAGCCGGCCGCGTCGACCGAACCGCCCGACTGGGCAACCCCGCCCACGCCCGGGGAACCCCCCGGCGCTGCCGCAGACGCTGCCCAGCAGGTGGAATCCCCGGCCGCCACCAGGACTCGGCACCATGGCGGCCCGAACTGGATGCTGGCGTTCGTCGGCGTCTGGTCTGGCCTCACCTCTCTGGGCGAGGCGCTCTTCCGGATGTCCCAGGTGAAGTCGTTCTTGACCGACCAGGCATTCCTCGGGTACGGGTTGCTGGGGGTGGGGTTGCTGGTGTTCGGCGGCGAGGCGCTGCTTTGGGGCCGCCGCCGCGGAGGAGGCCCGCTCACTATGGCGATTCTACTGCCGGCCGCACTCACGCTGGCCGGGCTTGTTCTTCTGATCCTCTCTCATGATCCCGGTCGACGGATCTGACCGCGACCGCCTCGGCGGCGCGCCCGAGGCGACTGCCGAGCTGCTGCTGGACGGCGATGCGTCGTCCGAGCCCGAGATTCCGCCCTCGGAGTTTGGTGAGATCCAGCCCGAGTACCGGGCCTGGTTGCAGCGGTGGTACCGCTACGTCGATAGCCAGAGCCGGCCCACGCGTCGCGGCGTATCGACGGGACCCGAAGAGGATTCCGGGGGGTGGCGTCCGTGGCGTCCGTCGGAGCCCGTGACGGAGCTCGACGACGATACCCCGGTGCGTGCGGAGTCAATCCCCGACCTGGCTGCGGTCGTCTCGGGGCTCGCGCACCCCGAAATCGCCCACCGGGCGACCGGGGACTACGAGGATCCCACGATCTACGACGAACTGCGCCCGATTCCGCAGTTTCAAGCGCCGACGCTGACGGCACCCAGGTTTGAACTCGAGGCCCCGCGATTCCCAACCGCAGAGGCCCCGGTCCCGGACCATCCGTCCGGGCCGCCCGAGGCGACCGGATCTCCGGAGCCCGTGTCGGCTTCCGGCGACTCGGCAGAGATGCCCCCCGCCAATGACAGCCCTCCCGCCGACCCGGATCCGGCGGTGTTGTTCCCGCAGCGATACCATGAGGTTCTCGCCGGTCTACGCGCTCAGGAAGGCTCTGCCGCAGGCCGAGCCCACCTTCGCGAGGGTCGTGAGGAGCTGCTGCAGCGGTTGCTTGACCCGCTACTTTCGCTGGAGGAGACGGCCCGGCTGCTCGGAGTATGCCCGACCACCGTGCGCCGCTATACGAACAAAGGCGTGCTGAAACACCTCCGGACTCAGGGGAATCAGCGCCGTTTCAGGTTGTCCGACGTGATGGAGTTCCTCGAAAGTCGCTCCGGCGAAATCGAGGCGGATGCCCGGGCAGACCTTGCCGCGGGTCGGGGACCGGATTCTTAGCCGGGTTAGCGAATCCGCCGGGCGATGGTAATCAACTCGTCATCGCTCAGGTGCGAGGAGCTCAGAATCAGGGCGAAGTCCGCTGTGTTCCAGAAGAGACGCCGCTCGCCGCTCGAGCCATTGACGAAGTAGGCGACTCTCCCGTTCACATCCGCTCGGGCCTCCCAACGATCCATGAACAGCCGTTGATGGTAGGCATCGCGGATGGCCGTCCGCGGTTCCTGGGCAAGCAGGACGAGCCGACCCGAGCTGGTCTCGAAGTCCTGGATCACCCGGCGGGCGCCCCGAAGAGCGTCTCGCTTGCCGGGGTGGCCGTCCTCGGGTAACCACGTGGGCGCGTAGAGATGGGTTCCCATCTCCGCCTCAAGTGCGGCCAGCTTCGGGGTGGCGATGCGTCCATCCCCATCCCGGAACGGTCGAGGATGGACTCCCGACCAGCCCAGCCACGTCACGATTCCAGCCAGCGGAACGACTACGAGGAATCGACTTCGTCCCATTTGTTCCCCCCGCCATCAGCCCCCGGATGATCCGGCGCGGTGGTCCGAAAGTCTATTGTCATGCCGCCTCGGCAACTCCTTCCCGGTTTCGCGAGGCGAAGCTGAGGCGTCGTGTTCCGGCAGAGGGGACGGAGGACGGGGGTCGGGCCGTGCCGAATACCCCGCAGGCGCGCGGGTGGCCGGCCCCGTCGGGAGCCGGTCTGGTGCCAGGGGTGATGCATGGGTGATGACGTCCCGGATGTTCGGTGGGTGAACGCGGGGGCCGCCGGGGCAGTGCCGCCCGGGAAGGCCATTCTCCACAAGCACGGCCGGTTGGAGATTCTCATCTTCCACCTGCCGGACGAGATCCTCGGGCGTGAGGGAGTGGGGGAGTGCTGGACCGCCTTCGAGAACACGTGCCCCCACGCAGGAGCCCCGCTCTTCGCCGAACATTTTGACGGCGAGTGCGTAACCTGCATGTACCATGGTCTGCGGTTTCGAGCCGTCGACGGGGAATGTCCGGACGCCGCCGGTTGGGGTCTCGATAGGTTCCCGGTGAAGGAAGAGGGCGGGCAGATCATGCTCGGAGTTCCCGCTCGGGGCTGACCCGCACCCTGCGGGCCGGTCGCCCGTCCGGGCCTCCACCGCGCCCTTCGGGGGGAGGATTCGAGTGTCGCAACCACGGCAGGATGGGGTCTGGAGACCTACCGGCCGGATTGTGCTGCCCGCACTCACGTTGCTCCTGCTGGTCGCGGTGGTCGCCGGGATTGCCGGGGGGGCCGCTCCGATAGCGCCGGACCGCGTCGCACGGATCCTCGCCCACGCCCTACACCTGGCCGGTCCCGGGGAGTGGACCAGCGGCGAGTGGAGCATCGTGATGGATCTTCGCGTTCCGCGGGCCATGGGCGCTGCTCTGGTCGGGGCCGCCCTGGCCGTCGCGGGGGTGCTGCTTCAGGCGCTGCTGCGAAACCCGCTGGCAGACCCCTATGTAGTGGGAGCCAGCGGCGGCGCTTCGCTGGGTGCCGTGCTCGGGATGCTCGGGGCCGGAGCGGCAGGAGCGGCCGGGTCGGTCGTCGCGGCCGTGCTTCCGCCTGCTGGGGCATTCGCGGGGGCGGTGGCCGCTGTGCTGCTGGTGCTGCGTCTCGGTTCGGCGGGCGGGCGGCTACCCATGGTGAGCGTGCTGCTGGCCGGGTTTGCCGTGAGCACCCTCACCGGCTACAGCGTCTCACTCCTGCTCGTGTTGAATGAGCGGCTCCAGCTTCACCTGCCCGCGTTTCAGGCGTGGCTGATGGGAGGGATCTCCGTGACGGGATGGGAGAAGCTCTCCGTGGCCGCGGGGCTGATCCTGAGCGGCCTCGCGGTCGCTCCCTGGTTCGTACGGACGCTGGACGCGCTGGCCGCCGGCGAGGACGGCGCCGCCCAGTTGGGCGTCCCGGTTGAGCGGGACAAACGGCGCATCCTGCTGCTCGCCACCTTCCTCACCGCCGCGGCCGTCAGCCTCAGCGGCCTCGTCGGCTTCGTCGGGCTGGTCGTCCCCCACGCTGTGCGTCTCGTTTGCGGACCGCGCCACCGGCTGCTGCTGCCCGCAGCCGGGCTCAGTGGAGCCGCCTTTCTCGCGGGCGCGGACCTTCTGGCCCGGACGGTGCTCCCAAACGGGGAGATCCCCGTCGGAATTGTGACCGCCTTCCTTGGGGCACCCGTGTTCCTCACGCTGCTCGGCCGGGCGCGGCGGGAGTACCTCGAGTGAGCGGACTGGCGCTGACGGTCGATCGGGTTGCCTATGCCTACTCAGGGCGGGAGGTGTTGCGCGACGTCACCTTTGGTGTGCCCGCCGGGGATCGCGTCGCTGTGGTCGGACCCAATGGGGCAGGCAAGTCCACGCTCTTGGGCCTCCTGGCCGGCCTGTTGAAGCCTGCCCGGGGCACCATCCAGGTGGGAGGTGACGACCTATCCGCCCTCGCACCGCGACGTCGGGCCCGGCTGGTCGCGCTCGTGGCGCAGTCGCCGGTCTTCCCAAGCACCTATTCGGTGAGCGAATGGGTCTCCCTCGGGCGCACGCCGTTCATAGACTCGCTGGGCCGGGAGGGGGAGGTGGACCGACGCGCGGTTGCCGACGCGCTCGCTCGAACTGGACTGACATCGGTGGCGAACCGCCCCATCGGGACCCTCTCGGGCGGCGAACGCCAGCGGGCAACCATGGCCCAGGCACTGGCAAGGGGTCCCTCCGTGCTGCTGCTGGACGAGGCAACCGCTCATCTAGATCTGCGGTACCAGGGTGCCTTGATGGGGGAGGTGTGTGGGTTGGCGGGTGACCGGGCGCTTACAGTCATCGCCGCCGTTCATGATCTAAACCTCGCCGCCGCCTGGTTCGATCGGCTGATCCTGATCGCCGACGGCCGGATTCTGGCGGACGGCCCCCCAGCAGCCGTCTTGCGCGACGACCTGCTGGGGTCCGCATACGGCTGCGAGGTGGATATCTTTCCTCATCCCTCGGATGGGAGGCCGGTGGTGCTGGTCCGTCGGAAGTAGGATGCGAAATTCCCATCAACCGATCAATCCAGCGCGAGGGTTGTGGAAGAATGGTCTTACCAACCCGGGCGTCGACGTCATCTCCAGCCGGTGTCCAGTGCTTCTATAGATCCGGATCGATCTACGTGATTGAAGATCCCTGTGCGGAGTTCCAGGCGCGAAGCGCCCTTGCTGGTCGACTGAGCCACGCTGTTCAGTCGGCCCAGGAACAGGGCGAAGCGCTGTCTCTGCTCGTGGTCGACATCGACTACTTCAAGAGTGTGAACGACGCCTTCGGTCACCAGCGGGGCGACGAGGTGCTGGAGGAATTCGCCGAACGGCTGCGGCAGTCGCTCCGGGCCGGGGACGAGGTCTTTCGGTACGGCGGCGATGAGTTCGTGGTGTTGCTGCGCGGCATCGAGCACCGCGGCGCCGCCCAATTGGCCCGCCGATTGCTGGAGAGTATCCAGTCCCAGCCGTTCTCGGGCAACCCTTGCATCGAACTGTCTCTGAGCATCGGAATGGCCGGAGCTCCGGTGGATGCCATGAACGCCGAGGTGCTGTTCGCCACGGCGGACGCCCGACTCCGCGAAGCGAAGCGTCGCGGCCGGGCGCAGGTGGTGAGCGAAGGCGATGTCATCCGGGGCAGGCCGGGTCGCGGACCGTGTTCACGACTGATCGAGCGGGAGGACGCCATCCAGGCGCTGCACCACCTGCTCGAAAGTGCGCCGCAGGTCGGGCGTGCCGTGTTGGCGGTGCGCGGCGAGTCCGGCTCTGGCCGGAGCCGATTCCTGGCTGAGGCGGAGCACGCTGGGCGGATGCTGGGCTACGAGGTGCTGCATCTCTGCGCCGAGGACGGGGCCGACCCTCTGGCGGGTGCGATGTGCGGCATGCTGGAGGAGTGGTCGCGGGGCAAGGCACTCATCCTGATTGACGATCTGGACGACCAGAGCCGGAGAACCCTGGCCGGGATCTGCGCCTCACTCCAGGAGGGCGATTCCGATCGCACTGTCGCCGTGGTTTACGCCACCCGCCCCGACGCCCCTCCCCCCAATCTGCCGGACCGAACCTTCCGATCACACGTGAACCTGCAGCCACTGAGTGCGCGGGGAGTGCGTGCCCTTCTGCGACACAGCCTGCACTGGGAGCCGCCCAGCGACATGGTTGAATCTCTGCTCAACGCCACGGGAGGATATCCTCGACGCGTGAGCGAGTTGCTCGATGCCTGGATATCGGGCGGACAGATGGCCAGGTCCGCCACCGGTGGCTGGGAGTGGACGCCGCCCGCACCGGCACCGGCGCCGGCTCAGGAGCCGGCGGCTGCGGCAGAGGAGACGGCCGCCCGGCTGCCTGTGCCGAGTTCGCCTATCGTCGGTCGTGAGGGGGACATCGAAGAGATCAGCGCGCTTCTGGGACAGCATCGGCTCCTGACCTTGCTGGGGCCCGGGGGCATCGGGAAGACGCGTCTGGCGCTCGCGGCAGCCCGCCGCTTTGCCGCGCACCGCGGAGAACCGGCCTACTTCATTCCGCTGGCGGGCCTGAGCGACCCGGCCCTGCTGCTTGGTGCCATCGCGTCCCATCTCGGGTTGAGAGATGCTCCCGATCGTCCGATCTTCGATGTGGTCACCGGGAGACTGCGCGATCACGACGCCCTGCTGGTGCTGGACAACCTCGAGCAGATGGTTGCGGCCGGCCCGGAGCTCTCCCAGTTGTTGGGCGAGTGCGCTCGACTGCGCATCCTGATCACGAGCCGCGCCTCATTGCGGATCTACGGCGAGCATACCTACCGCGTTCAGCCCCTGGCTCTACCGGATCGTCGCTCGCCTCACACCCATGTCGATCGCACGCGGCAGTCGTCGGCGGTGCAGTTATTCACACAGCGCGCCGCCTCCGTGGACCCCGCGTTCACCTTGACGGACGAGAATGCGGGGGTGGTCTCCGAGATCTGCTGGCGAGTCGACGGCCTGCCGCTCGCCCTGGAGTTGGCTGCGGCGAAGATCCGGCAGCTCGGACCGGAAGCGATCCTGTCGCGGCTCGGCGATCGGCTGGAGTTTCTCCGGAGCGGCTCGCATGAACTCCCCACCCGGCAGCGAACCCTGCGTGGGGCGATCGACTGGAGCCACGACCTGCTGACGCCGGCCCAGCGGTACGTCTTCGCCTGCCTCTCGGTGTTTGTGGGCGGATCTTGCCCGGAGATGGTGGAGGCGGTGGTTCCGCGAGCCCATCCGGATCAGGGGCACGCGCGGGAGATCTCCGCCCTGATCGAACAGAGCCTGGTCGGCCGCGAAGAGACGCCGGGCGGGACCCGCCTGACGATGTTGGACACGCTGCGAGACTATGCCGCCGAGCGACTGGAGGCTACCGGCCAGGCCGAAAGCCTGCGCCACGCCCACGGCGCTGCCTACCTGTGCCTGGCGGAGGGCACGACGGCGGCCATCCGAGGGCCGGATCAGGTCCGCTGGCTGGCGCGACTCGAACTGGAACTCGGCAACTTCCGTGCGGCGCTTTCTTGCTTCCAGGAACGGGGGATGCAACAAGAGCTCCAGAGGCTGGCCGGTGCGTTGTGGCGCTTCTGGTTTATCCGCGGGCATATCCGGGAGGGGCGACTCTGGCTCCGGCTGGCTCTGGAGGAGGGCGCGGCGGAGCCATCGGCTGCGCTCGCCCAGGCCCTCTACGGTGCCGGGGTGCTGGCGATGTGCCAGGGCGACTACGACGTCTCGAGCGAGTACCTGCGGCGTTTGCTGGCTGTGGAGGAGGAGCGCGGCGACCGCGTGGGCATCTCATCCGCCCTCCTCAACCTGGGCAACGTGGCCAACGCCCGCGGCATGCACGCCGAGGCCATCCCCTTCTATGCCGACAGTCTGGCGATCGAGCGAGAGCTGGACCGGCCGATCGGCATTGCGGGCGCCCTCAACAACCTGGGCGAGGTCTCATCGAAGCTCGGGCGCTGGGAGGCCGCGGCCGCCTTCCACGCCGAAAGCCTCCAGGTGCGTGAGCGCATCGGTGACCTTCACGGCATCGCCGAGTCGCTGCACAATCTCGGTGAGGTGGCCCTCGACCGAGGCGATCTGGACCGGGCGCGAGCGCTGCGGCGACGAGCTCTTCGGATCATGCACCAGGTGGATGACAAGCTGTACCTCGCCGCAAACCTGAAGGGGATGGCGCACGTCGAGCACCGATCCGGGAGGTCGGCGCGGGCGGTGCAACTCTTCGGCGCGGCGGTCGCGCTGTTGGAACGCCACCTGGGGCCGGGCTCCGGCCTCTATACGAGGGAACGTGAGCGGCTGACTGAGTGGGAGCAGGCGATCGGCTATAACGCCTACAGGGAGGCCTGGGATCGGGGGGCGCAGATGGGGCTCGCCGCGGCCGTGGAGTTCGCCCTTCAAGTGTGAAGGGCGGCGGGGTATCATCTGTGGTGACGGGCCGTCAGCGCCCGACGCCTGCCCAGAGACCGCCGTGACCGTACCGACACGATTCCGCACCATCCCGCTACAAGACGAGCTGCAGACTGTGGAGCGCGATCTGCGCTTCCGCCCGAGCGAAGTCACCAGCCCATCCCGCCTTACGCCCGCGGAAGTTGAACATTTCAACCGCACCGGCTACCTCAAGGGGATCCGAATCTTCACGTCGGAGGAGATCGATGCCCACCGCCGCGAGTTCGACGCGCTGCTGGAGCGCGTCCTGGCGTCCGGGGGCTCCAGCTACTCCATCAGCACGGCGCATCTTGCCCACGGGATGGTCTGGGATCTGCTCACGCATCCTCGGATCGTCGCATGCGTCAAGGACTTACTCGGTGATCAGGTGGTCGGCTGGGGCTCGCACTACTTTTGCAAGATGCCCGGCGACGGGAAAAAGGTCCACTGGCACCAGGATGCCAGCTATTGGCCGCTGACGCCGGCCCATGCGGTGACGGTCTGGCTGGCGATCGACGATGCCGACCGCGAGAACGGCTGCATGAAGTACCTCGCCGGTTCGCATCTGGATGGGCATCTGACGTACCGGCTGACTGAGGACGACCCGGACGCCGTGCTCAACCAGGAGGTCGTCGGTGTCGATCGCTACGGCGAGCCGGTCGACGTCGCATTGCGGGCAGGGGAGGTCAGTATCCACTCCGACTTGCTCCTGCACGCCAGCGAACCGAACGAGTCGAACCGACGGCGCTGCGGGCTCACCCTGCGCTATTGCCACGCAGAGGTGCATGCCGGACTGGGGTGGAGCGAGAAAGGCGTGTGGCTCGGCTCGGGTGCAGCGCCGGCTCACTGGTCCGATCAGCCGCGCCCCCGGGATGGAGAATCTTCGTAGGGGCAGGAGGGAACCGCCACAGGAATAGCGAACTCACGTTTGCATACCAGAGGATCCCATGGCCCGAGTCGCCTTCACCCCCCACCTGCGACGCTACTTTCCGGAACTCACCGACCAGGAAGTCCCGGCAGCCAGCGTGCGCGAGTTGATTGATGCCCTGGAGCGGCGATTTCCAGGGTTGGGCGGCTACCTCGTGGACGATCGGGGTTCCCTCAGGCGGCACGTAAACATCTTCATCGGAGCGACGCTTCTCACCGACCGCACGCATCTGTCCGACCCACTGGCGGCTGACGATGAGGTCTACGTGATGCAGGCGCTCTCCGGAGGGTGACCGACAGCCGGAGGGGCGACCTCCGGGAAAGGACGATCAGGCTATGGGATCGACGGGCGACACACTCCTACTGGGGACCCGCAAGGGCCTATTGCGCTATCGAAGGGTGTCATCCGGGTGGAAGCTCGATGGCACGTCCCATGTCGGCCAGCCCGTCTCGTACGCCTGGCACGACCGCCGGACCGGCTCTCTCTGGACCGGCATCGATCACGGCCATTGGGGACAGAAGCTCTCGCGGTCAGGGGACGGGGGTGAAACGTGGGACGCGGTGGAACCCCCGAAGTATCCGGACGGGGCCGTCTACAGGGATGCCTTCGCTGGGCCGGACGCGCAGAAGGACAAACCGGCCACCCTCTCCCTGCAGTGGGTGATCACCGGCGGCGGGGCGGACCGCCCCGAGCGCATCTATATCGGCACCGAGCCGGGTGGGCTCTTTCGCAGCGAGGACAACGGCGAGAGCTTCGCGCTGGTCGAGGGGCTCTGGAATCACCCATCACGCCTCGAACACTGGTTCGGAGGCGGTCGTGACCGCCCAGCCATCCACTCGATCCTCGTCGACCCAGCCGACTCGGCCCACCTCTACGTGGGCATCTCGTGCGCCGGCGTCTTCGAGACCACGGATGACGGGGAGACTTGGGCTCCGCGCAACCTGGGGCTCCGGGCAGAGTTCCTGCCCAATCCCACGGCGGAGGTCGGACACGATCCCCACTTCATGGACTGGTGCGACGCCCAGCCCTCGGCGATGTGGCAGCAGAACCATTGCGGCATCTTCAAGAGCGTTAACGCTGGGGCGGAGTGGACTGCCGTGAGTCAGGCCGGCAACCCGGCCCACTTCGGCTTCGCCGTCGCGGCCGACCAGCGCTGCCCGGAGACGGCGTGGGTGGTCCCCGGTCTCAGCGATGAGCAGCGGATCGCTGTCGACGGCGCACTCTGCGTCTGCCGGACCGAAGATGGCGGGGCGAGTTGGACGGCCCTCCGACAGGGTCTGCCGCAAAGCGAGTGCTACGATATCGTGTTCCGCCACGGGCTGGACAACGACGGCGATCGTCTGGCTTTCGGCTCGACGACCGGCAACGCCTACTTCTCCGAAGATCGGGGCGAGAGCTGGCTCTGCCTCGGGAACCACCTGCCGCCGATCTACTCCGTCCGGTTTGCCCAGTTGGGCTAGCTTCCTGAAGCCGGAAACGGAGGCGGGAAAACGGCGGCCCGATCCTGGAAGGTGGGCGCGGAAGCGACGGCGTACCTGCTGGGGATGGCTGCCTGGTTTGGCCAGGACAGCAGAGGGCTTGAGGCTTCAGCATGGGCATCCTTTCGGATCGCGCGGTGCGGATCCTTGCGGTAGTCATCGCCGGCTCCGGCTGGGTCGTCGCCATGGTCGTCGCCGGCCGCTCCTCGGCGCAGCCGAGCGCTCCCATGCGGGCGACGGGCACCGCCACCCCCGCCCAGGTACCCCCCGTACGAGTGAGCCTCTTCGACCTGCCGGCGAAGGTCCGCCCGGGCACCTCGCCTGCCCGCCCCGTTCCGTCACTGTCAAAGCCGAGCCCAACCCGATCGCTCTCGCCCCCGGGTGCTCCCTCGCCGGACGCGACATCCCCGGACGCCTCCGGGGTAGCCGCCCCTCCGCGCTTTCGCGCGGCGGATCCTGCGTTCACCGGACCCGGCGGCGTGGCGCTGGTGGGGGTGACCGAACTCGGCGACCGACTCACGGCATGGCTGGTGGATCTCAGTTCTCACGAACGGCGCGACGTCAGCGTGGGAGATGCGGCGTTCGGCTACGTGGTGAAGTCGATCCAGGCGGAATCGGTCGTCCTGACCCAGCAGGGCAAGGACACGGAACTCCGCTTCGGGCAGAGTGACATCCAGTTGATCCGCGATCGGCGAGCGGAGAGCCCGTCCGTCCCCGGCGAGCCCGATCGGCCGCGACGACGGCAGCAGGCCAGCCCCGTCACCGTGACGACGGTGGTGAATGTCTACCCTCCCGAGGGGGTAGCACCGGCCGCGGAGGCGAGGTGGGAAGAGGATGCCCGCTCAAGGCCGAGGGGGTGGGTCGCGCCGCCCACGGTCACGATTGAGGCACCCCTGGTGCTCCGCCCGGGCCGGACCAACCGGACGTTTGGCAGCCAGCCCCGGCCTTTCCGCACCAATGGGATCACCAATCCGCAGACGGTACGGCGACTTGGGACGGCGTTCGCCCCCACGGCAGCCGGGTCCCCGCCGATGGGGGACGATGACCTCGGTCCGGAGCCGATCGTGAATCCCCAAACCGTTCGGCGGCTGGGCGTCGGCGGGGCGTCGGGTCGCCCGTCGGTCGGCGGGTACGGCACCTACCGCCCATATGAGGGCGTGGCTGGGAGCCGGCCCCGGGGCGAAAGCCGTCGGTGAGGGTGGGGCGGCCGCCTAGGTCGCAGACCTCTCTGCCGCCTGTGCGGCCGTCCTGCGCGGGGCTGGCGGTCGCAGGGGAATCGTGCTCCATGTCTCGAGACGCCATCGGCCGTCGGCAGCCGCAAACCTGGCAATTCCTGCCCGGAAGGCGTGCGATCCAGCCTGCAGCACCGGGACGGTTCCAACCCAATGTGGTTGATCCAGGTCCGTGTGACTATGGCCCCCGATCACGGCATCCAGCCCCGGGCAAGCGGCGGCCAACTCCTGATCTCGGCGAAATCCGATGTGAGTGAGGGCGATCAGTAGATCCACTCGAGATCGCAGTTCCCCAACTTGCTCGCGCGCGGCCTCGATGGGGTCCGAAAACCAGTAGTCGGTGAGGAACTGCGACCACTCTCGCCGTCGAAACATGCAGACCGTCACGCCCAGGACGCCGACGGTGAGCTCACCATGCGTCAGAACCACGTGCGGGCTGACCGGAACCTGGGCACCCGCGCGGGCGTGGATATTCGCGCAGAGAATGGGGAAGGTCGCTCGGTCGAGTTTCCTCGGGAAGATCTCACCGCGCGGATGAGTCTCCCGATTGCCCAGGCACATCGCCGCACAACCCAGTTCGCCCAGCGTGGTGAGCACCGGCTCCCCGCCGAGTCGGAATCCCAGGTTTCCAGCGGTGACGGCGTCACCGGCATCCAGGTACAGGGCTCCGGCGTGATCGCGGAGGACGTCCGCCAGCCGATGCGACGCCGGTGGCCGCATCTGGCCGTGGGTGTCGTTGGTGTGGATGACGGTTACCGCGCCGGGCTTGCGGGTTCCGGTCACTGGACGGCTCCCGGATAGTTGACGTCTGACTGCTCCGCCTCCAGCTTCCTGAGGAACTTCTGCACGCCGTCATCCCAGCGACCCTGGGCGTGGAGGAGACGCTCGCACACCTCGCGGACCGCGCCGCATCCACCCCGCGCGGCAGTGATCCAGTCGGCGGCATCCCGCACCTCCGTCGCCGCATCGGCGACGGCTACCCGCACGCCAGCGACGGAGAATGCCGGTAGGTCATTCAGGTCATCGCCGATATAGATCACCTCGTTCTGGGTAAGTCCAAGGCGGTTGGTCAGAGAGGCGAGGACCGCACGCTTGTCCCGGGCACCCTGGCAGATATGACCGATACCGAGCTCACGGCCCCGGTATTCCACCACGTCGGACCGCCGGCCGGTGATCCATGCGGTGCGAATCCCGGCATGGTGAACGATTCCCAATCCCAACCCGTCCTTTACATTGAAGGACTTGGCCTCAGCAACGGCGGCATTCGTTCCAATAATCCAGGTCACATCACCGGCTGTCAGGACGCCGTCCACGTCCATCGCGAGCAGGCGGATGGGAACCAGCCGATCTTGGAGCGAGTCAGAGTGCATAGGAGGTCCTGGCGGAGTGATGGTGCGGCGGTGGCCGCGCAACATCGGCCAGGCCCCAGCGTTCATACATGCGTCAACCAACGTCCGTCCGGCAAGCAATCAACCGAATGAAACCCTACCGATCTCAGAAGCGATAGACAGATGAGACTAAGCCTTCAGATTTCCCGACTTCCCCAGCGAGCCAGCCTCTATGGGTTCGTCGGTTTGCTTGCGCTCACGGGCAGCCAGTTCCAGCCCACGGTGGTGGTGGGCGACTCTATGGCACCCACGATCTCCGCCGGTAAGCTGCTCTGGACCGATCGGTTGTACTTCAGCACCCACCAGCCCCGCGAGGGGGACGTGGTCGTCTTTCGGCACGCAGGCAACACGTACATCAAGCGGGTGTACGGCGAACCGGGCTCTACGGTCTATCTATTCTCGTCAGGAACGGACTGGATTGCCCCAGTGCGACGTTCGGCCGTTCCCTCGCTGCGACGTCGGCTGACTACGGGGAGCGCGGTCTACAAGATCCGGCGGATCCAGGTGCCGGAAGACAGCGTGTTCCTGCTGGGAGACAACCTCTCCAATTCGGAGGACAGCCGGTCCTTCGGATGCGTGCCGGTTTCTGCCCTCTGCGGTCGGGCGCGGATGAGTGCGGACCCCCATCTGGCTCGGATGAACGACATGGACCCGGGACAGCGGCAGCATCCCTCCCAAAGGAGCAAGCCTACCCCGGCCCAGCCGGTCGCACATTCACGGGTCCCCGGCCAGGCCTGAGGCGGGTCGTCTCGGGGGCACGGCTGGCTGGGTCGCCCACCAGCTCGGCATTTGCGGCTCGGCCACGGATTCGCCGGCCCCTCAGCGCTTGATCGTGATCCCCTCCCCGGTGGTCTTTTGCAGCACCGCTGTGTCGCCATTCTCAATGGTGATGCCGAAGGAGCTCTTGGAGCCTTTCCGACGGGCGTTCGCGATGAAGTTGAACGTGCCGGCCCCATTGATGGTGCCCACTCCGTAGATCATGGCCTGCCTGGCGGAGGGGATCACCAGCGCGGTAATCCGCGTGCTCCTCAGCGTACGGCCCAGAACAGGGTCCTTGTACCGAAGCGACCCGCCGAGCACGCCGCGCTTGCGGGTGATCTCCGCCTTGAAGGTCGCCTTCTTGGGCCGACTCAGGGTCCCGGACCCGACCACCGACTTCCCATTGCTGGCGGGCGGTACCACGGTGACGTCGAATACGCACTGGGTGGTGTTTCCCGAAGCGTCCTGGGCGGTGCAGGTCACCGGCGTCGTGCCGACCGGGAACACACTGCCTGACGGTGGGACACAGGCGACGCCGGCCCCCGGACAGTTGTCGCCGATCACCGGCGAAGGGTAGCTCGCCACGGCACCGTGCACATCCGTCTGGGTGGCGATCACGTTGGTGGGGCAGGAGATCCCGGGTGCCTGGGCGTCGCGCACGGTCACACGAAACGTGCAGGTGTTCCCCGCTGCCGCCGTGCATGTGACGACGGTGGTCCCCACGCTGAAGAAGCTGCCGGAAGGGGGTGAGCAACTGACGCTGCCGCAGAGGCCGGTTGTCTGCGGTTCCGGATAGGTGACCAGTGCGCCGCACTGGTTCGGCGCGGCGTCCACCGTCACGTCCGGCGGGCAGATCAATTCGCAAGCTTGCGTGCAGCAGTTGTAGCCACCGTAGACGCGCACGTCGTCGATGCGCCAGCTCCCGGCCGAGCCTCCGGTCTCGCAGCCCAGCCGCCAGCGGAAGAAGATCGTCTTGCCCGAGAAGGCGGCAGGGAGCCGCGCGACCACATCCGTGTAGACGCCGCCGTTGCCCGTCCACGCCGCCCGGCCGGCGAGGGGGTTGCCCGTCCCCGTCGTCAGTACGCCGGTGTAGCCGCCGGTTGCAAAGGTGCAGCCAGCCGTCATCGCGTCAACGAAGGCCAGCCCATCCTCCGATACCTCGAGTACGCCGCCGTCGCGGAGGCCGTGGAGCAGGAAGAGTTGGCGGAATCGGAGTTCGCCGGACGCGGATGGGATGAGGATGCCGGGGCTGGTGAGCCGAGTCTCGGAGACGCTGGCGCTAACGGTGGCGAGGGCACAGTTCGGGACAGAAGCGGGGGTACTCGTGGAGGCCGACCACGGCTGGATCGGCCCCACTACCTCCGACGTCCAGCCGCTGGGGAGGGCCGGCGCGGTGACGCCATCGAAGGCTTCCTGGAGCACGACGTTGGGTGACCCGACGGCCATCAGAAACGTCACGGCACCCACCACCGCCCCGGCGTTCTCCAACTCGAGCACCGGCAGAACTGTACCGCCGCAGGCTGTCTGCTCCGAGACGTTGAAGGTGAACTGTCGGGTGGCGGTGCCCCCGGAGCCGGCCAGGTTCCCGTAGCTCTGTGGGCCGGAGCGAGGCACCACGCCGTTTCCGTTCAGCAGGCGCGCAACCAGGTTGGACCCGGCGAACGGGCCCGTGTTGGTCAGGGTGAACGAAACCGTCACCAATTCACCCGGATCGAGGACGCCGTTGCCGGGCGTGCAGCTCTCCTGGTCCAGTGTCGCTGTGCCCGCAATCACCACTGGCACGCGCGTCAGGGCGAAATTGCGTGTGGTGGACTGGTCATCCACCACCGGCACGCCGGAGGCGGAATTGGGGAGATAACCGGGCGCAGATGCCGTGAGGTCGTAAGTGCCGGGAGACAGGGGCAGGCTATAACTGCCGTTGGCACCCGCAGATCGCTGGATCCCGAGGGTCTCCACGACCGCGCCTGGCACAGGTTGTCCGGTTGTGATGTCCGTGACCAGCCCGTCAACGCTGCCACGCGGCGCCGGCAGCGCACCCGGCAGGCGAAAGGCCCCGATGCGCGTTTGCCATCCTGCCGTGGATGCCTGCTGGCCCGCCAGCGTGTAGTACTCGCTCGTGAACCAGAAGGTGGAGTCGTCCGCGGGGTCCACACAGAGGGCGGAGTAGTCGCCCCATCGGTTGCTCGTGGTTCTCTGCACGCCCGTGCCGTCGATCAGCACCTGCTCACCCTGTGCGAGACCGTTGGGCGGATCGCCGGCGAGTCGGGCCGCAAAACGGATGTGGGGGAAGACCGTCCGGCTGGAGACGCTGTATCCGACGGCCAGGTTGCCTTGCCAGTCGACAGCGGTGCTGCCTGTCCAGCGAGAGTGGGAGTCGCCGGCCGGGGCCAACGTCGCCTGCTCCACCGCCTGCCAGACGGAACCCGGCGAGGAGCGCATCAGTTGGCAGTAGCGAACGCCCATCCGCTTTGCCGCCGGGTCCTGACTCACCTGGACCGAGTGGTTGAGCGCCAGGGATTCTCCGCCTCCGGGGCCGAATGACCGGTACTGCAGTCGATGCATCAGGCGACCGCTGAGCGCATCCAGGTTGTTGGTCGGCACCGATGCGGGGCTGGGTTGTTCGATGGGCCTCCTGTCGAATGGCTCCTGCGTGTTCCAATCCGCCGCGACGACGGGACTTTCGGCCCGCTCGGCGAACGTGGACGCCGCCGGGTTGTTGAAGTCGGCGTGGAAGTCGAACACGCGGTAGCGGCCGCTGACCGTGAAGCCGCTGGTCTGATACTGCAGCTCCACGAAGGGACATGGTTGCCCGGGGGCCGGTGGGACGAGGCCATCCACGTCTGCAGGAAGCGGCGTGAAATCGTCGCCGGGTATCTGGGCCATGTCGAAGTAGATGAACCCGGCAGAGGGGTCACCTCGGAGCATGCGTTCCCGGTCGAACGCAAACACTCCGGCTTCCGCGTACTGGGAGTTCTGGAACTGGTTCACCCCCATGTAGTAGCCGTCCGGCCAGACGCCCAATTTGGGATAGTCCGGGAAACGGTCGCCCGGCGTGATGAACCCGTAGGCGTAGTACTGTCCGAGCGGGTCGGCGGTGCGAGAGACGGCGATGCATTCGATGAAGGGCGGAGTATTGATGCTGCCGCTGGCGATGCAGAACTGGCTGAGGACCCACCGGTCAGCCAGGGGATCGTAGAGCACGATCGGATCACCGTCATTCCTCGTGGCGCATGGGCCTCCGAGCGCGGCGAAGAGGCTGCTCAGCTTGAAGGGCGGGGAGAGGGGCGTCCCGGTCTTGCTGAACACGCGGGCCAACAGGTTGACCTGCTGGACGAAATGGTTCGGGCCGACATCGCCGCACGTGTCTGGGGGCGATACCCGACTGCCGTAGGCGGCGAAGTTGTCCTCGTTCGAGCACCCTTCGAAGCTGACCAGCGGTGGATCCAGAGCCGTCGGTTCTCGGAACGCGGTCTGCAGGGCACCGTCGTGATTGTTCTTGTTGGCCTGCACCGGATCGCGGGGCTTGAGGTGGCGCCAGCCGTTCGGGCGCTCCAGTTCGGAGGGCCCCGTCCGAGCACCGCTGCGCAGCCTGGCCCATTCTTCCGCTGCGATGTCGCGGAGCGGCCGGGTAACCGCAAAGAGGATGGGTCGGCCCGTCGTCATGACCCCGGGCTCACCCCGTAGGACGGGATGGCGCGAGGAAAGCGCCGGTGCCGGCGACAGCAGCAGGGTGCAGAACACCGCGGCGGCGAGCGCGATACATGTCGAACCGGAGCGCATCATCGGAAGACCTCGGGGCGCCTACTGAGACTAAGGTGCGTTGCCCCTGCCCAGGCCCCTATCCTGCACCGAGGCTACATTGCCTGCGGAAGCAGCAGCGGATCGTCGGTGGTGAGCTCGTCCACGCCCAGATCCCGCAATTCGGCGCCTCGTTGCGGGACGTTCACCGTCCAGGCGTTGAGGTGGATGCCCGCATCGCGGGCCCGTCCGATGAGTCCGGGGTCCACGCCCGGCTCACCAAGGTGCAGCCATGCGCACTGGGCACGAACAACGGCCGAAATGGCGCTCGGCGCCTGATCCGCGGACCGAAGCAAACCCAGGTTCTCCGTCACCACGCCGGCCGACCGGGCGAACACAAGGGCTTGCGCGTCGAACGAGATCAGTCGGAAGCAGCGCCCGTTCGGTGGCAGGCACTTCAGCACCGCGGCGACGAGTTCGGTTGGCGAGTCTTCGTCGACCTTCAACTCGATCACCAGGAGCACGTTGGGCGGGGTCGCATCCAGCACGGCACCGAGTGTCGGGATACAAACGTCCGGAAAACTCCCCCCGAAGGCTCCGGGCAGCACAGGCAGAGAGGTCAGCTCAGCGGCACTGCGCGTGTTCACCCGACCTGATCCGGGGGTGAGTCGCTCGAGGCGGTCATCGTGAAAGACGATTGGGACGCCGTCTGACGATAGCCTCACGTCGCACTCGATCCCCGATGCTCCCGCCTTCAGCGCCGCCGCGAACGAGGGCAGAGTGTTCTCCGGCGCCAGGCGGGGGGCTCCCCGGTGGCCGATCAACCGCGTCATCATCTGGGCAGCGGCGCCGGCGTCCGCACACTGCGCTCGTAAACGGCCGGGTTGATCACATGTTGAGGTCGCCGTCCTTCAAGCACGGAGACGAGATTCTCCAGGGCGATCGCCGCCATCCGGTCGATCGTCTTGGGAGTGAAGGCACCGATGTGGGGCACGGGCACGACCGATGGATGCCTGGCGAGGCGATCGGAGTCACTTCCCGGCGTCGGCGGCTCCTCCACCAGCACATCGAGCCCCGCCATCGCGATCCGCCCGCTATCCAGGTTTCGCAGTAGCGCCGCCTCGTCGATAAGGGCGCCGCGCGCCGTGTTAACGAGAATGCTGCCGGGCTTCATCCTGCCCAACTCATTCTCGGCCAGGATGCCGCGCGTGGAAGCCAGGGATGGCAGGTGGAGGGTCACGAAGTCGGCGACCTCCAACAGTTCATCCAGCGGCAGGTAATCGCCGCCGACCTCTTCGACGAAGAGGGGGTTGGGGGTTGGGTCGGCACCAACCAGGCGCATGCGGAACCCGCGCGCCCGCCGGGCGACGGCCATCCCGATCCGGCCGGTGCCAATGATGCCGAGGGTGCGACCGGTGACGTCCGCGCCCATCAAGCGGGGCCACTCCCCGCGTCGCATCCCCGCACTCAGTTCCGGGATGCGGCGGGCGCACGCCAGCAGCAGGCCGAATGCGAGGTCAGCGACGGCGTCCACCATCGCATCCGGGATGTAGGTCACCACGATCCCGAGATCCGTGGCGGCGTCGAGATCGATGGCGTCATACCCCACGCCATTTCGGGAGATCACCCGTAGATCCGGCGCGCCGGAGAGCAACTCCCGCGTCAGCGGCTCGCTCCCGGCGATGATCCCCACTGCCCCGCGGAGCATCTCGGCGACGGTCGCGGGATCCGGCATCACCGCCGAGGTATGGCAGCGGACTTCATACCCCCGGGCACGGAGGGCTCTGGCGACGTCGTTGTCCGGGTCGCGGTAGATGGCGGCGGTGAGGGCAATGGCGGGAGGTGCGGACACGGGGACTCACTCTCGGATGCGGTCGTAGACCTGGGGGTTGACGGTGTGCGGCGCGGGCACTCGCCGCAACACGGCGAGCAGGTTCTCGGCGGCCATCTCAGCCATCCTGCCTCGCGTCGCGACACTGGCGCTGGCGATGTGCGGCAGCACCACCACATTCGGCAGCGCGAGCAGCGGCTCATCACCTGGGACAGGCTCCACCTCGAACACATCGAGCCCCGCGGCCAGGATCACGCCATCCACGAGAGCGCGGTACAGGGCTGCCTGGTCCAGCACGGGTCCCCGCGCAGTGTTGATCAAGATGGCGGACCGCTTCATCAGCCGAAGTTCCCGGTCCCCGATGAGGTGCCGCGTATCGGCGGAAAGGGGGAGATGCAAGCTGACGAAGTCGCTCTCGGCCAGGAGGGCGTCCAGCGGACGGTACTCCGCAGCGAGCTCCGCCTCCTGTTCGAGCTTTCGCCGCGGGCCTGTGTAGAGGACTCGCATCTGGAAGGCCCGCGCACGCCGGGCTACTTCCAGACCGATCCGGCCCAATCCAACCACGCCGAGAGTTGCCCCGAAGAGATCCCGCCCCAACAGCAGATTGGGATCCCAGGTCTGCCACGCCCCAGACCGGCAGTAGCGATCCGCCTCGACGATGCGGCGGCTCGTCGCCATGAGGAGGGCAAAGGCCAGTTCCGCGCTGGTCTCGGTGAGCACTCCCGGGGTGTTGCAGACAGGGATGCCCCGGCGGGTGCAGGCATCGACATCGATGTTGTCGTAGCCCACCGCCATCTGGCTGACCACGCGCAGGCCGGGACACGCGGAGAGTAGGGCGTCATCCACGCGGTCAGTGAGCAGGCAGAGCAAAGCGTTGGCCCCGGAGGCGTGTCCGCGCAGCACGTCCGATGGCGGAGGCATTTCGCCCGGCCAGATTTCCGTTTCCACCTCCGGGGCTGCTTCCTGCAGCCGTCGGATGCCCGGCTCGGGGATTTGCCGGGTCACGAACACTTTCTGCATCGCCGCCTGCATCGCCGCCTGCATCGCCGCTCCTCGCGTCGCCTTCAGCCGGAAAGACGGCGCATGCTATACTCGGCTCCGCTTCCGGCCCGCGCGGCCGTGCCGGCACCGGCCCCGATCCAGCTTCAGCGCGATCCGGGCTATTCCTTCCCCGCCTTCAGGGTCCCCGAATGATCGACATCCGCCTGTTTCGTGAACAACCCGACCTCTTCCGCGCCGCCGCCGTCAACAAGCGGATCCCCGCCGACATTGATGCAGTCATCGCCCTCGACGAGCGGCTGCGTTCGATGCGGGCCGAGGTGGAAGCCCTGCGCGGTGAGAGGAACCGCCTGTCCAAAGGCCTCGGGAAGCTGTCGCCGGAGGAGCGTCCCGCCGGACTGGAAGAGGCGCGGAAGGTCCGCGAGAGGCTGGAGCAACTCGAGCCCGAGCTCCGCGAGACGGAGGCCGCGCTCGACCAGGCGCTCCTCACGGTCCCCAACCTCCCCGACCCAAGCGTGCCCATTGGGGCCGGCGAGGACGACAACGTAGAAGTTCGCCGTTGGGGCACCCCGCGGAGCTTCGACTTCCAGCCCGCGGACCATGTGGAGATAGCCCAGCGGCTGGACCTCGCCGACTTCCAGGCGGGCGGGAAAGTTTCGGG
Source organism: uncultured bacterium (assembly GCA_964609085.1). GTDB lineage: Bacteria > Armatimonadota > SYMT01 > SYMT01 > SYMT01 > JANPLG01. Next base: position 36,921 of record CAZSRZ010000013.1, on the reverse strand, counting down.
CAGCCGCTTCATCTTCCTGAAGAACGATGGCGTGCTGTTGGAGATGGCGCTGCTCCGCTTTGCGGTCGATTTCCTCAACGCGCGCGGGTACTCGCCAATGATCGTCCCCGAGCTCGTGCGGGACGCGGCGATGACCGGCACGGGCTACTTCCCGCTGGGGCGCCAGGAGGCGTATGCCATTGAGCGCGATGAGCTCTACTTGATCGGCACGTCGGAAGTCTCGCTGTGCGCCTACCATCTGGACGACGTACTCGGGCTCACTTCGCTGCCGCGCAGGTATTGCGGCGTCAGCTCCTGCTTTCGTCGAGAGGCGGGTGCTGCCGGAAAGGACACACGCGGATTCTACCGGGTCCACCAGTTCCGCAAGATCGAGCAGGTAGTCATCAGCTCGAGCGAGCCGGAGATGGTGCGGGCCGAGCATCTGCGGCTGCTCGGGAATGCTGAGGGAATCCTGCAGGCGCTCGAGCTGCCCCACCGGGTCGCCCAGGCCTGCACCGGCGAACTCGGGATGGGCCAGAGCCTCAAACACGAGGTTGAGACCTGGATGCCCAGCCGGAACGCCTACTCCGAGACGCACTCGTGTTCGACTCTCGGCGAGTTTCAGGCCCGTCGCCTGAATCTGCGTTACCGCGACGCGGATGGCCGGATGCGGTTCTGCACCACGCTCAACAATACGGCGATCGCCAGCCCGCGCATCTTGATTCCGCTCCTGGAGAACCACCAGCAGGCGGACGGGTCCGTTCGCGTGCCCGCTGCGCTGCAGCCCTATATGGGCGGGGTGACGGAGCTGCGACCCCGGTGAATTGAGCCCAAACTCACCCACTCCCCCTCCAGCGTGAAGGTCGGCGTGCCACTATTCTCCCGTGCAGGATCGCGAGGGAGACCCCGACGCGCCGATCCGATCTATCCGGTGGAGAGAGAGCGAATGACCAGCGAAGATCTGGGCCTGACACCCGGGGCTCGTGTGCTCGTGGCTGATCGACAGCCGGCGGCTGCGCGCCAATTGGGCGAGTATCTTGAAGGCGTCGGTCATACAGTACTCATCGCCACAGATGGCGAGGAGGCACTACGGACCATTCGCAAGAGCGATCCGGAGGTCGCGATTCTGGATGTCGGCATCCCCCGACTCAACGCCTATCAACTCTGCGAGCGGGTGAAGGCGCATCCCTCCACTCGCAACATCCCCGTGATGATGCTGGTGCAGGACGGGGCCCAGGACGAGAAGATCCGCGGGCTCGAAGTCGGGGCGGAAGACTTCCTCGGTCGCCCGGTCAACAAGCTCGAGTTGCTGGCCCGGGTAAAGTCCCTGGTGCGCGTAAAGCGACTGAACGATCAGGTCGAGACAACCGAGAACGTGATCTTCGGCCTGGCCCGCATGCTGGAGAGCAAGGTCTCGCAAAGTGTGGGGGACACGCAACGTCTGGCCAGGCTGGCCTGCGGATTGGGGCGCGCGCTGGGGCTGATGGATGACGACCTGGAGAACCTGCGCAAGGGCGCCGTGCTGCACGACATTGGCAAGATCGCGGTGCGGGAAGAAGTGTTGCTGAAGACCGGCAAGCTGACAGAGGAGGAGTACAACGAGATCAAACTCCATCCCGAAGTCGGCGAGCGGATCTGCGGCCCGCTTCGGTGCGCTGACCAGGTGCTGCCCATCATCCGTCACCACCAGGAGCGTTGGGACGGCAAGGGCTACCCCGACGGGCTGGCCGGAGAACAGATCCCGCTCCTCGCGCGCATCCTCTCCATCGCCGACGCCTACGATGCGATGCTTTCTCCGCGACCTTACCGACCCCCGCTCACCGAGATGGAGGCGCAGGAGAACATCCGCCGTGGGTCGGGGACCCAGTTCGACCCGGGGCTTGTGGAACTCTTTCTGGCGGTGGTGCGCCGAAGCGCCCCCGTGACGGTGGTGGCGGCGGTCGCGTAGGGCAGAAGGGCGGTTTACTCGGTCGTGAGGTCAGCCGGCGCGATCTCCGCGAGCTCAAGTCCGAACTCCGCGGCGACTGCGGCGGCGACGGGCTCCCGGAGTGCGGCCACAGTGGGTGCCTTCGCCCCCAGGAGGCTCGCCAGCGACGTGACTCCCCGATCGCGGATCCCGCAAGGGACGATCAGCGCGAAGTCGTCGAGTCGAGGATCGACATTCAAAGCAAATCCGTGCCAGGTCACCCAGTGCCTCACGGCGATCCCGAGCGCGGCGATCTTCTCGTCCCCAACCCACACGCCAGTCTGCCCGGGTGACCTGCAGCCGACGACGCCGAACCGAGCAACAGCCTGAATCAGCGACTCTTCCAGCCGTCGGAGGTACTGGTGGACATCGCGCCCATGCCGGTTCAAGTCCAGGATCGGGTACCCGACGAGCTGACCGGGGCCGTGGTACGTCACGTCTCCCCCCCGGCCCGAGGCGTGGAGTGCCACCCCCTCCGCCGCCAGCATGGCTTCCGAGGCGACGACGTGGTCCGGATCGGCGCCGCGACCCAACGTGATCACCCGAGGGTGGGTGAGAAGCAGGAGGGTATCCGGCAGATCGCCTGCGCGGACGGCCGTGTGGACTCGCTGCTGCAGGTCCACGGCTGCCGAGTACTCCACTTCGCCCAGCCAGCAGACGGCGAGACGGTGAGTGGCAGCACCGCTGGAGTTGGGGAATGGAAGCTTGGGTGACGGAAGCAAGCCATGCCTCTCCGGCAGATCAGCGGAACCATCTGCGGGATCGAAGCATCCAAAGAGTCGGTCAATCATCCTATGCGCGGCCTCGCCGCGGCGACTCCACGCCCTTGATTCGAAAGTCCTGCTCCGATTGCGGCAGCCTTTGCTTGCTGAATGAAGACCGCTGCTGGTCCTGCAGCAGTCAGCGCTTTGACGCGCCGGACTCCTCTGCGACCGCCGAGCGGACGATCCCCGCGGGCATGGGTGCCGAGCGAACCATGAGCTGGTTCACGGCCGGCTCCGAAGGTCCCCGGATCTTGGTCGTTGCCCTGTTGGCGGCTGCCGGGTTGGCTGTCGGTATCGGGGGCTACGCCCTGGGGCGAATGGCCAGCGATCCTCCCGGCTCTGCACAAGGACCTGCGGTGTCCGGCATGACCATGCCGCCCGCTCCGAAAGAGGCATCCGCCCCTACGCCGGGAGGATCCCGCGCGGTCGGCGCACCCGCAGGTTCGACGGACGACCCGTCCTGGATCCCGCCGGTTGTTCGCATTCGCGACAGGCCGACGCCAGGTGCTCCCGGCCAGGTGCCGCCGTCGCACCCGCAGGGCCTGGCCACGGGTGGCGTCCCACCGGGGCCGATGGTCGTGGGCGAGCGCGGTCGCTTCCCGGGAAGCGTTTCCACCGAAGCATCGCTTCCCGAACCTGCGCCATTGCGGATTCCCGCCCCGCCCGACGGCGCGGTGCTCCAGATTCGCAACACCACGGAGCGCATCGTCCATCTCAGCCTCGAACAACCTGGTCGGCCGAAAGAAAACCGGACCATTTCCATCGCCGCGGGAGACGCTGTCCCCGTCCCATTGCCCGCCGGCTCCTACTCGTACCGTCTCTCCGGCGAGGGAGCGACAGGATCTGAGGGCGAGCTCTCCCTGGAAGTGGGGGCGACAGTCGGGCTGGAGATCGGTGCCACCGGCTCGGGAGTGCGGCGGCTGCGTGCTATCGTCGGTGTCGAGACCGCACGGCTCTAGTTCCGCAGGCCGTCGGCACGCATAATTCCCCGGACCAATTGCGGTGCCGGGGAGGCGAGAGATGGTAGCCGAGATCCTGTCCATCGGTACCGAGTTGTTGCTCGGCCAGATCAACGACACCAATGCTTCGTACCTGGGGCGGACCCTCGCCGGTCTCGGCATCGACCTGTTTTACAAGTCCACTGTTGGGGACAACGCGGCCCGGGTCAACGAGACGCTGCGGCGTGCGCGAGAGCGGGCAGATCTGATCATCACCACGGGGGGGCTCGGCCCGACTGAGGACGACCTTACAAAGGAGTGCGTCGCCGAAGTGTTCGGTCAGAGGCTGGTGATGGACGCACCCTCGCTGTTGCATCTCCGGGCGTTCTTTGATCGTCGCGGAATACCAATGCCGGCGCGCAATGAGAAGCAGGCCCTGCGGTATGAAGACGGCTCGATGATTCCGAATCCAAACGGGACTGCCCCGGGCGCACTGCTGGAGAAGGATCAGAAGATCATCATCTCACTACCTGGACCGCCTCACGAGATGATCCCGATGGTCGAGAACCACGTGGTGCCCCTCCTGACGGAGCGAATCTCGGGGACGCGCGAGTACCTGGTCACTCGCGTGTTCCGCTTCTGCGGCATCGGCGAGTCGGCCATCGAAGAGGTGGTGCACGATCTCATTCATGGCTCCAATCCGACCCTTGCTCCCCTGGCGCACGTGGGGGAGGTACATTTGCGAGCGGGTGCGAAGGCGTCCAGCCGGGAGGCGGGGGCAGCCCTCATCGCACCGGTGGAGGCGGAACTCCGTCGTCGGCTTGGTCATCATCTCTACGGCATCGACGACGTGACCCTGGAGGAGGCCGTAGTCGGCGAATTGCGCGCAAGCGGGAAAACCCTGGCCGTGGCGGAGAGCTGTACCGGCGGCGGGTTGGGAGCGCGCCTCACCCGCGTGTCGGGGAGCAGTGCCGTCTTCCTGGGCGGCATTATTTCCTACAGCAATCGGGTCAAGGAGCGACTGCTCGGCGTATCTCCCGAAGTACTGGCGACGCACGGTGCCGTGAGCGAAGCGACCGCCGCTGCCATGGCGCTCGGTGCCCGGGAGCGCCTCGGCGCTGAAATCGGCGTCTCGATAACCGGCGTGGCTGGCCCGGATGGGGGTACCCCCGCCAAGCCGGTCGGCCTCGTTTACGTCGGTCTGGCCGCTGAGGGCCGCGTGTGGGTTCGGGAAAACCACTTTGTCGGGCACCGCGACACGGTTCGCCACCGAAGCGGGCAGGTAGCTCTGCAGATGGTGCGCGCGGTCTTGATCGGTGATGCACCTCTCTGAGCCGCCGGAAGCTCCCTCGCGCTTGTTCGTCGCTGTGATGGCTGCGGCGCCCGTCCGCGCCTATGCGCTCGCGGCGCAAGCGTCATTGCGGCCCGCGCTCAATTGGCGCTGGACGCCGCCGGAGCAGCTCCACATCACCCTGAAGTTTCTGGGCGATACCTCCCCGGAAAAAACCGGCCTGCTCCGCGTTCGGTTGCAGGATATTGCAAACGGATTTTCGCATATAATGGTGACCGTGGGTGAGGCAGAGTTTTTCCCGACCGCCCACAGGGTTCGGGGAGCATGGCTCGGCCTGGAGGGCGGGGAGATCGAGATGCTGGGGGCGTGGGCGGAGGCGGTGGACCGGGTGGCGGCAGAGATGGGCTGGCCGCGAGAGACCCGTCCATTTCGGCCGCATTTGACCATCGGTCGGGCGCGGAGGGCTCGATCCGTCCCAATGGCGATGCCCGCCGGGCTAACCGGAAGCCCGGTCTCCGGGCCGGTTTGGGAGATGGACCACTGGTGCCTGGTCCGCAGCAGGCTGGGTCGCGCGGGTTCCCGGTATGAGGTTTTGGAGACGTGGCGCTTGCCGGCGAGGCAGGAGCGACCGGCTTCGGAGTAGGAACTGGAAGTAACAGGCGGCAAGGCCGCGGGAGCATGACGATGGATAAGCTTCGATCGCTTGAAATGGCGGTTGGCAATATTCAGAAGAAATATGGGCGAGGCTCGATCATGCGGCTTGGCAGCCGCGAGAATCTCGCCACGGAGGTGATCTCCACGGGCTCGTTGTCGCTGGACCTGGCCCTGGGCGTCGGCGGCGTGCCGAAGGGTCGGATCATCGAGATCTATGGCCAGGAATCGTCCGGCAAGACGACGCTGGCGTACCACATCATCGCCGAGGCGCAGAAGGCGGGTGGGCAGTGCGCGTTCATCGACGCCGAGCACTCCGTCGACCCGATCTACGCACGCAACCTCGGCGTCGACATCGATCAACTGCTCGTGGCGCAGCCGGACACCGGTGAGGAGGCGCTCGAGATCCTCGACGCCCTCGCGCGGTCGAATGCCCTTGACGTCATCGTGCTGGACTCCGTGGCAGCCCTGGTGCCGAAGTCGGAGATCGAGGGCGAGATGGGGGATGCGCACGTCGGGCTGCAGGCCCGACTCATGAGCCAGGCGCTCCGCAAACTGGGCGGGATCGTCTCCAATGCGAACACCGTCTGTATCTTCATCAACCAGATCCGCGAGAAGATCGGCGTGATGTTCGGCAACCCGGAGACAACCCCAGGCGGGAGGGCACTGAAGTTCTGGGCGACCGTCCGGCTCGAAGTGCGCCGCATCGATTCCGTGAAGCAGGGCACGGACATCGTCGGCTCCAGGGTTCGTGTGAAGGTCGTAAAGAACAAGGTGGCGCCGCCGTTCAAGCAGGCGGAGTTCGACATTATGTTCGGCAAGGGCATCTCCGTGAGCGGCGGCGTGCTTGACCTGTCCCTGGAGATGGGGCTGATCAGCAAGACGGGAGCCTGGTTCAACTACGGCGACGTGCGCCTGGGCCAGGGGCGCGAGAACGCCCGCACGTTCCTCGAAGAGAACCCCTCCGTGATGCAGGAACTCGAGACGAAGATCCGCGCCGCTGCCGCGCTGCGAAATGAGCTGGTGCTTGGCAACACGGCACGGGCCGCTGCCTCCAACGGCACGGATGACGATGAGGAGTGAGACCCGAGCGGCACAGTGTCCGTCCCGAGGTGACGTTTGGAGGGGCCGGGTACCGTGGGAGTGGTGACGGCCATTGAGGACTCCCGCCGCGGGACGCGTGTTGTCAGCGTGTTCGTCGACGGGGAACGGGCGTTCGACCTGCCCGCACGGGTGGCGACGGCGCTCCAGTTGGCCCCGGGGGACGAAACGGATGATCCCGGCTTCCGGGAGCGACTCAAGGCTGAGGAGACTCGCGCTGCCCGAGATGTGGCCCTTGCGTGCGTGGCTGCCCGGGAGTTGACTCTCGTCGAAATCCGGCGCCGATTGCGTGACCGGGGGTTTTCCCCCGAGGGGATCGAGGCGGGGCTGGAGGCGGTCCGAACCTACGGTGGCGTCGACGATGCCTCGCTCGCGGAGCGCCTCGTGGAACGGAAGGCGACCAGCCTGGGTGCCCGCCGGATCCGTTCCGAGCTTATCAGCCGTGGCGTGGATGGCGAGATGGCCGAGGAGGCGCTCGCCGGGTTGGATCAGCAAGCGCAGCGGGAGGCCGCGGAGAAGCTGGCTCGCAAGAAGGCTGGCTCTCTACCTGGGGTAGCTGCCCACGCCGTGCGTCGGAAGCTCTACGATGTCCTGGCCCGGCGTGGCTTCGAGTCTTCGGTGATCCGTGCTGCCATCGAGACAGTGCTGCAGCCAGATCCGGACGAGTGATCAAGCCCGCGGCGCCCGGAACGGGCGTCGCGGATCGGAATACGTGCGCAGGTTACGCTGCGTCCAGCCGGACTTCCCGCCCGGACTGTGCGCTCTCGTAAATCGCGTCCAGAATCCGCATCACCATCAGCCCTTCCGCGCCGCTCCCGATGGGGATGGTGCCGCTGAGGATGCTCCTGCAGAAGTGCTGCTGCGCACTCTCCACCACTGTCGGGTACTCTGGGACGACGGCCTCGACCCAGCTCTCCCGGTCAAGGAACAGACGGGCTTCGTACTGGTAGCCTTCGTCCCAGTTGCGCATCACTGCGCCGCCGCGGGTGCCGAAGAGTTGCGTGGATTGATCCTCCCGCTTCTCGCTATTGGAGGCCCAACTGGACTCCAGTACGAGTGTTGCCCCGCCCTCGAAGCGGATGTAGGCCGCGGCCAGATCGTCCACGTCAAACGTCTTGCCTTCACGCTCTGCCTGCTGGCGGCCGAGGTGATCGTAGCAACTGCCGCTGACACTCACGGGTCGGGGGTGTCCCATCAGCCAGAGTGCCAGGTCGAGACGGTGCACCCCGAGGTCGATCAGCGCCCCCCCGCCGGAGGATTCGCGGCGGGTGAACCAACCCCCCATCCCCGGGATGCCGCGGGTGCGGTGCCAGACGGATCGACTGAAGTAGATCTCTCCAAGAGTGCCTGCCTGAACGGCAGCCCAGATAGCCCGGGATGCGGGCTGGAAGCGGTAGTTGAAGTGGACCATCAGCGTCCGGTCCGCCGATCGCGCGGCCTCCAGCATGGCCCCGGCCTCGGCGGCGTCCATAGCGAGAGGCTTCTCGCAGAGGACATGTTTGCCCCGGTTGAAGGCCTCGATCGCGACGGACGCGTGCAATCGGTTGGGAAGGGCTATTGCTACCGCGTCGATGTCCGGGTCGGCGAGGATTTCCTCAACGGAACCGGTGGTCCGCCAGGGATGCACCTCCGCGGCTACCCGGTGGCACCGCTCTTCGTCCTGGTCGCAGAGCGAGACCACGGTCGCCTCGGGGCAGTCGCGAAAGCCGATGGCGTGGTTTCGGCCCATGCCCAGCCCGATGATCCCGACCCGAACCCGTTCCGACACACGCGCTCCTCGATGCCCGACAGACGGGCGTCGGTGCATGTCGTATCACACCACCCCGGTGACCGCTGGCACGCCGACCGGTTATTCGGGATTAGAGGCGACGCCCTCGTCCGAGGCCGCCGAGCGGCGCGGAGGACCGGATCGGCGAGGGACCGGGCCCAGCGCGAAGCGGCGAGGACCAACGATGGAGACGACGGCACTCTTGTAGACGAGTTGTGGCGAGGTGCCATCCTGCGGGTCGAACAGGATCACATACGAGTCGAAGTCGAGCACCCGGCCGCGGACGGACATGCGGTTCCGCAGGTAGAGCACCGTAGTTTGCTCGCTCTCAGTCAACTGCGCTAGCAGCACGTCCTGCAGGTCTCGTCCAACACTCGTCTTCGTTCTCATTGTTCCCCGGCCTCAGGTGATGGCGATCCTAGCTTACCACGCCGCTGGAGGAACCCTCCTCCAGTTGTTGGAGCCGCTCACGCGCCCGCTTAACCCCGGCCAACAATTCTTGCTCATCTGTCCGACTCTCGACCAATGCGTGTCTCGTCCGGGCCCTGCGAGCCGTGATGAGCGCCGCAATGGCCAGCAGCGCGGCCAGCGCGCCGAGGGCTCGCTGCTCCCAGAGCATGCGATCCAACTCGATGCGCAGTGATTCGGCATGCCGCCTCTCGGCACCCAACTCTGCGCGCATTGCTGTAAACTCGTTGTCAACGGCGACCTCGCGAGCCTCGGCCCGCGAGCGCTGCAGGCGGAGTTCTCGACGCAGCACGGAGAGTTCCCTGGCCGCTGCGGGATCCCGCTGGGCGGCGGCCGGTGAAGTTGGAATGACTCCGCACCCGAGGCAAACCACCGCCCAGGCCAGTCGGATCGTCACGGTGTGCCTCCGAGGCGGCCCGCGAGCAGGCGCGTGATCGCATGACCCAGTTCGACTTCCGTCAACGTCTCGGCAATCACCTCGTCGCGGGTGAGGATGGCGGCCGGGTGGCGGCCGTCGCTGATCCGGCTCGCATCGTTCGCGACGATGTAGTCGGCACCCGCCCTCTCCAGAGTTCGACGGGCGCGAAGGTACAGTTCCGCGGTCGACAGACCTGATTCGAGCTTGAAGGCGATCACCACAGCTTTTGGGGCGGCGGCGCGAAACAGATCGAGCAGTTTCGCGGTGGGTACCAGCCGAAGAATCAGCTCTGCTTCGGTCGAAGGTAGCTTGTGCGGCCTCACAGTCGCGGGCTGATAGTCGGCCACAGCGGCAGCGTGCACAAGGGCGCTGGCCGGGCGGCGGGTGAGCTCGAGCAGCCCAAGCGATTGCAGGTCATCCACGGTCACATAGTCGTGAACCTCCATCCGGTGCCTGTCTCGAGTTGTCGGCCGGATCTGGCCGGGTCCATAGAGCAGCACGACTTCGGCTCCTGCCGCCGACAGCGCTCTGGCAACCGTCAGGCCCGTTCGCCCCGTCGAGCGGTTGCCCAGGAAGCGCACCGGATCCAACCAGACCCAGGTCGGCCCAGCGGTCACCACCACTCTCCGCCCCTGGAGCCGCCCCGAACGCTGAGTGTGGCCGCCCAAAGCTTGAACCTTTCGCGGATGGTATCGTCAACGCACACAAACTTGTGCCCTTCCAACTCCAGTAGTATCCGGCAGCCGGTGTCCTCTTCGGCAGGGGTTTTGTCTGCCAGCGGCCCACATGAATTTCAACAGCGCCTGCCCAACCGGCGCCATCGCCCGGAGCCGTGAACGCCGATGATCAAGGACCTGTTGGCCGAGGTACCCCTCTTCGAGGATCTCCCCGATTCCGACCTGGCGATCGTGGCGCAGCGCGCCCGGCAGCGCCGTTATCGGGAGGGGGACACCATCTTCCGGAAGCACGACCTCGGCATGGCGCTCTACGTCATCGCCGAGGGCAAGGTCAAGATCCACAATGAGATGCCGGATGGGTCGGACTGCATCATCATCATTCTGAGCGAGGGCGACTTCTTCGGCGAACTGGCCGTGATCGACGGGGAGGAACGTTCGGCAGACGCGACCACGCTGGCACCGACGGAGCTGTTGATCCTGACGCGGGACGACCTCAACGAGATTCTCGAGCGGTATCCCCGCATCTCTATGCGGTTGCTGCAGACGCTGGCGGGCCGACTCCGCAGAACGACCGAGGCGTATCTCGCCTACTCCGCCCTCGATGTGAATGGCCGGCTGGCGATGCAACTCCAACGCCTGGCGGAACAGCACGGGATCGTGACGCAGAAGGGAGTACGGATCGACCTGCGCCTCACGCAGACGGACCTGGGTGCGCTGGTCGGCGCTTCCAGGGAGAGCGTGAACAAGGTGTTGGGCTACTTCCGTCGGCAGGGCTGGGTTATGATCGATGATCGGAATCAGATCACCATCCTGGATCAGCCGGCGATGGCGCGACTCTCCGAAATCAACGCCTGACGTCTTTGCCGCGAGGAGGCGATACCAGGTGCCGGGCGAGCGACTGCTGACGCAGGATGAGCTGACGGAAGTGTTGCGCCGCGCGGGAGAGCGTGCGGGCTCCTTGGAGCAACCGGCGCAAGCCCCGGATGGCAGCTTCAGTGTCTCCGACGCCGAGTCGATCGCCGAGGAGTTGGGGATCGGGCCGGAACACGTTCGGGCAGTCCTGCGGGATAGGGGCCTCGAATCGGCACCGCGCGTCCGGCCCGGTGGGGTGGGACGAAACGTGCTGCTGTTGGGGGGCGTAACCCTCGGGATCGGGTTGGTCCTCTTCGGTCTCGGGATGGGAGCGGGGATTCCTGTGGCGGCGTGCGGTGCCGTCCTGCTGGCGGTCGGCTGGGCGGTGGGCACGCGAAAAGAGGGACGTCCAGAACAGGGACTACCGGTCAGCGGCGTTTGCCGTGTGTGCGGGGCCGTCGCCTACAGCGAACGCGCCACCTTCTGCGAGGACCATCGTTACAAGGGTACGGGCTCCGGCGTCCGCCCGAGCACCTGATGGACGCCGTGCGCGAGGCTCGGTTGCTGATGGGCACCCGCTGGGAGGTGCTGCTGCCGGGCACGGAGACGGTGCGTTTGCGGGCTGCCGCGGAAGAGGCGCTCGATGCGGTCGAGCGCCTGGAAGGTCAGCTCTCTCGCTTCCGCCGGGAGAGCGAGATTTCCGGGTTGAATGCCTTCGCGGCATCGGCACCCGTTCGCGTAGAACCTCGACTTTTCCGCCTGCTGGAACTGGCACAGGAGGTGTCTGCAGCGCTCGATGGTGCCTTCGACGTGACCATTGGCCCGTTGCTCGAGTGCTGGGGTGCCTACGGTGAAACAGGAGAAGCGCCCGACGAGGCCTTCCTCACCGCCCTCCGTACCCGGTACGGCTATCACCATCTCCACCTCCATCCGGAGGAGCAGTCCGTCTGGTTCGACTCACCGGATCTGACGCTCGATCTCGGTGCGATCGGTAAGGGGTACGCGCTCGACAGAGCGGGGGAGGTGCTCCGGGACGCGGGGATCAGCTCTGGGTTGCTGCACGCCGGCACCAGTTCCGTGCTGGCCATCGGCGCACCGCCCGATGCCGGCGCCTGGTCCGTGATGGTGCGGCACCCGCGGCCGGAGCTTGCGGGGCCGGCGTCTCGCGTGGTCCAACTGTGCGACCGGTCCCTATCCGTTTCCGCTCCGCACGGTCGAAGCTACCGCGCGGGGTCGAGTGAGGTCGGCCACGTCCTTGACCCTCGCACGGGCAGACCGACCTCGGCCGCCCTACTGGCTGCCGTGGCGGACAACAGTGCGGCGCGGAGCGACGCCCTCTCCACGGCATTGGTGGTCCTGGGTCCGGCGGGGGTGCCGCGGATCAGGGACGCCTACCCCGGCCCGGATGCGATGGTCATCGACAGCGAAGGGGTCTGGCATTTAGCGGTAGGGGAGGATGGCGCTACACTGTGATCGGTCCGGACAGCGCGCCGATGGGGGTAGTGGGGCTGAAGTGGGGCTGGACGACGGCCGGGAACTTGACAGGCAGTACTCCTCGGATAGAGTGTGGATGGGCCGTGCTCGCTCGCCGGCCGCGTGAGGATCTTCGTGAAGCGCATCATCGGCATTTTCGTCCTCCTCGTGATGGTCATGGGGCTTGCCCATGCCATCGAAAGCAGCGCCCGGCCGGACGCCGGGCGGACAGGGCGTGAGGTAGAGGGCGAGACGCACGTCCACTAGCTCGGCGCGCCTCCTGGCCATGGCGCGGGAGGAATACCTGGCGGGCCGGCGAAACGCCCTGGCGTGTTAGCCTCGGATGGAACAACCGGCGCGAGCTACCCCGGCGGGAAGGGTCGGCGTGGGTGCCTGCTCGCCGCGGGCGTCGGAATCGTGGCCGTCCTTCTGCTAGTCGCCCTGTCAGCCCCCTGGATAGCCCCTCACGATCCCTTGAAGCCGCTGCCGGGTGGTCTCACAGCTGACCAAACCCCGGTGCCTCCGGGGCCGGGCCACTGGTTCGGAACCGACTCCCAGGGCCGGGATGTCCTGAGCCGTGTCATCCACGGCGCGCGCCTCTCGCTCGGCATCGGCCTTGGTGGGATCTGCGTGGCTCTCGCGCTGATGCTCACTGCGGGAGTGACCGCCGGTTACTTTCGGGGCTGGCGTGACGGAGCCCTGATGCGGCTCACCGACATCGTGCTTGCTTTTCCGACCGTGCTGCTGGCGCTTGCCCTGGCAGCCCTGCTGCCGCAGAGGACGGAGTGGAGCCTGGCGATCCTCGTCGGCAGCCTGAGTTGGGCGGGTGGGGCGCGGGTCATACGCGGGGAGGTGATGAGCCTGCGGGACCGGCTCTACGTCGATGCGGCGCGGGCAATGGGCGCCGGCACGGGCCGCATCGTTTTGCGACACATCTTGCCGCAGCTCGCCCCGACCCTGCTGGTCCTCGGCAGCCTCGGGATTGCGGCGACCATCCTCCTAGAGGCGGGCCTTAGCTTCCTCGGCGTGGGGATTTCTCCACCGGCACCTTCCTGGGGAGGCATGCTGCAGGAGGCGCAACAATGGTACTCCGCGGCACCGTGGCTGGCGATTGCCCCAGGAGCCGCCATCCTGACTACGGTCGCGGCGTTCCACTTGATCGCTTTCGACCTGCAGCGCTCCCCGCGAACCGGTCCGTAGCCGATCCAGGGAGTGCGTGACCGGAACCCCGAGGCACCGATGCATCGCTTCTCACACATCCTGCGGCTGATGGTGGCCGCCTCGCTCACCGGCCTGGTGGCGTCGTGCACCTCCTCGCCGCGCGCGCCCGCGACCGGAGCCGCCGGGACAGCCACCGGGCGTCTTGTCACCGCCATCCCTGACGATGTGAAGTCACTCGATCCCGCGCTTGCGTTCGACACCTGGTCGACCGCGATCGTGCATGCCGCCACCCGAAGGCTGGTGGATTACGATGAGTCGGGCCGACTCGTGCCCGATGTGGCGGAGCGCTGGGAGGCGTCCTCGGACGGCACCACCTGGACTTTCCACCTGCGCTCGGCCCAGTACGCGGATGGGGGGTCGGTGACCGCGGATCACTTCGCAGCGGCTGTGCGGCGGGTCCAGGACGAGAAAACGGGGTCTCCGGGAGCAGGGTTCTACAGGGCGATCAAGAGCCTCAGCGCTCCGGATGACCGCACCCTTGTGGTTCGGCTTTCCGAGCCCCTGCCGACCCTCCCCAACGTCCTGGGGCTGACGTTCGCCGCCCCACTGCGGCCGGGCACGGCCGCCGGGCGGCCGTCGCCGAGCGGTCCGTACGTGATCCAGGATGCGACGAGTTCGCAAGTGGTGCTGCGGAAAAACGCGGCGGACACTGCGGCTGCCGACTGGGTGGATGAGATCGTCGTCCAGCTCAAGGTGAACGACTCCCTCCGCGCTACACGATTCAAGAACGGGGAGGTGGACCTGCTCCCATCCATCCCGGCGGCGGACTACGCCAGGGTGATGGCGGATCCGAGCTCCAGTCGCTTTGTCGTCTCGTCACCGGTCAGCCAGACCTGGTACTTCGGGATGAAGTTGGACGTCGCTCCGTGGGACGATATCCGCGTTCGGCGAGCGGCCATGTTGGCGATCGATCGTGGCCCCCATGCCCGGCTATCCGGAGGGGGAGTAGTTGCCGAGTCGATCCTGCCGCCGCACGTACCCGGCTATCGGGCCGATCGCCGCCTGCCGGTGCGAGATCTCGCGGGGGCGAGGAAGTTGATCGCAGAGGTGGTCGCCGAGAAGGGACCGCTGCGGCTGGTTGAGTTCTGGATCAACACCACTTCCGACTACTCCCGGCACGCACAGGCGATCCAGGCGAACTTGAAGGAGGCCGGGATCGAGGTCGCGCTGCGGCCGGTCAGTAGTGCGCAGTACCTCTCGGGGTATCGAAAGGAAGCACCCTGCTGGTACGGGGGTTGGTATCCGGACTTTCCGGATGCCGGGAACTTTCTCGAGCCGCTGTTCCACAGCAGCGGTCTGGGAAAGGCCTCCAACGCCACCCACTTCGCCGACCCCAAAGTCAATGCTGTGCTTGACAGGGCTCGGAAGACGGCACGGGGGGAGGCTCGGTACGCCCTCTACGCCGAGGCCGAATCGCTGATTCTCGAGCGTGTGCCGTGGGTGCCACTCTACTTCGAGGTCGAGACCCGGTGGTTCCGCGAGGGCGTGACGGGGGTTCGGGTGGACCCCGTGTGGCGACAAATCCTCACAGGAATCCGCCGCCGGTGAAAGAGGATGGTCGACGCGAGCAGGCTCTACGGCTGTTGCGCCGCCTGGGATGGGGCGCGTTCACCATCTGGGGAGTGACCCTGGTTACGTTCCTGGTGTTGGTCCGGATGCCCGCTGATCCGGCCGTCGCCCTGGCCGGGCCGACCGGATCGGGTGACCCGGCGATCCTGGCTGCCATCCGCGCGCGCCTGAAGCTCGACCGGTCTCTCCCCGAGCAGTACCTGGCCTACGCCGGGGGGTTGGCTCGGGGTGATCTCGGTGAGTCGTACGTGAAAGGCGTCCCCGTGACGAGGGCCATCGGCGAAGCCCTCCCGCGGACCGTGCTGCTGGGCGGCGTCGCATGGGTTTGCTGGTTGGTCGGCGGCGTGACGATCGGGCTCCTGGTGTCCGCGAGGCCCACGCGGGCAGGAAAGAGCTTGCTGTTTGCCCTTTCGGTGATCGGGGCTTCGACCCCGTCCTTCTGGCTCGGTCTGGTGCTCCTCTCGGTGTTTGCGGCGTGGCTCGGGTGGCTCCCCGCAGGCGGAGCAGGCACGGCGCGGCATCTGGTGCTTCCCGTCCTCACCCTCTCCCTGTCCGGCATCGCCTTTTATGCGCGTCTCTCGCACAGCGCCATGACCGAAACCCTGCAACAGGACTATGTGCGAACCGCACGGGCCAAGGGTGTGGCCGAGGGCATGGTCCTCTGGCGCCACGCCCTCCGCACGGCGATGATCCCTCTGGTAACCATGGCCGGCGTCGACCTGGCGGCACTGCTCGGTGGCGTGGTCTTTACCGAGACCGTTTTCGGTTGGAATGGGATGGGCCAACTGGCCGTGGAATCGGTTAGCAGCCTGGACATCCCCGTCGTGCTCGGGATCGTGCTCGTGTCGGCGGTATTCGTCGTGCTGACGAATCTGGCCGTGGACCTGGTGCTGCCGTTTCTCGATCCCCGCCTGGGGACGGAATCGACCTAGCCGGCGCGTCGGCGCGGCTGTTTTCGAGCGGGTTCGGAGGAGCGGCGGGCCCGTTTGTCGGCGTACATCGCGGCATCCACCTCCGCCAGCACGTCGCCGTCGCCGTCCACCACCTCCCGCACGCCGATACTCAGGCGGACCGCAAACGGGAAGACCTGCGCGTCATTGAGGCGTTGCAACTGGCCGCCGATTCTCTTCAGCAGGTGCTCTGCGTCGGCTCGGTTGCTGTTCGGCATCAGAATGATGAATTCGTCGCCTCCCAGCCGAGCCGCCAGGTCGCCCGCCCGGACGGTGCCCAGAATGCGACCCACCGCCCTGAGGACCTCGTCGCCGGCGGGGTGCCCGAACCGGTCATTGATCTGCTTCAGCCCGTCCACATCCAGCATCACCAGCGCAAACGGGGGCTCCCCGCGCTGGCGCCGGGCGAGCGCGCGCAGATAGTGATCGTGGAATAGCCGGCGGCTGGCGAGCCCCGTCAGGGGGTCCGTCTGCGCTTCGCGACGCAGCACCTCAAAAGCCCGCGCGTTCGCGACGCTGGTCTGGATGTGGGAAGCAATGAGGAAGAGCGTCTCGAAGTCCTCGCCGGTCAGCCGGGGTCGCCCACGGGTGACGAGCACAAGAATCGCGCATAACGCCTCGCCATCCCGGATCGGTAAGAGCAGCATCCAGGGATGGCGTACCGGCGTGCACCCGTGAAACACATCTCCAGGGAGGACGCGAGCTTGGATTGGGCGGGAACTGCGACGCAGAGCGGACTCGAGTTGGCGGGAGATCACCTGGTTGGAGTGTGCCCCCAACCAGGATTCACAGAGGCCCTTGGAGCCACCCACCGACCAGCCGCCCTCCTCATCCGGGACGAGCACCAGGGCGGCAGCTCCGTCGAAGAGCAAGGCCGCGCGGGAGGCGGTGCCGGCCAGCCCCGCAGCGAGGTCCTCCGGCTGGCGCGCGGCTCGCGATAACTCGGCGGCGAGGCGGAGGCGACCCAGCGCGCGACGCCGGTCCGTGTCGACCAGCACGGCCGCAAGAACCACGATCGCGCTCAGGCAGGTGAGGCGAACCCATGGAGATCCGAGCGAGGAGTTCGGGAAGAACAACGAGCCCGCCTCCACCAATGCGGCGGCCAGGAGGAGGCCGATGACGCCGGCCGGGCGGCGGCGCCAACCGGAATTCGACTGAGGAGAAAACCTGCGCATCACGGCTGATTGTCGGTGGATAGCATGGCAGACCCCACTTCCGGCAGCGGTTATCGTCCGGGCACGGGTAGTTTCCAACACCCACCTGTAGATGCCATCCGAGCAGCCCGGGCAGCGACACCGGGCCGTCATCAATTCGTAGGTCCAGGGAAGCAGGCTGTTGGACGAACGAGTTGCCGGCAATCCGGGCTCAGGATTCGGCGACGATCGGCCTATTCTTAGGACTGGGCAACTCGGCACGATCGCCGACAATTGGGGTGAGGTAGCTCTCGCGCCACGGGAGGTCGCTTCCTCAATTCGGTGGGTGCTTGTAACCTGAAGCCCCCTCGCCGTATAAATAAGTGCTCGGATCGAGGCGCCACGGGCAGGAAATGACTCTCAGAGGCGCCAACTTAACACCGGCGTACGAGCGGACGTCCCGCGTCAACCTGCGTGGCCCCACGCAGGGCGAGGACGGTTCGCCTGTTCCGTAGGGTTCCCAACCCGCCGAGCAGGCGCGGAGATAACGGCAGTCATGTATTACAGCAGGAGTAGGTCAGGCTACGTGTCGCGTGTCCTCGGCGGTCTATTGATCGCGAGCACCGTGCTCGTCTCGGTGGCCACCGGGGGACGGGCCCAGGCACGGCAGAGCAATCCGCAACCATCGCGGATGCTGGAGCGCTACGGGCGCCTGCCACTCGGCTTCCAACCCAACGTGGGCCAGACGGCCGCGCCGGTGCGCTTTCTCTCCCAAGGGAGCGGATACAACGTTTTCTTGACCTCGGATGAAGCCGTGCTCAGCCTCCGGCGGCACAACAAGACCGTGCGGCGGGGCGGTATCGAAGCCGTCGAGCCGGACACCCTTCGCGCTGAAGATCGACTGGTGCTGCGGTACAGCCTCGACGGCGCTCGCAAGAATGTTTCGCCGGTAGCCGTAGATCGGCTCCCTGGCGTGACCAACCACCTCCTCGGTCGCTCGCCGGATACCTGGAAGACGAACGTGAGCCGCTACGGCCGCGTGCGCTACCCGCAGGTGTATCCGGGCATCGATCTGGACTTCTACGGCAATCAGCGTCGGCTGGAATACGACTTCCGGGTCGGCCCGGGCAGCGATCCCTCGCAGATCGCCCTTCGGATCACCGGTGCCAGCCGTTTCGAACTCGCCAAGGACGGCGGGCTTCTGATCCACACCGCGAACGGCCATGTGCGGCAGGAGCGCCCTGTCAGCTTCCAGGTTCGTGCCGGTAAGCAGATCCCGGTGGCCAGCAAGTACCTGCTGGGCAAAGACGGCGCCGTCCGGTTTGCTCTGGGTAAGTACGACAAGCAGCTCCCGCTCGTCATCGACCCGGTCCTCTGCTGGTCCACCTTCCTCGGCGGCAGCGACATTGATCAGGGCAATGACATCGCCCTCGATGAATTCGGCTGCGTCTATGTCACTGGCAGCACGCTCTCGCCCGACTTCCCCTTCGTCGACGGCAGCTACCAGATCAACCCGCAGGGATTGACCGATGCGTTCATCGTCAAGATGAACAACGACGGGGACCAGTATGTGTACGCCACCTTCATCGGCGGCACCGGACACGATACCGGGCAGGGCATCGGCCTGGACCCGGACCGGAACGTTTACATCACCGGGAGCACCAGCTCGCGGGACTTCCCGATCCAGGGCGAGTTCGGCGCGGACCCCGTCCAGCCGGACTACCACGGTGGCGAGAGCGACGCCTTCATCCTGAAGCTGAGCGCGAACGGCGCGGGTATCGTCTACTCCACCTACTACGGCGGACTGGGCGGAAAGTTCGGGACGGAGATCGGGTACGACATCGCTGTTGACGGGGCGGGCAACGCCTACATCTGCGGGGTCACCAGTTCGCCGACGTGGCGGCTCAAGAACAACGTGCTGGACACCCAACTCCGCGGACCGACGGACGGCTTCGTCGTGCGCCTGGACACCATCGGCCGGCTGGACATCTCCACCCTCCTGGGTGCCGGGGCCAAGCCCTACATGGGCGATACCGACTACGGCGACGGCATCGATGTCTGCTACGGGATCGACATCGACCCGCAGGGCAACATCTACGTCACCGGATGCACCGGCTCAAAGAATTTCCCCGCCTACACGGTCACGTTCCAGCGGGTGAATCGCAGCGTAGGCAACAACACCCAGGACGCCTTCGCCTGCAAGATCATCGCGGGAGGCAAGCAGTTCGGCTACTCCACCTATCTGGGCGGAAACGCCTCCGACTGCGCGCTCGACATCGACGTGGATCCCGCCGGCAATGCCTACATCACCGGCGTGACCCGCTCGACCAACTTCCCAGTGAAGAACGCCCTCTGGGGATCCAACCAGGGCTACGATGACGCCTTCGTCGTCAAGTTCAACAACGTTGGGTCCGACCTCGTGTTTGGGACCTACCTGGGCGGATCGAAGAACGACGAGGGGCACGGGATCGCCGTCGCCCTTGACGGCAGTGTCTACGTGACCGGCGGAACGCAGTCCGAGGACTTCCCCATGGCCCGTCCACTCCGGGGCATCTTTGGCGGGCTCTACGACTGCTTCGTCGCAAAGCTCAGCCCGGATGGCCGACGCCTCGTCTACGCGTGCTACTTCGGCAGCAATGACCAGGACTTCGGCAACGCCATCGTCGTGGACAACGCGGGCAATGCCTACGTCACCGGATTCACGAACGCGGCTAGCTTCCCGACGACCGAGGGAGTGGTGCAACCGACGTTCGGCGGCGGCTTCCGCGATGGGTTCGTCGCGAAGATCAACGACGATGATCCTGGCTTCCGGCCGGGCGGCAAGATCTCCATCGGAACCGGGAAGCTTGACTTCGGAACCTGCCCGCTCTTCACGACGATCACCCGCTTCGTGCAGGTGCGCAACGTCGGCAAGAAGCCGCTCACTGGCTATGTGGGCTCTCTCACCGGCGTCTTCAAGGTGGACAGCAACGGCGGTCCGTTCGTCCTGGAGCCCAAGCGAAAGATGAACATCCGCATCCTCTTCCGCCCCGATCGCACCGGCGAGTTCAAGGACACGCTGACCATCACTTCCAGCGACGCGAACAAGCCGTCCGTTACGATCAAGATCCTCGGCCGCGGCTCGGATCGCGATCAGCGGTAACGCATAACCGCACCAAGCAGGCAGAAGGCTCCGGAGCAGTAGCTTCGGGGCCTTCTCTGCTTCAGTCTGGGCTCATCCCTCGCCCGGACAGATCATCCCCCGAACCAGCTCTCAGTTCGGCGAGAGCCTCACGATACTCCGCAGGCGTGTTGATATTGCGCCAACTCCGCCCGCCTGGATCCAGGTCGCTCAACTCCCGGAGGGAGACTTCCCGCACCCTGGTGCCCTTGAGGAGGTCTAGAACCCTTCGCTGTCCGGCGTCCAAACGAGCCCCCATCTGCTCGACCAGTGACCGGCGATAGACCGCATGCAGCGAATGGGGCTGGCCATCCACTACCGGGACCGCGATCTCATATCCTCGCACCAACTCGAGGAGACGGCGGCCGACTCCCAGATGGAAGAACGGCAGGTCGCAGGCCAGCACCAGCGCCAGGGGGGCAGAGGAGGCCTCGAGGCCGGACAGGATGCCTCCGAGGGGACCCTGCCCGGGACGGGAGTCATCCACGCGGACGCAGCCGGGCTGCTCAACTACGGGCAATCGCTGACCGGGTGAACCCACGATGATCAATTCATCAGCCAGGGGACCGGCGAGCCGGGCCACCCGGGCCAGGAACGTCTCTCCCTCGATGGGGAGCCAGGCCTTTGGGCTGCCCATTCGGGTGCCGCGCCCGCCGGCAAGCAGCACGACGGCGACGGATTCGGACTTGGACTCCGGCATGATGGCGGGGGGCTGCTAGTCTCGTCGCCCCGCCATAACTTCGTGGCGCGACTCTTCGAGCCGGGTGATTCGTCGCTCCAGCCGTTCCAGCATCGTATCCAGTTCCAGGACCCGCTCCGGATTCTGAGCGCGGAGTTGCCGCACTTCCTCGCGAAGTTCCGCCGGTTCGGAGGTGCCTGCAAGCGGTGTCCCCGCCGGCGGGCGCATGATGATGCACCGCACGACGTGAATGATGTAGACGACCAGGCCTGTGCTGCAGAGCAGGCCGGTCAGCATGAGTGCGCCCTCGAATTCGTTCATCCGACTTCCCTGCCCCCCTTTTACGATCCCTGCGGGGCCGCCCAGGATAGTAAACCCGAGGCAGTTGGCCTGCCGCAATCTCGTCGTGAGCGATTGAGCGACCTTCGGTCTGCGCATTGCACCGGGTTGGAACGTTCGCCGGCCGCGCCTTCGCCCCTCAAACGCGCGCGGGAGATCTTCCGGGGCACACCCGCGAGGATCTCGCTCGCTCATCCGTCGAACGGCTCAGGTGTTACGAACGATGAGGAGCCCCCCCATGACTACCCTTGCTCTCCGCAGTTGTTTGCCGTTGGCGATGACCGCCGCGTGGCTGTGCTGCACTGTGGGTTGTTCCCCCCGCGAGCCGATCGCTCCTGAGAACCTGATGGTGAGCGCCACCGGCGCTCGGTCACTGACTCTGACGTGGCAGCGAGGTGGGGGGTCGGAGACGATCTTCCGGGTTGAGCGCAAGGAGGGGGAGAGTTTCCGCCAGCTTGCGGAGGTGCCGGTCGCCGTCACTCATTTCCAGGTCGACCAGTTGGAGCCGAAGCAGAGTTACACCTTCCGCGTGGTCGCCGTACCGAAGGAGAAGTCGAAAAAACTGCCCTCCGTTGAGGCAAGCGGCACCACCCAGTCGCTCTCGCTGGAAGAGGCAGTGGCAGCGGCCAAGCCGTCCGTCATCCTTGTTCGCAACCGTCGCCGGAACATGTTCAGTTCAGACACGTACGCCTTCGGAACCGGCTTCGTGATCGGAAGCAATAAGGTCATCACCAACCACCACGTCATCGAGGGAGCCTCCGACGTCGCCGTGCGGCTGGGCGATACGTGGCATGAATCGGAGGTGCTGGCCTCCGACTCCACCAACGACCTGGCGATCCTGAAGGTCGACCACGAGCTGCCCCCGGCCCTGACGCTGGGCAGCTCAGATGGACTGAACGAGGGTACCGGCCTGGTAGCGATCGGATTTCCCAAGATCCTCGACCTGGCCTCTGAGGGGTTTGAGATTCAGGCGTCGATCGCGCCGGGCGCACTGACGGCCGTTCGCCAGCGGACTCGAGAGGTGAGCACTGGAGGGTTCCTGGGTGTCCCATCCTCGGTCACCTGCTCGCTCCTGCAGATGAGCTGCCCGATCAATTCCGGCAACAGCGGCGGACCGGTGCTCGAGATCGCCACCGGCCGCGTGGTCGGCGTCTCCGTCTCGGTTCTGGAGGGCGCGGAGGGCATCAAATTCGCCGTGCCGGTGAACTACGTTCAAGACCTGAAGTTGAACGAGAGCATCAGCGGTTGGATCAAGGGACATGACCTCGACGGGAACAGTCCATCCGGCTCATCCCTCTTCCGGGACCGCGGGTCGCGACTCGACACGTACCGCTCCTGGTTGGGGAACCAGCCCCTTTCCGGAAGCCCGGGGAGGTAACCTCCAGAGTCCCGCTAGCTGAACCAATTCGCCAGCGCCTCCGCCAGGCTTCGCGCGAAGGGATCGCCCGTCCTCTGCCTGAAGTCCCGAGACACTCTGGATTGATCGACGACAGACTCGGGGAGGGTCCATGGACTCAGCGGCGGGGGCAGGGCCGGGAGGGGTGAAGCGGGAACTGTGCGCTATGAAGCCCCGATCCTGCCGACCTTGCACTCGTGCGGCAGCGCTGACCGTGTGCTGCGTCGTCGCAGCCGCTGTCCCCGCCCGATCCGTCACTCCGAAGGAGCGTGCCGTGTTCGTCACGGCTGAGGCAACGCTGTCGCCGCCGAGGTTGGTCGTTCGCTGGTCTGCCGAGCCGCGGCCGCAGGAGGTGCACATCCGTTGGAGGACTCCCTGGGGCGGATCCTGGAGCCCTGAAATCCCCATTCCCGCGGACGAAACGAGCTGCGAGATCCCGGGCGCGACCAGCGGAGGCGTTTTCGACGTCGAGATCAGCCAGAAACTTGGAGCAGGATCCGACGCTTACTCCGCCTATGGACACATCCGCACCGGCATCGCCACCGAGGCGTCGCCATCCGGGCGCGTCCTGCTCGTTGTGCGGCGTGAGCTGTGCAAACCCCTGGCAACGGAGATCGAGCGGCTGGAGCGCGACCTCCGATGCGAAGGGTGGGGCGTTCAGCGAATCGTGGTGGAAGGCTCGGACGACCCGAGGGACCTTCGTGAGCGCCTGCTCGCCGAGCATCGCAAGGCGCCGACGGAGAATTGGTCGGTGCTGCTGCTCGGGCACGTCCCGGTTCCCTACTCAGGGAACCTCAATCCGGATGGGCACTCAGATCACCGCGGTGCCTGGCCAGCCGACGTCTACTACGGCGTGCCCGCCGGTGAGTGGACCGACACGGAGGTCAAAAACGCCACCGGATCGCGCCCGGAGACCCGCAACATCCCCGGAGACGGTAAGTTTGACCAGAGCCTGATCCCGGGCCAGGTCCGGCTGGCGGTCGGGCGAGTCGACTTCAGCGAGATGCCTGCCTTCGCTCCGCTCGACGAGATCAGCCTCACCCGCCGTTATCTCGACAAGAACCACGCTTTTCGGACCGGGGCCGAGGCGGTCGAGCGCCGCGTGCTGGTGGACGACCGATTCGGTGACTTCCGTGGGGAGGCATTCGCGGTGACGGGGTGGCGGGCCGGCGCGACGCTCTTCGGTAAGGACGCGGTCGTCAGCGGGAGCTGGTTCGGCGAGCTCAGCGCGCGCAGCTACCTGTGGGCCTATGGCTGTGGCCCGGGCAGCTATACGAGCGCAGGCGGAATCGGCGGCACGGCCGATTTCGTCGCGCAGAAGCCTCGAGCTGTGTTCACCCTGCTGTTCGGCAGCTATTTCGGAGACTGGAACGTGAAAGACAGCTTTCTCAGGGCACCTTTGGCCTCCGCCGGCTTGCCATTGACGTGCGGCTGGGCGGGCCGACCGCACTGGCTCATCCACCCCATGGGCCTGGGCGCGACCATCGGCGAGTGCCTCCTCCTCACCCAGAACAACGGCCCGCGGACAGATGGAAGCCACTACCGCGAGACCGGTGCCTTCGCACCCGGGGTGCATATCGCCTTGATGGGCGATCCCACGCTGCGGTTGCTCCCTCGTCCGGCTCCTGCCACAGCCTCGGCCCAGCGTAAGTCGAAGACGGTTCAGCTCAGTTGGGCCACCACCCCCGGGGCGATCGGGTATCACGTCTACCGGTCCGGCGGGCCTGGCCTCGTCGCGCCCCTCCGCCTGACGCGCAGACCGGTCAGTGTCACTCGCTGGATGGATGCCGTCGCCCCACCGACTGGGACGGACTACCTGGTGCGACCGCTCTTCCGGGAGTTGGGTCCGGCGGGCGAGTACTCCAATCCCGGGCGAGGGATTCTGGCGACGGTCCCCCCGGCGACTCCGGTGCGGAATCGGGCCCGATGACGGGGGCTCGGGTTCACGGCCGAGGCGTGCCGGCTCACCTGCTGGGTGAGCTTCGAGACAGCTCCGGCCGCCGGTCCGACGGGCCAACTCTGCGGGAGGCGATGGAGCGAGATGGCTACCTTTTCCTGCGTGAGGCTATCCCGTCGGAGCTCGTCATCGCCGCGCGGGCTGAGGCATTGGGTCGTCTGGCCGAGGTGGATGAGATCGCCCCGCCACCGGTGGAGGGTGTCTACACCGGGAGGAGCCGCCGCCGGGAGATGCACCCCGATCTTGGAGCCTTTTGGAAATCGGTTTCCGAAGGAGCGGCTCTGCGGCGGGTGACCCACGGGGGGGAGCTCAACGCCATCCTCTCCCACCTGCTGGCCGAACCTGCCCGCGCGCACGACTTCCTCTTCCTCCGCGTCGGCACTCCCGGTAAGTCGACCGACCTGCACTACGACATGCCTTTTTTCTGCCGGGGTTCGCAGCGGGTCTACACGGTGTGGATCGCCCTCGGCGAGATACGGCTCGACCAGGGACCGCTCATCGTCCTGGATGGGTCCACCCGCTTCTCCGATCTGGTTGACGTCGTCCGCGGCATCGACTACGACTCTGTCCGCTCGCCGCGGGTTGCCGCCCCCGAGGATGCCGTCAGCCTGGCGCAGGCCCGGGGCACGAGGCTGCTGACCGCTCACTTCCAGGCAGGCGACGCCGTGATCTTCGGAATGACGCTGATGCACGGGGCGATGGATCACCACGCGAGCGATTTCCGCGTGCGCCTGAGCTGCGACATCCGCTTCCAACCCGCGTCCGACCCCATGGATCCTCGCTACGCCGGGCCGGATCCCCAGGGGACCACCGGCGCGGGATACGGCGAGCTCAATGGCGCCAAGCCCCTCACGGACCCCTGGCACGTCAGATAACAGTCATCGGATCCAGGAGGGGCTGAGGCATGGATGGTGGAACTCCAGGGATACCGCTCCAGCCAGGCGCGGCACGGCGCTCTGGAGAACGGCTTGATGGCGAATCTGTATACCGCCACTGATGGAGGGTCGATCGTCTACGAGGTGTGGGCGGGTGAGATCTCCCACGAGGAACTGATCAGTCACGAACACAACCAATTGCGCGACCCGAAAGTCCGGCCGGGCGCGGCAGTTCTCGTGGATGCCACTCGTGCGGACTTTCTCACACCGCCGGAGCACGTAATGGATCTCTCGCGGGAGCACGGGGTGCCGGACCGCACCACCAGCATCCAGCGCTACGCCCTGTTGGTGAACCAGCCGACCTGGGATCGAGCGCAGATCTTTGCAGCGCAGGCTCGCGCCTTCGGAGTCACGATCATTGTGTTCAATTCTCTGGATGTCGCTGCCATCTGGCTGGGGGTCCCGCCCGCACTGGCGCGGACTCACCTAGACGCCCTCCTCGCCACCGTGGGTGGGACGCCGCGGACCGAATCTTAGTCGAGGCTGAGCCGTTGCCCCCCTCTACCCATCTGCGCAATCTCGTCCCCAGATCGGTGAACGCGCACATCCACCTGCCGCCCAACTTCTCTGCCTTCGAGAGCGTGGAGCAGGCCGTGCGGCTGGCGGCGGAGCAGGGCCTGAGCGCCCTCGGCGCGAGCAACTACTACGACTACTCCGTCTACGCCGAGTTCTCCCGGCGGGCCGCTGCGGCAGGGATCTTTCCGCTCTTCGGCCTGGAGGTGATCGCGCTGGACGATGAGCTTATGCAGGCCGGTGTGAAGGTAAATGACCCCGGCAATCCCGGGAAAATGTACCTCTGCGGCAAAGGGCTCGGGACGGCGGCGGCCCTCTCCGCGAAGGCGCGCTCGTTGCTTGATGAGATCCGTGGGAAAGACTCGGAGAGGATGGCCGCTGTCGTCAGTCGGCTCGAGCAACTCTGCGCAGACGCGGGGGAACCTCTCGGCCTGACGGTGGCGAAGATCCGGACCAAGATCGTCCAGCGCTACGGTTGCCCTGCGGCGACGGTCTACCTGCAAGAACGCCACGTCGCCGAAGCGTTCCAGCAGGCTCTCTTCGAGACGGTCCCGGCGGAGAGGCGGGGGGCGGTCCTGGCCCGGCTCCTCGGCGCGCCGTCGTCGGCTCCCGGCTGTCCCCCCACCGTTCAGAACGAACTGCGAGCGAGGCTGATGAAAGCCGGTCGACCCGGCTACGTCGCCGAGACGTTCGTCGGGTTCGACCACGCCTACCGTCTCGTCCTCGCCCTCGGCGGGATTCCCTGCTACCCCGTCCTCGCCGATGGCGCCAGCCCCATTTGCGCCTTCGAGGAGACGGCCGCTGGCCTGATCGACCGACTCCAGGACCGACGCATCTACGCGGCGGAGTTCATTCCCAACCGGAACGCACCGGAGTTGCTGATGGAGTACGTGCCTGCGATTCGAGCCGCAGGCATTATCGTGACCGCCGGAACGGAACACAACACCCCGGAAATGCTCCCGCTGGTGCCTGCATGCCGGGGAGGTGGGCCGATCCCGGATCCGGCGCGGGCTATCTTCTGGGAAGGGGCATGCGTGGTTGCGGCTCACCAACACCTGACTGCGGCAGGCGGCGCGGGCTACGTCGATTCGACCGGAGATCTCACCCCCGGTTATGCCGATGCGGAGACTCGGATCCAACGACTCGCGGCGATCGGCGCAGAGCTGATCACGGCGGATCCATAGGCCGCAGCCCGATGCGCCCGGTACCGGGTTCGCAGAAGGGCATTTCAGTCGGCGGGACGAACCGGCCACAGAGTGTTCATCGTGCGATCGAGGTTCCCCCATGCATCCATCCTGGAAGGCCCACTCTGCCGTCGCCTGCGTCGCGGGCATTGCCCTCGCGATTGTCGGGTTGGGTGCCTGGCCGGCCGACGCGGCCGAGCAGGCGGCCCCGGACGAGGCCCGGCTGAAGCAGGCGGAGGCGCGATTGCTGGAGATCGGCAAGGTCTCCCCGGATTTCACACTGCCGGTCGTGACGGGAGGCGAGGTGACGCTGGCCAACTCACTCCAGTTCGGTAAGGCGGTCCTGGTTTGCTTCTTTTCCCTGGACGAGGCCGAGGGAGGTGCCGAACTCACAAGGCTGCAGAAGCTCCACGACGAGTTGGAGAGCAAGGGGCTGTCCACGATCGCCGTCAACCCGGTGGACGAGGCGCCGGCCATCAAGGCCGAGGTGGAGAAGCGCAAGCTGCAGTTCATCGTGACTATCGACGGCAAGGAAACAAACCGCGCCGTCACGCACGTCTACCGCGCCAAGCAACTCCCGACCTACTACCTGCTGGATAAAGACAGCAAAGTGCTCTGGCGCGCCGTCACCCTGACAGGCGGTCGCGAGGCAGCTCTCCGCGAGGCCATCGCGAAGGCCGGCATCCGCTAGCCCACGTTCCGCAGTTCAATCTCGAGTCCGCGCCTACCCCACGGCGGTGCCCCGAGACCGTTCAACGCAAGGGGCGAACGCGTGAGGAAAGGCTGCCCGCCGCCGGGGTCGTGGAGCCTTCGACGCAAAGACGCGAAGGCGCAGGTAGCCAGCGGAGTTTCTTTGCGCCTCTGCGTCTTGGCGATAAATCAGTCAGGCCGAAAAGCGGGGACGTGAGGGACGTGAGGAGGCTGCGCGCTGGCGAGCTTCTGGAGCCTTCAACGCAAAGGCGCAAAGACGCGAAGGCGCAAGGAAGACGGTCCAGAGGTCCCCTTGCGCCTCTGCGTCTCTGCGCTAAATCAGTCGGGCCGAAAAGCGGGGACGAGAGGGAACGTGAGGAGGCTGCGCGTCAGCGAGCTTCGGGAGTCTTCAACGCAAAGGCGCAAAGACGCGAAGGCGCAAAGAAGATGGACCGGAGTTCCCCTTGCGCCTCTGCGTTGAACCAGTCGGACCGACAAGCTGGAACGTGAGGAGGCTGCGCGTCGGCGAGCTTCTGGAGCCTTCAACGCAAAGGCGCGAAGCCAGGATGCCGCAAGGAAGACAGCGTGGAATTCCTTTGCGTCTCTGCGTCTTTGCGCCTTTGCGTTAAATCAGCCAGACCGACATCTGGTGACGCGAGGAGGCTGCCGATGACGGTGCCCCGAGCTCGTTCAACGCGAAGGCGCAAAGAAGACGGTCCAGAGTTCCCCTCTGCGTCTCTGCGTTAAACCAGTCGGACCGACAAGCGGGGAACGCGAGGCGGCCCCTGGAGCATCCAACGCTAAGGGCGCGAGGAAGACGGCCCATGCGGCAGCCGTGCTATTGGCCGGACCACACCCACTCGCCGGACGGCACCGCCCAGTCATTCCCGAAGTACCCGGCAGCGCGAACACCGGCGATTCCGCGCTCGAAGGCGTCGGCACCGAAGACCATGCAGTCCGGATAGCCGGTGCCGCTGACGAAGTAGGGCAGGCGATCGGTGAGTCGCATCCCCACCAGGCCTGTCCCTCCGATGGCGGTGACGGTGGCGACGGTGCTGCCTGGGCGCGGGCGGGTGACGAGGCAGGCCAGGTCGGGGCCGTCGACCCTGCGGGTCCCCACCTGTACGTGCGCTCGGCGGACCTGTACCGGGCTGTCGCCCAACAGGGGCCCCCATGCGGCGTTCGTCTCTGCATTCCCGTACAGGACAACGCTGCGATCACGGTCTCGCGCGGGGTCGAACTCCGTGTCCGCCGTCAACTGCATCGCGCCGTTGCCCCGATACCAGAACTGCTCCGCATCGAACCGAGCTTTGGCCAGCGACCACGCATTCTGCTCGGGGGTGCCTCGTGTGCCATAGACCAGCACCACGCGGCGGCGGAACCCTTGCTTGATCGTTCCGGTGCGTGCGGGCGACTTGTCACCCGCGGGGAAACCCACGACCACCGACCAGCGGCCCGCACTCCTCTCCAGATGCAGATCCCCCGTGGCCGGCGCGGGGACGGACTCCAGCTTGTCGCCGTCGAGCACCAGTCGGAGCGGCGAACGAGGTGCGAAACGGGCTCTACCCAGGGTGAGCCGGGCGACGTTTTCGGTCTTCCCTTCGAAGAGGCCCCGGCCCGGGTCAAACCGAACGGAGACGGCTGCGGGCTCCCCTTGCTTCTCCACGGCGACGATCTCCGCCCAGTGCCGCCGCGATGAGATCCCCGGGCTCGCCGTCCGAAAGTCGATCTGACGCACGCTCAGCGCATCCGGAATGCTGCGACGTGCGAAGAGGTCGAACATCGGTGCCCAGTCGACGCAGTCCGCCCCAGGCTCTTCCGAGGCGTCCCACCAATGCCCCGCGCCGGGCTGCTCGAAATAGGACCAGTCGTGGTGGAAGGTGGTGAGCTGCTCTCGCATCGTGCGGGCCTGGCCGACCGGCACGTTGTCGTCGGCGTCGCCATGCAGCACGTAGACACCCACGCCGGAAAGGTTGCGGATCAACCCGAGTGTGTCGCTGGAGTGGCTCGACCGCAGCAGCAGCTCCTCCAGCGCACTGGGCGCGGGCGGCCGTGGCGCACCTCCAGCGTAGGACGCGAAGCTGACCCAACCGGCGCTCGGAGCCACGCATGCAAAGCGGTCCGGGTAGGTGACCCCGAGATGCCACGTGCCGTGTCCGCCCATCGAATGGCCGGTCAGGTAGGTCCGCGCCGGATCCGTGCCCAGCGTGGCCCGAGCGTGCTCCAGCACCTCCATCGCGTCCTCTCGGCCCCAATCCTCCCAGTCGAAGCCAAAGGGCCTCCGGTTGGTCGGTGCCACCAGGTGGCCCCAGCTCTTCGGCGAGTACGCGTCGGCCTGACCGATCGCTTCCACGCCTGCCCCGTGCAGGCTAAGGAAGAGCGCGGGCGGGCGACCCGTGGTGGGCGACGAGGCCGGATTCACAGCGTAGTACTGGATACTGCCGTCGATGTCGCTGCGGAAAGTAACCTTGTATGTCTGGTTCAGCTCACGGACGCGCAGGGATGAATCCAGGCGATCGACTTCACGACCCCCGCGCTCCAACGTCAGCCGGAGCGGCGAGGTGTTGCCCTTCGCCGGCGACTGTCCATCCAGCCGGAAAGCAGCTTTGAAGCATGCGAGGGGGGGGATCGTCGGCACGGTGGTCCGCCGCGAACTGGAGTCCAGGGAGGACCGAAGGATGGTGTCGGTGAGCGGTTGAGAGGAGCAGTTGGCAATCACAACTGCGCCCCACATCTCGCCCCGGTGGCCTCGACGAAGGTCGGGCAACGTCAGGTCGCCACCGTGCAGCAACGCGGGGCGGGGAGCGGGCACCAGCTTGAGGGACATCGGCCCCCGCCCCGCCGGCTGGAGTAGCAGGGTGTTGCGGCCCGCCCGTAGCGCGACCGGGAGGCGAACGTAGCCCGTGCCGTAAGGATCGCCGGTGTGCGGCTCCCCATTTACGAGCGCGGAGGAGTGCCCCCGAGCCTCCAGGAGATAGACCCCAGCGGCCTCAAGGACGACTTCCGTGAGGGCGTAGCCGCCTCGCAGGTTGAGGGTGCCGTCGGCTGCGGCCTGGGCTGCGCTCCAAGCGCGGCGAGCGCCGGAGATGCTGGGGACCAGGTCGCCTGCCCGTGGGGAGAGCCCGCCGCCTCGCGCCAGCTCCGCCAGGTAGGGATCGGTCGGCAGTGAGCTCCTGCCCCCGCGTCCGCCGCCGGTGGGCAGCACCAGGTAATCGCGCGGCACGATGTCACGTGCGCCAGCAGTATCCGCTGGCGTCTGCGCCGGTGCCATCCCCGCCGTAATCGCGGCCAGCGCCGCCCAAACCAACGATCCCTGCCGCAGCCTCATGGAGCAACCCCCGATCAGGATACCGCGTCCGGCGAGCGGCTGTTCAGTGCCCCGGATCGGAGCGGCGTCGGTATGCGCGCTCCGGTGCCTCCGGTCTCGTCCGAAGGGTGGTCACTGTGGCGCATGGTTTGGGCAACCGACGATTCGGGTATGCTATCGTTGTGCCGGCGTGCCGGGATGGAGGCGATGCGTCGCCCGCCCACCGGCCGCGCAACTCTCTCGACTGACGGTTGTGCTAGATGCTGACTGAAATCCCAAGCCCCGACACAGCCGGGGCCCCTCCACCGTGCGACATCGGCGAGCCGATCGTCCGCACCGCCTGGTACCGTGGCCTGGCGAAGTACGAGAAGGCGAGCACGCCTCAGGCAGCCGGTCAGATCGCGAACACACTGCTGCCCTACCTTGGGCTCTGGTGCGTCATGGTCGGCATGCTGAGATCCGGGATGCCCTACTGGTCGGTGCTCCCCCTCATCGCGCTGAGCGCCGGGTTGCTCATACGGATCTTCATCTTCTTCCACGACTGCTGCCACGGCTCGTTCTTCCCCTCGCGACGCGGCAACGTGTGGTTTGGCTATCTGGCCGGAATCCTGACCTTCACTGCCTACGAGAGCTGGCAGCATCCGCACAACCAGCACCACGCCACTTCGGGTGACCTGGATCGGCGCGGGCGCGGCGATATCTGGACGATGACGGTCGACGAATTTCTCGCCGCACCGTGGTACATCCGATTCGCCTACCGGTGCTTTCGACACCCGTTTTTCTTGTTGGTGCTCGGCCCACCACTGATGTTCCTGGTCGGACATCGCGTCCCCCGTCCAGGCTCCCGTTCCCGAGAACGGAGCAGCGTCTTCGTGGCGGACCTGGTGATTGCCGCGCTCGTCACCCTGGCGTGCTTCACCATCGGCTGGCAGACCTACCTGATGATCCAACTCCCGATGATGTGGATCGCGGGCACGGGGGGCGTCTGGTTGTTTTACGTGCAGCACCAGTATGAGGAGGTCTACTGGGCTCGCCACGCCACCTGGGACCCGGGCAAGGCTGCCCTGGAGGGGAGTTCCTACTATCGCCTCCATCCAGTGCTGCAGTGGTTCACCGGCAACATCGGTCTTCACCACATCCACCACTTGCGTCCTCGCATCCCCAACTACAGCCTGCAGCGCTGCTACGACGAGGTGCCCGAGGTGCAGGTGACGAACCCGCTCACGTTCCGCGAGAGCCTGAAGTGCCTCTTCTTCCACCTATGGGACGAGGACGGCAACCGGATGATCAGCTTCGGCGATCTGCAGCGGCGGCTCCGCAGCCGTGCCCGTGCGTCCAGCCACGGCTAGTCTGCGGCCGGAGGGGGCGGGGCTGCGTCTTCCGCCGGCTCCGGGCGCGGCGGACGGAGTGAGCCGGCGACCATCCGGTACTCCAGCAAGCGGCACTCAATCGCCCCGTTGAACAACGGCGTGCGGCGCGACGGCCGCAGGCCCAATGTGCGGGCCAGATCCGGGTCGGCGCTCAAGATGAAACAATTCCAGCCTGCGAACTCCCGCTTCAGCAAGGTGCCGAGCTGGGGGTAGAATTCCGCCAGCGATTCTCGCGAGCTAAGGCGGACTCCGTACGGCGGGTTCGTGATCATGGTCCCGGAGTCCATCGGCGCTTTGATCGACCGAATGTCGGCTACCTTGAGACGAACGGCGCCCGTCAGATCAGCCTTCGCCAGATTCTCCTCGGCGGTCCGGATCTCGCGCGGGCTGATGTCGCAGCCGAATATCGGGAGATCGCGAACCGGCATCGCCTGACTGACCACCTGCTGCCGGATACGCCGCCACGCGATGGGGTCGTGGCGCTTCAGCTTCTCGAAGCCGAAGGTGCGTGCGGAACCCGGCGCGATCCCCAGGGCCATCTGCGCGGCCTCAATCAAGATCGTGCCGCTGCCGCACATCGGGTCAAGCAGCGGCGTTCCGGGTGTCCACCCGGCGAGCTGAAGCAATCCCGCCGCCAGGTTCTCCTTGAGTGGAGCCTCGGCGCTGGATGCCCGATAACCGCGCTTGAACAGCGGGTCCCCCGAGGTATCGAGGTAAAGAGTGACGTGCGTGGCATCGAAGAACGCGTGGATCCGCACGTCCGGAGCCTCCGTGTTCACGGTAGGACGCGCGCCTCGTGTCTCAGTGCATTTGGCGCAGAGGGCGTCCTTGATATGGATCGTGATCCACTCCAGGCTGCGAAGGGGCGAGTGCACGGCCGTGACGTAGACGCGGATGGTCCGGTTTACGTCGAACCACTCGAGCCACGGCTGTGCGTGCACCAGTCGGTAGACGTCGGCCTCATCCCGATAGGGACCTCGCGCCACCCGCCACAGAACCCGCGTGGCGATCCGGCTGGTCAGGTTCAGCCGGTAACAGACGGTCCACGCACCACGGAAGTGGGCACCGCCGGGCACTGCCTCCGAATCGGTGCCGCCCGCCGCCTGGATTTCCGCCAGCAGGCAGGGCTCCAGACCCCGGGGGCAGGGAGCAAAAAAGGTGAGGGCGGCAGGTGTGTCGCGGGGCATGGATCTGGGGCCGGTCGGAAGTCATCACCATCGGTCGGCGACGGGCGGACGGACCATCATACACGATGGATCCGGGGACGGACCGGGGGACACGAGCCTGGAAATCGGTCGGCTGCCGTCCACTGGCCGCACCGCCTGCCCGGCATGGGATCGCCGGTCCGCCACTTGCCGAGAGGGGCAGGACCGATCCGGGGCCGTGGCCAATAGCAGAGCGTCACTCCTCTCCCCACAGGCAGAATCGGCCGATGCTCCGCCACGACCCAGCAAATCGAGCCGTACCCCCAGCCCCAACTCGGGGGCCGGGATGCAACTGGTAATGCATGGCCGAAGGTGACGGACGTGCCGGATCCCGCGCCCTCTCCCTGGTCGCCGCGGTCGCCGTAGCCCTGGCTGCGGGGCTGATTGCGGGGTGGCGGGCGGTAGACAGGCTGGAACTCCAGGCGCAAGATGCCTTCTTGAGGATCCGCGGCCGACGAGCGTCACAGGCCCGGATCGTCCTGGCCGAGATCGACAACCGCACCCTCGCCGCATGGTCCGACCCGATGATCGTCTGGGGTGCGCACCACGCACGGGCGCTCACGGAGGCCCGCCGCCTTGGGGTGGGCTGGGTCGGACTCGACTTCATCCATGCCGTGGATACCGATAACTGGCTGGAGCGTGAGTTCCGGATCCCCGTAGAGCGCCGCCCCGATCGCCAATTCGCCATCGCGCTGCTGAAGGGTAACGTCGTCCTCTCGTCAGTGGGCGCGACGCGGCCCATCCCCGCGCTGCTCGCCCTGCCCTCCTCGGTCGGCAATCTCGGTTCGGCCGACGCGGTCTACGCCGCCGACGGCAGCGTGCGCGAGGCCATCCTCTTCGCCGCGGACGGAGAGCGCAAGCGACCCGCATTCGCGCCCCTCATCGCTGCCCGCATACTCGGGAAGCCGGTTGACCGGGTGTTGGGGGGAAGCGCCGGGAAGTCCGGACGCTTCCTGGTCAACTATCTCGGCCCTCCGGGCAGTTTCCCCAGGGTCTCGTACCAGGCGTTGGCGGACGGACGCCTGACCCCTCAGCAGCGGGAGATGCTCCGGGGGAGCACTCTGCTGGTCGGCGCCACCTACGATGGCAACAACGATATCCATCTCGGGCCTGCAGGCCGGCGCTACGCCGGCGTGGAGGTGCAGGCGAATGCGCTCGCTACCATCCTGGACGGCGCACCGATACGTCGGGCGGACCCCGTAGCCGAGGGGGTCCTGACCGCGGTGATCGCCCTCCTCGGCTCGTTCCTTTTCATCCGGCTCTCGCCACAGCTCGGGTCCCTCAGCGGCGTCGCGCTGGCTGTCCTGTGGGCGTTCATCGGGTTCCAATCCTATCGCCGAGGTTGGTGGCTGCCGGTCGCCGGTCCGTATCTGGGTATCGCGCTGGCCTGGGCAGGCGAAGCAGCTTGCCGCGCCGCCGATGAACGCCGGCGTCGCGCCCACGTGGAGTCGGTGTTCGGCCGTCATGTCAGCAAGACGGTGGTGGACCAACTCCTCAGCGATCCCAAACTGGGTGCCCTTGGGGGGCAGCGCCGGGTGATGTCGATCCTCTTCGCGGACATCCGGGAGTTCACCCCGCTCTCGGACCGGCTCGACCCAGAAGAGGTCGTGGAAGCCCTGAATGAGTTCTTCGGCTGCGTGTCGGACTGCGTCCTCCACACCGGCGGAACGCTGAACAAGTACCTCGGGGATGGGCTGATGGCCTTTTGGAACTCCCCCACGGGCCAGGACGACCACGCCGACCGTGCGGTGGGCGCAGCGCAAGAGATGCTGCGCACGGTGACGGCGATGAACCAGCGCCGGCTCGCGGCCGGACGCCCGGAACTCCGCATCGGAATCGGCGTCAATAGCGGAGAGGTTGTGGTGGGTTGCATAGGCAGCCAGTCGCTGCGGGACTATACAGTTATCGGAAGTGCGGTGAACCTTGCCGCGCGGCTGGAGACGGCGAACCGGGAACTGGGCACCAATCTCCTCCTCGGGGAGGAGACGTACCGTCACCTGAGCCGCCGGCCAGCGGCGCGTCTGCACGAGATTCTGGTCAAGGGGTTCTCCGCCGAGGTGAAGGCTTACGAGTTGCTCGAAGAAGGGCAGCCGATCGGGAAGGAGTCGCCATGCGCGCCGCAACGAAGCTGCTGACCCTCACGATGCTCGTCATCGCTGGAGCTTCATCTGCGAGGGCGGGGGGAAAGCCCGCGCCCGGACCGGTTGCCCACGTGGTGGAGGTGACGGGCCAGGTCTCCATGGTCCGAGGCAAGGCCGCCCCGGTCCGCGTCGCCCTCCTCTACCCGCTCCGCGCGGGGGACGTCGTCCGTACGGGCAAGGATGGTCAGGCGGAGGTGGTTTACCTGGCGAGCGGGCTCCGGTTCCGACTGGTTGCGGGAAGTCAGGCAGAGATCCTCGCGGCCGCCGTGCGGGCGAGAAGCGGTCCGGCCCCCGTCCGCCTGCCCCCGCTGTCGCTCGGGCAGTCCGCGTCCAGCGACAACAGCCGCATCCTTGGCTTCGTCGTCAGGGGCGGCGGAAATGGCCCGCGCGACCCGTCGCCCAACGGCGCTGTCCGTACAACCCCGGTGCAGCTCCGTTGGAGCGGGCCCATCGATGCGAAAGAGGTGGAGGTCAGCATCTTTTCCGGGGAACGCGTCGTCTGGCGGCAGTCGTTCCCGGCGCAGACCCGCGACGTCGCCGTCCCCTCGGGGAAGGTCCGCCCGGGTGTGGTCTACGTCTGGACAGCCAGCGCCATCTCCGACACCGGCGACCTGGTACAGACCACCTCCGCCCTGCTCAGGATTCTGACCGACGCGGAAAACCGGGCCCTGGCGGACATAGAGGCATGGTGCAAGCGCGACCACGCCGCCCGCCCGGAGAGCCCGACCCCGCACCTCCTGCTCGCGTCCGCCTACACGCGACTCACCATGATCACCGAGGCACTCGCCAGCTACGAGGAAGCCCTCAAAGTGGCGCCCGATTCCCC
>CAZSRZ010000012.1:0-66992 GCA_964609085.1 uncultured bacterium | reverse complement strand
CGGGAGGGTGACGACGTAGCGGTCGCCGTGCGCAGGCTTCCTGCCGGCGAGGTGGTCCGGGTGAACGGCGGCGAGGTCCGAATCCGACAGGATGTCCCGGCCGGGCATAAACTCGCGATCCACTCTGTTGCCGAAGACGGTCCGGTGCGAAAGTACGGCCAGGTGATCGGGTTCGCCAACCGGGCCATTGAGCCCGGCGATCACGTGCATGTCCAGAATCTGGGCGTACGCCCGCTGGAGCTCTCCTACGAGTACTCCACGGCAGTGCCCAGCGTCGACTTCATCCCCGAGGCAGATCGGCGCACCTTCCCGGGAATCCGCCGACCCGACGGCCGCGTCGGCACCCGCAACTACCTGGCCGTGGTGTCCACGGTGAACTGCTCCGCCTCGGTGAGCAAGTACATCGCGGAGAGATTTCGGGGCGACGCACTGAAGGCGTTCCCTAATGTGGACGGCGTGATCGCTGTTACCCACAAGAGCGGCTGCGGCATGAACATCCGTGGCGATGATTACCGCATGTTGCAGCGGACGCTCGCCGGTTATGCGCGGCACGTGAACGTGGCCGGGTTCATCCTCTGCGGCCTGGGGTGTGAGGTCAACCAGGCGATCCCCATGATCCAGAACACCGGCCTGATCTCCCTGGGCACCCCCACCAACCAACCGATCGTGGTGACGATCCAGGAGGAAGGGGGCGTGACCCGGGCCGTTGAGCGGGGCATCCGCGAAATCCAGGGCTTGCTTCCCTGGGCTAACAACTTCGCCCGGACCCCGCAGCCGATCGCCGAGATCTTCGTCGCCACCAACTGCGGCGGCAGCGACGGCAACTCCGGCATCACGGCTAACCCGGCCGTCGGCTGGATGACGGACGAACTCGTGCGCCACGGCGGCACCAGCGTGCTGGCGGAAACCACGGAGACGTACGGGGCCGAGCACCTGCTGACCCGCCGATCGGTCACCCCGGAGGTGGGAAAAAAGCTCGTTGCGCTCATGCGTTGGTGGGAGCGCTACACGTCCATGTTCGGCGGCGAGATCGACAACAACCCGAGCCCCGGCAACAAAGCCGGGGGACTCACCACCATCTACGAGAAGTCACTGGGGGCCCTCGCCAAAGGCGGCAATGGCCCGCTGGTCGACGTCCTCGAGTACGCCGAGCCGATTCAGAAGCGCGGTTTCGTATTCATGGACACGCCCGGGCATGATCCCGTCTCGGTCACGGGCCTGGTTGCCGGCGGCTGCAACGTGGTGGTCTTCACCACCGGTCGCGGCTCCGTGTTCGGCTGCAAACCGGCACCGAGCATCAAAGTGGCCACCAACACGCCCCTGTTCGAACACATGAACGACGATATGGACCTGGACGCTGGCATCATCCTGCAGGGGGCAACGGTTCCCGACGTGGGCCGGGCGATCCTGGAAAAGGTCATCTCCGTGGCCGGCGGCGAGAAGACGAAGAGCGAACTCCACGGCATCGGCGACGAGGAGTTCAATCCCTGGCTCATTGGCGCGGTGCTTTGAGGCCGGCGGGCTCGGCCCCGAAGCGGTCACCGGGCGGCCCGGGGAAAAGACGCCGAGCCGGTCTCACCACAGGCCGCTAACCGCTTCCACTACGGCTAACAAGCCAGAAAACCAGGACTCCCTTCAGAAGGAAGAACATCGGTAGCAACCACCAGAGACGGCCCGGCATGTCCGCAGCAAACCGGAAAACCCTCGATCCGCGGTCGGAGCCAATCGGGCCCAGAGCAACCCAGGTTAACGCCCCGTAGGCGCGCACTAGCCAGCAGAAGAAAGCGGCTTCCAGTAAACCTTGGATAATGCCAACTCTCAGTCCGGTAGATCCTGGTGACATATCAGAGACCAGCACAGTTTCCACAAGCAAGATCAGCGGTCCAGCCCAGGAGGCTGTCAGAGCTGCTTTTGCGTGTGGAAGACTGGCCATTCTCGTCAGTCGGCCAGTGCCAACCGCAGTAAGAATCAGGACCGCCATATCGAAAAGCCCGGCTGCACCAGATCTCAAGATTACCGGGGTAGATAATACTGCGGCCACCGTTACGCCAACCCACCCCACACCAAAGACTACCGTTCCTAATCGCCCAATTCTCGTCAGTAAGCCCGTATCGCTCATTAAATCCAATCCTTCAGTGGCAGAATAGCCTCTGGTCCAACTCGAGATATGCGATCGCCTGAGAGATGCCCCAGGGATGGATCCGTTTTCAACGCCTGTTTGTGGTTCAGTTGTTCACACCTGTTCTTAGAGATCAGCGCATCTGTCTAACAGTTTTTTTGAAATACCAGACCAGAATCCCACCGCAGACCAGAGACAGACCGACTTCACCCCACACCCAGGGGCGTGCTTCCGCCATACTGCCCCTTTCTGCCAACTGAACGAACACCAAAGCGCATCCGGCCGCACCCAATCCGAGGACACTGATCCCAATCAGCGCCAGATAGTCAATCCATCTAGGCATTTCTAGAGCTCCAAACTAGCCACTGCATTGCCCTGGCGCCGCCAGACTCGAACCGAGGCGGATTCAGTAGCCAATACTGAATACAAGCTGATCGGGTCAACCCGTGGACTGCCTGTCGTCCACATTCACTGCACATCCGCACGGAGATCGACACCTCCAGCCCCAAATCGAGCTATCGTGGTGGCAACAAAGCAATCGTTTAGCGGAGCGGATGGGGGAGTGAAGTGTCGGCGGCTGATGGTGCGCTCTCGGCCGACCGATTGCTTTGCGGCCCGACCCGACCGAATCTGAAGCGTCATTTCAGCGCCACGACAATCTCAACCAGCCCAAATAAAACATACATGGTTCCCACCAGCCAGAAAACCCATGTAAGACATCTCAGGGCAAATGTCTCGTCTCCAGGTTGGTTCCAGCCACCACGCATGTGTTCCAGCTGCGAAACAGCAGCCCGTGCAGTTCGGCGGGCCAATAACAACGTAACAACACCAACTGCGAAGAAGCCCACAATACCGGTTTCAATCCCCACCAATAGCCCGATCATCTTGAGTGCCACCATTCCCATAGTTGGCAGCACCAAAAGTGCTAACAGTGGTTTCACAGTTTCTTTGCAGAGTAGTCCGGATGAAGCAAGCCACACGCACCGCCGCGGCGCATGCTGGCCAGCCCGCCCCACTCGCCCGGGTATCCCGAGTACTCGGCGGCCACTGCCAGGCCGTCGGTCAGCTCCAGTGCGCAGTTCTGCCAGTCCCAGATCAGGTACTTGGTGCTGGTGTCGTTCTGCTGGATGCCGCGACAGTGATGGGCCCGGTAACGGTAGGTGTTAACGGTACTCGGTGGCTCGGTGATCTGCCGAATCTGGTTCTCGGCATCCCACTGGTAGGTGGTAGTCGCCGATCCAAGGGTCTCCGTCTCCAGGTTGCGGTTGGGATCCCAGGTGAGAGTGGTGCGCGTCCCGTCGGGATGCTGGATGACCGTCAGCTCCTGCGCGGCGTTGTAGGTGCTCGTCGTTCGCTGACCGTCCTTCACCTTCACCAGCCGGTTTGAGGCGCCGTCATACTGATAGGCAATGTCATACGGCCAGGTGCCGGATCTCACCTCGCTGGTGAGCTGATAGGACTCGTCGTAGCCACACGTCACCCGGCTGCCGTCCAGCTCGACCAGGTTGAGGCGGTTCGCCGCTTGATCGTAACTCGCCGTGTGGAGTCCGCTCCCCGTCCCATCGCGCTTTCGGCTGTCCGGAACAGTTTCGGGTCGATCGATCTTCCCCATGGTGGCGACGCTTCGTGAAGTCAACGGACCTGCCCGGGCGCAGTCGACCCGCCAAGGGGATCGCTAAAAATTTGCTCGCCAGCCACCTTTGACTCGGTGCCATTGGTGAGCGAGTAACTACGGATCTCCGCCATCCGGCGCCTCATGGTACTGCTAGGCGACTGCCGAACGAAGTAAACCGTCTGCGTAGAGCGAGCGAGCACTGGACTCCAAATGGGTTGATCCCCGTGCGTGAGCTGCGAGGGATTGCCCCACCGATTCTTTGCGAGACCGTCCATCCTGAATAGCTCCACGGTACCCGTACTTGGCCCCCCAGGTGGATTCGCCTTGGCCGTTGAGCAGTACAGTATGCTGTTCGCGCCTGGTCCCGGGATCGGCTCGTACACGGGGAGCCGCATCTTGAGTTCAACCGGCTGCGCTGGTCGAGCCAAGTCCAGGCGGAAAACGCGAAAGCCAGGGACGCGCAGTCGCTGAGCATTGAAATAGACATACCTACCGTCAGTAGAGAAGGCCAAGGAGACCAACCGCCCAAAGCCAATCGTGGTGCGTTGGACGGGAGCACCCCCTTTCACGCTGACAGTGTAGACGTCCCATGATCCGGGTAGATAGCCGTTAGGCCCCAGTCCGAGCTTTGGCGCGCGCGCGAAGGCCACCAGTCTCCCGTTCGGCGACACGGCTGGGCACTCGTCGATCTGCGCCTCGTCTGCGGTGAGCATTACTGGTCCGGCGGTCCCGCCGAGATCGCGCTGCTCAATGTGGGCCGACTCACCTCCCGCGTCGCCCGCACTGCACACCAGCATATTGGATCCCGGCACGAACCGAGGTCCCCGTTCCCATTGGGCGGTTTTGGCGACCAGTTGGACCAAACCTGTCCGCCTGTCGAGCCAGTAGATGTCTCTCCTGCCGTCGCCTGCCGCGGCGAAGCAGATCCGGTTGCCGTCAGCGGAGACGTCGATCGCAGAGTCCTGGAATGTGTCGTTGCTGACGGCACTACAGCCGGAACTGAGAATGCAGCACGCGAGAATG
This sequence comes from uncultured bacterium, assembly GCA_964609085.1. Lineage (GTDB taxonomy): Bacteria > Armatimonadota > SYMT01 > SYMT01 > SYMT01 > JANPLG01. The sequence goes on along the minus strand of CAZSRZ010000012.1, from coordinate 62,235 downwards.
CCAACCGTCACCGCCGGCAACAACACTTTATCGAGCCAATTCGGGCCCTTTCGGGTTCGCGTGTTCGCCATCGTCACCTCCAGAAATAACTTGAACCTGGTAGCGGACCGAGAGGGTTGGGAAAAGGAGGATGGTAAAGCGATATCCCCGGCCATCCATACCACACGCACCAGTTGCGGATGTCATCGATCGACGTGTTACGGTTGCCGTTGACGGCGGGCACGGGATACGTGGCCGGGGGGCTCGAACCTGCTCCGCCCTGGCAGAAGTTCAATATTATGCGCCAGGCAAATTGCCTGCAGGTTACCGGTGTACACGGCGGCGACGCAACCTGCCGATCGCAGCCCCCGCCGAGGCACGACTTAGCCTTGCGGCAGAGGGCCGTGTCGCACGCTAGCCGTGCCAAGGAAGTGCCAGGCGCGATTCCCCGGAGACAGGCGTCGTGGTTTGCGCACCCCGTATCGATACAATCACAGGTGGTGCTCGGACGACCGGTGGCTGGACCTGAGATCCCCGCTCCACACCAGTTGCCGTACTCGGTCAGTCCTTGCAGGTACTGACACGTCGCTGCCCCAAGGCATAGTTCCCTAAGTGGAGAAGGAAGAATGGGAAGCAAGGCAGTCCACTCGACACCCGACGGCTTCCCCTTCCTGGATACTAGCCCAGATGGGTCGTCCAGCAGGAGAGGCCGATTACCGCAATACACGTAGAGATCAGAGGTACCGAAGGGGTCACGGCTCGAGAATCGGCCGACCGAGGGCTGCAGAGATCTCGCGCGAACGAATAGGGTTGCTCCCGCAGTGCGGTACCCCGTGAGGCCGTGGAAGACGCAGGGTAGCTCCCGCCCGACGGCGCCGTCCAGCCGCACCCCAAACGACGCGAGACAGATCTGGCCGCCCGCGAGACCCTGTTCATCAACCAGGTAGCGCACGTTTCCGTCCGCGTCCGTACAGTACCAACCGGAGACGCTGCTCATCCGCTGGCTGGCCAGGCCACCCCAATACCCCGGAAAGTCGGTGTACTTCGCCTGTGTCACGCCGGCCAGGTCTGCCTCGAGAAGCATGTTCTCGAGATCCCAGACGAAGACCGTCGTTCCGTCCGGGTCTGCTTTGCGCACGCGGTAGCCGTTCTGACCCTGGCTGTAGGTGTGGGTGGCCAGGCCGTCGGGGCTGCTGACGCTGACCATCATGTTCTCGGAGTCCCAGCTTCGCGTGGTCCGATTCGCCCCGGTGACTTCGGTCTCCAGGTTCCCGTCGGCGTCCCAGGTCATGCTGGTCGGGAAGGCGTTGAAGGGTTGGACCACGAGAAGCTCGTTGGCCGCGTTGTGGCTGTAGCTGGTGACGGCGCCGCTCTCGATCATCCGCTTCCGGTTCATGCAGCCGTCGTACTCATACTGGATGTCGTAGGGCCAGGTCCCCGACCGCACCTCGCTGGTGAGCTGGGATACTTCGTCGTAGCCATACGTCACCCGGCTGCCGTCGAGCTCGACGACGTTGAGCCGATTGCCAGCGTTGTCATACTGCGCCGTGTAGACGGCGATCCCCGTGCCATCGCTCTTCCGGTTCTCCAGCAGCAGTTCGCGGCTGTCGCTGTCATAGGTGTGACTCACGGTCATACCGTTGGCCATTGCCGCGTGAATCGAGAACGCCGGACCAAATGCCGGGGCTGGTGGTGGCGACCATCCACCGGTCAAGAGAGCGCGGACCGGGTTTCGCTCTGCGTTTGCCGAGCATCGTGGCTCCCCTCGCCGCCACCGAGCGGCGTCAGGAGTTGATTCGACATCCGCCCCAGAAACTCCTCGGCCATTCAGAAAGTACCTGGCTCCTCTTTTGCGATTGCGTGCCGGCTGTGGTGCTGTACGCAGACACTGGTCCGCGGGCACAGCGCGGACGCCGCAGCCACTCCCGCTGAGCCGCGGACGTCAGGGAGCGTGGTGCCATTGCCGCCAGCGGACTCGGCCTCCGTCTGGGGCCTGGGGCCCGGGGCCTGGTGTCCTCGGCCACCCGCGATTCACCGACGACGTGCCCCGACGGGTCCATGGATCGTGGATGCTAGGCGGGCCGGGACGCCCGCGCACCCAGGTCGGGAGCACCCCCGCTGAGCCGCGGCCGTCAGGGAGCGTGGTGCCATTGCCGCCAGCGGACTCGGCCTCCGTCTGGTGCCTGGAGTCCTCGGCCACTCGCGATTCACCGCCGACGTGCCCCGACGGGTCCATGGATCGTGGAGGCCAGGCGGGCCGGGACGCCCGCGCACCCAGGTCGGGAGCACCCCCGCTGAGCCGCAGCCGTGAGGGAGCGTGGGGGGTCTGCTGCGACACATCCTATCCCGGCCTGCCCGATCAGGCCGGGTGGATGAGCAGCATGCTGGCGGTGTGCCCGTGCAGATGCGTTCGACCGGCGATCGGCCCCAATTCCCCCATCGCGAAAAACCCTGCTGTCGGAAGGCCCGGGAAAGCTGATTGCAGCGCGCCCAGATCGTGGCCAGCTTCCTCGAAAAGCCGGCTCCCCCTGCCGTTGCAACTGAAAATGAGGGCACCCGCGGGCGGCGGCTCCGCGAGGTGCGGCGTCAGCAGTTCGCGCAGGTCTTCGGTCGCCGTGCTTGCGTCCCGCACATGAAACTGAATGGTCTGGCCGGACCGGATGAGGTCGCCCATCACGATGGAGCCGGCCTCGCGATCGCCGCCCATCAGCGGTCGTATCAGGAAGTCGCCGCGAGTGAATTCGGACCTGTATTCGTCGAGTACGACTCCGATCAGGAGTCCGGACGTGAGCATCTCTGCTTCCTCCGGCGGGAGGGCGCGCAACATCTCTTGCGCGGCAGCTAGCGCTGGGCGTCGCCCCAGCTCAAGAATGACGTTGCGGTCCGATCGCGTGACGACCATCGGGCGACCAATCGGTCGACAGCCCTGGCTGACGAGCGTTGTGAGGCTGAGTGCGCCGCCGATGCCCACCCCGATAGACCCGGCGTTGAGCACACGGTCGTTGCAGATCAGTATGTTGCCGCCCGGTTGATGGGAGCCGCTCGCCATCCCGCCGACCGTGGGGCGCCCGAGAACAACATCGAGTCCGGGCAGGATCTCGTCGATCGGAGTACTGAAAGGGTCCGACAACAGGATCTGACCGGCGTGCCCCGGCCCGGTTCCGAGGCGCCGCTGCAGTCGCTCTTCGTCCAGAAGCAGCTCCGACCACTCGCGACCCTCGACGGCGAAGGGTTGAAGATTCACCCCGGGCAGCCGCGCGGTGAGCAATGCCACAGCCGGGACGCGCTCGATCTCCGTCCGCTCGCCGATGACACCCTCGCAACTGACGCCGAGGAGATGCTTGATTCCCAGGGTTGCCCGCAGCGATCCGGCCAGCTCGGGCGCAGAGTCGGCGTGGTGTCCCGTGAAAAAGAGGAACGCGAGGTCGATCGGACCCGCTCCTCCCCACGCGTCGCGCGCCGCCGAGGTGAGTTCTAAACCGGCATCTTCCGCGGTGGCCGCGACGGTGAGCGCGGAGTGAAAGCGCATTTGACGCTCCCGGCTAGTTGAGCAATCCGACTGACCGACCGACGCCCTCGAACGCCGATACCGCCCGCTCGAGCTGCTCGACATCATGTGCCGCGCTGATCTGGACGCGGATGCGGGCAGTCCCCTCGGGCACAACGGGAAAGCCGAAGCCGGTGACGAAGACGCCCTGATCCAACAGCAACTGGCTGATGCGGATGGCAAAGGCGGTCTCGCCCACGATGATGGGGACGATGGCTCCCTCGCCGTCCAGAGGCTTGAAGCCCGCCTCTCGAATGCGGCGGCGGAAGTAGGCGGTGTTCGCGTGGAGCTTTTCCACCCGTTCCGGCTCCGAACGCAGGATCTCAATCGCCTTCCGGGCACTGCACGCGACGGTGGGGGGGAGCGCGTTCGAGAAGAGCTGGGGCCGCGCTCGCTGGGCCAGGTAGTCGCACAAGTCAGCGGACCCGGCGACGAACCCGCCCGCTGCCCCACCGAGCGCCTTGCCCAGCGTGCTGGTGATCACGTCGACCTCCCCCAACACGCCGAAGTGCTCCGCGACACCGCGGCCGGTGTGACCCATGACGCCTGATCCATGCGAGTCGTCCACGATCACCAGGGCATCATGTGCCCGGGCCAGTGCCAGGATGTCCGGAAGCGGCGCCAGATCGCCCTCCATGCTGAAGACGCCGTCGGTGACGATGATCTTCCGCTGGCCGGGCGAGCAGCTCTCCAGCCCCTCTCGCAGATGATCCATCGCCGCGTGCCGATAGATCACCTTGCGAGCCGGCTTCGACAGTCGCATTGCGTCGATGATGCTGGCGTGGTTCAACTCATCGGAGAGCAACACCGTGCTGCTGTCGCAGAGTGTCGGGATGACGGCCTCATTGGCGTTCCAACAGGAGACAAATGAGAGCGCGGCCTCGCAGCCGACGAGGTCCGCCGCGGCCTGCTCCAACTCCAGGTGCGGCTGGAACAGGCCGCAAATGAAGCGCACGCTCCCCGTGCCGGCGCCGTAGTGAGCCAGACCCTCCTGCCCCGCCCGGATGACATCCGGGTGGCCGGCCAGGCCGAGATAGTTGTTCGAGGAGAGCACCAGCACCTCACCCCGACCCGCCATCGTCACCACGGCGTCTTGCGGCGAGAGGAGGGTGTTGAAGCGCTTGTAGGTGCCCGCCGTCCGAAGTCCGTCCAACTCGGCGGACAACCACTCTCGGAAAACGCGACTCATCGATGGGTCCAGGCCGGCGTCCCCGCGAGTGCGGGCGTCTCACCCTCGGCGGGGATGGGCGTCGACGCGTCGGGAAGCGACACGCCGGGAATCTCCTTCGCGGACTTCCCCGGAAAGACGATGATCTTGCACGCCTCTCCCGCCTGAAGTTGACCCAGAGCCGTATCGACGCTGTCGATCGGATATCGATGGGTGATGAGCGGCCGTAGGTCCACCACCCCGCTTTCCAATAGCCAGCGGGTCTTGTACCACGTCTCGAAGATGCGCCGCCCGTTCAGGGCCAGAACGTTGAGATTCTTAAAGATCAACGCCTCGGCGACATCGATCTCCACCGGCCGGGATGGGATGCCGAACAGGATGACGCGCCCACCGTTGCGCACGATCTTGAAGGCATCGGTGATCGCGCGGGGAGAGCCGGACATCTCAAAGACGACATCCACCCCGAAGCCCTCATTCTGCTCGCGGTACCAGCCGGGGACGTCGTCGCTCTGCCGAACATCCAGGACCGCGGAGGCTCCCATCTTCCCGGCCAAGCCGATGCGGAAGGGGGAGAGATCCGAAGCGAGGACCACTGAGGCCCCCGACGCACGGCAGATGCCGATCGTGAAGAGACCGATCGGCCCACAACCGAGGACTGCCACCGATTTTCCGGCCAGATCCTGAGCGCTCGTGGCAAAAACGGCGTTGCCGAACGGCTCCTGAAGCGTGGCGATTTCCGGGGGCAGGCGGGAGCGGTCGTTCTGCCAGATCACCGCCTCCGGCACGGCGACGTAGGTCGTAAACGCGCCGTCCCGGTCTACGCCCAGAATGCGAGTGTTCTCGCACATATGCGCCTGGCCGGTGCGGCAGTGGTAGCACATGCCGCAGGTGATGTGGCTCTCCGCCGAGACGTAGTCCCCGACCTTGACCTGCCGGACCTGCTTGCCTACCTCGACGACGGTCCCGGCAAACTCGTGCCCCAGCGTCAACGGCGGCTTGATTCGCTGCTGAGACCACTGGTCCCACTGGTTGATGTGGAGATCCGTGCCGCAGAGGCTGGCAGCCTCGACCTGCACCAGGACTTCCTCCGGCCCCGGATGCGGGATGGGGACTTCCGCGATCTCGAGACCTGGACCCGCGTGAAGCTTGCGGATCGCCTTCATCATTTCGCCCATTCCTACCTACCTCAAATCTCTCGTCACCGCCGGTTCCCGGCGGCCGGACTATGATAGCACCGCCCGGCAAGCCCGGACGTGGCCAACCTGCCCGGCGGCACTAGGCAGGCTCTTCTGCTCGGCGCTTGATCGCCGCCTGGAGGCGGTTTACGTTGTCGGTCATGATCTTCCGCACCACTCCCCGTATGAGGGGGCCGATCGTGGGGATTTCGATCTCGTAGTGCAGGTCCGACTCAAAGCGGGTGCCCGTCTCCGTTGGTTGGAACCGCCACTCCCCCGAGTACTCTTTGAAGTCGCCCTTTACCTGGTTGAAACGACATGTGCGGGCGATCGGGTCCCAGAGGTCTTCCTCGGACCACTTGATAGTGAGCCGGAAGGCCGGAATGATCCCCACCCACTCCACCACCTGGCGCTCGTCCGCGGGACCGCCCTCGAGGATGGTGATGCGCTGAACTTCCGGCATGAAGTCGGGGAATCGTTCCACATCACGGGCGATGGCGAACACGGAATCCGGCAGGGCGGCGATGTCGATGCTGGTCTGGATGTGGGGCAAGTGGGGGCTCCGATGGGCGTCCGGCAAGTATATCTGCGAACGAGCGCGCCTCGGAGGATCAGACGGGCAGCCGGATCCCGGCCCACGCTTGATCAGCGCAGCCCCGGAGCCCAGAGTGGCTGACCAAGCGCGGAGTAAAGCTGCTCCAACTCTGTGGGCGTTGCTCGCTCGGGCGTCACGGCGCTGTCGCAGGGCACTGCCGCCAGGAGTTCCACTTCGCCCCGTGTAGCCGTACGCGTGGCGCCATCGGGGCGGATGACGCGCAGGTGGACGGACTTGAGACTGCGATCCAACTCGGCGAGCTTCCAGGCGAACCGATAGCCCTCGCGCATCAGCTCAAGCCGATATGGGGCGGACTGAAGCCGATCCCTGATGGATGCGGGCACGACGATCCGCAGGGTGGCCGACTGGTCGCGCGGATCCAGTTCGAGTCGAACCACCTGCCCCATGGATCGCACCATCGCCTGGCGCAGGCGCAGATACAGATCCTGTTCGGCGGTGGTTTCAAATGCGGTCCCACTGCTACTCCCGGCCGGTGGGGGCACCGCCGTCGGCAGGTTTGCGGTTGCTCCCGTGCCACCGACTGGGTCCATCAGGGAGACGATCACCGCCATCACCAGCACGATCGCGCACAGGGAGGTGCCCACAATCGTGGCCACGCGGAGCACCGTCTCTCGGACCACGTCGCCGCGCGGGAGGGATCGCACCCGGCCCTCCACGACGGCTTCCCACTCGGCCTGCAGGCGCTGCACGTCTCTGGACGAACGAACCCTCTCAAGTCGCCCGCGGTCCGCAGGGTTGTCCGGCTGGATCTCGAGAGCGACGCTATACCAGTGCTCTGCCTCCTCAGGTCGCCCTTGCTCGAAGTAGACATCGCCCAGCAACGAGCATGCAGAGGCATTGGAGGGATCCGCCCGGATGGCGGCCGTGCACAAGGTGGTGGCCTCGGCCCACTGTCCCCGGAGCCGGGCCAGATTGGCGCGGGCCACCAGCGCGGCGGCCTCTTCGCTGCCGGGCGTCCGCACCTCAGGGATCACTGGCCCTGAACCCAGGATCCGTCCAGCCAGGGGGCCGTTCCGGCGAGCCGCCGACGCCCCCAGGCTGCCCGCCTGGCGGATCGGATGGCGGGCTGAGGGGCGTGCCGGCCCGAGCGGCAGAGTCGATCCGCAGGATGTAATCTCGCGCGTTTCTGGCGAAATCGGAGGCTGGCGCGGCATCCACGGTCATTTGAAATCGCTGGCGGGCGAGCTGGGGGTTCGTCTCAGCCAGCGCCACGCCGTCCGCGTAGGTCGTTGCCGCGCGCCACAGCGGCAGGGCCTCGACCGTCTTTCGATGGAGGGCCGCCTCGGCCGGCGTGTCCGTTCGTCGGGCGCGCTCCGCCGCCCCCTCGACCTGTCCAAACTCCTGCAGGGCCTCATCCACGCGCCCCAGCAGCGCCAGCGCTCTGCCCAGCGACAACCGGGCGGCCGGTTCGTCCGGGTTCTGCTGCACGGCCTGGCGAGCGAACGACTCCGCGCGGGCCGCATCCTTCTGTTCCAGCGCCCGATCAGCCAGCGCCACGGCGGCGTTGGCCGCATTCTTTTGCACCACCAGGAGGCGGGGGCCGGAGAGGCCTTTTTCCGCCGCGAGATACCCCCGCAGCGCCTCCTCATACCGCCCTGCCTGGAAGTCCGCCGCCGCGATCGTATGCGCTCTCTCGGCGTCGCGCACACTGGTCTCCACACGGAAGCGATCCAGGGCGGTCACACTCACCCAAACAATCCCGATGATCATCAGCCCGACGAGTACGGCCAGACCGAGCCAGCCCAGCAACCACCGGAGATCGAGCCCGCCCCGTTGGGGGGACGAGTGGTAGACCGGCACCGGCGCTGGAATCTGGTGTGTGGGTGGCGCGGCTGGGCGGGCACCGCGCACGGGCGCCCCCGGCGAAGCGCCCTGGCGAACCGGCGCGGGATATCCCGGGGCAGGATGCGGCAGCGGCCCTGCTGCCCGCGGGGCCGGGCGAGGCTGCGGCCGGGGTGCCGGGGGCGCGGGATGCCGGGCCTGCGTTCCTGATGGGCGGGCGGGGGCGGCGCCGCCCACTCGAGCTGGAGGCATCCTGTCCGCATGCGCAGGGCGCCGCCCCTGCTGGATCGACTGGAGGTCCTCAATCAACTCGGCGCAGTTTGCGTACCGCCGATTCGGGTCTTTGGCCATGGCGCGACGGATGACGGCGTCCAGGCCGGTCGGTCCATTCGCGAGAGGAGACGGCTCCATGTTCATGATGTTGTAGGTGATGGTGATGACGCTGTCGCCGCTAAACGGCTTCCGGCCTGCCACCATCTCGTAAAGCATCACGCCCAGAGAAAAGACATCGCTGCGGTGATCAATCCCCTTGCCCGTCACCTGTTCGGGCGACATATAGCTGGGAGTGCCGAACACCTGGCCTTCCGCCGTCAGGGTGGGTTCGAAGGTGAGCCGGGCGATGCCGAAGTCGGTGATGACGACGCGCCCATCCGGTTCCATGTGCACGTTGTCCGGCTTGACGTCCCGGTGCACGACGCCGTGCTTGTGGGCATAAGCCAGCCCTTCCGCCACCTTCGCGGCGATGTTGATGGCGTCGCTCGCCGGGAGTGCGCCCCGCTGTCGCAGCACGTCACGCAGTGACTGACCCTGCAGGAACTCCATCGCAATGAAGTAGCGACCCTGCACGTCGCCATGGTCATGGATATGGACGATGTTCGGATGCTTCAGGCTGGCGGCCGCCCGTGCCTCCCGCGTGAACCGAGCGATCCTCTCGGTGCGGGCGCGACCCACGAGATTGGCCGGCACCTGCAGTTCCTTGAGGGCGACGCGAAGCCCTGATGGATCCCGGGCCTCGTAGACGATGTCGTTGCTGCGGGCCAGCTCGCGGAGGATCTGGTAGCGACCAAGTGTGTTCGAAGTCTGCACGCGAGGTTCCGGGTTTGCAGCGGTGTCCTGTCAACGAGACGACCCACGGGCGGCGCCTGTTCGACTGATTCTACCGGAGCCCGGCACCCGGGGACAGCCGGCTTCAGCCTCGGCCGAAGAGGCGCCCCATCAGTCCCCCGCGTCCACCCTCCGATGCAGGCGTGGCTTCAGCGGCAGGCAGGGGCTCGACGGTTCGGGAATTCCCATTGGTGTGTCCGGGCTCGCGGGCAGATTCCGGGTCTGGATCCGTCGTATGCCAATCCACAATATCGACGATGTCGAGCACGTAGGCGGTGATGTTGTCCCGCCCCCCATGATGATTGGCGCGTTCGATCATGTTCCAGGCGGCGACCGAAGCGGAGCCGTCGGAGAGAATCTCAAACAGCTCTGTCGGTGGGATGAAGCCACTCAACCCGTCCGAGCAGAGAAGGATTCGATCGCCCGGCTGCAGCGTCAGGGCATAGACATCCGCCACAACCTGCGGCTGCCCGCCAATGGAGCGCGTGATCACGTTCCGGAAGGGTGACTGCTCGGCTTCGGCAAGCGACATGGCTCCGGAGCGGACCTGCTCTGCCACCCAGGAATGGTCCTCAGTCAACTGATCGAGCACCCCGTCCCGAAGCAGGTAGCACCGGCTGTCCCCTACCTGCGTGACGAACATGTCGTCGTCGCGAATCACGGCGGCCGTCAGTGTGGTGCCCATTCCGTTGCGCCCGGGGACAGTCTTCGCGACGCCCACGACGAACTCGTTCGCCTCCCGCACCGCGTCCTTCAGCGCCCGTTCGATGTCCGGGCTGCGATGCGCCAGGTAGGCGCGGATGAAGACGTTCAGCGCCATTTCGGAAGCGATCTGCCCCGCGGAGTAGCCACCCATCCCGTCGGCGACGGCGTACACCCGCCCCTTGGTCGCCAGTGTCGCCGGATCATCCGGCTCGAAGCTGTCGAACTTGTCCTCGTTGTTTTCCCGAACCTGGCCCAGGTCGGTCTTCGCGGCGCAGAGCAGATAGGTGTGCTTCCGCGGCTGCGAGGGCTGCTTGGTGGCCCAGCCCGACTCCAATTCCGCGGTGTCGAGCGGCGCTGTCACTTCCTGCTCGTCCCGCATCACGGCCGGGCGGCCTCGTCTTCGGCCGACCCAGCCTCCACAACCACCATCGTTTCCGGTTCCGCCCTCGATTCCAGCGATGCGTTGAGCGCTACCAGCGTCTTCCCGAGTGTGACGGAGTCGCCGGGGGTGAGGGTGATCCTCGTCCCGTGCGCGAGCCGCTCTCCCGCGTAGAAGGAACCATTCGTGCTGCCGATGTCCACGATCTCGACGGTGCCGTCCGCACTGACATGGAACTCGGCATGCGCTCCCGAGGCGAACGCGTCTGGGAGTACGATCTGGTTGGTGGAGCGCCGCCCCACGGTGTTCACTCCGGCGTAGAGCGAGTGAACCGAGCCGTCCGGGAGTGTGACCTCCGCCAGGACCGGACCCCGATCCACGGCGGGCTCCTGCGCTGCCGGTCCGGCGGTCTGACCCGGCGCCGGCAGAGATGCTGGCCTGGCGGGGGCGCCTGGGAGGTGCAGGGTTAACTCCACCTTCCCGAAGGAGACCCGGTCGCCGTGGAAGGCTGCCGACTTCTCATTCGGAACGAGACGGCGACCCGAGATCTGGGTGCCGTTGGTGCTGCCCAGGTCCTCAATCAGCACTTGCGTCCCGTCCACCGTCAGCACGGCATGTCGTCGGGACACGGTGGGGTCGGGCAAAAGCACATCCGCGCTCTCGCGGCCGACGCTGTTAGCCCCCTGGTCGATCGAATGCTCACGGCCGGAGGCATCCACCAGCTTCGCGGATTCGCCAAGTTCCGGCACCTCGTCCGAGGCGATCGATCCCGCGACATAGCCGCAGTCCTGGCAGAACCGGTTGCCCGGTGGGTTCGTGGCGGAGCAAACCGGGCAGGTGGTGACGATGGCTTGCTGGGTAACATCGAAGCCCCCAGCGACCGGCGCCCCGACGACCACTGTGGCCTCGGAGCCGGCGGCGTAGCCAAACCCCGGGTCGACGACTGTACGTTCTTCCACGTCCGCCTCCCTTAGTTTCGCTTACCGAGGTCGAGATCCATCACGGTGCCTATGAGAGTCTTTTCGGCATCGCCCGTGCCCGAACGCAGATCGCGGATGGCCCGCCCCACCTCTGCGGCCTGTGCCGCGGCGCCGGACTGGGTTAGCAGCATCTGCGTCCGCTGCAGGTCAAGCAGCGCGTGGTCGGTGGAAAGATGCTGGGTCTTGATCCCCATCATCGTTCGCTCCAGGCTGCGGGAGGCGCGGGCGACTTCGATTTCCCGCTGCACGGTTCCATTGACCCCGGAAGCGACCAGGGACGCATCCGGGACGAACTGAAAGAGGACATCGCCCTCGACGCATTGACCGGCCGCGCCAGAGAGACAATCGTCATAGTGAAGTTCCGCTCGGGCGACGCGGAATGATGCCGCCGGTCGGCGTCCGAGGCCGAGTTCCATCAGCACGCGCACGGACGCGCCGCGCTCCAGGTCGGGGAGCTGCAGCTCGGCAGTGCGATTCCCCAGTTGCGGCTGGTGACCGTAAATCTGCCGCAGTTCGGTCCACTTCCCCATCACCAGGCGCAGCCGGATGTTCTTCGCAACGATGGTGAGCAACTGCTCCAACTCTGCCCGGAACACCTCCGGAATCAGGTCGGGACGCGCGATGTAGTAGTAGTTGCCGCCGCCCCGCCGGGCGATGCCGACCAACAGTTCCTCGTTGTACTCCGGGCCGAAGCCCAGGGCTGTGACGCTGATTCCGCGGGATCGCTGCTCCGCCGCGCAGCCCACGATGGATGAGTAGTCTTTGACACCGGCGGTGGGTTCGCCATCGGTGAGGAGCACCACGCGGTTGACGTAGCCTTCGGAGCGAACCGACGCTACCTGGGAGGCGCCCTGGGCAAGACCTTCGAAGAGATTGGTGGTGTTCCCCGGCTGGATCCGGTTGATGTGCTCCTTCACGAGTTGCTTGTTCACAACGCGGCGTGCGGGCATCACCACCTCTACACGTTCCTCAAAGGTGACGATAGAGAGCACGTCGTTCGGATCCAGCAGGTCGACGACATGACCGCAGGCGCGCTTCATGTAGTCGAGCGGCTCGCCTTCCATTGACCCACTGCGATCGATGACCAGGGCGATGTTGAGCGGCAGCCGTCGGCCGACCATGCCACTGGACGCGTTGATCTGGAAAAGCACGTGGTCGGCCGCCGCCCGGCCTGCCTGCGCGTAGGGGTTGCCCGTGATCACGTCCAGGGTGAGCCCCTGAAGTGAGCCGGCCATCGCCGTCCGTCCGGGATCGAATCCGCCGCCCAGCCCGCCCAGTTGGGTGGCGTCGCCACCCATCCCGCCGGCCCCCATGATGCGAGTGCTATCCATCATTCCCCGCTCCTCCCCGTGCACCGCGCCCCGGTGTCGCAGGTTTCGGACTTCTAAGGTTTCTCTGAAGTTCCGCGTTCGACCTGCGCCGATCTGGGCTACGGCAATCTCATTTCGGGCGCGACACGGAAGTCGTAGCGCCCACTGTCGACCTGGAGCATGACCATGGTACCGAGATCCCGAGCCGTGCGGACCCCGCGGACTCCACCGACGAGAGCCCCGCCACGCCACAGAGTCCGCCCACCTTCCGAGACGGTTACTCGGCCGGCACCCCGCTTGGGGAGATAGACCACGCCCGTCGTGCCTGTAGGCAACCCCACCTCGAGGCGAAGGGTATCCCCATCAACTCGCCAATCGGTATGGATGGTTCCGTAGAGGGTGCCCACATCCCCCTTCGCCCCCGGAATGCCGGGAGCCACTCGCGGTCGGATGCTGATCCGCCGGTAGCCGGAGCTGCCCTCCGCCAGGTCGACGCCCAGGAGATACCGCTGCATCCACTCGGCGACCGTTCCGAAAGCAAAGTGATTCCTGGAGTTCATCGCCGGTCCCTGCGTGTCGCTGTTCCACAGCTCCCAGATCGTCGTGGCCCCCTTATCGATCATATAGCCCCACGAGGGAAAAGTGCGATTGAGTAGCAGGCGATACGCCAGGACGTCTTCCCCGCTGTCGGAGAGCGCCGGAAGCAAGAACCGCGTACCGATGAACCCTGTGGCCAGATGGTTGCCCCGCCGCCGGACGCTTTCGAGGAGCCGGGCGGATACCTGAGCGCGGCGATCGGCCGGCACCAGGCCCATCCCCAGGGACATCGCATACGCGGTCTGTGTGTCGCCACGGTACCGGCCATCCGCGTCCAGGAAGCGCTGGTTGTAGGCAGCGGCCGAGCGCTTTGCGAGTTCGCCGTAGCGGGCGGCGTCGGCCGTCTGGCCCAGGACGGCAGCGCTTTCGGAGATTACACGCAGGTCCCAGGCAAGGTAGGCGCTGGCGATGAGATCCTTGTTGGTATTCTCGCCTGCCGCCACCCAGTCTCCAAAGTCATTGTTCCGCCGCTTCAGCCACAGCAGGTCCGGGTTGGCGCTCACCAGCAGGTCCACGTACTTCCTCATGGCCGGGTAGTATCGTTGGATGAGTCGCCGGTCCCCGTAGTACAGCCACTGGGTCCACGGGATGACGATGCCGGCGTCAGCCCAGGCCGGGGCGCCATCCGCCAGGTCCACCACTCGCGGGGAGACATCCGAGAATGCTCCGGCCTCGGACTGGGAATCCGCGATGTCTCGCATCCACTTGGTCCAGAACGGCGCCATATCCATGTTCCAGCAGGCGCTCCAGGCGAAGACCTGGGCGTCGCCCATCCAGCCGAGGCGCTCGTCCCTCTGCGGACAATCCGTCGGGACACTCATCAGGTTGCCCTGCTGCCCACGATAGATGTTCGCGTGCAGGCGATCGACCAGGTCGACACCCGTCTCCAGGCTCCCTGCGCGGTCCAGATCCGAGTGGAAGACACGACCCGTGATGAGGTCTTCGTCCGGACGGCCGGGGTACCCGGTGACTTCGACGTAGCGGAATCCATGGTAGGTGAAGCGGGGCTCCCAGATTTCGGTCCCCTCACCCCGGGTGATGTAGACGTCCTCCGCGCGGGCCATGCGCAGGTTGTCCCGATAGATGGTGCCGTCCGGGTTGAGGATTTCGGCGAACCGCAATCGGATGCGTGTGCCGGCCGGTGCCTTCGCCCGAAGCCTGGCGACGCCGACCATGTTCACGCCTACGTCGAAGACGAAGGTCCCCGGCGTGGGCTCCGTGACGGCCACCGTGGGGCGATCCCCGGTCACGCGGATGGGTGGACAGGTGAGCCCGTTCATCTCGACCACCCGATCGGTGTAGACGGTGACGGCCTGCCAGGTCTTGCCCGGCGGCACGACGGCGGGATCGGTCCAACCGCTCAGTTCCAAACGGGCATCGTGCACCTCGCCGCCGTAGAGATCCGCCTCGCGGATGGGGCCCGTGGCGGCCAGCCAGCTTTGATCACTGACCACCTGTAGCCGGCGGCCGTCGGCGAACTCCAACTCCAACTGGAGACGCAAGCGAGGAGGAGAGGGCCCGAAGTGGTTCTTGCTCAAGTCGAATCCGAGGGACCCGGCATACCAGCCGTCGGCGACGACCGCGCCAACGACGTTCTTGCCCGCGCGAATCCGCTCGGTCACGTCGTAGGTGACGTACTGCGCACGCTTCCGGTAGTCCGTCCACCCAGGCGCCAGCACGTCGTCCCCTACTCGCTCGCCGTTGAGTTGGATCTCGAAGACTCCGAGCGCCGTGGCATAGAGTCGGGCGCGCCGGAGCCCTGGAGCACCGGCGAATTCTTTTCGCAGGTAGGCGGCCGGACGGCTTGCGGTCGGTTGACCCACCTTCACCTGTCCCCACGGCGCAGCGCCGAGTTGGGCGATCCGCTTCACCGCAACCCAGGCTCCGTCGTCGAATTCCGACTTCTCCCAGCCCGGCTCTTCCTGCGCTCTGCACTTCCAGTCCTCATTGAGCGTCACGACCACGCTCGTGCCGTCCGCGTAATACGCCACGAAGCGCGCGATCAGCCCTGCCGGGCCCTCGGAGGCATTCCCCGCAGCGATGGCCAGGACGTTTTGCCCCTCGCGGAGCCGGTCCCGGACGTCGATGACCGCCGCGGTTTGCCAGCCGCCGGCGGTGCCGGCAGCGCCACCGTTGAGGAACACCGTCGCGTCGTTGTCCACGGACACCAGGACCACGGCTCGTTCGGGCCGAGTGCCGACGGGTAAGTCGAATCGGCGACGGAAGAAACGCCTGCCTGCCGGCGCGCTCTGCACCGGGTTCCCTTCTGGGAACCAGCACCACGAGGCCCCGGCGAGATCGTACAGCGGCCCGGGCGGTTCCGGAGACGGAAGGCCGATCCACGACGCGGTCCAGTCCGCTGTCGCCAGCCCGACTTCGAACACCGCAGTCTCGCTGAAAGCGCTCGCCGTGCCACGACCATCCCACACCCGCACCCGCCAGAACCCCGCCGTGCGGGACGCCAGCGGCTTGCCGGCATACTCCACATGCTGGGACTGACTACCCGAGACCTTGCCGCTGTCCCAGAGGTCTCCCTTGCCTTTCCCGGCGAGATCGCGGGTGCTGGAAACGATCACCTGGTACGCGGTCTGCGCTTCCCCCCGCACTCCGGACCGAAGCTCCCAGTAGAACCGGGGCACCCGTTCGTCGAGACCCAGGGGGTTCACCAGGTATTCGCAGCGAAGTCGCGCCGCCCGAACGGCGGCGTCGGCGGCCGGAGCCACTGCGGCCAGTTGCAGCGCGCCCGCGGCGGCCAGTAGGGAGATGAGGCGGAAGAGTTTCATTGGGATGTTCGAGATAGCGAGGGTGTGACAACGAGGCTTTCAGCCTGCAGACGCCGCTCTCCTCCGCAAGGCATCGTGCGCAGGTGGTGCAGCCCAGCCGATTTCGTGACCGACCCGCCCCGCCGCCGTATAGTCTGTGTGGGCCGGAGCCCGCCGCCGGGCGGCCCCCAACTCTGGAGATCCCCATCATGAAACCACAGATCGTCACGATCACGGCCGCTCTGCTCTCGCTAGCCATCGGCACTGCCTTCGCCGCCGACGACACGGGCAAAAAGGTCGTTGACCCCGTCAACCTCAAGCCGCTGACCGTCGCCAAAGAGACACCGCTCGTGGTGGTCGGGGGCAACAAGCTCTACTTCACCGACGCCAAGAACCGCGAGACGTTCCTCAAGAACCCCGAGAGCTACCTGAAGACCCCGCAGGTCTGTCCCTTGAAGGGCACGCCGGGCCGAGCCAACAAGGCCAACAGGCTGGTGGTGAACGACCAGATCGTTTACTTCTGCTGCACCAACTGCGCCGAGGACTTCAAGAAGGACCCCAGCCTGCTGGGGCAGGTCGCCGACCCCGTGAGCGGCAAGATGTTCGCCCTGGCGGCCGGTATCCCGACTTCCACCTATAAAGGGAGCATCTACTACTTCGAGAGCGAAGCCAGCAAGGCCGCTTTCGACAAGGAACCGGCGAAGTTCGCGAAGGTCCTCATCCCCTGACAGGCCAACATCGGGACTGCCGTTCTCGTCTGAGCGGCAGTCCCCGGCATGACGCCTTTCCGGACTGCGGCTACCGGGGCTTGCGCATGGGCCGGTAGCGGTGCTTCTCCGGATCCTCACCCCTCACGAGCATCCGGTACCCGGCCATGACCGTCCTTTGCATCATTCCGAGGACGAACGGAGTATCAATGGCTGGCCGACCAGCGCGAATTGCCTCGGCCACCACCCTGGCTTGTTGAGCAGAGCGCGAAGAGCCGTCCCGCAGCGTCAGGATAACCACTAGATCATCCAGTCGCCGGCTGAGGCGCAGACCCTCTTCGCCGGTAATGAATGGATCGGCTGCTTCCGCCAACTTGCGCAGCATCTCCGATCGAGCTTCTTCGTCGGGCTCGACACTTCGGTGGCGAAACTGGAAGCTGGCGTAGTCAGCCACGACATCCTTGCAATCCGCCACCTCGAAGAACCAGACACGCGTGTCCTTGTGCCTGGCTAGCTCCATGCTGGCTGCGAGGAGACGCTCCCTGGTCTCTTCATCCACTCCCACCAGGACGTCCGCCGGGTTGGGCGGTGAGTAGTTCGCCGGGGGAGGGCCGATGAGACGGTCCCAGTCTGCCAGGTGGTTCTCAACCGGGAAGCCCGTCTCCTCATTGAGCATCCGGAACCGTTGAACAAGCTGCTGCGCATATTCTTTGGGGCAGGTCACCCAGACATCTTCACCCTGCGAGAGCCCCGCGATGGATTTGTACCACTCGTTCCGGCTGACAGGGCGAAAGAAACCGTCCTTGATGCCGGCCTGATCGTTCCACAGGACAAACAGGCCGTGCCACACGCCGTACCGGTCCTGGAACCGCGCCACGACGGAGGCGGAGCCGACGCCGTCCGGAGAGCAGACGGACGTCTCCCGCAGGGAGAGTACGGGCTCTGACGAGATGCTGGTCTCCTCCGGTATCCCCACCCGGATCCCACGCGCAGCCAGAGACCCCGCACCGGTGCGCGCGGCAGCCGCCCGGTCGCTGTCCGGGAAGGCCGCGTAGATCTCCGTGAGCAAGTCGGCGGCGGCCCGCGAACCTAGGATGGGCAAGACGCGGACGGCCGAGACGGCGAGGCCCTCGTCTGATCCTTTGCCCGCCGTGCCCAGCAAAGGCAGTACCTCTCGACCAAGGGTCCGGGTCAGCTCGGACAACACGCGCTCGCGGGCGTCGGCGGGCCGGGCCTTCAATGCGGCCAACGCTGCCTTGGTGCCGTCCGGAACTCGCCGGAGCAGGGCGCGTATCTCCTGCGCTTCCGCGGTCAGGACCGGCGCGGCCGAAACGGGGACCTTCGGTGCCCCGCGCTGACCCTTCTTGGCACCGCTCTTGTTCATAGGCCTCCGAAATGAAGATTGCGGACGAGTTGGGTGAGTCCGTTGCCCGATCGCCACAGATCCCGATCCTCGGCCATGGTGATATCGCTTCTACCGAAGGACCGGGCACTCCTTCCCGGGTAGGATGATCGACCGTGGACGAGGTCGTCCGCGTGTGAGGCCCGCGTGCCGCGCGACTCCGTGAGGTGATCCGGGTCGGGATCGCGGTTTCGCCCAGGGGGTTCGCGACCTGCGGGTGCCGATTGACTCCGATCTGGGTCGCGGCTAGCATGAACCTGTTCATCCCCAAGGGGGCGATGGGTGTCGACGGAGGAGAGTGCCGGGCGAGATTGCGAGCCGAGGCGCCGTTGGCCTCGTAAAAAGCGGCAAAAACACAAACGCGAACCATAACAGTTACGCGCTGGCTGCTTAACTAAGCGGCCCGTCCGAACCGTGCCCGGCCAGGGGCGCGGGGTAGGGCGTTAACGATCCTGGCCAGGCCGGGCGGTAGTGCCTGTGGACCGCCCTGCCTAACAAGCGGGCTGGCGCCGATCGGAACCCTGTCGCTGGGGGGCCAGGCGCAAGATTAAATCAGCGGATACGCTCGTAGTAGTCTCGTTCGCGTCCCTTCGGACCCGGGTTCAACTCCCGGCGCCTCCATGCTCACGATCGCCGGCAGCGGTGCTGTCCGGCGATCGTCCCCCACGCTGGTGCCGAGGGCCCTGGCCCGCTCCGGGTCAGCTCAACCCAACGTGAGCCACGGCATCAGCAGAGTGGCGAGCCCGAGGAAGAAGAGGAAGCCGCACACGTCCGTCATCATGGTGACGAACACGCCTGACGCCAATGCGGGATCCAGCCGGAGCGCGCGCAGGAAGAGCGGGATGGTGAAGCCCGACAGCGCCGCCACCACCATGTTCAAGGCCATGGCTGCTGCGATGACGCAGCTCAGAACCAGATTGTGCTGCCAGACGTAGACGGCGATGCCGACCAGCGCACCGACCCCAAGCCCATTACAGAAACCGACCGCCAGTTCCTTGAAGAAGATGCGGCCGGAGTTGCGCCAGTCCAGGTCCCCGAGCGCCAAGGCCCGAACGACGATGGTGAGTGTCTGGATCCCGGCGTTGCCTCCCTGCCCGGCGACCACGCTTTGGAGGACCGCCAGAACGGCGAACTTCTCGATGGTGCCCTTGAAGAGGCTGACCACACCTGCGGCAAGGAAAGCAGTTCCCAGGTTCACCAGCAACCATGGGAGCCGCCGACGCAGGCTGAATCCCACCGGGGAGTAGACGCTGTCGTCCTCGGACAGGCCGACCATTCGGTACATGTCCTCGGATGCTTCCTCCTCTTCGATTTCTCGCAGCCTGTCCCGAGCGATCTGTCCGCGCAGAACACCCCGGCTGTCAACGATCGGTATCGAGGCCAGTCCACTCCGGCGGGCTCGAGTGGCCGCCATCTCCTGGTCGTCGTCCACGTAGGCGAAGATCAGATCCGAGCGCATCACATCGATCACGGGTGTGTCGGGCGGGCGCACGATTAGAACGTGCAGCGGCACGTACCCGCGCAGCCGACCGATCGTGTCGACGACGTAGACCGCCTGGATTTCGTCCAGTTCGTCAGCCGCCCCTCGGAGTTGCTCCAGTGCCGCGCCCAGGGTGGAATCCTGGTGAACCGCGGGGGCACCAAACTCCATGGCCCGACCGGCGCTGTCCTCGTCGTAACCCAGGAGTTGACGCACCTCCTCTGCTTCCTCGGGATCAAGCCGGCCCAACACCGCGTCGGCGACGTCCGGGTCAGCGTCCTCGAGGATCGTAACCGCGTCCGCGGGCTCCAGCGGCTGGACGATTTCGGCGAGTTGCTGGGCCGGGATGTCCTCCAACAGATCTTCACGGACCGCCTCATCCACAAGGACAGCAACTTCGCCCTGCTGCCCCGGGCCGAGCGCCGCGAAGACGGCGTCACGAACCTCCGGCCCGGCGTGTTCGAGCAGATCGGCCAGGTCTTCGGCCGACTGGGGTTCGAGCGCCCGGCGCAGAAGCTCCAGTTCCCCAGAGCGGACCAGGTCCTCAACCGTGTGTACCAGGAGCCGGGTTTCTTCCATGAGCGCTCTGCCTCCGGGGACGACATTCCCAATCGGCGACGCGGCGGCACTAGAATGAGCCTGTGCCGTCGTGCACCGGAAGGACTACGTCGATGAAGTTATCTCCCACTCCGCTCCTCGGCGGACTCGCCATGATCGGCCTGGCAGCCGTGCTGGCGGTCGCCCTCCATCTGCCGCCCAGGGCAGCTCAAGCTCAAGGCCCGGTAGATCGCCAACAGTTCCAGCAGCTACTGCTCGTGCCTCCGGATGATCGCGACTACGTCGTCGTCCGGGCCCAGCAGGGGCAGCGGGTGGTGGTCACCGATGTCATCGCCTACAACGCGCAGGACGGCCGAGGACATAAGGTAGCTCCGGGCGCGGAGAACTATGTATGGCTGGGGGGATATGTAGAGGGCAAGTCCGTCGGGCTGATTAACCGCATGCGGCTGTTAGGAAACGACTCGGAGCAGTGGCGCATGGAGACCGGCTTCGAGCTGCGCGGCGCGGCTGAACTGGTGGTCAGCAACGAGAAGGGCACCGGTTCGGCCACCCCCGTCCTCGTCTACGTCAACGGCTATCTGGCGCGCTGAATGCCCTTGAGCGGGAGATTCCCGCGCGATGATCGGGCGACGAAGGAGCCGGGATGAGTGAAACACAGGTGACGGAGGAATCAATCCTGCGAGCGCTGGCGACGATCGTCGAACAGCAGGCTCGCAAGGACATCGTCGCGCTGGGACTGATCCGCGACGTGAAAGTGTGCGATGGGAATGTGGCGTTCAGCCTCGTGCTGGCGGACCCGGGAGCCCCATCCGCGCGAATGCTCGCCGAGGCATGTCGCCAGGCTGTGTTGACAGTTCCGGGGGTCACGCACATCGAGGTCCGGCCCGTTCAGGCCGGAACGTCAACCGCGGACCCGTCACCGACGACGCGCCTGCTGCCCGGAGTGCGCTACGTGATCGCCGTCGGTAGTGGCAAGGGCGGGGTGGGCAAGTCGACTGTTGCGGTCAATCTGGCGGTGGCGCTTGCCCTTGCCGGTGCCCGCACAGGGTTGCTGGACGCCGACGTGTACGGTCCAAGCATCCCCATGATGATGGGAGTACGTCGGCAGCCGGTGATCCGCGCGGGCAAGATCGTCCCCCTCGAACAGCACGGCGTCCGACTGATGTCGCTCGGTTTTCTGATGCCCGACGACTCCAGCCATGTCATCTGGCGGGGACCGATGGTGGGCGGCGCTGTCCGGCAGATGCTTGCCGACTGCGACTGGGGAGAGTTGGACTATCTGCTGGTTGACCTCCCGCCGGGGACGGGCGACGCCCAGCTTACCCTGGCGCAGAGCGTGCCCCTCACGGGAGCCATCGTCGTCATGACGAGCCAGGATGTCGCCGTAAACATCGCCGCCAAGGCGGTCGGGATGTTCCGCCGGCTCGATGTCCCCATCCTGGGTGTGGTCGGCAACATGGACACTTTCATCTGCCCGCATTGCGGTGTGGGGACGGCCATATTCTCCGGAGGAGGTAGTGAGGCCGCCGCGGCTCGTCTGGGGACCGAATTCTTGGGCAGCGTTCCTCTCGATCCGTCGACGGTTGCGCACGGAGATCAGGGCGTTCCGACTGTCCTGGCCGCGCCGGAGAGCGGTCAGGCGCAGGCCTTCCGTACGATTGCGGGAGCCCTCCAGGCAGCGGTGGAACGCCTGGCTCCCGCCCCGGAAGACCCCTTGTCGGGGCTGCGCCGTCAACTTGGTCGAGAGTAACGGCAACCGCAACAGGATTTGAACACAGCCGCGGAGTATCATGCCCTGACGGCCCGCCTTCAGCCGGCGTTGGCTCATGGGTCGTCACCCTGACCGGGGAGGTTTCCGTTGCTCGAGGGGGATGCTGGGCTTCATACCGCGCACAGCGACACCGACACTCTGCTGCGCATCCTGAACAAGACGGCCTCGTTGCTCCAGGCACGGGGATGTGGCGTCTTCGTCTGGGATCGAGACCGCAACGTGCTTACCGCCATGCGGCCATTCGCGGGCTTCCCTGATAGCCGTGTGAACGGGACGGAATTCCCCGTCACCGGCACCACGCTGGGGCTGACCGTCCTGCAGGATCGCGCGGTGCTGCTCGATCAGGAGCAAGAGGGAGCGGTCGACGCCGACCTGTTCAAAGCCCTCGAGGTCGGGAACGCCGTCGGCGTGCCGCTGGCGATCGAGCGCAAGGACGAGAACAACGAGGTCGTCGATCGCAGCGTCATGGGTGTGCTGTGCGCCTTCGACAAGTATTACGGGCGGGCATTCGACCAGGAAGACGTGCGCCTGGCCGGAATCATGGCCAAGCAGGCCTCGGCCGTTCTCGTCACCAGCCAGCTTTACTGGAAGGAAGTCGAGCGCAGTACGCGCATCATGTCCATCATCGAGAGCACCTCGGTGGGACTGATGGCCGTTTCGCCGAAGGGGACCGTCACGCAGGTGAATGCGGCGGCTCGGCGCGCATTGGGCATCTCGCGCGAAGGTTGGTTTGGGCGTAATTTCCACGAAATTGTCTCCAACACAGAGATCGGCTGCATCATCGAGGATGCCCTCGGCGGGTCCCCTCCCGAAGAGCCGACGGAGCTGACCCTGTGGGTGCAGGGACCGGAAGGCCGGGAAGAGCGAATCTACCGCGTGCAGGTGGATCAGATCCGTTCCGAAGACAACCAGTCGCTCGGCTGGGTCACGGTGTTCGAGAACGTGACGGACATCCGTCAGGCGGAGCGGATGATGTCCGCGTTCGTGGACATGATCAGTCACGAATTGCGCACGCCGCTCACGTCGATCCGCGGCTTCGTCGCCACCCTGATCCAGGCGGGGGAAGGCACCTTTGACTGGCCCACTCAGGAAGAGTTCCTTCAAATTGTGGATACAGAGGCAGAGCGTCTGGGCGGCATGATTGACGAGCAACTCAACATCGCTCGCATCCAGAACGGCCGTGGCCTGCAATTCCACTTTGCCGCCATGAGCCTGGAGAGCGTCATCCAGCAGGTTGTTCGGCTCCAGAAGCAAAGCTCCATCATGAAAACCCAGCATCGTCTCGTAGTGGACGTGCCTGAGGATTTCCCGATGGTGCAAGCAGACGAAGCCAAGGTGGTGCAGATCCTCCACAATCTGGTCGGCAACGCCCTGAAGTACTCCCCGAACGGCGGCGAAGTCCGGATTGCCGGTCGCTTGCAAGATGATGGCATTGACATTTGCGTCAGCGATCAGGGGCTCGGCATTCCGCCCGAGCAAGTCGGGAAGATGTTCAGCCAGTTCTTCCGGGTGGAAGGCCAATCCCATTCCGGCATCAAAGGCACCGGCCTGGGTCTGTGGCTGACCAAGCACATGGTTGAGGGCCACGGAGGCCGGCTGTGGGTCGAGAGTGACTTCGGCAAGGGCAGCCACTTCCACGTCTGGCTGCCGCTCCAGCCCAGTCAGAGTGGGGGCAGTTCCGGTCCAGTATGAGTTTCTCCCGCGACCGGCGGGTCGATCTGCTCCTTGCCCCAGTGACTGCAGCCATGCTGGGCTTTACGCTCGGCCTTCCGGTGCTGCGCTCACTGCTGGCGTTCCCTCTCCAGCGCATTGAGGCATTCACGGGATTACCGCGGCCCATCTCCACCCTCTGGTGGGATCGCCTTCACCGGCTGGGGAGGAGCCTGGACGACCTGGAGCGACTGATCGTGGCGGCGTCGCTTGTGTTGATCCTGCTCGTCTGCCTCTGGCTCGTGCGCGCACTCATCCCCGGGTTCAGCCTCCGGCGCCGCTTTCTACCGGATGGGTCACCCGCCCCCAGAAGCCACGTGGATGTTCCTAAACTCCTTAGGGGAGGCCTCGGCGCACTCCTGACGCTCTGGCTGGCCGGGGCGCTCGCGCCCATCGGTCAGGTTCTCTCCGGGCCGGTGCGAGGATCGGTCAGTCTCACCCGACTTCTGGGTGGCCTGCCGGCGTGGGTCGGCAGCAGCGTTGGACCGCTGAGTGTCTTGCTGCTCTCCCTCTGTCTGTTTCTGGTACTCTGGCTGATCTGGGGGCCGATCGGAATCATGCGGGAGCAGTCTCAACCCGTCCCGAACCCGGGGGACACCTTCTTCTGGGGTGCGGCTGCCGGTCTGGCAGCCGTGCCGGGCGTCGCAGCGCTCTACCTCCCCCGCCCGGGTCTGACTGCCGCCGCAACCGCGTACAGTCTTGCCGATCGGCAGGGGTGGGTAGGGCTGTTGATCGCTGCGGTCGCGTTGCCTGCCGCCGGGATGATCTATCTAACGCTCGTCACCTTTGTCTTCCGTCCCGGCAGGGTCGAAACCACTCCCCGTCACCTCTACGTCATCGGCGCCCTGATGGCGTGCGGACTGGGCTGCTTCGGGGCAGATCGCTCCGCCGCGGCGCTCCGCTCCCTGGACGTGGGGGCGGGGCTGGCCCGCCGGTTGAACCTCCCCCCATCCCCGCTGCGGAGGTACGCGTTGATCGCCGTGCCCGGGGACCGGGTTGCACCCAGCAGTCCGGACGATGGATCGGATGACGGGAATGGACGTGACCGCGTGGCTTGCTCGGGCACTTCCGTCAGGGCGGTTGAGGAGTACCTGCGGCAGCACGGCGCACGCTCGGGGCTGGCGGATCGAGCTTTCTTCCATCTGCAGGCCTGCGCCTCCCTGGACTGGCTGTCGACACTGAACCTGCGGACGACGCTGGAATGCCTGGAGCGTTCACCCTCCCCCCTCACCGTGCGACTGCTTCTCGAAAAACTCGAGGCCTCGCCTGTCACTCGGGAGTCGCGGGCTGTGCTCGATCGACTTGCCGACCCAAGCCGGTTCCGGTTGCCGCAACCTCGCGGCGCCGTCTGGCTGGGGCGCCTCTATCGACGGTACGGCGATCTGAAGAAGTCCCGCAGCTATCTGCTTGGTGTCCGTGGGCAGGATCGGGAGACTCTACCCCTGCTGGCCGGCATCGCACCGCTTGTGTCGGGGACCGTCCAGGGAGAATTGCGCGTGCCTGGCGTCCGTCAGGAAGGGGTGCGGCTCGGGCTCGTTCCGCTTGATCGCGCCGGGGACTTGATCGGCATCCGGGGTCCGGCGAGTTGGCGACACGTCCTGGATCTCACCTACACGGACGCCCGGGGGCGATGGCAGTTCAGCAGAGTCCCGGAGGGTGACTACCTACTCATCCTGACGGGTGGAGGCATCGGGCGTGATCCGGGGCAACCTGTCCTGACGCCGAACCCGGGCGTGCTGCACATCGACCGGTTCCAGCCGGCGGTCCGCGTCCCGTCGATGGTGCTCTCCTACATCCACAGCCGCGCTCCGCAAAGCGGTCAGACCACCGTTCGCCGACTGATCCGCTCCCGGCCGGCCGACACCCACCCGGCCTGACGTCGGTCAGAACTCAAACAGATAGCGGATCAGGGCGGATTGATCCCCCGGCGAGAGTAGGCGGAATCGATCCTGGTGCACGCCCAGACCAGGCTGGGTCATGATGTCGCCGATCGTCCGCGCTCGACCGTCATGCAGATACGGTGCCCCGTCGAACAGCCCGGTCAGATGGGGAACATCAAAGGTGCCGCCTGTGCCGACATCGGCTCTCAGGCCGGTTCCACCGCCGCGGGAGCCCGCGTGACACTGACCACATCCTGCCCGATTGAAGACAACGCCGCCGGATCGGGCTTCTGGGCTCATGCCGCCGCCAGGGGAACGATGCGGGTTTTCGGGCATCCGTAGTGTGTCGAGCGCTTCCGAGAGCGCTGCAACGTCGGGGGCGGGTAATGGCGGACCGGCAAACAGCCCCCGAATTTCGTCGGCCACAAACGCAGCAACGCGCTCATCATGGCCGGACCATCGGAATGGACCCGTGGCCAGGATCCCTCCCCGCAGATCGCGGGTGTTCCGCTGCTCCACGCCATCCGAAACGTGAACGAACCGCCAGGTGAGCCCGTCCGATGCGCCATCCGGGTGGCAGGAGGCGCAGCTAAATCGTCGATGGGGGCTGTGGGCCGCAGAGTAGAAGAGTCGCAACCCGCGCAAGACCTCATCGACCGGCGACTCGGCAAGACGAATGACGGCAAGCTCCGTCCCGCGCACGGCATCCACGGCGCGGATGGTGTCGTCCAGCATGCAGGCTACCCATAAGGTCTTTCCGTCCGGGCTGAGCGCGAGGGCCCTCGGATTGGCTCCCACCGGCGTCTCGTCCTGGAAGAAAGGCCAGATCGCCGTACGCCGACGGTCGTGAATGCTGATGCGTGTGACGACATCTCGTCCGCCCACGGCAATCCAGGCAATCGTGGCGTCCGAGTTGATCACCAGATCCATCGGATCCGCTTCACCCAGGATCTCGCCGGAGATGTGCCCGATGGAGAAGTCGATCCACTGGTCCTCGACGCTCCGCGGCGGGCTGACATCGAGCGAAACGCCCTGGATCAGGTTGTGCCAGAGTTCCTTGCTTTCGGCAGCGGGGCGCTGGTTGAACGCGGGCATGCACACGGCGTACGCCTCCGTCCCGCCAGGGGTCAGGCGCACTCCTCGGGCGTTGATACCCTTCAGCTTGAACCGGTCCGTCTCACGCATCGACTCGGTCTCGATGATGGAGAGCGTGCCATCCGCGGCCGACGCCACAACCATCCGCGCACCGTCCGAGTCCAGATCGAGTGCGACAGGTCGGCGACCCACAGGTGCTGATCCCACCACTTCACTGGTCGCCAGCTTCACCGCCACCGCACTGTTGAGCGTTGAAAGCGCAACGTACGCGCGGTCGCCCTCCGGAGCAATCCGAATGGCCTGGGGGCTACCCGGGAGCGGCAAGGATTTTTCGATAGCCCCCCCGGGCAAGCCGATGATCGTCAGAGAACTCGGCCTGGCGATGCAGCAGACGAGGCGACGGCCATCGCCCGAGAGAGCGATGGCGACCGGCGAACCCCCGACGCGCAGCCGTCGTGTCACGGCCCGGCGCGCGGTGTCGATTTCCGCGACGCTGTCGAGCCCGCTCTCGGCTACGTAGAGATGTCGACCGTCCGGTGAAGCAGCCAGCGCCACGGGGAATGCTCGCTGCACTGACCGCGCCGCCGCAGGCGGCAGACCGGCGTAGCCGGCCCCCGCCGCCACGGAGAAAGCAAACACCAACGCAGCCGCAGCCCACCGCCGCTGAATCCCGTGCGACCGCCGCCTCATGCGAAGAGGTCGGCAACGGCATCGCCCCCAATCGGGAACGGGCGGTTGGTGAGGTCACGCACCTCGGTGTGCGGGTCGAGGCCAAGGGCGCGGTAAAGTGTCCCGGCAATGTTCTCGGGGCGGACCGGGTTCTCGATCGGGTAAGCTCCCGCGGGGTCAGAGGCACCATAGACGAACCCGCGCTTCATTCCGCCCCCGGCCATGATCAGGCTGTAGCAGTCCGGCCAGTGATCACGTCCGGCCTTGTCGTTGATCTTCGGAGTGCGACCGAATTCGCCCATCCAGATGACGAGGGTCTCCTGCAGAAGTCCTCGATCTTCGAGATCTCGAAGCAGTGTGGGCACGGTTTGGTCCGTTGTGGGGAGCAATTTGGATTTCAATTCCGGAAAATTGTTCTCATGGGTGTCCCAGATGAACCCCCCGCCCGGATTGCAGTAGTAGGCGGTTACCAGCCGTACGCCGGCCTCCACGAGCCGCCGAGCCAGCAACGTGGATTGCCCGAAGGTGGTGCGTCCGTAGGCATCCCGCGTCGCTGCAGCCTCCCGGCTCAAGTCGAATGCCTGCTTGACCTTCGGGGATGAGAGCATCGCGAAGGCCCGCTCCTGGTAGGCCTCGACTCCCTGGGCGGCAGGCAGTTTCTCGGCCAGCCGCTGCCGCCGGTCCAGGGCTCGCAGCAGGGTGCGACGATCGTCCAGCCTTTCGGGAGTCAACGCGGCCGGCAGGCTCAGCTCAGGCAATCGGAAATCCTTGCCGTTCGGATCGTTGAGGATCAACAGGGGGTCGTGCTGCTTTCCCAGGAAGCTGGCGTGTTGGCCGGGCACGACGCTTCCGTCTCGGATCCGGGCCGGCATGGCGACGAAACTCGGAACATCTGACGGCGACGGATACAGTTTCGAGAGCACCGAGCCCACGTGAGGGAAGAGTTCCGGCGTGTCGCGCAAGCGCTGGTCATCCAATGGGGGAGCGTGGCCGCTCAAGGCGTAGTAGCCGGGCGGGTTATGATTCTTGAACTGGTGCGAGACCGAGCGAACCAGCGTGACCCGATCCATCACCTGCGCGAAGCGCGGCAGGTGTTCGCACACCTGAACCCCGGGCAGCGAGGACCCAATCGGCCGGAACTGGCCCCGAGCATTCTCATCCCCCGTGGGCTTCATGTCGAATGTCTCGAGGTGACTCGGTCCCCCCCACTGAAAGAGCAAAATCACTGATTTTGCCGTTGCGCCGGCTCGCAGCCCCGCCGCTTCGGCCGCCAGAATCCCGGGCAGGCTGCAACCGAGCGCCCCGAGGCTGCCGGCCGTGAGAAGATCACGGCGGCTCCATCGCGGCGAAGAGGCAGTGTGGGCTTGCCCGGCTGAATACTTCACGCTGTCACTCCAGTTTACCGGGCTACCTTCGAAGCAAGAATTGCGAACTGTTCAGGATCGCCCACAACAGGTCCTCAAGGGCGGATCGCCGATCGCTCTTCTGCTGCAGGAACCCCAGCGCTGTCTTCATCTCGGCCGCGTCGGGGAACCGGGCGTAGGCGGCAAGGTAGAGCTCCTCGATGATGGCAGTGTCGTCCTTGCCGAGGCTGATCAGGGCACCTAACCGATTATCCTTGCGTCGGACCCTGCTGTCGATGACGTCACCGCTGAGGAGGGCAAAGGACTGGCCGAGCGTCGTATCGCTGGTCCGATCGCACTCGCAGACCGTCTCCCGGGTCGGTTGGCCGAAGAGGAGCAGGAACGGGTTTCGAGTGCGGACGGCCGGGAGTTGGGTCGCTCGTGTGCCTGGCGGAAATCCCGCGTACGCCTCGGGCACGCCGGTGACCTGCGCGATCGCGTCCAACAGGACCTCAGCCGGAACCCGCTGGGCGACGGCGTGAGAGAAAAACCGGTCATCCCCGGCGTTGGCCGGGGTGGTCTCGGACGCGGCCTGGTAGGTATGGCTGTTGAGGATCAGCCGTGCCAGCGCACGCAGATCGTAGCCCGATTGTCGTAGCTCCAGCGCCAAGCGATCGAGCAGCGCCGGGTTGGACGCCGGGTTGGACTCTCGCAGGTCGTCCACTGCGTCGACGAGCCCGCGGCCGTTCAGGTGGTACCAGATCCGATTCGCGAGGGCACGGGAGAAATAGGGATTGCTCGGCGACGTAAGCCACGTGGCAAAGTGCACCCGACGATCCCCGTTTTCATGGCGTGGATCCGGCGGACTGCCGGGAAGATGAGGAGCCACGACCGCCCTTGTCCGGGGATGCCGGACCTCGCCCTTCTCGGCCGGCTGGATCATCTCCTCGCCGATCATCTCGTGCAGATCGAACTTGTCGCGCCGAGTGAGGTTCTCGATCTTGCGGTCGACCCGAGCGAAGTAGGCAGCGAGGGCGTAGTAGTCGTCCTGTCGCCACTTCTCCGTGGGGTGGTTGTGGCAGCGTGCGCACAGGAGCCGCGTGCCCATGAAGATCTGTGCGGACGTCTCGGCTAGCTCCTCGGGCGCGCGCGTGCGGCGGTAGTAGTTGGCCGCCGGCTGCTTGTAGGTCGACCCGGAACTCGTGAGCAGCTCCCGAGCTAGTTGGTCGAGAGGCATCCGGCGGGAGATAGCGGCGCGCAGGTAGTCCCTGTAGGCGACGATGCCGGTCGGATCCAGCGACCGTTCCTCTGACCGAAGCAGATCCCCCCACTTCATCGCCCAGAAATCGTCGAACTCCGACCGCGTGAGCAGGCTCTCGATAAGCCGAGCCCGACGATCCGGACGAGAGTCGACGAGGAATGCCCTGGCCTCATCAGGGGTTGGAAGCACTCCCAGCGTGTCGAGAAACACCCGCCGCAGAAACACGGGGTCGGAAGCCGGAGGGGATGGGTGCAGCCGCAGTGCACGCAGGCGAGAGTACTGGAGCTCATCGATCACGTTGGCCGCAGGGGGCGCCGTCCACGCTACCCGGGGCCGGCGAGGAATGAAGATGATGCGGGCGGTGCTCATCTGGTCGGCGAAGCGAACCAGGATTGGGGCGTCGCCCCCGCGATCGCAGTCGACGGTGCCCTCAGGGCCGACCTGCACGGAAGGCTCGGCGCACTGGTAGGCGGCGAGCGACGTCACATCGCGGCGGGACCCATCCGAATAGCGGGCCGTGGCTGTGACGCGAGCAAAGACGGTCGGCTGCTCAACAATCGCCTCGCGCGGCGTCGCGTCGATGCCCACCAGCGCCGGCGCGCTGAGGTCGTCCGCGCGTGCCCCAGCGCCGATCCAGCGAGCGAGGACGCGGAATTGCCAGGAGTCCGGGGCGAATCGACGTCCGCCCCCATGGGGCACCAGCCCAGCGCTCTTGCGGAGCAGCAGGCTGCGACCTGGATCAATCCGGTCGATCCGACGTCCACCTCCTGCCCGTGCGACGACGTCCAGATCCCGATCCGGATCCTCCCCTTTCAGAGAAAGCAGGAAGCCTCCCCTGCCCAGACTATTCCCGTGACACGCTCCCTGGTTGCAGCCTGATCGGCTCAGCACGGGGAGCACGTCCTGCCGCCAGGAAGGAATCCACTCCCGTGGGGAAACGACCTGAACCAGCACGCTCGACTGCCTCCCGCCGTACTCGGCGGTCACGCGGGACCGGCCCTGGGAGCGAGCGCGGATCTCATTGCCGCGCAGGAGGGTCACGCACCCGCCGGAGATGGTGAGCTTTGCCGAGCTGGTGACGTCGATCGTCCGCCCGCCGGACAGCCTCGCCGTGACGAAGAGACGACCTTCCTCTCCCGGCCCCCGCAGCGTGAGCACGGGACCAGGCCCGAGCGTCAGCTCGGAGATGGCTGAAGGGGGCATACCGGCCGCGATTGACCCGGCCGCCGGCAGCACCGCGAGGGCGAAGCCCACCATCCGGAGTCCCGTCGCAAGACAGAGGCTCATGCCAGGGCCTTCGTCATCACATTGCCGGCGTTGACAGTGGCTCGTTCCTTGCGTCCGTTGTGCTGGTACGTCAGTTGGAGATGATCCTCCCCCAGCAGGTGAAGCACAGTGGCGTGCAGGTCGTGCACGTGCATTCGGTCTTCGACGGCCCGCAACCCAAGATCATCGGTGCGCCCGATGACGTGCCCCGCGCGCACGCCACCGCCGGCCAGCCACATCGTAAACCCATAGGGGTTGTGGTCGCGGCCGATCCCTTTCTCCGACATGGGTGTGCGGCCGAATTCGCCTCCCCAGATCACCAGAGTGCGGTCTAGCAATCCGCGCTGGTCCAGGTCCGCCAGGAGCCCCGCCACGGGCCGATCCGAGACGGCGCACATCTTCCCGTGGTTCCCCTCCAGGTCGGTATGAGCGTCCCACTGGCTGCCGGTTCCGCAGTAGAGTTGCACGAAACGGACGCCTCGCTCCACCAACCGGCGGGCGAGGAGGCAGTTCTCCCCGAACCGGGCCGATTCCGGACGGTCCATCCCGTAGAGCCGCCGGGTAGCATCCGATTCTCCCCGCAGGTCCACGGCCTCAGTCGCACTTGATTGCATCCGAAATGCCAGCTCATAGGCGGCGATCCGCGCGTCCAACTCGGTGAAGTCCTCACGGCCCTTCCCGAACCGGGCATTCAATGCCTGGACGAAGTCGAGCTTTGAGCGCTGCTGCTCCATGGTGAGCCCGGTGGGAGGCGTGAGGCCGAGGATGGGCGCGCCCTTCGGCCGGAAGTGCGTGCCCTGGAACGCAGCGGGCATGAACCCGGCGCTCCAGTTTTTGGGTCCCCCGATCGGCTCCTTGTCGTCGAGCAGGACGACAAATCCGGGGAGATTCTCGTTCGCCGTACCCAGGCCATACTGAACCCAGGCACCCAGGGAGGGGCGACCAGCCAGGATGGAGCCAGTGTTCATCTGGCAGACCGAGCCGACGTGGTTCAGGCCGTCGGCCCAGCAGCCTCGCAATACGCACAGCTTGTCGGCGTGCCTCGCAATGTTCGGGTACCAGTCGGATACCTCGATCCCGCTCCGGCCGTGTCGGGTGAAGGTGCGCTTCGTCCCCAACAGCGCATTGCCGGAGACGCCCATCGGGGTGATCGGTTTTCCGTACGACGCAGGGAGCGGTTGCCCTGCCAGCCGCTGCAACTCAGGTTTCGGATCAAAGAGGTCGAGATGGCTGGGGCCGCCCTCCATGAAGAGAAAGATGACGGCGTCGGCGCGCGGGCGGTGATGCGGTCTCGCCGCGGCGAGAGGATTCGTCCTGCCGGCCGACCGCGCCTCCCGGGCCAGGATGGAGCCGAGGGCCAACCCCCCGAAGCCGAGACCGCCGCGCATCAGCAGCTCTCTTCTGCCCGAGACTGTCGTCCGCGGGTTGGGCCGAGTTGGTTGCGGATCAGTCGACATATAGGAACTCATTCGCGTTCAGCAGGGCGTGGCAGAAATCGACGAGGGCCGCCCTCTCGATCCCGGCCTCCGCCGGTTGAGCGCGACCGGGGCTCGCTTGCTTGCGAAGGATCACCTCTTGCCGCCGCAGGAAGGCAAGACCATCCCGAACCTCGTCGGGGCTGGGGAGGCGTGCGAAGCAGAGGTGGTAGGCTTCTCCGATACGCGCCTCCGGGGTGCGCACTGCTGCTGCGCACCGGTCGGCCAGCGCCTCGGCCCACCGAATCACCAGCTCCCCGTTGAAGAGTAACAACGCCTGAGGAGCTGTGTTGGTGATGCCCCTTCGAGCACAGGGCTCGTGGGTATCCGGGAAGTCAAACGCCTCGAAGAGCGGATAGCGCATATTCCTGCGGACGAATACGTAGACGCTCCGACGGTTTCGTTCCACGGGATCTGCCGTAACGCTCCAACCGCCGCGAGTGCTCACTCCCTCCGGCATCTCCGGAAAGACGCTCGGCCCGCCCTGCCTAGGGTTGAGCATCCCGGAGACGGACAGGCACGCATCCCGAAGCATCTCTGCCTCCAGCCGACGCCGGTTCGCACGCCACAGGAGCCTGTTTTCCGGATCCCGCCGTGCATCATTGGACCGGAATTCGCTGGCCTGTCGATAGGATGCACTGGTGACCATCCGCCGATGCATCCGCTTCAGACTCCAGCCGTCGCGGATCAATTGGCCTGCCAGCCAGTCCAGGAGTTCCGGGTGCGAAGGCAGATCCCCCGTCTTGCCGAAGTCGCTGGCGGTGCCCACGAGCCCGCTGCCGAAGTGCGCCTGCCACAGGCGATTGACGATGACGCGAGCCGTCAGCGGATTGTCCGGCGCGGAAAGCCACGCCGCGAGAGCGGACCGCCGTCCCGTCGAGCGCAGGGAACCAGGTGGTGTGATGCGCGCCGGGCGGCGGTCGACAGCGCTGAGGAACCCTGGCTCCACCAGCTCGCCGGGCGAGTCGTAGAGACCGACATTGAGGACGTGGGTGGGCGGCGCTTCCGGCCCCACGTCCGTGACGCCCTGAGCCGTGGGCAGCGGCGCCGGTCGCTTCACCCCGCAGCCGGTCACCCGAGCCCGTGCCGCTTCCCACTCACTTCGCTGCTCCGGCTTGAGGGCCTTGGCAAT
The DNA here is from genome assembly GCA_964609085.1 of uncultured bacterium. GTDB lineage: Bacteria > Armatimonadota > SYMT01 > SYMT01 > SYMT01 > JANPLG01. Next base: position 28,382 of record CAZSRZ010000012.1, on the reverse strand, counting down.
CTCCTCATCGGTGATTTCCAACTGGGGAGAAACCTGCAGGAAGAGCTGCCACTGGAGCGCGGTGCGCCGGGCAGCCGGGGTGTCAATCGCGGCCTGCACGTCATCGGTGAACGGCATGCGCTTTCCTACCACCAGGCGACGGCGCACGGGTTCCTCGATGGCAGCGATCCGCTTGCGGGCCGGTTCGGTCGCACTCTCCCACTCGGCCAGAGCCTGGCGGTGGCGCTCAATCTCGGGCGGGGGTGCCAGCACCAGATCGCTTCTCGGCTGGACCGCGGCGAAGAAGGCCTGCAGCCGGTAGTAGTCCTTCTGTGGGATGGGGTCGTACTTGTGGTCGTGGCAGCGGGCACAACCGACCGTCAGGCCCAGGACCACGGAGCCGACGGTATCGGTGATGTCATTGAGGATCTCTTGCCGGCGCAACGCCAGGTTCCTCGCGTTGCTTTCATCGGCCCAGTGTCGATTGAAGCCCGTGGCGACGAGGGCGTTTGGATCGTTGGGAAACAACTCGTCGCCGGCGATCTGTTCCCGGATGAACCGATCATAAGGCTTGTCGTCGTTGAAGCTGCGGATCACATAATCGCGGTACCGCCAGGCGTCGGGGCGTGTCTCATCCGCCTTGAACCCTTCACTCTCGGCGTAACGCGCCAGGTCGAGCCACATCCTGGCCCAACGCTCTCCGTAGGCGGGCGAGGCCAGCAACCGATCGACCACGCGGTCGTAGGCCGCCGGCGAGGGGTCCCGGACGAATCGCTCTACGGCTTCCGGCGCGGGCGGGAGCCCGGTCAGATCAAAGGTAACCCGGCGAATCAGGGCACGGGGATCCGCCGCGGGGCTGGGAGTGAGCCCCCTCGCGCGCAGTTGCCGCAGGATGAACGCATCAATGGGTCCTCGGATCCAGGGCGAATTCACCGTGGGAACGGCAGGCGAAATCACGTCTCTGAACGCCCACCACCGTGCGTCTCGGCCAGCGCGCCGGACCGTGTACTCCGCCCCGCCGGCAATCCAGCGACGCAGTGACGCCACATCAGCGCCGGAGAGCGGTCCGGTCGGCGGCATCTGCGGCTTGACCTCACCCAGCACATGCCGCAGCAGCAGGCTTCGCTCCGGATGGCCCGGAACCAGGGCCGGCCCGTGCTTGCCGCCTTTGAGAGCGGATTCTCTGCTCCTGAGATCCAGCCCGGCCTGCGTTGCGCCGTCCCCGTGGCATCGAAGGCAGGATCGAGCGATCACCGATTCCCCTGAAGTGGGAGCGGTTGTTGGCGCCGCAGCCACAGCCGCTGCCAGCACCGCAGGCGCGAGCGACAGGACCAGTTTCAGCGACCACCGGATGCGGATCAAGGACCACCTGCCATGTGCCTACAGCTCAGCACAGGAACACAGACTCGGAACCGTGATTTGGGACAGCGTCGGCCGGGTCGGGTTGCAGAGATTCGACCGGTGATGACACCATCTGGCCAGGTGGAGATTCGCCTCTGCCTGGCTACAGAACGGAACCGAGCAGGCGCGCCCCTTCGATGATTTGTGCTTCGGGTTCGCTGACGAAGTTGAGACGCAGCGTGCGCTCCCCGCCGCCGTGGGCAAAAAAGGACCGGCCGGGAACGAACACGACCCCAACCGCCATCGCGGCCTGCAGAAGCCCGTCAGCGCCTCGCTCGGGGTGCGTCAGGAATACAAACATCCCTCCGCGCGGTCGAGTCCAGAGTTGGAGCGACGGACAGTGGGTCTGCAGAGCCTGCAGAAGGATGTCCCTCCGCGCAGTGTAGACGCTTCGATAGCGCTCGATACCCGGATCTAACAACCCATGCTCACAGTAAGCCGCCACGATTCGCTGTGTGAGTGAGCCGGTGTGGAGGTCCGTGATCTGCTTGAGCTGCGTCAGCCGCTCCACCAGCCCGGCATCTGCCCGGAGATACCCGACGCGAACGCCGGGGCAAATGACCTTGCTGAATGTGCCCGTGTAGATCGCGGCGGGATTATGCGCACACGCGGCGACGGCTGGGAGGTCCTCGCCCTCGTAGCGGAGATCCCCGTAGGCGTCGTCCTCCAGCACGGGCAGCCCCGCCGTGGTCGCCGCAGCCGCCACTGTCTGCCGCCGCTCGAGGGTCCACGTACTCCCCGCTGGATTCTGAAAGTTCGGCATGCAGTAGAGGAGTCGGGTTGCGGGCTGCCACGTACACGGCCCGCCTCCGTCATTGGGCGCCAGGCACTCGGTGAGGGCCGCACCGTAGCTGGAGAACACCTGGAGGGCGGCGAGGTACGTGGGGCGCTCGACGGCGACCACGTCACCGGGATCGAGCAGCGCCCGCGCAACGAGATCGATCGCCTGTTGCGAACCCGAAGTGATGAGGATGTTCTCCGCCACGGACCGCAGCCCCCGGTGGGTGAGGCGCTCCGCCACTTGCGCTCTAAGGGGCATGTATCCTTCCGCGGCGCCGTATTGGAGAGCAGCTCGACCATCACGGGTCAGCACCAGGTCCGCCAGTTCCGCCAGGGTCTCGACCGGGTAGAGAGCGCTGTCCGGCAGGCCGCTCGCGAAGGAGATGTACTCCCCCGACGCAACCGTCTTGATTAGCTCCATGATCGGGGACGCGCTGACACCCGCCATCCGAGTAGCGAATCGCATCGCGGGGTGCCTCACCCCTCCCCGGTGAGTTCGCGGCGGATGATGGCCGCGCCCTCCACCATGGCCTTCAACTTCGCCCGGGAGGCCCAGCGGGAGGTCTGGCTGAACCCGCAGTCGGGCACCACGTGCAGCTTCTCGGGGGCTACGAACCTCATGGCAGCGCGGATGCGGTCAGCCACTTCAGCCGGAGTTTCGACCCAGTAGTTCTTGACGTCGATGACCCCGATAGCCAGCTCTCGGTCGTTCGGGAAGCGCTCCCAGAGATCGATCTCACACATCTCGCGGCTGGCAAACTCGAGGACGAACTGATGGACCGGGCAGTCCAGGATCCCCGGGAACAGCGGCTCGTAGCGCCGTCTCCCAACCGCGCGCCCACGGAAGTTGCCGAAGCACATGTGCATCCCCACGTGCGCGTCGACGCCATCGAGAGCTCGAGCGATCAACTTGACGAACGCCTCCGGACGATCCGGGTGGACCGCGGCCGAAGGCTCATCCAACTGAATGTACTCGGCACCCGCGTCCACACACCTTCGCAGCTCCGAGTTGATGAGTTCCGCCATATCCATCGCCACCGCGTAACGGTCGGCGTAGATCCCCCCCGTCTGCGGTCTGCCGGCGAGGGTGTAGGGACCGGGACACGTGACCTTCAGAGGCCGGCTTGTCTGCTCGCGCGCAAACTGGAACTCTTGGACGATGCCCAGGCCGACGGGGGCCGAGAGCCGATCGGTGACGATGTACCGGTCACGCATGTCATGCCCATCGGGTCCCTTTGTGCGCTGCGGGGGCAACTTCTCAAGACCGTGGATCCTGCCGTAGAAGCCGAGGTTGAAATCCACCCGGCGCATTTCGCCCTCGGTGAGCAGGTCGAGACCGGCCTGCTCCTGGTCGAGGAGGGCGATGCGGCAGGCGTCGTTGTAGGTCTCTTCGCGGTCAGTCTCGCCGAACTCGCCGCGTCCGATCGCCTCGACGGCCGCGCAGAACCAACTCGGCGGCGCGTAGCTGCCGATGGAGCTGGTGGCGAGAAGCGGAAGGGCGGCGCGCATACAGGATCTCCGGGGGTCGCCCCGTGAGTTTATCTCGTCGTTCGACCTCTCCGTCGGCGCCGATCACCCTGCGGATTCAGGCCGTGACCGGCAAAATTGTGCGTGACCTCGCCTGCCATGGAGATCCGTCCACCACATGCGTCTCGAGTCGCTCGAAGTCACGGGATACGGGAATCTGAGCCAGACCGTCGCGTTCGCGCCGATGGACGAATTGACCGTGGTCTACGGGGCGAACAACTGCGGCAAGAGCAACCTGGTCCGCGCCATCGAACTGTTCTATCGGCTGCTCGCTGCCGGCGAGTCGGTCAGCCGGTCCCAGACGGCCACGCTGACCGATGACAACCCCACCCTGGGCGGCACCCTCGCCCGCGCATTTCACGTCGACGATCCGCAGCCGATTCGCTTCAAGGCGGCCTGGTCTCTGGCCGGGGACGACCTGGAGGGCATCGGACTGATCACGGAACAGGTCCATCAGCGACTGGGAGTTGCAGCCGGACAGTCGATCCGAAACGTGGGGGTCGAGTTCGAAGTGCAGAGGATCAACCGCAGTATGGAGATGCGGGTCGGTAAGTGGGAATTCGACGGGCAAGACGTCTCCACCCTCGAACGGGGGAAGGAGCAGGTGCTGGTTGGGTTCGCCTCGCAGGTGCGCCGGTGGCTGGCGGATTGCGAACCTTTCCGCCATGAGCGACCCGTCGTCAACTTCGCATTTCTCGGCACGGATCTCTCCGGCTTTCCCCAGCCCGTCCGGGATCGCATGTTCGACGCTCGACAGTCAATCAACCCGGATGAGCGGCGGAGGTGGAGCCTCTTTAGCCAACTGGCCGGATCGCTTCGCGGCGAGCTCGGGGATGGGACCTGGGACACGGTGTTCGATCGTGCCAAGGGCCGGGCCGACCTGGTTTATCTCTGGGGGCAGGACGCCGTGCCGCTGGATCGGATGGGCGCCGGAATTCGCCGAGCCGTCTGCATGCTGGCGGAGCTGTGCCTGGCTCGCGAACGCTTCGTCTGCATCGAGGAGCCCGAGTGCCGGCTCTCTCCCGACCTGCAGACCCGGTTCATTCAGCTTGCCCGCAGGATCATCCAGTCCGGAATCGGGCCAGAACAATTGATCGTGACGACCCACAGCCCGCTGATCGCCGCCCACGGCACGCCCTACCTGCTGGAGTCCGTTGACGGGATCCCGCACCTTCAGCAGAAGCCATGGCAGGTGGAGTCCACGGCTTCCTGGGTGCTTAATCCAGGCGCGCTACTGGGGGAGCCCCAGGACAACGCTGGTCTGGAAAAGCTCATCGGGATGATCGGCGAGCTGGCGGAGTTGGATCCGGATGCCCTGCTGGAGGAGGTCGCGGTGGGCCAGCCGTAAGGCAGGTGATGAGCCCACCTCGGAGGCCGGGTGCGGGCTGCCATGGCGGCTACGCAAGGATGGAAGCGATCGGTTCTCCGCGTGCGATCCGGCTGGGGCGGTCCGTGGAGTCCCGGATCTCGGTCTCCGGCGGGAGGCCAAACCGGTCGAACACGGTGGCCGCGATGTCCCAGGGGCCAACGGCATCCTCCGCGGGATAGGCGGCTTGGGCGTCCGAGCTGCCGTGCACGCGCCCGCCCGCGATGCCGCCACCTGCCATCAGGACGGTGTATACACCCGCCCAGTGGTCGCGACCACCACCCGGGTTGACCTGCGGCGTCCGGCCGAACTCTCCCGTCACCACCACGAGCGTCTCCGCCAGCAGTCCGCGTTGATCGAGGTCCTCGAGCAGCGCGCTCAAACTTCGATCCAGCCGGGGCAGCAGGTCCCCCTTCAAGGACGGAAAATTGCCGCTGTGAGTGTCCCACGAACCCCCGGTGGACCAGTTGACCGTTGCGACCGGCACGCCGGCCTCGATCAGCCGGCGGGCCAGTATGAGGCTCTGGCCAAACGTGGTGCGGCCATAGCGATCACGGGTCTCGGGCCGCTCAGGTTTCATGTCAAGCGCCGTCCTTACCCCCTCGCTGGTCAGCAGCTCGTAAGCGCGCGCCTGCGCTACGCCCAGTCCCATCGGCCCCGGCCCGCGCTCCGCGAGCCGTTGAGCACTCTCGACGGATTGCAGCAGATTGCGTCGGCGGCCGAGCCGCAGATCGGTGATCCCAGGGAGCAGGGAGAGCTCGGGTACGCGGAACTCTGCCCGGTTGGGATCACCGGTCACCACGAAAGGCTCGTAGGCGGGTCCCAGCCAACCGGCACGCTGCCCGGGGATTTGATTCCCGCAGACGAACTGGGTTCCGCCCACCGCAATGAAACTGGGCACCGTGTGGGTCGGCGGGCGGAGCCGGGCGAGCACACACCCGTAGGCAGGTGAATCGGCGACGTCGGGGATCGGGTTAGTGTTCGGGAAACGGTGGGGCCAACCGGTGAATGCAGCATACATCGCACTGCCGTGGCCATTGTCCGCATGGGTGACCGACCGTATGAGCGAGTACCGGTGGGCTGTCCGTGCGAGCATCGGCAGATGTTCTGTGATGCGAATGCCCGGGACACTGGTCTCGATGGGCTTGAACTCACCGCGGACCTCGGCCGGTGCGTCGGGCTTCAGATCCCACATGTCCTGGTGCGAGGGTCCACCGAAGAGGGAAATGAACAGCAGGGATCGGGCTTTCCCGCCAGGCATGGCCGCGGTGACCCCACGAGGGAGTGCCAACGCCCCGGCCAGGCAGCCGAAACTGAGGAGTTCGCGACGGGTCATCCCGTCGCACACGCGCCGGGCACCGCCGAGTATCCGCACCATCCCTTCACCCGAAGGTGCCTGCATTCTCCTCCGAACCCTTCAGCGCTGCTCCGCAACGAACGGGCTGTGAGACACAGTTCGGCGATCCGGGTTGCGACAGAAGCGCGCGGGACGGCCGGCTGAAAGGAGAACCAGGGACGATGAAGGGACTACTTCGCACTACCTGCCTGGCGTTGGCCACTGCAAGCGTGGCCGTCTTCGCTATCGGATGTAAGCCATCGCAGACCGAGGAGCCGCCGGCCGCACCGCTCAACTCGGGCTCACCGACCGGTTCTGTAGGGCCTGCCGGAGGCCCGTCCGCCGCCGGGCCGAAACTCAACGCTCCGCCGGACTTCAACCCGGGCGGCACTCGCTAGGCACTACGGCCCCACGGCCGGCCGGCCTCCCGTCGGCGCGGGTCGGGGATCCTTGGCGGGCGGCGACTCACCCTCCGTGGTGAGCCGCCGCCCAATTCGTTGCAGCAGGATAATCACCCAGGCGTGGCTCCAGCCGAGCGGGGATGCCCCGGCAGGCGCGCCTGTCTGCTTCTGACTCTGCTCAGGCATGAAGTCGTGGAGCGTGGCGTGCTTCAAGCACCAATAGAGGAGACGATAGCACTCCGCCAGGTCGCCAGTCTCCACGTGGAATAGGGCAAGCCACAGGGCGCTCAGCGACCAGGGATTCCCGCCCATGAAGAGGTCCGAGGCATAGCGCCCAATCCCTCCTGCCGCGTACTTCATGCTCTGCTCTATGCGTTTTGCGGTGTTCCGCATCGGGGCACCGCCTGGCGCGACCAGCCGGAACGGCACCACCATCGCCAGATTGGCGATGTCGTGGAGGTAGTCTTTTCTTACCGGGTAGCTGGATTCGGCCTCCCGCTCGCCCACGTAGTAACCGTCGCGGCGTAGATGCGCCTCAATAGCCTTCCGAACCAGCCCTGCTTCCTTTCGCCAGCGGGCTGCATGTCGTTCTTGCCCCAGCTCCTTGGCGTGCAGTGCCGCGCACTCCAGCCCGGCGACCGTCGCTGCATTGGTGTAGAGGAGCTCCCCGCCGGTCTCCTCCCAAAGATCCTGTTCGGAAAACACCAGACCGGAATCAGCAGACCTCGCCCGCAGCAAGTAGTCGCTCGCCCGCTGCACCATCGGCCACATCTCGACCAGGAACTCCCGGTCATGATTCAACTCGAAGTGCTGCCACACTCCCCAGACCACCGTCGCTACCTGATCGACTTGAATGCCGGCCCAGTGCCGACGGCCGTCGGTGTAGTGATTCTGGTACCACAACCCCTCATGCATTTGGGTTCGGCGGCACCAGCGGTAGAATCGATGCGCCTCCTCGCTATAGCCGCAGCGGTCCAAAGCCCACGCTTCGAAAACCCCGTCCCGCGGCCAGCAGTAGCGGTAATCGGGCTCAAGGGTCGGCGCGGCGATGAAGGAGCCGAACCGTCGATCCTGCAGGAGCTTGAGGAGCAGAATTGAGCGCAGGTAGAGCCGCTCGAGCCGCTCCTCGCCGAGCGGGGGGAGCCGTTGGCGCCCCGTGCTGATCCAATCCCGCCAGTGGCTTACCGTCTCCCCCAGACGCTGATCCGGTCGGCGTTCCTGGAACTGCTTCGCTGCGTCCTCCGCCTCGAACAGCGACATCCCCGCAGTCAGGCTCACGCTGACAGAGGTCGATTCTCCGGGGGCGAGGGTGCGCCGCCAGAGAAAGGCGCTGGTGACCCCAGTCGGGTCGCCGAATGCGTAGCGGTTCTCCTGTAGTTTGCCGTCAAGGACATCATAGAACGCATCGATTCCATCGCCTTGCTCACAATAGGACACCCCGCACTGATAGGTTTCGGGCTGCGGCCGCGCCCCAATGATCCAGACGATCTGCGACTCAACGGCCTCGTCCCAGGGATGACCGCGGTAGCGCACGAAGTGCTGATCCAGCCGGCTGTAGTAGACGACGTTGTAGCCGAACTCTCCCTTGTGGTCGGCGATCGACGCGGCCTCTCCGTGCACCAGCTCCAGGGTCAGCGGTTCGCTGCCCACGTTGTAGACATCGAGGATACGGAGGATGCTGCTCCCCGACGGGCTCGCGAGGTCCGTGACGGTCGCCTCGAGGCCGGGCGAGTTGTAGCTTGTCTGGAGGACGTTGGTGTCCGCGATGTAGGTTTGCTCGGGCTCAAAGTCCGGCCGCGTCAACCACACGAATCGCCCCGTTTGCGAGTCGCGCAGTCCGAACTGAGATTGCAGCAGGTGACGGAAGTAGCCGATGGAGGGGTAGTAGGCTTCGGCCAGCAGTCCGTCCGCGCGGACCCGGGCCAGGAGTTCGCCGTTTCCGATGAGTCCGTGGCTCGCAGTCATGCGGCCTCCCCTGTCCGCGCGTCTGCGACTCGCTCGGAGTCCGCAGGCGCGTACTCGCCAAGTGACGTCACCACGACCACGGGTGGTTGAAGGGAGGCGACCATATCGTCGATTTCGCTGTCGACCAGTTCGGTGTGCCCCTCAGCATTGATGCCCTGTGCGCCGATCACGATCAGGTCGAACGCTTCCTTCGTCGCGATCCGGCAGAGCACCTCGTCCCGGGCACCTACCTCAATGCGCGTGCTGACGTCGAGTTCCGGGTTGATCTGGTGACACTCGTCGCGCAACCCACGCAGCGTAAACTGAGCCTTGCCCAGATCCCCCGGGCGGGCGGACGCAGCCACGTAGAGGAGCACGGCGCTCCGCGTCGTTTGCTGCTCGGCGGCATGTCGGGCCGCAAGCTTTGCCGATTGCGAACCATCCACCGGTATCAGGACCCGCATAGCGCCCTCCCCTGGCGTCTAGCCAGTCCGCACGGCGAGGTGCTGCAACCGCCGCAACAGGACGGAGATCACCTGATCCCAGGTGTACTTCCGCGCCGTCTCAACTCCCTGTCTGCGCATGCGCTCCACCTCCCCGGGGCGAGAGAGCAGGTCGATGACGGTCGCCTCGATCTCGTCGGCGCCGTCCGTATCCAGGACGATGGCGTTTTCGTACGTGCGGGCGTACTCCTCGCCGGTCGCACCGGTGAAGACGAGGCCCTGCGCCGCCATGACTTCCAGGCCGACCAACCCGAACGGCTCTCTCCCGCTGTTCTGAAGCATCACGTCCGCAACTCGGAAAAGGGCCCGCTTGAGGTCGTCGCCCAGGTAGAACTGCACGTTCAGCATGTCCGCATCGCTCGCGGCGTCGAGCAGGTTCTCCATCAGCGTCCGCGGGTCACGGCTGGGAGAGGAGACGTCACGGACACGCAGGCCGCGCTCATGGGCGCGGCGCATGACGTCGTGGCCGTGTGCCTCCATTCCGCCCTTGGCGATGAAGAGCACGGGCAACTGCTTCGCTTTGAGCCCAGCCGCGGCGTCCACCGCCATCAACCAGCGCTTGTCGGGGTCAAACCTGGCCACTTTGCCCAGTGTGAGCCGGTTGTTCAGGCGGGCCTGGGCCAGTTGTGCCAGCTCGTCAGCGAGTGGAGACGGCTCAAGCGCTCGCGCCGGGATGCCGTTGGGGATCACTATCGGGTTGCATCCCCAATTCCACATTTCGTGCTTCATCCATCGGCTTACGGTAGAAATCGTTTGCGTGAAGCGGAGTCGCCCAAAGTCAACATTCTCAAACCCGAGCGTGTTGTTCGCGTTCCACACCATGATTGCGCGGTCCCGGAGTCCCGCCGCATGGAGCCGATCCGCCACATCGCATGCCGTGTCCGCTGTGTGCCACTCTTCGGAGAGAATGACGACCCACTTGCCGTCCGCCACGGCGGGCCGGACGCGTTCCTCCAGCAAGACCTCGGGGAGGGTCGACCTATAGTCCCGAAGCTTGCCTTCCTCGCCGTCGTAGACGCCTAGCGGGTGATGCCTGCTGATCCACTGACTCCAGCGGTGAAGGGTGAATGGTCGGTTGGACATCCGCTCCACGGTCGGCGCGGAGGGATCCCCGACGAAGTAGAGATGCGTCTCGAATCCGTGATCCGCCAGCGCGTAGCCCAACTCGGTGATCCGGACGCCCAGCCCTCCGGCGCGGCTGTACGCGTCCGGACCCTCGAAGCTAAGCAACACAAACACTGTGTTGGCGACGGTGAGAGCGGGGAGAAAACCGGACGCGGGGTTGAAAAGAGGGCTGTGCCCCAGATCTGGGAGCAGCGAGGCGGGTGGGCGCGCCGTCGGCGGTTCAGCCTGGAGTTCTGTGGACGACATTTCCACTCCTAGCCGTGGGGTCGGCAACGGAATGACGTGTGAGGAGCAGCCGCGGGAGGGATGGACAGGCTGTTTTACCAGGATACCCCTCGATCGATAAAGATCCCGCGACGAATAGGTTAACGCCTCATTTCCCGACACGGCTCCGGCCTCGCCCCAGGTGCGGTCGAACTCGGGCCGGGAGACCCCCGAGACGCCGTCCCGGGAGTCGCCCGGACCCGCACAGAGCCGTGGTGATCCGGCTCGGGCTGCGGGCGAATCAGTCGCTGATACACTGAGGTAGAGGTGCCCGAGATGTCGTGGGTTGAGATCATCGCCGACCGGAAGATCCGCGAAGCGCAGGAAGAGGGTTCATTCGAACAGCTCCAGGGCGCGGGCGAACCGGTCGACCTGGATCGCGACCGGCACATCCCGCCCGAGGAGCGGCTCGGCTATCGCCTGATGCGGGATGCGAACATGCTGCCGGACTGGATCGAATTGGATCGATCCGTTTGCCGGTCGGTCGAGGAGTGGCGTGTGCTGCGCGATGACTTCACGCGGAGGTGTGAAGGGACGGCCGAGGCTCCCGGCGCTGCAGAGGCGGGACGCTTCCTGATCGAATCCGCTCGGCGACTGGTGGAACTCAACCGGGGCATAGATCGGCTCAATTTGATGGTTCCGCTGTCGAGCCGCCAGCGAGGTCTGGTCCACATTCTGGCAGAACTGGAGCAGCTCGAAGCGCGGGCACCGATGGTCATGCCGTCGGACGCAAGTGCGTGGCGGCGCCAACTTCCCGAGAAACGAGGTGCCGTGAAGCTCGACAACCGCGTTTCGATGCGCCGCCGGGCAAGGAGTCCGCTTTGAGCCAGGAGGACCCAACCGCGGTGCCTACACCGCCGGCCGCGTCGCATCACGGCTGCGGCGCCTGGCGTCAGAGCCTGGACTTCACGGAACTGCTTCTGACGGTCGCCGGCCAATGGCGCACCCCAGACGCCCGACGCCTGGCCGATCGTCTCATCGATCTATCCGTCCAGATGGCCGCCCTGCTGGCGCGGGCCTGGGATGCACCGGAACGCGGGCAGTCACCTGATGCTGACCTCGCCGCGGCCGATCTCCTCGCGCTGGAGTCGGAGGCGGTCTTGCTCACCTTCCGTCGGCTACGGCAGCTCCCAGAAGCTCTCTCGCTGGCAGGGTTCCAGCTTATCGGTGCCATTCGTGAGGAAATTGAGGCGCAGCGACCTTCGGAGCTTGCCGTGGCTCCGTCGACTCCGCCGATCGTAGACCAACCCGAGCCCACCCCTCCGGCCCCCCCTGCCGCCTCCCCAACCCCGCCCGAGGTCGCTTCAACGTCGCCGGAATGCACGCCACCTCCCCCCACCGAGCCAGCGCCAGCCCAGACCGTAACACCAACGCCGGTGTTGGATGCGCCCAGGCCGGTCGCCCCGAATGGAGCGCCGAAACCGGGGAGCACTGCACCTGTTTCTCCCCCGCCGCCGGCTGGCCGGCCCAATGGACGGACCGAAGCCAAGGTGGCGCAAATGGAGCCCGCGGCCCCACCGCGCCAGCAGGCTGCGGCGCCGGCCATACCCCCAGCAGCGCCCCCACCGCCGCGCCCAGCACCAGGGTTCCAGAGGGTGATCGTCGACGGGAGCAACTTCCTGGGCAGCGCCGAAGGCTATGCTCTCCGCGATCCGGAGAGCCGGCGTCAGTTCATGCTCCGCGTCGGCGACCGATGCCGCGTCGAGAGCAGCCAGCGGTGGACCGTCTTCTTCGATGGGTCGAAAGCCTCACGCCTGGTCCGCGGGAATCTGGAAGAGCGAACGACCGGGAACGGCCGCCCGGCGGACGATGTGATCCTGGAGTATTTGAACCAGTTGCCGGAGCCGGATCGCCGACGGGCCACGGTCATCACCGACGACCGTGCTCTTGCGGCCGCCATACGTGCCGCGGGGGCTAAGGTGCAGCCGGTTCAGTGGCTCGCGTCGCGCCTGGCGCCGCCTGCCGAGCGCCCGTTGCCCGTTCCCACTCCCCCTCCCGCGGCGAACGCTCCCTCCTCGCTCGCCGAGTGGGAGAGTTTCTTTCAGGCCCCGCCGAAGCGACCAGGGAAGCAGTGACCCGACGACCTACCCCTGCGCTCGATCGAACAGGCAGGCATCGCCAAAGCTCAAGAACCGGTAACCCTGAGATAGAGCTTCTGCATACGTCTGTTGAACTCGTTCATACCCGGCGAAGGCGCTGACGAGGATGAGCAAACTCGACCGTGGCGTGTGAAAGTTGGTTACCAGCCGATCCACCACGCGAAAGGGATACCCCGGTGTAATGTAGAGCTGGGTGAAGCCCGTGTGTGGCCTCACGCGCGCTCCCACCGGCGCGCCCACGGCGGCCGACTCCAGCGCCCGAACCACCGTGGTCCCCAACGCAACCACGCGGCCGCGACATGCGTTCACCGCCAGGGCGGCCTCGGCCGGGAGCGAGTACCACTCCGCGTGCATTTCGTGCTGCTCAATCTCCTCGCTCTTCACCGGCCGGAATGTGCCTATCCCGACGTGCAGTGTGAGTCGACAGACGCCCACCCCGCGATCCACGATCGCCCGGAGCAGAGCATCCGTCATGTGCAGCCCGGCTGTCGGGGCGGCAGCCGCGCCCAGGGTTCGCGAGTAGACCGTCTGATAGGCGGTCTCATCATCCAGCTTGGTATGAATATAGGGCGGCAGAGGCATACTGCCCAGGTGGGCGATCAGCCCCTCCACGCCGCCGGGCCCATCCCAGTCCCGGGCCTCCAGATGGACCCGCCGCGTGCCGCCCGGCAAGTAGTCACGGACTGCTACGTGGACTGCGGCACCGTCGCTGCCCCTCACGACGATCTCCGTCCCCGGCTTGAGACGGCCACCAGGGCGAACCATCGCCTCCCAGTCGCCATCCGCCAGTTGCCCGAGAAGGAGCACCTCCGCCGATCCTCCCCCTGGTCGGAGGCCCGTCAACCTCGCCTTGCGGACGCGGGTGTCGTTGAGGACCAGCAGGTCTCCCGGCTGGAGCAGTGCGGGCAGATCACAGAACAGCCGGTGTCCGAAACCACCCGCGGGAGGCACCACGAGGAGCCGGGATCGGTCTCGAGGCTGGTGCGGAACCTGGGCTATGCGGTCCGGCGGTAGTTCGTAATCAAAGCACTCGGAGCGCACGCCGCCGTTCCAGCTCCTGCTCGCGGGCCTCGGTCACCTCCTGCCGGCGCCGTCGTTCGGCGTGGGCCAGCACGCGCTCGACGGTGAGCATGAGTTGTCGCAGACCGTCACCAGTGCGCGCGGAAACATAGACCGTGTCTGGCGTATTCGCCACCATTTCGCGGAGCGCGGATGTGTCGCGCATCAGGTCGATCTTGTTCAGCACTGTGACGATCGGCTTATCTTGAATGTGGAGTTCCGTCAGCACCACCATCACGGCTTCCATCTGCTCCCGCATGTCCGGACTGCTGGCGTCGACGACGTGCAGCAGAACGTCGGCTTCAGCGGTCTCCTCCAGAGTGGCGCGGAAGGCGGCAACCAGGCCGTGAGGCAGGCGGCGGATGAAGCCCACCGTATCCGTGACCAGGATCGGGCGGCCGCCGGGCAGTTGCGCGCGCCGTGTGGTTGGATCCAGCGTGGCGAACACCCTGGCATCTGTGTAGACATCCGCCCCGGACAGCGCATTCAGCAGGGTGGACTTGCCGGCGCTGGTGTAGCCCACGATGGCCACCGTCGAGAAACCTTCGTGGCGTCTGCTGGAGCGCTGCACCTGGCGATGGCGTCGGATCTGGTCAATGTCGCGATTGAGATCGGAGATGCGTTGGCGCACCCGCCGACGATCCGCCTCCAGCTTGGTCTCTCCCGGCCCGCGAAGCCCAATCCCACCCTGCTGGCGCTCGAACTTCGTATAGACGCTGGATAGCCGCGGCAGCGCGTAACTGAGCTGCGCCAGTTCCACCTGCAGCTTCCCCTCCGCGGTCTGGGCTCGCTGCGCGAAGATGTCGAGAATGAGCTGCGTCCGATCGAGCACCGGGCGATTGAGCTCCTCGCTGATGTTCCGCTGCTGAACCGGCGTCAGCTCATCGTCGGCGATCACCAGGTCAGCCTGGGTAGCCGCGATCAACTCCTTGACCTCGCCCACCTTGCCGGAGCCCAGATAGCTGGACGGGCTGGGTGCCATGCGCCGCTGGCAGAGGATGCCGACAACCTCGCCGCCCGCGGTATCGACCAACCCCTGCAACTCCATCAACTCGGGATCGAACGGCTGCTCGTTGTCAACGCGCCGCGTCCGTTCCACCGCGATCAGAATCGCGCGCTGCTTTTCTTTTTTGGTCTCCACCAACTTGGAAGCCATCAGCCACCTACAACCCAGGGGACCGAAACGGCCCCTGTCAGACACCCAAGCACGATAGCCGAACCCGATGCACAGGGCAATAGGACTGCGATTCTCACCGCGCCTCCGCATGAGCCGGAGATGGCATCAAGAGACGTGATTGCTCTCTCCAGGCCTCCGCGTCCTTGCACCTCCGCGGCTCTCTCCGCGTCTCCGCGTGAACCAGGGAGATCCCCTCCGGGCGGCCGAGATCCGCCAGGGTGCGCCAAGGACAGGGTCAGTTCCAGGGCGGGAAGAAGCGTCGCGACCAGTAGTTCCGCGGCCGGCGGGGCTGCGCCTTGAGAAAGCGCACGTACTCTCGGTGGAGGCGACGTGCCTCGGTCCGGTGTGCTGGGTACAGGTCAGTGTTCTCTGTCGGGTCGGTCGGCAGATGGTGGAGGCGCGGGGGAATCCCCGTCCGCCACCAGACCATCGACCACTCCCGGTCGCGGATGCACGTGGGGTGCCACCGACGCCAACCGCGGTAGGACCATGCGGTAACGGCGATCCCACGGCCAGACTCTGCCTCCCCGCGGGCGATCGGCATCAGGGATGATGCGGTCACACCCTCGGGGATCGGCAGCCCCGCCAATTCCATCAGCGTCGGCATCAGGTCGCCCGGATGGACGAAGGCGTCGTTCGTTCCCGGGCTCAACCCCGGGACCCGCAGCATCAACGGGATGTGACTGACCTCGCGATAGGGCGGCCACCCGTTTACGTCCTCTCGCCGATGGTTGGCCTTCCCCAGCAGGTCGTGCTCACCAAGGAAGATCCCATGATCCGAGACCATGAGCAGGGCCGTCGTGTCCGCTAGCCCCTCCCGATCCAATGTGTCGAGCAGAGTCCCAATCCACCGGTCCACCATCCGCACCTCGCCCGCGTAGAGTTCGCGGATCGATGCCAGTTCGGCTGGCGAGTAGCGTGAAGCGCGGCCCAGGTGGGGATAAATGATCCGGTGCGGACCGACCAACTTGGGATCGGTGTAGCCTGCCGGCGGGTCCCACGGCTCGTGCGGATCGAAGCATTCAAGGTGGAGGAAGAAGCGACCGCGTTTCCCAAAGCTGGTCAGCCAGTCCGAGGACGCCCGCATGACCCGGGGGGCGAAGTAGTCCGCTTCGGTCGCGCGATCGCGGACGTTGTGCAGGTACTGGCGGACGCGCTCGTGCTGATCCAGGCTCGCCGCCGGGGCGGGGAGCTCAACCGGTCCCTCACAGGGCGCCCACTGATCATACCACTGCCCCCGGACCGAGACTCTAGAGTCGTACCCACGCTCGAAGCGATGGTTCTTCCGCGCCATCGGCAGGTTGTCGGTGATCAAGGCGGTGTGGAATCCGCCGTCCCGCAGCCGCTCCGCCACCGGAACCTCCTGATCCGGAAACGGTCCCCAGGGGTACCGGGCGAAGGTGAACTTGCCGGACAAGAGCTCGATGCGACAGGGGAGCGTCGGAAAGCTGCACGCGTGGGCGTCGGTGAACCGGACGGACTCCCGCGCCAGTCGGTCCAGGTTGGGAGTGCCGACATCGAGGTTGCCGTAACAGCCGAGGTGGTCCGCCCGCAGGCTATCTACGACCAGCAGTATCAGGTTTAGCGGCTGCTTCACGGCGCCACCGGGTCCTCTGGGGCCGCGCACAGGCGCCGAACGGCGTCGAAGACAGCCTCTACGGTGATCGCGGGCATGCAGACCGGGTTCTTACACTTGTGGCTATCCGGGCAAGGACAAACCAGCGGCGAAAGGACGCTCTCGGTGCGACTACCGTAGGGGCTGAAGCGGACGATCTCATGGCGGAGGTCGCTCGGACCATACAGAGTCGCCGTCGGCACCCCCATGGCACTTGCCAGGTGCATCGGACCGGTGGAGACACTCACGAAGGCGGCGGCATGAGCCAGCACCGCGGCAAGCTGCCGCTGCGTCAACTCGCCTGCAAACATCAGCGCGCCCGGGGCGGCGGCGCAGATGCGCTCAGCCACCGGGCGTTCCTTCTCAGTGCCCGTGACGGCGACCCGACAGCCCTGATCGGACAACTGACGCGCCAACTCCGCGTAGTTCGTCTCCGGCCAGACCTGCCTCCCCCCACCGTGCCCCGGGTGCAGTACGATGAGCGGTCGGCCATGAGGGCGGTCGGTCGCGTGTCCTCGCTTGGTCAACCAGTCGCGGGCCCAGCAGATCTCGGCGTCCGAGAGGTGAACCCGATAACCAGGGGACGCGGCATCGATGCCGAGTTGCCGAAGCACATCGAGGTTGTATTCGATCTCGTGTCGCGACTGGTCGTTGCGGTCCTGCCGGATGTGCTGATGGTACCAGTGACGCCAGTGCGGCGGCCGACGCGCCCCTTCGCGCCACACAACTGTCCGCCACGGGATGCCGCTGTGGGCGAGGGCAAATGCGACGCTGGAGGCTGCGTGGAGCACAAGCGCCCAGTCGAAGGAGCGCTCCCGAAGCTCGCCGATCAATTCCAGCCGCTGCCTCCACGTTCGGTGGGTAGTCTGGCGGTCATAGAGCAGGATGTCGTCCAACTCACCGCCTCGAACCAGTTGATCGTGCGGCCGATGCAGCAGCGCCTCCAGATGCACGCCGGGGAAGCGATGCTTGAGGGCGGCGAAGACCGGGGTGGCACACAGCACGTCCCCCATCCGCTCGGTGTGGACGACCAAGATCCGCCGGATGGGTAGGGTTCCGTGGCCAACCGCAGGGAGGAAGTGCGCATCTCCACTCCGCTGCGGGGACGCCGTCTGAAGATCGGCGGGGGGTTCCTCCGGCAAGGATGTCGTGGGCACCGCCATCTAGACGAGATCCTCGACACGGCGGGGGGGCCCCAGCAAGCGCGCGACAGCCTCACACACCTCCTCGGGCAGGATGGTGTGCAGGCATGGCCGCTGGCAATCCGAGCACGGCCGGGCATGACGGATCACGACGGCGTTGCGGGTGAACGGGCCGAACTTGCCCGGGCTGCTCGGTCCAAACATGGCGACGACCGGTGTCGCGACAGCAACGGCAAGGTGCATGGGGCCGGTGTCACCCGTCACGAGCACCTCGGCCCGCTCGAGCAGAGCCGCGGTCTCATCCAGGTCCAGCAAGCCGGCTGTCGAGGTCGCCGCAGTCTTCATCATGGAACGGATCTCGTCCGCCCGCAGCGTGTCGCCGGGCCCACCGATGATCACCACCGGCAGGCCGTACTCCCGCCCCAACCGATCCCCCACCTCGGCGAACCCGGCGGTTGTCCAGCGCTTGTCTGCGGTGGTCGCGCCGGGGTTGAGGGCGATGATCCTCGCAGACTCGTCCCCAAGCGTCCGGTTGAGCAGGGTCTGCACCTTTAGTCGGACGGACCGGGGCGGTGTGAATTCCAACACGGGATTCGGATCGCGGGGACATCCCAGCGCATCCGCGAGATTCAGGTACTTCAGAACCTCGTGCTGATCCGCAATCATCGGCGCTGCGAACTCATAGAAGCGGCGGGTCCGAGGGTGGGAGAGCGACAGGGTCACGGGTCGGCGGGGGTTCAGCCATCGCTGGGTGGCCGCGACCCAGCCATAGAAGACCGACTTTTCCTGCGCCGCGATGATGAGGTCGAAGCGGCGGCGACGCACCTCCAGGATGAAGCGCAACTTGGCGACCCAACGATCCGTCGGCGGCCGCTCGATGATCTCATCCACGTGCGGGTTCGCGCGGATCAGGGCCCGGTTGCCGGCCGGCACGGCCAGAGTGAGCCTGGCTGCCGGAAAGCGACGTTTGAGCGCGCTGAGCAGAGGGGTGGTGAGGATGCAGTCACCTATGTGGAGTCGGTTGAGCAGCAGGATGTCGCGGACATTCTGCAGGCGTTCAACCGGGGGCCGGGGTTCGTTCACAGTGCGGCTCATCCCGGTTCCGCCGGCGAGGCGACCGCCACGGACTCCGGGCGCGTCTTCCACCGGTCGTGGATCCAGCACCAGTCCTCGGGCTGCTCGCGGATCTGCTGCTCGATCACAGCGGTCATCGCGGCCGTCAGCGTGAGGATGTCCCGATCTCGGTCCGACGTGGGTACCGGATAAATCGGCGGCCAGGCGCGCATGGTATGCCGGCCGTTCGCTTCCCGGCGGCAGAAGGTCGGGATCACCGCCGCGCCGGTCTTCAGCGCGAACGCCGCTGGTCCTGTGGCCGTACTCGCCGGATGACCGAAAAACGGCACGAACACTCCGCCACGAAGAGTGTTTTGGTCCAGCAGAATGGCGAGCACCTGGTTCTGGCGCAGCGCCAGGAGACCTTCACGTGCCGCCCGTCGCCGCGGAATCTGCCTCAGCCCGGTTCGAGTGCGGATTCGCTCGATCATACGGTCAAGCGCAGGATCATCCGCCGTGCGGCTGACCGCGTGCACCTGGTACCCCGCGCACGCCAGCCGCGGGCCCATCATTTCCCAGTTCCCATAGTGGGCGGTTACCAACACCACCCCCTTGCCGCGCTCGAAGGCAGCTTCAAAGTGCTCTTGCCCTTCGAAGCCTACTTCGGCTGCGATTTGTTCCATCGTGATCCGCGGCTGGCGGAGGAAGAACTCGACGAGGGTGCGTCCCACGCCGCGGAAACTGGCTCTTGCGCACGCCTCAATCTGGGCGTCGGACCACTGGTCGCCGTACGCCCGTCGCAGGTTCGACATCGCCACTCGTCGGTAGCGGCGCATCGTGCGATAGGCCAGATGGCCGAGGGCGCAACCGAGTCGGTCCAAAGCGCGCACTGTGAGCACGCGGCCGAGCAGGTTCAACGAGGCGACAAACTGGCGGGTGAGCCAGTACTCGGCTGGTTTCGACCAGCGCCTGGCGGGGCGCGGGGCGGACGGTGCGCCGACAGTCAACTCCGGGCCTCGGGGTGGCCTAGCCTGGCCTCAATCAGGGTGAGCAATTCCGGGAGGCCGGTCATCACCTGCAGATCTACCTCGAGCGACACACAGTTCACGTCCCCTACCCATTCCGCGGCCAGCTTCACCGCGTCCTTCTCCGTGGTCAGTATCCCGCGAAGTCCGAGGCGCCGCACCTCAAGGACGATGGAATCCCATTCTTCGCGAGTGTACGTGTGGTGGTCCGGGAACCGGCGCGTCACGGCTGCCCTCGCCCCCACTTCGCGCGCGGTCCTTTCAAAGGATTGAGGGCTCCCGAGGCTGGAAAGAAAGAGCCACTCTCCCTCCTGCGCCGCGCTGAGAGGAATCGACCTCCCGGAGCCGCACTCGACGAGCCGTCCCGGCGCATGTCTGGCCCGAGCCAGGATCGCGTTCGGGGCCAGGCCGTGTACTGTGTGCTCCAGTTTGTCGAGGACGTCGGGGGCGACGCGGTCTGCGTGCGTCACGATCACCGCGTCGGCCCGTCGGAGACCGCTCCGAGGCTCGCGGAGCAACCCCGCCGGGAGAACGCGACCTCCGCCGAAGGGATCGGTGCCGTCCAGCAGCACCACATCGAGGTCTCTTTCGAGCCGCCAGTACTGGAAGGCATCGTCCAGGATGCACACGTCGATCGGATAGTCGCGGCAAGCTTGGGCGCCGGACAGCACGCGTCGTTTCCCAATCAGCACCGGGACCCCGGGCAACGACCGGGAAAGCAATTGCGCCTCGTCCCCACTCTCCGCGGTGGGCCTCAGGACCGAGTCGACATCGCGGATCACCCGCACGGCTGTCGGGCCGGCGTCCCGCATTACGCGGTAGCCATAGGACAGGACGGCAGGCCGGTAGCCGCGCTGCTGCAGCTCTCTGGTCAACCAGCGAACCGTGGTCGTCTTGCCGGTTCCCCCGACGGTCAGGTTGCCGACGGAGATGACCTTGCAGGGGAGTCGCGTTCGCCGGAGCACTTTGCTGTCGAAAAGCAACCGATGGCCGGTTACCACGGCGGAGTAGGCGACCGCCAGGCCCCCCAGTCCCAGACGGGCGAGGGGTCCCCAGAACGGCCGGACCTCACCGGTGACCAGGGAACGCCAACGCACCTCCAGGGAGGTCATCCGCAAGCTCCAACCCGCGACAGGCAGCCGCGGAGAGCGTTCGCGACTCGCTCGACGTCCAGCGCCGCCATGCAGTCAAAGCGCCCAGCGCACGTCGGACGATGGAGGCAAGGCGAACACGCCATCGGCTCTCGAATCAACGAGAACCCCTCGTAGTCCTCGAAACCCGGCCACCAGGAGGCGCCAGCCAATCCCACCGTCGGCACGCCCAGCGCCACAGAGGCGTGCATCAACCCGGTATCAACCGCCACCGCCGCCGAGCACAACGACAACACTGCGAGCGCGCTGCGCAGCGAGGTCTGGCCGGCGAGGTCCGTGCACGCTCCCCCAGCGGCGGCCTGTATGGCTGCCGCCAGGGGCCGATCTGCCGGCCCCCCCAGGATGAGGGGATTCGCCCCGAGCTCCGCCTTGATGAGCGCCGCCAGCGCTCCCCATCGGTCAGGCAGCCAGTGCTTTTGAGGCCACGTCGTCGCCGGGATGAGGGCGATTCGCGTGACAGAGTGTTCCGCGGAGCGATCCAGCAATCCGCGGGCAGCGGCCTGCTCTTCGGGGGTGACGCGCAGAACCATCCGCTTGTCCGCGGTCTCCACCCCCAGCGGACGCAGCAGGTCCAGGCAGCGTCGGCGGGAACTGCGGTCGTGGGGGTCTCGCGGCACGCGCACGTCGTAGAAGATCGAGGCGCTTTCCTTGGCCTGCGTGTTCCCGACCAGACCGCGCCGGGTAGCGAGACGGGACACGACGCCGCTGCGCAGGTTTCCCTGGCAGTCGACGATCCAATCGAATCGACGCCTGCGCAGACGGCCTACGAACTCCAGATAGTCGCGCAACCGGAAGCTCGCGGATGACCGTTCCCACACCAGCACTTCGTCGAGATACGGATTAGCCTCAAGCACGGGGGCAGAGAGCGCCTCCACTGCCCACGCGATGTGCGCGTCCGGAAACGCCTCCCGCAGGGCCCTGCTGACGGGCGTGGTGACGATGACGTCGCCGATCGCCGAAAGCCGCACAATCAGTATGCGGGGGACTGCCCCGCTCGGGGCCGGCATCACGCCCCGCCTCCCGACGGCAGCAGGCAGACGATCGCCCGCGCGTAAGCCCCGGCGGCTCCGGAGTTGCGGCGCAGGAGTTCGCGGCCCCCGGAGGTGCGCGCCTCCACCTCGCCGGGGTCCGTCAGCAGCCGGACTACCTCTCGGGCGAGACCATCGGCCGAACTCACCTGCACAGCCGCCCCCGACCCCAGAGCCGCGACGGCCACCTCCGCCTGATTGTGCATTGCTGGGCCGAACAGCACCGGCTTGCCGTGCATCAGCGGCTGCAGAATGTCGTGGCCCCCGATCGGAACGAGGCTGCCTCCCACGAAGACCAGGCTCCCGAACGCATAGGCGGATGCCAGCTCGCCCATGGTGTCCAGTACCAGCACCTGAACATCGGCCTCAGCGCCGGTCCGGCGACCTACCCTCAGGCCCCGGCGGGCCGCCAGTTCCACAACCTCATCGGCCCGCTCGATGTGGCGAGGAGCCAGGAGCAGGCGTAGGCCCGGCACCTCTGCTGCCGCCATGGCATGTGCGCCCAGCACGGCCTCATCCTCGCCCGGGTGTGTGGAGCCGGCCACCCAGAGCGGGGGAAGCACCTCGCCAAACGCCTGTCGGATGCGCTGAACCAGCGCCTCCGATGGTGGGGAGTGGGGCTGGTCGAACTTCGCATTCCCGAAAAACTCCACACGATCCTCGGCTGCCCCGAGCAACCTGGCCCGATCCGCCGCCTGCGCGCTCTGCATCAGGAGACGGTCGAAGAGGCCCAGGGCCCAGGCATAGAGCGGGCGTACCCGGATGGCCTTCCGGAAACCTCGATCGGCGAACTGTCCGTTCAGCAATAGCAGCCGCGATCCGCGCACGCGAGCCACCCAGAGCCAGTTCGGCCAGATCTCCGTTTCCACGCACACAACCACGGTTGCCCGCCACCGGCTGTGCCCCGCCAGCACACAGGGCAGCAGGTCAAACGGAAAGAAGCTGAGGCTCCTGGCCCACGGAATCAACCTCTGGGCCTGCAGCATCCCCGCCGGTGTTGTGGTGCTGACGACCAGCTCCACCGCCGGCGATTGCTCCCGCAATCGCCGAGCGATCGCTGCCGCTGCCACCATCTCCCCAGCCGAAACCGCGTGCATCCAGACACGCCCTGCGGGGCCGGGTGCCGGAAGCGCGGGCAGCAAACCAAGCCGCTGACCGAGCCCGGACCGTGACTTCCCCAAAACGACCAACCGGTAAAACAGGTACGCCAGCAGCATCGGCGACGCGAGGAACAACACCAGGTTGTAGACGAATGGCATCACCTTGATGCTCGACGCGGCTGCTCGGTCACGCGGGCTCCAACTCTCCGTGGCGTTCGAACTGCGTGTGATAGAGGCGCGCGTAGATGCCGTTCTGACGCAGAAGGTCCTCGTGCCGGCCGCACTCCGCGACCAACCCGTCCTTAAGCACCAGGATCTTGTCCGCATTGCGAACGGTGGAGAGTCGGTGGGCGATGACGAGCGTGGTTCGGTCCCTTACGAGCTTCTGCAGCGCGTCCTGCACCAGCGCTTCCGAGTGGGTGTCCAGGGAGGAAGTGGCCTCGTCGAGGATCAGGATGGCCGGGTCGCGCAGCACGGCGCGGGCAATGGCAATGCGCTGGCGTTGACCGCCCGAAAGGCGCACGCCACGCTCCCCCACGACAGCATCCAGCCCACCCTTGAGCCGGTCGATGAACTCCCAGGCGTTGGCAGTCTGGGCGGCGGCGATCACTTCCTCCTCTGTCGCGTCGAGGCGCCCGTATCGTATGTTGTCCCGCAAGGAGCCGGCGAAAAGCGTCGACTCCTGCGGCACCACGCCGATCTTGCCGCGCAGCGAGGCGAGCGTGCACTCGCGCAGATCGACCCCGTCGACGGTGATCGCGCCGCCCGTCACGTCGTAGAACCGCTGGATCAGCGCAGCAATCGTCGTCTTCCCGGCCCCCGTCGGTCCGACGAGCGCCACCACCTCGCCCGGTTCCATCGTGAAGCTGACATCGGAAAGCACAGGCGCTCCGCCTCCGTAGCGGAAGCTGACCTGATCGAACACCACGCGACCCGCGCCGTCCGGCAAAGCGCAGGCGTTGGGCTTTTCCTGGATGTCGCTCGCCATGTCCAGGAGAGTGAAGACGCGGTCGGCGGCTACGCCAGCCTGCGTCATGTTCATACTGATGTTGCCGACGTTGCGGGCGGAGTCGGCCACCTGCTGCAGCGCCAGCACGAAGGCGAACAGACTCCCGACCGTGATCACGGACATGGGGCTGATGATCTGCTGGCCCCCAATCCACAACACGGTGACGATGGCGACGCCGCCAATGAACTCGACGAGTGGGCGCGCCATGTTCTTCACGCGGACGGTCGACATCACGTTGTGGTACACATCCTCACTCTGCTTGCGGTAGCGATCGATTTCGTACCCCTCGTTTCCAAAGGACTTCACGATGCGGATCGCCGAGAGGGTCTCCTCGGCGAGATCCATCGAGCGCGCCCGGTTGGACTGCAGCAACTGGCTGTAGTGCTGGATGCGTCGGCTGGCCCAGAGGATGAGAAACAGCATGAAGGGCAGGCACGTCAGCGAAATCAGGGTGAGCTGCCAGTTCAGGAAGAACATGTAGACGAGCCCGCCCACGAGAAGGAAGGGCGAACCTGCCATCTCCTGGATCACGTCGAGAACGGCCGTCAGTTGCGGGACGTCGTTGCTCATGGAAGACAACAGTTGGCCCGTCTTGCGGTGGTCGAAGAAGGCGATCGACTGATTCTGGAGATGAACGAAGACCTCGTTCCGCAACCGCAGCGTCAACCGGTTGCTCACCAGGGCCCAGGTGTAAGCCTGGGCGAAGAGCAGGATCGACTTGACCAGCATGAGGCCGACGGCCAGCCCTGTCTGCAGATGGAGGAGAGTGTAGTCGCCTCGACCTTTGTTATGCTCAATCGTGTCGAAGAAGTGTTTCGCGATGAAAGGCACGCCGAGATTCGCGATTGATCCGAGAAAGGTAAGAATTAGCCCTGCTATTATCCACGGCGTTAGCGGTCGCAGATAGCGAACGAGCCGACGGATGGCTTCCTTCTGACCCAGCTTTCCCTGGAGCAGATCGACTTCGGCGTCGCTTAGCCTCCGGCGTCGACGCTTGGCCACGAAGCCCTCCCGGGGGGAGCGAGCGACAGCATCCCCCACCCCTCCGCCCGGCGGGCCCGCGCCGCCGGTACGCCGACGGGAGCCGGGCGTCCGCCATGACTCGGCGCCGACATCGGCGGAGGCATCAGCCAGAACGCGAGCGCGATGATCACGTAGACGGCGAGCAGCAAGGCGCCTTCATACCAGTGGGTCTCGCCGTCCATCGAAATGAAGGCCACGATCGCAACGGCTGCTGCCATCGCGACCAGTTCTACAGTCGTAAAGATGAGTGAAAGTTGGTGTCCGAAAAGGGCGCTGAGGAACACGAGCAGAGGTGCGACAAAGAGCGCGATCTGGGTGCTGGATCCCACGGCGATCGAGAGCGCCACGTCCATCTTGTTGTTCGCGGCCATGCTGATGGCGGAGGCGTGCTCGGCAGCGTTACCGATGATCGGGATGATGATGACGCCGACGAAGATGGGAGAAAACCCCAGGGCCGCCGTCATGGGCTCGACGCTGTGGACGAGCATCTCGCTCATCCAGGCGACGAGGGCCGTGGCAACTCCGAGGATAGCCAGGCTCTTCGCCTTGCTCCAGTGTGGAACCTCCACCTCGGTGCCGGTGGCGAAAACGGAGTGGTGGGTCTTGAGGCTGAAAAGCAGGCCCAGCAGGTAGCTGGCCATCAGCACCCCGGAGACGGCCAGGCTGAGCTGCCAGACGGCGGGATCGTGGGTGGCTCCGTGCACGTCCGCCTTCCCCGGCTGCGCATGGACAAAAATGGCGGGGACCATCAGTCCGGCAGAAGCGAGGATCAACATGCTCGCGTGCATCCCCGCCAGAGTTCGATTAAAGGTCTGCCTTTCGCGCTTCCATCCGCCGGCCCACACCGCGAGGCCGAGAACGAGCAACACGTTTCCGAGGATCGAACCGGTGATGGAAGCCTGGACGACGTCCAGATAACCTGCCTTGAGAGCGAAGAGAGCGATAATCAGCTCGGCGGCGTTGCCGAAGGTGGCGTTCAGCAATCCGCCAATGCTGGGGCCGAGTCGCTTGGCCAGTTCATCCGTGGCGTGACCCATCTTACCGGCTAGCGGCAGGATGGCGAGGCAGGCGCAAACGAAGACCGCAATCTGTGTCTGCGGGGTATGCGGGACCAGGTAATTGATTCCCGCGCTGAGAGGCACGAAAACGAGCAAGGCGTCGAGCGGCTTCATCCGTTACCCCGCGGCAAGCAACTTCCACACGTACAACGCGCTCAGGCCCACAACCCATGCAACATTTCGCCACTCCTTGTTGAGTGCCACCTGGGCCCACGAGAAGCGGCCATCGCCGGCCACCGGGCGGCGCAGCCCCGGGATGAAGCGCGGGGTGCGGGCGGCGTATGCCTCCCAGCGATCCCCAAAGAGCTTGTGGAGCATCGCTTCTTCCGTCGAGACCGCCGAGCCGTAGAGGGCGACGAAGAGCGGCATCAGGATGGCGAAGCTGAGCCAGTGGCCGGACATCAGGCAATAGCCGACACAGTGCAGAAAGCTGCCGATGTACAGCGGGTGGCGGACCCAGGCATACGGGCCTCCGGTGGTCAGTTCCTCTGTCTTGTGGATCGTGCCGGCAGCCCAGATGCGCCAGAGTTCCGCCAGGATGACGAGGGCCAGCCCGGGGTACAGCATCTCTGCCCGGGGGCTGGACCACGGGACGATAGCGAGCACGCCGATCAGGACAATCAGAGTTCGTCGGCGGAAGAGAAACGCGACAACCGGGTGGGGCTGGACGATTTCGTCGAAGCGAGGGATGCCCCCGCCGGCTTTGCGTACTCCCGCGGCCGGCGGCCCGCCGACCACGGCGTCCGAGGCCTGGTTCCTATCCTGCTCGTCGGGATTCATCACTTCGTGCGTGGCCGGTTCGGGTCGTTCTGTCGGCCGGCATATCCGCGCCGGATATTAGTGAGGAACCCGAGCAGGTAATCGCGCTCGTCGCTCGGGTCAACCTCATTGTAAGCGGCCTCGATGCCCTGGGAGAGATTCAGGTTGCTCCGGTAAAGAAGCCGGAATCCCTGCTTCAGCCCCGCACGGACCTTGGGGGGAATACCCGCCCGGCGAAGCCCGAGAACATTGAGCCCGATCACTTCTGTCGGCCGGCCGTCCACCATCATGAACGGCGGGACGTCCGTGACCACCTTGGACATGCCGCCGATCATCGCGAATCGGCCGATCCGCACGAACTGGTGGATCCCAACGATACCGCCGAAAACCACCCTGTCCTCAACGAGGCAATGCCCGCTGATGCCCACCTGGTTGGCCATCATGATGCCGTTGCCCATCTCCGAATTGTGGCCGATGTGGCAATAGGCCATGATCATATTATCGTCGCCGATGCGGGTAGCCTCATCCTCGCCGGTGGCGCGGTGGATGGTCACAAACTCCCGGATCACGTTCCGGTTCCCCATGATCAGGTAGCTCTGCTCACCGCGGTACTTCCTGTCCTGCGGGGGTCCGCCGAGCACGGCGCCCTGGCGAATGTGGCACTCTTCGCCGATCGTGGTGTTGGAGTCGATCACCACATGGGACTCGAGAATCGTAGCTCGGCCGATCGAGACGTTCGGTCCGATGACGCAGTACGGCCCTATACATACGTCCTCCGCCAATTCCGCTGAGGAATCGACGACGGCCGTGGAATGGATCGTCATTCCAGCTCCTTTTCGACCGGGGCAGGCCAACCGACCGGCCCCGACTAGGTAAACCGCTAGCCACGACTCCCGCGTTCAACACGGGTGCCGCAGCTAATGGGCGGGAAGCGAATACAGCAACTCCGCCTCGGCGACGACTTCGCCGTCCACCGAGGCCTTACAGTCAATGCGACCGAAGCCGCGACGGTGCCACAGGAGCCGAACCTCATTGACGAGGACATCCCCGGGCACTACGGGTTTCTTGAAGCGCACCTTTTCCGCACCGGCCAGATACAGCACGTTCTGGCGGGCTTCCTCCGTGCTCAGCAGAATCAGAGCTCCCGTCTGCGCCATCGACTCCAGGATGAGGACCCCGGGCATCGTGGGGAGACCGGGGAAGTGTCCGGTGAAGAATGGTTCATTCACCGTGACATTCTTGATGGCCTTACAGTACTCGCGCGGCACAAGCTCCAGCACCCGGTCCACCAGCAAGAACGGGTAGCGATGCGGCAGGATGTCGCTAATCTCGCGGCTGGTCAGGGTCATTGAGCTTTCTCCGGATCCGCTTTGCCGCAGCTACGTGCAGGCTGTGGCCCGCCTTGATGGCCACGACGCAGGCGCGCAGCCGCCCGCCGACCAAAGCGAGATCACCCAG
>CAZSRZ010000011.1:45709-69756 GCA_964609085.1 uncultured bacterium | reverse complement strand
GATGCTCCGGTCTCACGGAGGCAGTAGAGCCGCGCCGTGGTGCGGACCAGAAGTCGGTCTCCCGCCATCGCGGGTGTGGCCATGCACATGTCGTCGTCGGCCAGGGTGTTGGTGTGGGACAACTCAGGGCGATCCCCCGACCGGTAGACGAAGGTCACGCCGTCCTCGTTGAGGCAGAAGACGTGCCCGCGATACGCCCACGGAGACGTGGTGAAACCGCGCCCGTCGGGGATGCGCTCGCGATCGAAGAGGGGTTGTCCCGTTGTCGCCCGGTAGGCGCTGAGGAGTCCGCGGTCGTAGAGAACGACGAGGCGGCCCTGGTAGACCAGCGTTGAGGGGTTGTAGGGGGCGGCCATCCAGTTGCACCAGGCGACGTTCTTGCCGGAGGTCTGGTCCTGCTGCAGGGTCTGATCCCCCGTAGCACCCGGCCGAATGGCGTAAACGGGGCGCAGACGGCTGCCGACGTAGCCCGAGCTGATGTATAGAAGCCCCTCCGCGGCGTAGGGCGTGGCGATGGTGATGTCCGACATCCCTTTCAGCCACCAGAGCAGTTTGCCGTTGAGGTCATAAGACCGCACCTGCCCCGTACCCGGCGTGACGATCTCCGTCCGTCCCTGACTCTCCCACACCGCCGGCGTGGACCAGTTGCTCTTCTCGTCGCGGTCAACGCGCCAGATCTGCTTCCCCGTCTGCGCGTCGAGCGCCAGCAGGTACGACTGCTCCTCGTTGTCGTTCACCAGATAGACCCGGCCGCCGTGCAGCACCGGCGAGGCTGCGGAGCCCCATCCAAAGCGGGTCCGTCGCGGTTCAAGATTGAGGCGCCACAGTGGCTTGCCGTCCATGTCGAAGCAGAACAGCCCCACACCACCGAACAGCGCGTACACCCGACGGCCATCGGTGACGGGAGTCTCGGAGGCATAGCTATTCTTGATGTGGATGGAGGTCTTCGGCTCCCCGCCCTGCACTTCGCGCAGCCATCGGCGCTTGCCGGTCTTTACGTCCAGGCATAGCACCTGCCAGTGATGAAGCGACTTCGGCGCCGGACGCTCTCCGCCGAAGTAAAGCCCCTTCTTGGGCGCCTCCGTCGGGCCTTCGTTGACCACCGTCGTCAGGTAGGCGCGGTCGCCCCAGACGATGGGAGAGGACCACCCGCGACCGGGGATTTCTACCTTCCACGCGACGTTCTGGGTTGCGGACCAGCGCAGCGGCAACTTGCCGGCGGCACTCACTCCGGTGGCGCCGGGACCACGGAACTGCGGCCAGTTGGTCACGTCTGCCGGGGCGGTCGCGCCCGCCACGGCTACCGTCAACGCCCCCAGCCCCAGTATCCGAATACGCCAGTTCATTGCTGCCTCCCCCCAGTCCGTAGCTCAACTATGGCCCGATCCGGAGCACCGGTCCGGTGAGCTCCCGATCGCCGAATCCGAGCAGCCGGCAGGAGTGCAGCCGACTTCTCGAGAAGTTATCCGTGACCGGGAGCGAATTCCCTCCTCAGTCGCGGTAGTTCTCCCGGTTCTGAGGAGCTCGCCGGCCAGGTCGCACGGCCGGACAACCGGAGGTTGACATGGATCGACGCACCCTTCTCGGCGCAGCGACGGGCGCACTCGGCTACTTCAGCATTCAAAAGCTGGCGGAGCCGGAGCCTGCCGAAGCTTCTACGCGCACAAAACCGATCGAGTTTTGGGAGAGCCGGTTCTCCGGTGGGGATCTCGACCAGTTCAACTTCTACCTGGCCGCAACGGGCAATCGCTTCCGTGGCCAGGCCGTTCGCCTCAACAGCATCCCCACTTCGGTCATCGGGCACCGCGTGCGCGGCAAGCTGAACAAACGCGGTCAACTCGACATGCGGTTTTTCGACTTGCCGGACTACCGGTTCGAAACGCCGGTGGCAACCAGCCTGGCACGAAAGAACAAGGCCGGGGCCTACTCGGGTGAGGTGTTCTTCAACGGTCGGCCGTCCGAGTACGAGTTGCAGCGGATCCAGCTCTCCAAGAGTGCCACGCGCGCCCTGTCGGGTTCCTACCTGATCGAACTGCAGGATCGGAAGAACGATCGGATCGCCGCACGCAGCCTCCTGAACGCACGGCCCGACTGCACATTCTCCCTGGAGCACGTGTGGGTTGACCGCAACAACTACCCCGTGCTGCCGCCGCCTTCCATCGTGGGACGATGGGGTGCACGTGAGGACGGAGGGGTCTACTCCGCCACCAGCCTGGATCACCTGGACTTCGGAGACTACCCGGACGGATGCGAGCCGTTCGAGGCGCAGAACCTGTTCGTGCCGCCCAACCAGCCGAAGTTTCCGCATTACTTCGATGCGTTCTGCGGCTACTTCTTCTGCCTCACGCTGATGTACGGAAGCCGTCAGGAACTCTGATTGCGGCGGCGTCGGTTAGTCCGGTCAGCCCGGTGGGGACTCAATCAGTTCGACGGCGTTCCCCGCCGGGTCCCGGATGTAGATCGATCGAGTGCCGTCGCGGTGGAGCGTGAGAGCGCCGAACCGTTCGGGGTGGGCATGCACGAAGCCGATGTGGCCCGGGTGCTGCTCCGGAATCACGAGGGCGACCGCGGTGTTGGCGAAGCGCAGCAGAGCCCACGTCGC
Source organism: uncultured bacterium (assembly GCA_964609085.1). GTDB lineage: Bacteria > Armatimonadota > SYMT01 > SYMT01 > SYMT01 > JANPLG01. The sequence goes on along the minus strand of CAZSRZ010000011.1, from coordinate 67,154 downwards.
GTCCTGATAGGCGACTTCGCACTGGAACGTAGCCCGGTACCACTCAACCGCCGCCGCAATGTCCGGTACCGGAATGGCGATGTGATGAACGGCGTCGAGCGAAGTGTGAGCGTCTGAACGCGTCATCGGATGCCTCTCAAGTCTCGTCCGCGTCGGGCTGCCCCGGCCGCCCGGGGCGCGTGATGCATGCCAGGGCCGCCAGTGCCCGGACGCGAGCGGCGGCGTGATCCACGATGGGTGACGGATAACCCGCGACGGTGCCGCCCGGCGTGGTCCACGGACGGTGCACCCGCTCGTTCGGCAAGCTCCCGACCTCCGGCACCCACCGTCGAGTATAGGCGCCACCCCGGTCGAACTTCTCTCCCTGGACAACCGGGTTGAAAACGCGGAAGTACGGAGCGGCATCCGCACCGCATCCGGCCGACCACTGCCACCCCAGCGTGTTGTTCGCCAGGTCAGCATCCACGAGCGTATCCCAGAACCACGCCGCGCCGGAGTTCCATGGCAGCAGCAGGTCTTTCACAAGAAAGGACGCGACGAGCATGCGCACCCGATTGTGCATCCAGCCGGTGGACCAGAGCTGCCGCATTCCCGCGTCGATCAAAGGATGGCCGGTGCGCCCGCGTTGCCACTCTGCCAGATCGTGCGGATCATCCCGCCAGGGGAACCGGGCGAACTCGCTTCGAAGCGGCTCCGCCGCCGTCCGCGGGAAGTGGTAGAGCAGGTGGTGAGCGAACTCACGCCACATCAGCTCGCGGAGATACCGCTCCGCGCCGCCCGTGGAGTCATCCCCAGCATCCCTCGCCTCAAGCACCGAGCGGCGGATGCGCCGGGGCGAGATTTCGCCGAAGTGGAGGTGAGGCGACAGGCACGAGGTCGCTGCTTCTGCCGGGAAGTCTCGCCGGAGTCGGTAGCCCTCCGCACCGTCGCGAACGAAGGATTCCAGCCGGAGCCGAGCACCGATTTCGCCCGGGCGCCAGGTGGCCGCCAGCCCGGCTGCCCAGTCCGGCCTGGGCAGCAATCCCAGTTCGGCCAGGCCGAGCGAAGTCGGCCAGAGCGCTGGGGCGGGGATCCGGACGGGGACGGGCTCGGGCTCCGACCCGTGGGGTTGCTCCAGGCAAGCCCGGTGAAACGGGGTGAATACCTGGAACGGTCCGCCCGCCCGGGTGGAGACATCCCATGGTTCGTGAAGCAGCCCGCCGCCGAACACCCGCAACTCCGCCCGCGGATGACGAAGAACCGCACGGAGACGGTGACCCGTGGCTCGCGCCGCCGGCTCATACCGCCGCGTGCAGTGGACCGCCGTCGCCCCGGTTTCCTCCGCCAGCGCCGGGAGCGCTTCCGCGGCTGGCCCGCGCCTGACTATCAGGCGTGAGCCTCTTTCCTCGAGAGAGGCGGAGAGGGCGTGGAGGGAGTGATGCAGCCACCAGCGGGACGCACCTCCCGGAGGCCACCGGTCCTCGTCCTCCGGAGCCCAGAGGTAAACCGGCACAATGGGGCCACCGCACTTCAGGGCTGCCGCGAGCGCCTGATTGTCGTCGAGGCGCAGGTCTTGGCGCAGCCAGAGAAGCGTGGTTGGAGGCACGGCTGATTCTACTCCGCCAGCAAAGGCCCGGGAGACTCAGAGAGGGGCAGGCCACTGGCCTGCCCCTTTCTTTCCCGCGCCTTGATGGTCTACTTTCTGGGCATCAGCACCGTGTCGATCACGTGAATGACACCGTTGCTGCACTCAATGTCGGTCTTCACCACTCTGGCCCCGTTCACCGTCACCGCGCCGTTCTTCACGCGGACCTTCACCGCGCCGCCCTGCACCGTCCTGGCGCTGGTCAACTTCACGACATCCGCAGCCATCACCTTGCCGGCAACTACGTGGTAGGTCAGCACCGAGGCGAGCGCCTTCTTGTCGGCGAGGAGAGAGTTCAGCTTCTCGGACGGGATCTTTGCGAACGCCGAGTCCGTCGGGGCGAAGACGGTGAACGGCCCCTTGCCCTTCAGCGTCTCGACCAGGTCCGCCGCCTTCACCGCCTTCACCAGCGTGGCGAACGACCCCGCCGCGACCGCCGTATCCACGATGTCCTTCGGCTGACCCGCTGTCGTCGGCCGGACCGCACCGGCGACCAAAGCACCAGCGATCGCCAGCGCAGCAAGACCCAAACCAGGTTTCCAGTTCAACATCCGACCATTCCTTTTCGGCTTCCGCCGGGAGAGAGAGGCTGCCTGGGGCGGCTCTCCGCACCCATCCTCTACTCCTCACCCTATCCGACGGGAGGGTGATCGGTGACATAGATATCACATATTAGTGATGTATTTTTCTGGCGTGGTCTGCCCTGGGGACTGGGCGGCTGGCGGCGGGTACCCCAAAAGCACAACCGGGGGCGCCCCATGGCGCCCCCGGCTGCTTGCATCCATCCACGCGGCGGGTGAGGCCCGCCCTGCGGCTTAGATCAGTTCCCGAATGGCCTGGCCCTCCTGGGCGATGCGGATCGGGCGACCGGTCGGCGTGTGGTAGATCTTGCCCGGGTCGATGCCGAGGCCCTCGAAGATCGTGAAGGCGATGTCTTCGGGGCGGAGCGGCCGGTCCGCCGGTTCCTCGCCCTTGGCGTTGGACTCGCCGACGGCGATCCCACCCTTCAGTCCACCGCCAGCCATCACCACGGACATCACCTTGGGCCAATGGTCGCGTCCGCCGGTCATGTTCACCTTGGGAGTGCGGCCGAACTCGCCCATCCAGACGATCATGACATCGTCGAGCATGCCGCGATCACTGAGATCCCCGAGGAGTGCGCTGAAGCCCATGTCCAGCTCGGGGAGGCGCTGGTTACGCAGGGCGTTAAAGATGCCCCCGTGCATGTCCCAGCCGCCGCGGCTGACGGTGAGGAAGCGCACACCACTCTCGATGAGGCGGCGGGCCAGGAGGAGACCCTGGCCGAGGCCATTGCGACCGTAGCGGGCGCGCACCGCGTCCGGCTCCTGGTTGATGTCGAACGCCTTGCGGACGTGGCTGGAGGTCATCAGTTCGTAGGCGCGGCTGTAGAACTTGTCCACGCCCGTCACCGGGTCGTCGGCTCGTCCGGTGCGCACCATCTGGTCAGCGGCGGCAAGGAATTCGCGACGTCGGTTGAGACGCGGCTCGGAGACCTCGCCGGGCAGCACGATGTCGCGAACCTGGTAATTGCCCGCCCCGGGATCGCCCGCGGAGAACGGGCTGCCTTCCGCGCCGAGGTACCCCGCGCCGGCATCACCGACGAGGCCGGGGATGGCAACGTAAGGCGGCATGCTGTTCTGCCAGCCCTTCTCCTTCGCCACCACCGAGCCGAAGCCGGGGTACTCGAATCCGGGAATCTGACGATAGCCGGTGAGCATGTAGGTCGTCCCTCGTTCGTGGGCGCCTTCCGGGTGCGTCACGGAGCGAAGGATGCTGAACTTGTCACCGACCTGGGCCATCCGGGGCAGATGTTCGGAGATCTGAAAGTTTCCGCCCTTTGCGGGGATCGCGGAGAACTCGCCCTTCCACTCGGTCGGGGCGTCCGGCTTCGGATCCCACGTGTCGATGTGGCTCGGTCCGCCACCCATCCACATCAGGATCACCGCTTTTGCCTTGCCGGGGGTTGGCGCGGCAGCCACCTCCTGCATCCGCAGAATCTCCGGCAGGGTCAGGCCGACCAGGCCGAGTGACCCGACCTTCAGGAAGTCGCGCCGGGTCCTGCCGTCGCAGGTCTTGTAGGTAGCCATGTTCATGTCTCCTTGGTGCTGCCCACCGGATGGCGATGGATGCAGCGTCGCTTGGGGGATTGTTCGTCGTTGCTGCCGATTGTTCCTAGTGGTTGAAGAGGAACTCGCGCATGTTCAAGAGGCTCCACATCAGGTCTTCCGCGCCTTCCTTAACACTGGGCGCGGCGGTGACAAGCTTCGTGGCGGCTGTCGCTTCTTTTTCCGTCGGCCTCCGACTGAGGGCCGCCAGGTAGAATTCCTCGATCATCTGGGGGACCGGCTTCTTCGCCTGGAGCGCCAGAGCGACTCTGCCATTGCCGGCGCTGATCTTGTTGTTGACGGTCTGCCCGTTCAGCAGGTTCAACACCATGGCCACGTTGGTATCTTCCGGACGTTCGCATTCGCACGCGACCGAACGAGGGGCGCGGCCGAAAAGGTCCAGGAAGCCGCCGCCGTTGACGCGGTTGTCCGGAATCGAGATCGCCCTCCGGCCGTACTCGTAGGGGCCGAACTTATCGTTGACGCCCGTGACGTAGCACACGGTATCCAACAGCACCTCAGCGTAGATCCGCCGGGGCAGCGCATGCGAGGCGTACATCTTGTCGGCGACGTTCAGCTTGTTCGGAGTCGATGTGGTCTGGTAGGTGCGGGAGGTGAGGATGTCGCGCATCACCTGCTTCAGGTCCCACTTGTATTCGACGACCTTTTCGGCCATCACGTCCAGCAGCCGCACGTTTGCGGCCGGATTGGTCAGCCGGTAGTCGTCGACGGGGCTCACGATACCCCGCCCAAGGAAGTTGTTCCACAGCCGGTTCGCGATGGAGCGCTTGAACCAGTAGTTGGACGGCGAGGTGATCCATCGCGCCAGCTTCTCCCGCCGATCTTCGTCCCCACCAAAAGTAGCCACGTCGCCGCCCAGGAACTTCGGCTGGATGAGGGAGCCCGCACTGCCGCGCGGCTTGCGGGGGTGGAACACCTCTCCTTCCGCGGCAGCATAGATCACACGCTCGTTCTGGTCCGGACCCGGCTTGTTCCGCGTGCGACCGAAGAAGGCCGCGAACTGGTAATAGTCCATCTGCGACCATGCCTCGAAGGGATGGTTGTGGCACCGGGCACAGTCGATCCGCACCCCAAGGAACACCTGCGAAGTCTGGCTGGCGAGGAAGAGCGGATAGTCTGCGCCGTTGAGTTCATCATCCGGCAGCCGGTACCAGTTCACGGGGCCCAGACGGAAGGGGCTGCCGCTGGCGGTCACCAATTCCCGCACGAACTGATCGTACGGCTTGTTCTGACGGATGCTCTCCTTGATCCAGCGGTAGAACACCTGCTGGCCCTTGTCCTGCTTCACCTGGCCGTTGTTCCGCAGCAGGTCAGACCACTTCAGTGTCCAGTAGTCGATGAACTCCGGTCGGTTGAGCAACTGGTTAACCAGACGGGTTCGCTTGTCTGGAGACGTGTCATCCAGGAAGGCCCTCGCCTCTTCGACCGTGGGCGTGATGCCGCAGGTGTCGATGTAGGCCCGGCGGAGGAACTCGGCATCCGATGCCAGCTCAGACGGCGTGATCCGGACTTCCTTGAGCTTGGCCAGCACGGCTTCGTCGATGTAGTTCGCGGGCTTGAATCCGGCATAGGCCGTCTCCGGCACAGCCGGCCGCGGCACGTTCAGCCTGACGATGCCGACGCCGCCAAGGTAGCGGATCATGATCGACGTCTCGCCCATGCCGACCGCAGTCATCCGGCCGTCCTCGTCCACTTCCACCACCTGGTCATCCTGCGTGGTGAAGCGGGCGTAGCGGGTCACGTCCTGGGTGGTGCCGTCGTCTCGGGTCGCGAGAACGAGGATCTGCTGCTCGTCTCCCTTCGTATCGAGGGTCCAATCAGTCGGGTAGATCGAGATCGACTTCAAGCGAGGGTCGAATTCCGGCTGCTTGGGTGCCCCCGCGCGGAGCCAGTCCAGGATCCGAGTGTAGAACTCGCTGCCTTCCTTGAAGCGTGCCCCGCCGCCGTGGGGAACTTTGTTGGAAGGTTTCGTCAGCACCGAGGAAAGGCTGGGCGTCTGCTTGTTGACCCGTGAGCCGTTTCGATCCTTCGTGATCATGTCGAAGTCGTAGTCCGGCTCGTAACCAAAGAGGGAAAGCCGGAATCCGCCGCGGCCGGAGGGCGATCCGTGGCACCCGCCGCTGTTGCAGCCCGTCTTGGTAAAGATCGGCACGATCTCGTTGGCGAAGCTCCACTCGGGGGTCTGATTCGTGTCCTGGGTGATCACGTTCATCACGCCCTTCAGCGCTCCGACGGTGGCGACCACCTGGTTCTGGCCGTTGTTGATGGCCGTCACGCGGTTGCCCTTCACCTGGATTCCCATGCCGACGCGGGCGACCTGGGCAATCGCGGTGAGGTCTTCCCTGCGCCCGCCCGCGTAGTGGCCGAATACAAGGAACTGCGAACTGCTGTCGCGCCCGCTCAGCGTGATCTTCTCCGGCACGACGCTCAGCTTCAGCAGCCCCGCAGTGCTGGGACCGGCCTTCGGCGGGGCCTTGGCCGCCGGCTTTGCCGGGGCCGCAGCGGCGTGTGTGATGGCCGCCGCGAACAGCGCCGCTGTGCCGATGGCCGCGCCCACGCCCCGGAGGGTCCGCTGGAAATCTGTTGCCGTCACTTGCATGAATCCGCTCCGAAAGCCTAGCTCTTAGGCGAGATCGTCAGCCACAGAGGCTTGTTGACCGAATAGGGCTGTCCACCGACCATCCCCGTCAGCTTCAGGTAGGTGTTCAGGTAGACCTTGGGATCGATCTTTTCGTCCGCCGTCAGCCGCAAGGTCACCGTTCCCGTTCCGTCCTTGAATGTGGGGTTCTTGTCGATCGTCGTCTTCACGTCAGGGTTGGTGGGCGTCACGGGCCCGCCCTTGGGATTGGTGCGCGTGATTTGCTCGAGCACCAGCCCCTTCAGATCGGGCGGCAGGCTCAGCGAGATGGTCACCGGGCCGGTCTGCCCTTCGCGCCGGTTCAGGTCCACATCGAATTCGATGTTTCCACCCGCCGGCACGGAGATCCCGTCCACCGGAATTTTGACGGGGCGCCCCTGCCGATCGACGCCTTCCTGCTTGAACACCGGGGCGTAGCCCGGCTGCCGCGGCCGCACGGTGAGTCGGTAATAAAACTCGGGGCCCGCACCGCTCTTTGCCTGGTTGCGCACGAAGACGCAGTACTCGTCTGTCTGCGGGACCGTCACCTCGATGCGGGCGTCCTGTCCCCCGCCTCCGTCGTCATCGCGCGCGATCACCGTGCCGCTCCGGTTTGTGAGCAGGAGGTAGGTATCCACGCGGCTCCCCAAGCGGGCCGCCATGCTCTCGATGATGAGGAGCTGGCCTCCCTGTGCCTGGAAGCGATATCCGTCCACATCTTCGGTGGAGTCAAACTTGCCGCTGCCGACGAACGGGACGGTCACCAGCGTCGCATCCTGGATGCGGTTGTTCGGCTCGGTCTCCGGCACCTCAAGCTCCGCGCTGGCCACTACCGGGAAGGCGTTGCTGATGCCGCCGGCGGTGGAAACGCGGAACTCCTGAACGCCGGCAGATTCCCCCAGCGGGATCGCCATGCGGAGGGAGGTAGCGCCCGTCGAGTTCAGGTTGTAGCCGAAGACGGTGGACACCTGACGGGTGCCGCGCGTGCCGCCCGGAGGGAAGATCGCGGTGATGGTCGGGCGCGGGCCAATGGTGAGGCGGTAGTGGAAGTCGCCTCGTCCCCGGTAGAGGGTGTCCCGAAGGGTGATCGTGTACTTGCCGTCCGCGGTGAACTTGTAGGCAAGGAAGGCATCCAGGCGTTCGCTGTCGTCGTCGAACGCCAACTCGTTGCCGCCGGCGTCGCGCAGGAGCAGGAACGGATCCAGGTAGCTGATGCCATCCTGCTGATTCTGGGCCGGGGCATAGCGCTTGAAGCCCTCGACGTCGAAGATCAACGTTTCGCCGGCTCGGGCCTGGAAGGCAAATGTGTCCTGATCCTCTCCGCCATTGATCTGGCCGGCGATGGTGGCGGGGAGTTGGATCGTGTTGGCCTGTGCCGGCCCGGTGTTCGGCTCAGTCTCGGAAACCTGCGCGTACTGGCTGACGTAGAAGTAGACCGGCGCGGTGATTCCCTGTGCGGTGAGAGCACGGATCTCGTGCAGCCCGGGCGGGGTCTCGGCGCTGATGATCAGCCGGGCACGGATCTGGGCCTCGGAGGCGTTGACGACCTCGCCGCGAATCCCGCGCTCGACCGGCGGGGCGAGCGTCGGGTAGGCGGAGAATCGGCAGAGGAGCTGCAGGGTGCCGTTCAGCTTCTGCCCGTTCAATACGATTTCCGCGGTCGTCCCACGTTGGGCAGACGGCGGCAGCACATCATTGATCGTCGGCGCGTCTGGTATCACTCCCTGCGCATGCGCTGCCGACGCGCCCATTAGCAAGAGCCCCACTGCGAGGGCCTGGATCCTGAATCTGCTCGCGCTCATCGTGCGTCTGGCATCTCCGCGTCGCACCCTGTCGACGCCGTGCTGAGACCCCTCGGGCCGGCTTGCCGCGCGAACCCGGAGTAAGAATCTAGTAGAGTGGGCCTGTGGCTGCAGGTTTCACGAATCTAGGCGTTTGGTTGAGTCCGTGGCCGAGTGGGGCGATCGACGCCTGCGTTTAGTTTCCCCTTAGGCGAGCGCGAGCCCACGGTTGTTCCATTCGCCGCTCTCGCGGGTATTCTTCCCTTTCTCAGACCCGGATTGATCGGGCGGAGTCAGCGACGCCCCAGCAGCCGGGCCAACCATGGGCGGGGAGTCAGCAGCAGATCCGGTTCGGGCAGGCGTTCGTCGCAGAGGATGAGTGCGGGCAGGGTCTCGGTCAGCCGCACTCCATCCCGGCCCCCGAGCAGTCGGTCGCAAGCCTGCCGCGCCTCGAGCAGACGGTGGGGGCGTGCGGTGGGGGAGTGCGCGTCCGACGCAAGACAGGTGGCCCAACCCCGCCGCAGCAGCTCTTCGGCTTCTCGGCGGATGCGCGTGCCGAAGTCGCCCAGCAGGCTCCCGGCGTTGATCTGCAGGCCGCATCCGCGGTGGAGCAGTTCGCGCAGCAGCCCTTCGGGCATCCCCGCGCGTTCGGGGTGCGCCAACAGGATGCGATATCCACGCGCCTGCAGGCCAAAGAGCACGCCCAGTAGGTACTGCGGATCGGGCAGACGGCTCGTCTCCAGCAAGATCGTGCGCGAGGAACCAAGGGTGAGCGCCTCCCCTGCATCGAGTTCCTTCACCAACCCCGGAGTCAGGACGATCTCCTGCCCCGGCAGAATCTCGAGCCGCAGATCGACGGCAGCGGCGCGCTCGTTCGCTTCGACCACCAGTTCGCGGATTCGCGATGTCTCGCCCGGAAGCCCGGAACGATGGGGCGTGGCCACCAGGCGTCTTACCCCCTGTGCCGCCGCACTGCGCATCAACTCGAGGGAAGTACCCCAGTCCTCCGGGCCGTCATCCACCCCTGGGAGGATGTGGCAGTGAAGGTCAATCACGCCGGCCGGCAGTCAGTTTCCCGCGGATTCCGGGACGACGACCCTGACCCTCGCGGTGGCGGACTTGGGCTCCTCGCCGACCGGTGCGAAGGTACCCGCAAGGAGGAAGGTCTTGCCGTCGCAGCTCCGCGGCGCGGTGAGGGGAACCAGGAAGGTGTTCCGGCTGCCGTCTTGTTTCAACAGGCACCCCTCGCCGTCCCGCACGTCGATGCTGGTCTCCGGTCTGACGGTGAGCGAGTACCACTTGCCGTCGTCTCGTGAGCGGCCTTCCAGGAAGAAACTGCGCGAGCGCCCGGCCTGCAGGGTGGCATTCCCTGGGACGAGGCGGATGGCGGTGATCGAACTTCGAGACGGGGGCAGAGGATCGAATCGTTCCGCGAGGATCACGGCCGCGGCGCCCGCGAAGGCGCCGGAGCTTGCCGCGGCGAGCAGGCCGCCGCCGGCGACGATTCCGACGATGGTCCCTGTGCTGTCCCCAGAGCTCCCTCCGCCGTAGTCCGCCTGGGTAGCCGCGGCCCGCGCGCGGGTGCCGGGTTGGCGAGCGAACGCGGCCTGGAATGCGCCCGCGAGGGCCAGCACGGCAACGACGCCCGCAGTGATCCGCGTCGAGGGGCCGCTTGGATTGACCGAGCGAGCGTTCGTCTTCATCGGGAGGTCCTCCGCCGCATCCGCAATCACTGCAGCACGCGGGCAATACCTAGTGTAGTATGCGCCGCCCGGGGCCTGTCCATCAGTTCTCCGCCTTCGTCGGCGGATTGAGAGCTGCTGCCGCCACCCCCATCACCGCCCAGGCGAACAGAGAGCACTCTGGAAACTCCCACGCGGGGCTGCCGATGGCCGAGACCAGGTGCGCGGCGATCCCCCCCAGGCTGCCGGCCGCGAGCAGTCGCCGCGTGTTGCTGGGCACGCTTCGCCATCGGCGAACAACGCGGACTGCGATGGCGACCGGGATGCCCAGGTAGAGCAGGAGCCCCGGTAGTCCAAGATCGGCCGCAAGCTGCAAGTAGGTGTTGTGTGCGCTCTCATTGAGGTTTGGCCCGGTGGCTGCGATATCCGCCTGATCCCGGGAAGCAACCAGGGGGTGATGGTAGAGGGGCTGCATGTAGCTGAAGGTGCCGGGTCCAAAGCCCAGCCAGGGCCGATCCCGCACCATCCGGAGCGACTTGTCCCACATCCCGCCCCGCCACCGCACCGAGGCGTCCGTATCCGGTCGCAAGAGGCTGGCGGCCCGCCCGGCAACCTGTTCGCCGCTGCGGGACGCGTACCAGAAGAGGGACACGCACACGAGGACGACGATGGCAGGGACTATCACCCGGCGCCCTACCGGGAGCCGCTCTCCCTGCCAGCCCCAATGCAGTGCCCCGAGAACACCCAGCCCGGCCAACCCGCCGAACCAGCTCGACCGATTCCGCGAAGCGACAACAGCGGAGAGGATGGTCACCGCGGCGACCTGACCCGCGATCCGCTCGAATGTTTCCCCAAAGCAGAGGATGCGGGCGGTAGCGACGGGCAGCAGAACGGCCAGGAATGCCCCCAGAAGCTGCTCGTTCCGGAAGGCACCCGAGAGCCGAAGTTCCGGATGGTCGGCCACACCGGTGCTGTAGAGCACGAATGCAGCCAGCGCACCGACGGCCCCTGCGGCCGTCAGCCAGCCGGTGACCGCCAGCAACTCGGAGCGCCGGTGCAGCCCGTGCGCCAGCGCCAGGAAGACCAACACCCCTCCCGCATGCCGCAGCGCGTCGAGGCGACTCACCTCCGGCAGCGGCGACTGGGCCGCCGAAAGGAACACCCATCCGACGAACACAAGCGCGAGCACTCCTGGCGGACGAAACGCCGCCGCGCGCAGCGCCGGGCCGGGGTCCGCTTCCCGGAGCAGGGCCGTGAGCGCGAACAGCAGGGCACCGGCGAAGATGCCGAAGGCGCGGCCCAGGCGCCACTCCGGCGCGTCCGGCAGCGCCACTCCCACGAGGACCACCAGAAGTCCCCCCAGCAGCCAGAGCCACCGCGGCCCGCGAGCGCGGTTCTCGTGTGCCATCGGCAGGAGCTACCCGGCCGCCGCCGCCGGCTCGCCGGGGGCAGCAGTCGGCGACTCGCCGGGGCTCGAGCTGACGACCACCCCGGCTGCCCGGCAGCGCTCCAGGATGGCCATCCCGGCAGAGGATTCCGCGTGTACACCCAGGAGGCAGCACTGCACCTGGTGCCGCGCCATCACCTCCTCCAGCATGTGCATGCCGTGCGCCACCGGAACCCCATTTACGTCGCCCTGAATCGTCTCCGAGTCGTCCGCCAGAATGCCCACAAGTTCCGACCGCAGTCCGGCCAGCGGATGCCGCAGCCGCACCGTCCACTCGAAGGCCTCGGCGCCGGCCCCGAGGACAAGCACCCGCAGCCCTGACCGCTTCCCGAGGCCGGTCTGCAGGTAGCCAAACACGGGACCGAGCGATCGCACGAGCACCGCAAGCAAGAGAAAGAGCATGCCGTCGATGATCAGGGCGGCGCGAGAAAGGTTGAGGAACCCAAAAAGGACGCTGATCAGGATCGCCTGCGCCGTCGAGCCGATCAGACTTCCCAGCGCTGCCTTGAGCGGGACCGCGGCCGCCGGATCACCGGGGCGGCGCTGATAGGCGCGGCAGAGGAACAGCCCGGAGACGCGACAGACGATCACCACCGGCAGGGCCCGCACGATCTCTTCCGCGAACGACGGCGGGAGAGTGCATTCCATCCGCAGCCAGTGCGCGGCCGTGAATGAGAAGGCGGCGATGCCCGCGTCGATCACGGCATCCTGCAGTGACCGCTGCCAGGGAACTGCCTGACTGACAGTGAAGAACGGTTCCGGCTGCCGTCGCGGCTGCTCATACACTGGCTGTCGCAGGAGGTGGCGCGACGCAACCCCCAGCACGGCAACCAGGGCGGCCGCGGCACCCGCGGCCGCCGCCGCCGGCATGCGTGACCACGCAAGTCCCAGGGTTCCCCCGGCCAGGCCGATGGCGAGATGAGCCGCCACCGCCTGGCGTTCGGTCATCCCGCCGAGAACAAAGCGGTGCGAGGCGTGGTCGATTGCCCCGGGCAGCACCGGTCGCCCGGCGCGGGCCCGCGCGAACACCACCAGCAGCGTCTCCCAGAGTGGCACCACGAACACAACCAGCGGGAGCGCGAGTGCCGTAGCGACGGCCGACCGCTCGGACAGGAGGCTCAGTCCCAGCCCCCCCACCAGAGTGCCCAGCAGCATGCTGCCGCAGTCACCCATGAAGACGCGCGCGGGATGGAGATTGTAGATCAAGAAGGCAAGGCAGGCCCCGGCTACCGCCATGCAAAGCAGGCCGGACGACGAGTCCAACCCATGCAGCACCGCCAGCGTCAGCGCGATGAGAGCGGTGACGCCTGCGGCCAGACCGTCCATGTTGTCCAGCAGGTTGATCGCGTTGGTGATGCCGACAAGCCACAGGAATGCCAGCGGCGCGCCGATCCAGAACGGGAGCCCCGTGGGTACGTATCCTTCGCTCACCAGATAAAACGCGACCAGACCCTGCGCCACCAGCTTCTGCGGCGGATTCAGCTCGAGGATCCGGTCGTCGATGACGCCGACCAGGAACATCACGAATCCACCCCCCAGCAGCGCCCAGCCGGGCCGCTCGAGCCCCGCTGACATGCCCGCCAGGCAGATTCCGACCAGCATGGGGATGCCGCCCATCAGCGCCGTCGGCCGGCGATGCCAGCGATCGGAGCGCGGACGTGCGACCCAGCCCATGCGCCACGCGGCGGCGATCAGGCCCGGCATGAGAACCGCGGTGATCAGGAAACCAAGCAGCAACGCCACGTGTGTCCATCCAGAGCGACGGACTACGCCGCCAGCACCTCTTCGTAGACCTCCCGTGTCCGGGCGGCCATCACCTCATCTGAGAACTCTCGCTCGGCCCGCGCTTGTGCAGCGGCACCCAGTTCCGCGGCGTAGACCGGCTCGTCGAGCAAACGGCGGATCGCATCCGCCAGTGCCCGCGGATCTCCGGGCGGGACCACCAACCCTGTCTCCCCGTGGCGGTTCACGAACTCAACTCCCGTGCCGAGCGCGGTGGAAACAACCGGCTTGCCGCAGGCGTGGGCTTCCAGTTGGGCAATGCCGAACATCTCCATTCGGCTATTGGAGGGAAGTGTGAAGACATTCGCCGCGTGGAGGACGCCCATGAATTCGGCGTCTTCCAGGTGGGGAAGAAAATGGACGCGCTCCGACAACCCCAGAGTATCCACCTGCCGACGCAGGGACGCCTCTTCGGTGCCCCGCCCGACCAACAACAACGTCCCGTCGACGCCGGCCATGGCCGTCAGCAGGATGTCCAGTCCCTTGTAGTATCGCAACTTGCCCACGAAGAGGACGATCCTCGACCCGTGCTTCTCCCGCACGAGTTCCGCCTGTCGCAACACCTCGGGGCTGGCCCGGAACCGGCTGAGGTTGATCCCATAGGGGATCACTTCGCACCGGGAGCGGAATTCCGGCAGGATCGGCGACACCTCGATGTGCTGGGGCGCGGCCACCAGGATGCGTGCCACGCGGCTGAGAAAAGCGCGGAGGAACGGCCGGTAGACGGTGAGCGCCCGTGCCTGACGCACGATGTCGTGGTGGTAGGTGGCGACGGCTGGGACCCGGCTGCGCGACAACAGGTAGGCGAGCTCGCCTGTGGGGTTCGCCATGTGGAAATGGAAGAGATCCGGATGCCGTCGGCGGATGGCTCCAGGGAAGGCGGGAGCGATGGGAGCCCCCTGGAATCGGCCCCACTCGCCGGTGGATTCGATCGGCACACCGCAGTCGTCCCGCAGCCCGGCGGGATTTGCCGAAATGAGCACGCTGGGCACGTCGGTGTGCTTCTGGGCGTGGGCGAGCGTGTGGACGTGTTGCTCGATCCCTCCGTGCCGCGGTGGGTAGGCATCGCGGTAGACGTGAATCACGTGCCGCCGCATCACGAGGGGATCACCTCCCCATAGATGGCGTGCAGGTCGCGGTAGAGTCGCTCCGGACCAAAGTGCTCCGCCACTCGACGGGCACCCGCCGCGCCCAACCGTCGACGTCTCTGCGGCTCTCCGGCGAGATCCAGCAGCGCGGCGGCGACAGCCGGAGCATCCCCGGGCGGCGTGAGGATGCCGGTGCCCGCGCCGGCATCGTCGGGCGTCACCGTCTCCAGAATGCCGCCTGCGGCCGACGCGATCACCGGGAGTCCCAGCGCCATGGCTTCGATCACCGCCAGCCCGAAGGGTTCGGGCGCCGTCGGCGGGTGCACGAGCACATCACCCGCGGCGATGAAGTCGGCGCTACGTTCCTGGCAGCCGGTGAAGGAGACGCACCGCGAGAGCCCCAACTCTTCGGCCCGGCGTCGGGTTTCCGCTTCGCACCCTGCGTGAGCAGCGGCGGAGTAAATGGAGCCGCCGACCAGAATCCCGTGGATGTCCAACCCCCTCCCGCGGGCCAGGGCCAGGGCTTCCACGAAGACCCGATGCCCCTTCCACGGCGTGAAGTGGGCGACCATCACGGCGACGAATCTCCCCGGCGGGACGCCGAGGCTGGCCCGAATCTCGGCCGCGGCGGCGGCAGCGCGGGCGTGCTCGGGATCGAGAGCGTCATGGAGGATCGTGACCCTGCCGTAGGCCGGGTGCCCTCGGAACTGGTCGGACACTGCCCTCGACACTGCCAGAATCCGCCGCGGAAAACACCCGCCCATCGCTCCGAGCAGGCGTCGTAGCCCGCCGGGCTCCGTGAGATCCCGCATGTGCCAGACAACCGGCAGACGCAGCCCCGCCCCCGCAACCGCGCCGAGGACGTGGGCCTTCATTCCGTTGGTGTGGAGGAGGTGAGGCTGTACCGCGCGGAGCTCTCGCCGCAGCTCCCGCACGGCGGCGACCGCCCCGGCCATGCCGCGCGTGGCGGAGAAGAGGGATGTCCGGCCCTGGCGGGTGAGTTGCTCCATCCCGGCCAGCCGAGCGATCCGCCAGGGCACTGCCTGACGGTCGAGCAATTCGGTCAACGCTCCCTGGCCCGGCACGAGGACCACCGGGTCAAACCTCTCCGGGGGCAGCCCGCGGAGGAGCAGGAGGAGAGCCCGTTCTGCCCCGCCGACGGCGGCGCTGGGGTTGAGGTAGGCCACCCGGCAGGGGTTCACCGGAGCGCCCCGTCGTCGACCGGGCGCAGTGTCTCCCCCAGCACCGCCTCCAGCGCGCTCGCGGTATTTGCCCAGGTCATCCGCTCCACGCGCTCTCTCCCCCGGGCACCCAGTCGCTGTCGAAGCGGCCGGTCTCGAAGGAGCCGAATCGCGGCCGCTGCCACGTCGGCAGGGTCGGTGGGGTCGCAGAGCAGCCCCGTTTCGCCGTCCAGAACCGCTGAGGGCACGCCGCCGGAACGGCCGCCGAGCACAGCCTTGCCGAACCAGCCGGCCTCGAGGAAAACCAGACCAAATCCCTCCGCACCCCGCTTCTCTTCCCGACTGATCAGGGCGAAGAGGGTGCACTCGCGGTACAGCGTGGCCAGGGCAGCGTCGCTCACCCAACCGGGGAAGCTTGCCGCCCCTTCCAGTCCCAGTTCTCGGGCGTGCCCGATCAACTCCGCGCGCAGCGGCCCGGACCCGACGACCACGATCTCCGTTCCGGGGACGGCGCTGCGAATGGCCGGCATAGCAGCGAGCAGCGTGTCCACTCCCTTGTACGGTAGATCGAGCCGGGCGACGCAGAGAATCCACGGCTTGCCGGCCGGCCCCAACGTTCCGGCGTGCTCCTCGTGGCTGCCCAACCCCCGATCGACGCACCGATCCAGGCGTGCGGGATCGAACCCCAACGGCAGGCGGCGCAGCTTCCGAGGAGGGCAGCCGCACTCCACGACCACCCGATCGTTGAAATCGCTGATCGTGAGAACGGCCGCCGCTTGCCGGAAAACGGGGCGACGCATGGGGCGCAGCCATCGTCCGCGAAACTCGATGTCATAGGACAGGAGGACGTAGGGAGTACCAGTCAGTTGCCTCGCTAACAGGGACGCGGGGCCGAGCAACGCATGCCCGCACAGCACCACGTCCGGCCGGTCGCGCAGCACGTGCGCCAGCAGACTTCGAGAAATCGCCCCAGCGAATCGTCGGCCGCGAGATCCTCTGGTGCCGCCCCGGACGCGCACGACGCGAAAGGGCTGGTCCCGGTCCCACGCGGCCGCGCCTTCCTGCTGCGGGGCGATCACTGTCACTTCATGGTCGCGCAGCTCACGCGGTTCACTCAACTCACGTACCAGCGCACTCAGCAGCGTCTGAATGCCGCCCGTCGAAGGTGGGAAGTCCAGGCAGGGAAGGAGGATGCGCACAACTGCTACGCCGGAGGCACCGGCTTGCGCAGTATATCCAACTCCCCCGGCGTCTTCGCGTTCGCGCGGGGGGGACCATCAGCCGCCGGGCGGCTTCGTAGTTCCCTGTCCCGCCTCCAAACGCTCCAGCCGGGCCAGCAGGTCGGAGCGCAGTTGGTCGAGTTTCTGATGCAGGTGCGCCACTTCGAGCTCCGCTTTCAGATTCACGTCGTACTCGATGTCAGACCGCACCCGATCTTTCATCGCCTGGCGATTCTGACTGAGAAGGACGAAGACGGACAGGAAAATCGCCTCCAGCGACACGGCCATCGTCAACAGACCAAAAGGGTAGGGATCGAACCGGCGAGTGACGGGCAGCGCAAGCTGATTCCACGCGATCCAGGCACCGAAGACCACCACGTGGAGCAGGATAAAGGGGATGCTGCCGCTGAAGGCGGCAATCCAATCCGCGGACTTCTCCACCGGTGTCCGCCGGTCTTCATGGACTTCATTGACATTGCGGCTGGCGGTGTGCCGCAGCCGGTCCCCCGTGAAGCGCAGGCGCCGGCCCATGACGGCGAGCAACTCCATGGTGGCAGACGGATTGTCCCGGAGGAAGCGCTCCAGATCCGGCCTGTCCAGGCGCAGCGCCTCCAGGTCTTCGGTAACCACCACGGTCGCCGTGCGTGGTCCCTCATCCAGCAGGGAGACCTCGCCGAAGAACTCACCCGGGCCGGAGACCTCCAGCATCACTCGATCCCCGGTGTCGTTGCGGAAGTAGGTTTCCACCTGTCCGGATCGAATCACGAACATCGATCCTCCGGGGTCGCCGTACTCGAAGACCGTTTGACCCCTCGGGATGACGACCGGGTCCAGAACCGCCGAGAGTTCGTCCCTATTCTCGTCGGTGAGGCTGCGAAAGAGCGGAACCCCGGCCAGCAGCGTTGAATGTGGGTGGACCATCGCGCCAACGTTTGTGAGTGCTGCCCGGGGAAGGCCCCGCGCGGCGGTTGTCAGGGTAGCGGCTTGAGGCGGACGTCTCGGAACCAACAGTCAGAGCCATGGTCCTGCAGCCCGATGTAGCCTCGCCGCGGGTGGTTCTTGAAGGCGATGTCGAACTTGTGCTCACTGCCGTCCGGCCGGCGATTGGGGAGCGTAAACCGGTCCAGGTCAACGACGTTGACCAGTTCCCCATTCAATACCACCTTGATCAGCGGGCCTTTGCAGGTGACTTCGATGTCGTTCCACTCGCCGGCGGGGCGCTGCGGGTTGCGGCTGGGAGCGGCGAGGTCGTAGACGGCGCCGCTGTCGTGCAGCCCGGCCGAGGGAGCGGTGTCGTCGAGGGCGATCTCAATCCCGTTGAAGCCGACGTCCTTCCCGGAGCGCGGCGTGAGGGGAAACGTCCGCACGAAGATGCCGCTGTTGCACCCCTTGCTGAGCCGGTATCGCAGGGAGAGGACGAAGTCCGACCACTGCTGCTTGTGGATCATCATATAGCCGCCCGCGCCGTGCGGGTTGATCGCGCCATCCTCGACCGGCTTCTTGCTCTCGGTGCGACCACTGGTCATCCACCCCTCCAGCGTCTTGCCGTCGAACAGCCGGATCCATCCTGCAGGCACGTTGTCACGGGCATTCTCCTGCCCGGCCGCGACGACGCCCACCCCTATGCCCAGGCAGCAACCCGCTGCGGCCATCCATCGCCATACGCACATCGCTCTCACCCCCCAGCGCTCGAGTTCCGGCATGACCCGGGCGAATCCTGCCCGCCGTCCTCTGTGCCTCAAGCTGCGTCTCAAATGCAGAGGTTTGAGCTGCATAGGAGGCTGCAGCATTGGGCGCCGGTGGTGCACGAGGCACCGGAGGGGCGGCAGCTACCCGCCTCGGAGGCGGTGGGAGCGAGGATGCTGCTGACCACCGGCACGGCGATGGCCGTTCGGCCAAGCAGGCGACGGCGAGTGATGGTCCGGGGTGGCAACCGGGAATCCGGGGTGAGCAATCCCGCGTCGGCCAGCATCGCCAGCGCCTGGACGATGCCGGCTTCGTCGATCGGGATGTCGACGGCGGTGGAGCGCTCCGCCATCGCCGCGGTGGTCGTTCGACCATCGGCAGCCTGCCAGGCCATCGTGGCGGCGGCATTCAGGCGGTGGGCCTGGTGGCTGACGAGGTCGTAGACCAGGGTTTCTTCTCCCACCCGTTCGACGATGAGGCCGTCGATCCGGCGCTCCGGTAGCCCCATGAGTGCCGCATCCATCTAGCGCACCCTCGCGGCGGGGTCGCCGAAGAGGATCCACGTGCGGCGCACGTCCGGATCGCGGATGGCTGCTTTGGCGCGCGCCGCGGCCTCGCCGATGGTCATTACATCTCCCCTCGCGGGGCTCCAGATGGGCCGGGCGCCCCCGAAGAGATGGGCGTAGAATGCCACATCCATGATGGCCTGGTCGGCAGGCAGGCATGTTCCCGAGGAAGCCCAGACAGCCACTGCCCCGCCTCCCGGGTTGCGGAGCAACTCCTCGGCCAGACACGGCAGCACGGGGTCCTGAAAGTAGCCATTGAGGCAGTTCATCACCGTGAAAACCGACCGGTGCGCCCCGTTGCTCAGGCCCGCGATCTCGTCCGTCGACATCGAGCCGCGCCAACCCGTGATGGTGCCGTGGCCGGCATAGTTCACCACTGCCGGGCCTGCTGAGAGTGCGGCGACGGTGGCGGGCCCAAGGTTGACGGACTCCAACGTGGGGCGTCGGATCTCGGCGACCGGCGTTCCCGCAGGCAGGAGGGCGCGCACGGCCTGGTTCGTGCCGGGGAAGTCGTGGACGTCCGGGAAGTCGGAAATGAGCAGCGCTCCCCGCGAGATGGCGGTGGCCGGTTGCGCAGCCAGCCGCGCACTGAGCTCCGCGGCCTCCTCCGGTGACCTGACCGGAAGGCGTCCGATCGCCAGTTCCGGGACGCCGTCCTCATTGAAGTCGCCGAACCAGTCGTCGGAGGCGGTTTCAAGGTAGGCCGTATCGATGAGGCGGGTCGGGACGAGGTCGGCGGACGGATCGCTCATGTAGCCCCGGGGATCGAAGGTGGCGTCGCCGACCAGCAGCAGGAAGCGCGGTCCGCTCGCCCCGCGGCGTCTCCAGAGGGCGAGCAGATCCCGCAGGGCGGCGGGCGACTTCCGGCCGAAGCTGAATTCGTCGTACACGTCCTCCAGCGCTACGAAGCGGGTTCGCATCCTTCGGGATTCTTGGAACGCCGCGAGGGAGGCCGTCGCCTCTCGAAAGCCCTCGGGACCCAGGATCACGTAGTCCGGCGGGCGGCGGACGGCGGCGAGGCTGGATGGTACGTTTGGTTCTACGCTGGCTGGCGTGAGGATCGCCTCCTCCGGAACCGCCAGGATGAGCCGGCGGTCGTAGCCGACAGCCGTGCCCCCGGGTGCGGAGAGGTAAATGCTCTCTCCCGGACCCGGCCGTACCGAAAGGGCCATGACGTCGGCCGCGTCGGTGACGTCGAAGAAGCGTGACCGCAAGCCACCGGGGCGACTCGACGGGTCCAGGCGCAGCCGGCTCCCCGGTCGTGCCGGGAATCGAAGTGATTCCCCGTCCAACCGCAGGAGGCGGCGGTAGCTGAGCCGGACCGTATCCACCAGGCTCACATCCAGCCAGGGTCCCACCGTCGCGAGGGTGACCTCATTCGGCCCCGCGCGGAGCACATCCGCCGGGAGGTCCACCGCCAGGTATCCGGACCGCGTCCCGTCGAACACCATCTCACCCAGGGGCACACCGTTGATCTCCACGGTCAGGTGGTGATCCGGATCGGGATCGGGCCGATCCGTGACCCCCTGCAGTAGCACTTCGAGGTGGGCGCGTGTGCCGAAGGGGACCGGGTCGGGCACATCGAGGGGAACTGTGATGGGGGACCCCGCGATCACCTCGCCAAAGAAGTTCTCTCGTTCGCCGTTGAGGGCACCCGGGAAGTAGATGGTGCGGGGACGGTACTCCACCGAGACCGGAGCGTTGTCGACCGGCGACCCTCCAGATACCGCCGGAGCGGCGACGATTCGCCTCCCCCGACCCGAGCCCGCCGTCAGCCAGTAAACCTGGGCATCCGTGCTGGGAGTGTCGACTCCCAGCCCGTAGAATTCCACGAGATCGCCCGGATCCAGCCGCGCGTCCGCCTCTCCGCGGATCATACAGGCAACTTCGCGCCCATTCGCGAACAGCCGCAGAGTCCGGGGATCCGTGCCGGGCTCGAGGCCCGCTGCAAACAACCGCTCCGCCGATACCTCGTACCAGCCCTCGGTGCGGACGCTGATCTTCACGGCATCCCGGGACGCCAGCCACCGCTGCGTCGCGATGCGTGGCCCCGTCGGCTCGAGGGCATCAACCCGCCGCACGGGGCCGGATTCGGCTCTTTCAGACAGGGCCCGTGGGCCCGAGCCGGCCCGCCCGAGATCGGTCAGGAGCGGAGACGCCGTCAGGAATCCCGTTCGCTCCGGGGGGAGTCCGCCGCCGCGATACGGTCCGTGCCATGTCGACCCGCCGCTGGTATCGACCGCCTCCAGCCAGTAGGTCCCGGCTCCTCCCTCGGGATCGTCGAAAGCGTACCGGTGGGCCCGCGGACCCTCGGAGAAGGTGGCCAACGCGGTCCCGGCTACCAGCGCGGGCGTGATCCGGACCTTCCGATCCCCCTCTTCGCGGTAGAGGTGAAAACCGAGATTGCGCACCTCCAGCCCGGTGGTCCAGGTGCACCGCCCGTCGTTCGCCGCGAACTCCGTCACCTGGACGCCGGTGGTGCCGGCCGTGCGGAAGACCCAGGTGCCCCAGCGGGCATCGTTCCCGGCCCCGGTGACGGCCGACCTGCAGTACTCGTGGGTCATCCAGAAGCTGTTGTCGGTGGGGTCTTCGCAGCATCCCGCGTAGTCGCCCCAGCGCTCGGG
>CAZSRZ010000011.1:36502-45609 GCA_964609085.1 uncultured bacterium | reverse complement strand
CCCCCATTGGTGCGGATCTTCGCCCAGAACACCTCGCCGGCAGCGCTGTCTAGCGTCACGAAGTCCGAAGTCAGGCAGCAGGTCACCATGCCGAAACGGTAGACGGCGTTCTGGACGCGAGGCGAGAGGGTGTCAATCCGGATGGTGGTTCCGCTCTGGGGGGCGCCGGCCGTCAGTTGCGCGCCCGCTGACCAGCTGCGCAGGGCGTTCTGCACCACCGACACCGTGGAGGGCGGGGTTCCGGAGAGTTCCCAGAGCCGGTACGACGTCTGTCCTCCCCGGTTGATCAGGTAGAAGTTGCCGTTGTCGGAAAGGAGCTGGCCGTCGGCGCGCGGTCCGGCCACGTGCGCGGGCATGATGCCGAAGGCCCCTGACAAGGAGGCGGCGTCCACGTTGATGTCGGTGAAGGTGCTGAACGTGCCGGCGAGGAGGGCGGCCTTACTGAAGACACGGATCTTGGTGCCGATGGAGTTTCCGGCGGCGCTGAACATGTTGCCCGTCACCACCAACCGGGTCTGGTCCGAGCCCAGGCCGGGGTAGTCGAACCAGGCGGTGCCGCCGGAGAAAGTGGTGATGACGCTGGCGCTGCCCCGGGTCCAATCACTGGTGGTCAGCGTGTTGGGCGTGCTGCTGGTGGAAACGGCGACGTAGAGATTGCTGTTTGTGGTAGTGTTGCCGTCCTGCACCACCGCGAAAAACCGGTCGGACTGACGATCGAAGATGATCTTTGGATCGGTGGTGCCGCTGCCGCTGCCGAAGAAGGAGGCGGGAGAAACAGGTCCCGCCAGGCTGGTGCCGCTCTTGTTCCAGAGCTGGACACCCTTGTTGGTGACCTGAATGACGCGGCCCGCGCTTCCCAGCCCGGGACCCACGGCCAGAAATGGGTCCGGCGGCTTCAGCAAACTCGTTGGGCTCACCGCCAGTTCGTCGACGCCGTCCCAGGCGTTGGAGACCGGGTTCGTCAGGCGGTCGGTGGGATCCCGGCGCGGCGCGGCGCGGGGGTCTGGCGCGGGCAGGGCGAAACCGACGGGGACTGAGGGACGCGGAGGATCGTCGAATTCGATCACGGCCTCGCCCGCGCGGGCGGCGAAGCCGACGAGAGACAGCACCAGGGCGGCCAGCGCCCTACTTTCACCGCAAATCACGAACCTCTCCCTGTCCTGCCGTGCTCGCGCTTCGGCCTCGCGATGGTCTGCGTTCAAGCATCAACCGGCCCTTGCGGCCGGCTCTTCGATCATTGGGCGGAGATTCGTATGCAGATGATAGCTGATCCGGCGAGAATCGGAACCGTCAGGGCAAGCGCCGGCGTGGTCCGAGTTGGCGTGGGAGGGTATGTTGACGACTAGAGGCCGCCGGATGATCCACGAAGAGCGGAGAGAGCGGCTGGAACTTCCAGCGGGATTCACGCTCGTGGAACTCCTGGTCACGGTGGCCATTATTGGTCTGCTGGCGGCGCTTCTCTTCCCCGTTCTGATGCAGGCCCGCGAAAAGTCGCGGCAGGCGTCCTGCGCCGCCAATCTCAAGCAACTGGGGGCCGCGGTTGAAATGTATCGTGCGGACTACGAAGACGAGTATCCCATCGCCCAGATCGTGAAGACCTACGAGTACACCCAGCGCGAGGGTTTCGCGGAATGGGCGTCGCTGGTCTACCCCTACGTCCGCGGCGGCTATGTGGAGCGGGACAACTATCAGGGCACCGCCTACTGCGAGGGGGTCTACCACTGCCCCAGCGATTCCGGTGACCGCGGTCCGTCGTATGCCGCCAATGCCTACTTCCTGGATGCGCGCGACAAGGGCGATCGGCCGGATCAGCCTGCTTCGACCGTCTTCCTCGTGGAGAAGCGCGGCAACATCCCGCAGGAACAGTTCGCGTGGTACCTTCCCCCATGGCCGCGACAGCCCTGCCCGGAGGGCACCTCCATCGCGCGGATCGAGACGGCCGTCAATGCCATCGACACGGGTGAGTGGGGAGATACCGGCGAGGAAGAGCCCGAAGAGGGTCAGAACCAGGAGCGCCGCGAGGCCGCCGGCATGCAGTCTCGACGGCACCAGGGAGGCGCGAATTACCTCTACGCGGATGGACACGTCCGCTGGAGGCGGCTGACCCAGGTGTGGGGGAACGCCACCACCACGAACCAGTTCTGGCCCCGGCCGGCTCCCGCGGCGCCGGGTCCATGAAATCGACCCGCTGGCTGCGCTCCCCAGATGCCCTCGCGGAGACGGTGTCCGACGGCGCTGTCCTGTTGCGGTTGAGCACGGGCGACTACTTCGAGATCCCCACCACGGGCGCGGCGGTCTGGGCCGGGCTGGAGCAACCCGCCACTGTCACGGATCTGCGGCGCCGGCTCACAGAGACCTTCGACGTAGATCCAGACCGCGCGGAGCAAGACATCAGCCGGTTTCTTCTGGAGCTCGAGTCTGCTGGTCTGGTGGATCGGGTGGGAGAATAGGGGGCCGCCGCCACCCCGCACGGGCCGCCGCCAGGGTGGCAATGATCTGGACGGGCAGCCGTGGTCCGCGATCGAACGGCCCTCCCCGCTC
Source organism: uncultured bacterium (assembly GCA_964609085.1). Taxonomy (GTDB): domain Bacteria; phylum Armatimonadota; class SYMT01; order SYMT01; family SYMT01; genus JANPLG01. The sequence continues at coordinate 43,068 of CAZSRZ010000011.1, read as the reverse complement.
GACGGTCGCCCGGACGGGATCGCGGAACCTCCGGCCCAGCTCTGCGAGCAGCTTCGCCGGTCGGCCAAGGTTTTCCCGGACCATCGATCGGAGGGGCCGGCTCCAGGCGTCCATCATCTGCGCCGCGTCCAGCTCCCACTGCGCCCGCACGCCGACGAGGAGCCAGGGGGGCAGGTCGGCCCCGCGATGCGAGAACGGTACGCGGACCATGTCCGCCCCGAGCAAGGCGCCGGCAAGGAGCACGGCGGCCTGAACCCACTCCGACGACCGCGGTGAACCCGCCAGGCAGCAATCCCAATCGAAGGCGCGCGGCCGTGCTTCCACGGCGGCGGCCACGTCGACGAGCCAGAGAGGCCGCCAGGCGAAGTGCTTCCAGAAGTGGAGGCTGAGAAGGCGCAGCTCATCTTCCGGCCCAAGCACCCGGACCGGCACCTCCTGGCATGCCAGCACCTGCGATCGATCCCAGAGTTCCTCAAACGAACGCTCAAGGTAGGCGGGCGGACCGGCCTGTACATCCAGCGGAATCGGGCGACCCTCCCTCAAAACCAGTGGCTGAGCCGCGTCCCAATCCGCGGGATGGACCGCGAGATCGATGTCGCCCGACGGCCGCAGCAGCGGGTCCGCGTAGTGGCGCGCCGCGCTCCACCCCTTCAGCAGAAGCGATGAGATCCCCGCGGCCTCGAATTCTCGAAAGACGCGCGCCGTCTCCCTTTCACGGAGGCGGCCGCGGAGGCGGTGTAGATCCCGCGCTTCCGCCCACTCGGGGGGTATCGACAGCCCGAGCGCCGCACAGCGGTGGGCCGCAAGAGCGCCCGCGCCCCCGCGCAGGAGGAGGGGTTGCACGGCCGTCAGGTCTGCGGATATCACCCCGACCGGCAACGGGAGGGGGCACTCCGCGCGCCACGACCGGGCCAGGACCGCTCCCACGATGGCACCCGGTTTCATCGTCTCCCACCCCGCTGGGACCAATTCGGGCCAAGTTCGGTCAATTCCGCCGAGCGGACCGGAAGAATGAAGGACCCCTGCCCCCACTCCCGCGAATTCTCTACAAGAACCCTGGGACGCAGGCAGGCCCCGGGCGAAGCGTATCCCCACCTGCCGTCTGCGGCGCGTCTTTGCCTGGCTATTCAGGCCCAACGCCGCGCGAGGAGAGCTGGCGTGGAGTTTGTCGAGATCCTGAAGCGCTGCATCGGTCAAACCGTTGTCATCAACAACGACCAGGAGCGTACGGTGGTGCAGGTGGAGGACGACTTCGTCATTCTCCAGGGCGGTAATCCGCAGATGCGGCTCACGGAATTCCTGCCGGTGCGGCACATCATCAAGGTGATCCGCGCCGACTACACGACCGGCGACAGCTCCACCTCGCTGGACCTGACGCTCTCAGGCGGCGACCAGCGCCGGAGTGGCCACTTCTAGCAGACCCGGGCCGGCAAATCGTGGCCGAGAGAATCCGGGCGGACGGGCTGATACTGGCAGGGGGAGCGCTGGAGCGCGAACGGTTCCCCGGCCTCTCCGATCAGGTCCGCTGCAAGGCGGAGATCCCCGTGCTCGGCCATCCCCTGGTTCACTGGAGCGCGGCCGCTCTGCGCGGCGTGCCGGGCATGGAGCGGATCGTCATCATCGGTGACCCCGCCCTCGCTGGCCCGGACCTGGAAGCACTCCAGGCTGCAGTCATCCCGGAGACGGGCTCTATCGAAGGCAATCTCAAGGCTGGACTGGACGCCCTTCCCAATGCCGGGCCGGTGCTGATCACATCCGCCGACCTGCCGCTGGCAACCCCCGCGGCCCTGGAGGACCTCCTCGTCCGGATCGCGGACGCCGACATCGTCTTTCCATTCGTCACCCGTTCGGTCATAGAGGCGCGGTTCCCGGATCGGAAGTGGATCTACGCGCGAACTCCGGACGGAGACCTGACCGGGGCCAGCGCCGGAGTCGCTCAGCGCGAGGCACTCCTGGCCTCCTGGCCATGGGTGGAGCGGATACTCAACGCCCGGCGCGCCTCCCCTCTGCGCCTGGCGGCCATGCTCGGCATCCCCTTCGCGCTGCGGCTCCTGCTCGGCCGACTCGGCGTACGCGATGCGGAGAAGCGGATGAGCGAGCTCCTGCACCTCCGCGCACGCGGGCACGCCAGCCCCTACGCCGAACTCGCCCTCGACGTCGACAAGGCAACCGACCTGCCGCTCATCGAAGAGGAGATCCGACGACGCACGGAGTCCTGAAGGTGACTCAGGTGCCTAGCAATGCGGTTACTTCCGCCGACAACGGTGCCTCGCACATAAGCCCGGCGCACCGCACGCGCCTACCAGGAATTCCGGGGCCGAATGGCGTAGGGTTCACATGCTGGCCGGCCTCTCAAATGGACCCTGATGTCGCCCCCTCCCTGGACCCATGCGCAGGTTGAATCGCTGGCGCCTGACGCTGCCTCGTTGAAGGCCGGGCGAGAGCTGGCCTCGACCCGCCGCTGGGTCTCGCTCGGTCAGTGCGACATCGCTGTCTGGGGCCTCTGTCAGGGGAGCGGCTCGAACCCGTACCAAACGCAGGTCGATCTCTCCGAGCCTGCCTTCCGCTGCAGTTGTCCCAGTCGGAAGTTCCCCTGCAAGCACGGCATCGGGCTGCTGCTGCTCTGGTCACAGAAGCAGTCCGACTTCTCCGCGGGCGATCCCCCGGCGTGGGTGGCGGATTGGCTCCGGAGCCGATCCGCCCGGGCGGAGAAGCAGGCTGAGAGGTCTGTACAGCGGGAGAGTGTGGATTCCGCTGTTGTGGACACCGCTGCGCAGGCGAAGCGCGCTGAGCAGCGGAGTCAACGCGTGGAGTCGGGACTGGCATACCTGGAAACCTGGATGCACGACATGGTGCGATCCGGGCTAGGAACCTGCCTGGGTCGACCGGACGGCTACTGGAACACGGCGGCCGCCCGGATGATCGATTGCCAGGCACCGGGACTGGCACGGGCGGTGCGGGGGATGGAGTCCGCCGCTGTCGGCGACGATCGGCACGACTCGCTTCTCGCACAGCTCGGGAGCCTGCAGTTGCTGCTGGCTGCCGCCAGGAGGCAGGACCAATTGCCGCCTCCCGTCCGCGCTGATCTGCGCACCCGCATCGGTTGGACGGAGTCGCAGGAAGAGCTGCTGGCCAACGCTCCGCCGGACGCCCGCATCGTTGACACCTGGCTGGTCGCGGGGCGGGAAGATGAGGAGGAGGAGCGACTGCGGGTCCGGCGGACCTGGTTGGTTGGCGGTCGATCCGGACAGTGGGTGAGAGTAATGAGCTTCGCCGCTGTGGGTCAAACGCTCGATGCCAGCCTCGTTCCGGGCAGCGGGTTTCAGGGCGAAGTCGTCACCTTCAACGGTGCCCAGCCTGCGCGTGCCCTCGTGTCGCGCCGAGAAGACACGCTGCCGGGTATGCCCGCTCCGGACGGGCGGACTATCGAGCAGTTCCTCGCGGAGTATGCTGCGGCGCTCGGTGGCAACCCGTGGCTGGAGCGGTATCCGGCGTTGCTGGGTCAGGTGCTGCTGGTGGAGCAGGACGGCGACTGGTTCCTACGGGACTCCAGCGGCACTGCCCTCCCCCTCTGCCACGGCCTCCGCATCACCTGGCACCTCCTTGCACTGTCGGGGGGAGTTCCCATCACCCTGTTCGGCGAGTGGGACGGGCATCGACTTCGACCCCTCACGGCCTGGACAACCGGAGCATGTCACCCCGTGGAGTCGCTCGGAGCGATGGCGAGGTGAGCGAGTGGAAAGAGATCGTGGCCGCGGCGATTGTCGGCACGGGTCGGCTGCGCCCGCCGACACCCGCGGGGCTGCTCGCGCCTCTTCTAGGTGGGCGGGAGTATGCGTCGCCGGAGGAGCAACTGCTGCTGCAGGCTGGTGCGGTCTCCCTCTACAGCCGCGCAGGTCGGCGACCTTTGCAGCTCGTCGCCCCGTCCGCGCCGCCCGCTGAAGCGGAGACCTGGCGGGTCTGTTCCGCGGCAGCTTGCGGACACTTGCGCTCAATCCTGCTGGGAGAAGACGCCGCTGCATTGGGGGAATGGCTGGCTGCCGCGGTGGGGGCCGCCCGCCTCGTTCCCCCTGAGATGTTGCCGGAGTTGTTGACGGCCGCGGTCAAGCAGCCGGTGCTCCGGGAGGCCGCGCTTCGGGCCGGCGGTCGCAGGGCCCTCTGGCTAGCCGGTCGGAACCCGGCATGGACGCTGCTGGCCGCCGCCGCCGCCGCCGAACCCGACCCCAGCGTGTGGGAGCACGGCTCGCGCAGCGAACGGCGCGATCTGTTGCGGGCCATCCGAGCCGCGGATCCCCAACGTGGGCGGGAACTGCTGGAGGCGGTTTGGGCCACCGAGCCGCCGGACGGGCGAGAGTGCCTCCTGCCCGCGCTCAGCGTCAACCTCTCTCCTGCGGATGAGCCGTTTCTTGACCAGGCTCGGGGGGACCGGATCAAAGCCGTACGGATGGCGGCGATCGACCTGCTTGCCCGCCTCCCGGAGTCCGCTCTGGTCTTGCGCGCGCGGACCCGACTGGGTCCCTTGATCCGCGTCGTTCCAGGCTCACGCCTCCTCGGGATCCGGCGACCGCCACAGGTTTCCATCACCCTGCCAAAACTGGATGACCCCGCCGAAGTGCGTGCGATGGAGGCGGACGGGGTGTACGGGACGAGCCGCCCTCCGGCGATGGGCGAGGGTGCCTGGCGCCTCTCGCAGTTGTTGGGAATGGTGCCCCCGAGCCAGTGGTCCGAAGCCGCTGGGGCCGAACCGGCGGTGCTTCTGGACGCAGCGCTGCGAGGCGAGTGGGAGATGCCGCTACTGCTCGGGTGGGCTCAGGCAGCGGAGCGCTTCGCCGATGCGGAGTGGGCCGAGGCCCTGGCGGGCGACCAACGGCTCCCACCGGAGCTGCGCGATCGCCTGGCGTCAGTGGTGCCCCCGGAGCGATTGCAGGTCGTTGCCGCGGCAGTGCTGCAGCAGGAGGCGTCCGTCGAGTCGCTGCGGGCGGCCGTGCGGTTGCTGGATCGGGTGCCTGCCCCATGGGACGCAGCGCTGTCCCGCCGCATGCTGGAGATCGCAAAAAAGGTCATGCGGCATGTCGTCGCCCGGTACGCGGTCGGCGAGGACCTGCTCGTGCTGGCTTATCGGATCCATCCGGAACTGGCGGGCGACGCGGCGAACGGATGGCCCGAGATCACGGATTCCCCTACCACCAGGGATAGGGTGGAGCGGTTGATCCGCGTGATGGAATTCAGGCGAGAGATGCTGAGGGAGATGAAGACATGAGCGCCATTCTGCGAGAGCACGCCGAGCAGGTGTTCCACCAGGAGTTGGAGATCCTGGCGCGGGCTGACGACCGTCCGCGACCTCCGAACTGGCGGTTGTCGCCCTGGGCCGTCAGCCTCTACATCCTGGGAGGGGAGGCGGGCGGAGAACCGATCACGGCGAAGTACATCGGCAGTCGGCGACTCGTGGAAATGGCCATCGCCACGCTCGCAACCGACCGAGCCCTGTTGTTGCTGGGGGTGCCAGGCACGGCCAAGTCATGGCTCTCCGAACACCTGGCTGCCGCCATTTCGGGGGATTCAACCCTGCTGGTGCAAGGCACCGCGGGCACCAGCGAAGAATCCATCCGCTACGGCTGGAACTACGCTCGGCTACTGGCGGAGGGGCCCTCGCTTAAGGCCCTTGTGGCCAGCCCCCTGATGGTCGCGATGCGAACCGGCGCCGTCGCCCGAGTGGAGGAGCTGACACGAATCCCGGCCGATGTTCAGGATTCCCTGATCACGATCCTCTCCGAGAAGACGCTGCCAATCCCCGAACTCGGGGAAGAGGTTCAGGCGACGAAGGGGTTCAACATCATCGCCACGGCGAACAACCGCGACCGCGGGGTCAATGAGCTCTCCAGTGCGTTGAAGCGACGGTTCAACACCGTGGTGCTGCCCACGCCGGCCGACGTCAATGAAGAGGTGGAGATTGTTCGGCGCCGGGTTGCCGATCTGGGCCGGGCCCTGGAACTGCCGGCGGAGCCGCCGGCCCTCGCCGAGATCCGGCGCGTGGTCACCGTGTTCCGCGAGCTGCGGGACGGAGTGACCGCGGACGGCAAACACAAGATCAAGAGCCCGTCCGGTACGTTGAGCACCGCCGAGGCGATCTCCGTCGTCAACCAGGGAGTGGTGCTGGCGACGCACTTCGGGGACGGCACCCTCCGCGCCGCCGACGTCGCCGCCGGGCTGATCGGGGCCGTGGTGAAGGATCCCGTCCAGGATCGCGTCGTCTGGCGCGAGTACCTGGAGGCGGTGGTCAAGGAGCGGTCCGACTGGAAGGATCTCTATCGCGCCTGCCGCGAGGTGGACCTCTAGCCGATGTCAGGCTTGCCGGCCGGCATCCGTGTTTTCGGCGTGCGGCACCACGGCCCCGGGTGTGCCCGGAGCCTGGAGGCAGCCCTGACCGCCATGGAGCCGGACATCGTGCTGGTGGAGGGACCTCCGGAAGGAGACGCGCTGATTCCGCTGGTCGCTCATCCCGATATGGCACCGCCCGTCGCGCTACTCACCTGGGTGGTGGACCAACCTCGCATGGCCTCCTTTTA
>CAZSRZ010000011.1:0-36402 GCA_964609085.1 uncultured bacterium | reverse complement strand
GTGCCCGATGAAGCAGACACCGCCCGATTGCTCCGTGCGGACCCGCTCCTCTGGATGGCACGGGCGGCAGGATTCGGCGATGGGGAGCGCTGGTGGGAGCAACTGGTGGAGCAACGTCAGGACACCTCCGAGATGTTCCCTGCAATCCTCGAGGTGATGCGCGAGCTGCGCACCGCAGTAGACGCCCTGCCGGTCTCCGGTCCGGAGCAGCAAGCCGAACTCGAATGCGAAGAGCGTCGAGAAGCGCACATGCGACAGATGATCCGCGCCGCACTGAAGGAGGGCTTCCAGCGGATCGCCGTCGTCTGTGGGGCCTGGCATGCGCCCGCACTGGAGAACCTGCCGCCCGCGAGCCGAGACACGGCCACCCTGCGCGGGCAGACCCGTGTGCGCGTGGAGGCAACCTGGATCCCCTGGACCTACAAGCGCCTGGCCATCGAGAGTGGCTACGGCGCGGGCATCCACTCGCCGGGATACTACGATCACCTCTGGCGCTTCCCCGACGAGGTCCCCATTCGTTGGATGGCGCAGGTGGCGGCGCTGCTCCGGGCAGCCGATCTCGATGCCTCCTCCGCCGGCGTGATCGAGGCAGTCCGCCTCGCCGAGGCGCTTGCCGCGATCCGCGATCTCCCGGTCCCCGGGCTCGAGGAAATGCTCGAGGCAGCCACGGCGGTGCTCTGCTTCGGCAACGTGACTCCTCTGAAGCTGATCCGCGACGAGTTGATCGTCGGCCGTCAGTTCGGGCGCGTGCCGGATGACGCCCCCACCGTGCCGCTGCAGCAGGACCTCGCCCGCATCCTCAGGCGGCTGCGCATGCCACCGGAAGCCGTCCACCGCGACTACGATCTCGACCTGCGAAAACCCAACGATCTGCAGCGCAGCGTCGTCCTGCACCGGCTTCACCTACTCGGGGTGCCCTGGGGCGAACTCCGCAACTCGCGGGGGCTCGGCACCTTCCGCGAAAGCTGGCGGCTGCAGTGGTCGCCGGAACTCGCTCTGGCCGTCATCCGGGCCGGGAGCTACGGCAACACCCTGGAATCCGCCGCCACCGAGTGCGCACGCGAGCAGGCGGAGAAGGCGCCGGATCTACCGACCCTCACCCATCTCACGGATCAGGTGCTGCTGGCAGATCTTCCCCTGGCGATCGACACCCTCATGTCATCCCTGGAAACGCGCGCAGCGCTGACGGGTGATGTCGGACACATGCTCGCGGCGCTTCCGGCGCTCGCCCAGATGCTGCGCTACCCTGGCGTGCGCCCGACGGATCACGACTTGCTGCAGCGGGTCACCGCGGGCCTGGCTGCCAGAGTTTGCGTGGGGCTGCCGGCAGCGTGCTCATCGCTCGACGACGATGCCGCGGCGACGATGTTCCGGGCCATCGCCGAGGCGCACGGCGCCTTCCAGCTACTGCGAGACGATGCTCAGCTCTCCGCCTGGCTCGCCGCTCTCACCCACACCGCAGATCAGAATGGCATCCATGGTCTCGTCGGCGGCAGGTGCTGCTGGCTGGCCTACGACTCGGGCGGCATCCGCGCCGACGAGATGGCTCTCCGGTTGAGCCGGGGTCTGAGCGCTGCCGGGGACGCCGCAGCCGCCGGTGCCTGGGTGGACGGCTTCCTTCGCGGTAACGGGCAGATCCTCATCCACGCCGACTCCCTCTTCCCCGTGCTTGATGGATGGCTGACCGATCTGCCCGAAGGTCGATTTGTAGAGCTGCTTCCCCTGGTGCGCCGAACCTTTGCCAGCTTCGAGGTCGGGGAACGGCGTCTCATCGGTGAACGCGTGCGGCGCGGCATAACAGCCACGCAACCGGCCGACGCAAGCGGGGTTGATCTCGACGAGGCGCGCGCCGGTCTGGTGCTCCCGATCTTGCGGATCCTGCTGGGCGTGGCGGCCCCGGCGGAGGAGGCGGCATGACGGACGCCGAGCGACAACGACGGTGGCGGCTGCTGCTCGGCGGCGGTAGCGCGGATGGAATCGGATTCGATCTCTCGCCCACCGATGAAGCCGTCGACGGCTGCCTCTCGGCTCTCTACGACGCTGCCCCCCGCCAGGGCAACCGGCGCGGGGGGTTGGGGGCGTCCGCTCCTTCGGTCACTCGCTGGCTCGGAGACATCCGCACGTACTTCCCAACCTCGGTGGTGCAGGTGATGCAGCGGGACGCCCTCGAGCGCCTGGATCTGCACCGGATGCTGCTGGAGCCGGAGTTGCTCGAAGCCGTGGAACCGGACGTCCACCTCGTCTCCACCCTGGTCTCCCTGCGCGGAGTAATGAAAGGCCGCACCCGCGATGCGGCGCGGGAGGCGGTGTCCCGGGTCGTCGAACAGCTACGGCGTCGGCTGGAGCAGCCCACCCGCCAGGCGGTCATGGGCAGCATCGATCGGGCGCGCCGCACCAACCGACCCCGGCACCACGAGATCGACTGGAACCGAACCATTCGCGCCAATCTGAAGCACTACATCCCCAGCCATCGCACGATCATCCCCGACCGACGCATCGGTTATGCCCGCCGGCAGTCATCGCTGCGCGACATCGTGCTGTGCGTGGACCAGAGCGGCTCGATGGCCAGTTCCGTCGTCTACTCCAGCATCTTCGCTGCCGTGCTCGCCTCACTGCCCGCGGTGAACACCCGGCTGGTGGTCTTCGACACGGCCATAGTTGACCTGACTGACCAGTTGCAGGACCCCGTGGAGGTGCTGTTCAGCACTCAACTCGGTGGCGGTACGGACATCAACCGGGCCCTCGCCTACTGTGAGAATCTTGTCCAGAGGCCGAACGACACGGTGCTGGTGCTGATCTCGGACCTGTTCGAAGGTGGCAACGCCGAGGACTTGATCCGACGCGCGGGACGATTGGCGAGGGCCGGTGTACAGATGGTCGCTCTGCTGGCGCTCAGCGATGACGGCGCGCCAAGCTTTGACCACGGACACGCTGCAGCCCTCGCCGTCCACGGCATCCCCGCCTTTGCCTGCACGCCGGACCTGTTCCCCGAACTGATGGCCGCCGCCATCCAACGGGAGGATCTGGGTGTGTGGGCGGCATCACGCGACATCGTCAAGAGCTGACCGGGGCCGACCAGAGTTGCGTCTGAATGCTTCAGAACAGATCCATGTAGGCGTGCACGGCCATCGACTGGAGCCTGTCGCTGTCCAGGCTGACCGCGAGGATCTGCTGCTGTTGCTCGGGGGAAAAGCGTGGGGTCAGGCTGCCGCGGAACTTTTCCAGCAGCAAGGGGATGCCCTCGGCGCGGCGCCGACGGTGGCCGACGGGATACTCGATCATCGTCTCGATCCGCTCTCCGTTCTCGAACTCAACCTCCACCGCGTTGGCGATGGAGCGCTTCTCGGGATCGTGGTACTCCCTGCTGAACGCCGGCTCTTCCACGCACACCATCAACCCCCGCAGGGCATCGATCCGGGGATCCGCGGCCGCCGTGTCTTCGTAGTCCGCGGCCGTCAGCCGGCCGTGGATGAGCGGCACGGCCACCATGTACTGCAGGCAATGGTCCCGATCCGCAGGGTTGTGCAGGGGACCGTCCTTGGCGATGATCCGCATGGCCGCCGCCTGGGTGCGGATGCGGATGCGGCGCACCCGATCCAGGCGATCGACGACGCGTGGATGCAGGGCGAGGGCGCACTCCACGGCGGTCTGGGCGTGGAACTCGGCGGGGAAGGCGATCTTGAAAAGAACATTCTCCATCACATAGCTGCCGTAGCGCCGTTGGAATCGGAGCGGTTGGCCGCCGAGGTGAACGTCATAGAAGCCCCAGGTGGGCGCCGTGAGAGCTGTCGGGTAACCCAACTCACCCCGCTGTGTCAGCAGCGCGAGCCAGATCCCTCGCGACGTGGCGTCGCCGGCGGCCCAGCTTTTGCGTGAGCCGGTGTTCGGGGCGTGACGGTAGGTGCGGAGGCTATGGCCGTCGATCCACGCCTGGGAGAGTGCGTCCACCGTCTGGTTTCGAGAGAGTCCGAGGAGCAGGCACGCCGCAGCGGTGGACGCGACTTTCACGAGAATCACGTGGTCCAACCCCACGGCGTTGAAGGCGTTCTCCAGCGCCAGGCACCCCTGAATCTCATAGGCGCGGATCGCCGCATCCAGTACGTTGCGCATTGTCAGCGGGGGCCTTCCCTCCGCGACAGCCCGTCGGGAGAGCCAGTCCGCCAGGGAGAGGATGCCGCCGAAGTTGTCCGAGGGATGGCCCCACTCGGCAGCCAGCCAGGTGTCGTTGAAGTCCAGCCAGCGGATCAGGGCGCCGAGGTTGAAGGCGGCACGGACGGGATCGAGCCGGTAGGGGGTGCCGGGGACGCGCGCCCCGCCGGGCATCTCCGCCCCGGGCACCACCGGCCCCAGCAATCGCGTGCAGGCCGGAAACTCCAGCGCCCGGAGCGCACACCCCAGGCTATCGATCAGGGCATGCCGGGCCGTCTCCCAGGCTTCGGGGCTCTCGATGGGAGCCCCGTGCAGGTAGTCGGCGATCTCCACGAGCACCGCATCCGGCCGTGGGCGTCCGGAGGCGGAAGCGCCGGCCATCTATCCTCGCTCCGGCAGCGGGACGAAGGGCCGATCTTCGGGCCCGATGTACTCCGCCGTGGGCCGGATGATGCGGCCGTCCTGCCGCTGCTCGATCACGTGGGCGCTCCAGCCGGCTGTCCGGGAGAGCACAAAGAGGGGTGTGAAGAGCGCGGGAGGGATCCCCATCGCGTGGTAGGCCACCGCAGAAAACCAGTCCAGGTTCGGGAACATCCGCTTCTCGGACCAGAGCAGGCTCTCCAACCGAACCGCTATCTCGTAGTGACGTCGCGATCCCGAAAGCGCTGAGAGCTGGTCGGCAACGCGCTTGATCACCTGATTGCGCGGGTCGGAGACGGTGTAGACCGGATGCCCGAAGCCCATCACGATCTCGCGAGCCGCCAGGCGCAGCCGGATGTCTGCCTCGGCCTCGTCGGGATCCTGATAGCGGTCCTGGACCGCGAAGGCAGCTTCGTTGGCGCCGCCGTGCTTCGGACCCCTCAGGGCCCCGATCGCCCCGGCGACGCAGGAGTAGAGGTCGGATCCGGTGCCAGCGATCACCCTGGCGGTGAAGGTGGAGGCGTTGAATTCGTGCTCGGCGTAGAGAATGAACGAGGTCTGCATCGCCCTCACCCACTCACGGGGCGCCGTGCGGCCGAGCAGCAAATGAAGGAAGTGGCCGGCGATGGAATCGTCGTCCACCGCGTCGACCTCGATGCGGTAGCCCGACCGGGTGAAGTGCAGCCAGTAGCCGAGCATGGAGGGCAGTGCCGCGAGGAGCCTGTCCGCGACATCCAGAGCGGCGCTGTCCGAATGCGGCTCGCGCTCGGGTTCGACCACGGCGAGGGCGGAGACCCCCAGCCGGAGCACATCCATCGGGTGAGCGGAGGCGGGTGCCTGTTCGAGCACGGCGCGCACCTCGGCGGGCAGGCCACGGCCACGGCGCAGTCGCTCGCGGTAGGCGGAAAGCTGCGCCACCGTCGGCAGGCGGCCGTAGAGGAGGAGGTAGGCGATCTCCTCGAACTCGCACTTCTCGGCCAGGTCCAGGATGTCGTAACCCCGGTAGTGCAGATCGTTGCCCGTGCGGCCGACGGTGCACAACGCGGTGCGCCCCGCCGGAACCCCGGACAGCGCCACGGATCGCTTGGGGCGTGGTGTCGTTTCGCTCATCGCGTTACTCCCGCCGACGTGATCAACCATTCGGCTCGCGCCCGAAGAGCGCATCCAGCTTGCGCTCGTGGGCGTGGTATTCCAGCAGCTCGTACATCTCGTCGCGCGTCTGCATCAGATCCACCACACCGGCCTGCGTCCCCTCCGCTCGAATCTCCCGGTAGACGCGCATGGCGGCGGCGTTCATCGCCCGGTACGCCGAGCAGCAGTAGAGCACCATGTCCACGCCGGCGGACGCAAGCTGCGCGCTTGAGAAGAGCGGCGTGCGGCCAAACTCCGTGACATTGGCGAGGAGAGGCACGGGCAGCGCCCTGCGGATCTCGCGGTATTGATCCAGCTCCCCGAGGGCATCCGGGAAAACCATATCCGCCCCGGCCGCCACACAGGCGCCGAGGCGGTCGATCACCCCGGCGATTCCCTCGGTGGCGAACGCGTCCGAGCGAGCCATGATGACGAATTCCGGGTCGGGCCGGGCGTCGACGGCGGCCTTGATCCGGTCCACCATCTCCTGAAGGGGCACGAGTTCCTTGCCGGGACGGTGACCGCATCGCTTCGCGGCTACCTGATCCTCGATGTGGATCGCCGCCACGCCGGCGCGAGCCATCTCGCGGACGGTCCGGGCGATGTTGAACGCCCCTCCCCACCCGGTATCGACATCCACGAGCAGCGGCAGGTCCACGGCCGCCGTGATCCGGCGAGCGTCCGTCAGCACGTCTTCCATGCTGGTGATGCCGAGATCCGGAACGGCCAGGGAGTTGGCGGCCACGCCGCCACCGGAGAGATAAAGCGCCCGGAAGCCGGCGCCGCGGGCCATCCGCGCGGCCAGTGCCGTGATCGCTCCCGCGATCTGCAGCGGTGTCTCGTCGCGCAGCGCCTGTCGAAACCGGCTTCCCGGCGAGGTCCCGGAGCGGACCGGTTCATCCCCATGCATCATCCTGCCCTCATCGCCATGGGCACGGCCTCTCCCCGGTCCGCCTCTTCTGCCTGTCGTTCGGCAGCGGCGAGCACGGCCGGCGGCGTGCGGAAACAGACTCCCACCGCGAACACCACCAGCGCCCCGATGGTGGCAAACCAGGTGAAGGAAATCTTGGGGAGCCACTCGGGTCGGGCAAGCGCGGTGGCATCGCCGAACATCGGCAGGAACAGATTGATCGCGTGCAGATGCAGGTCGCCGAGGAAAGTGGTGACTGCCAGCCCGACAGCCATGGCGATGACATTGCCCAGATCGGACCCTCGGTTGCGAGTGAACATCCCGATCAAGAAAACGCCGAGCATCGGACCGAGGATGAAGTTCGCAATACCGAGGACCACTGGAATGATACGGATGTTGGGGTCCTTCACCTTGGCGTAGGCGAAAGCAATGGCGATCAGCACCATCAGCGCCGCGAAGATGACGGTGAAGACGCGCGCGGCCTGGACGTAGTGATGGGCGCCCCGCCCGCGGACACGCGGCACGTACCAGTCGTTGGTGGCGCTGGTGGCCAGGGCGTTGAGCGCGGCGGAAAAGCTCCCCATGGCGGTGGCAAAGACGCCGGCCAACACCAGCCCGCGGATGCCCACGGGCATCACGTTCAGGATGTACGCACCAAAGACGTCCGCGTTGGCAGTCGGTTTGAAGGTGGGGTCCTGCTGATAGAAGACGAAGAGCAGGATGCCGATGAAGGTAAACGCCGCCGCGATGGGCAGGTCGATCAGTGCGGCGGTGATCAAACTGCGGCGGGCCTTCTTGTAGGTCTCCGCCGCGAGCATGCGCTGCACCATGTCCTGGTCTGTGCCGAAGGCGGCCATGTTGCCCAGCGTGGCGCCGATGAGTGCCGAGAAGACGGTGTAGTCGCTGACCAGAATGATGCGAATGTAGTGCCAGAGGTCTCCCCGTGGCACGTGCTCGAAGCCGGTGACGAAGTACCCCTCGACACGCGTCATCTGCGGCACCGCCTCGGCCACGGCACCGAACCCCCCGACGTGGATCAACAGGGTGACGATAGCGACCAGGGCACTCCCGAACATGAGCGCCGCCTGCACCACGTCGGTCCAGATGACCGCCTTAATCCCGCCTTTGGCGGTGTAGATACAGGTGACGATCGTCAACGCGATGATGGCAATAGCGTAGGGAACCACGCTGGTCACCGCGCCCTGATGGAACTGCACGCTCCCGCCGCCGCCCGTGAAGAGCCGCCAGGCCAACACCATGACCAGCGACGGCACGAAGAGGCGGGTGCCCGAGGCCAGCGTCCGCATCACCAGGAACAGGGCGGAGGCAAAAAGCTTGCTGCGTGGACCGAACCGCACACCGAGGTAGTCGTAGACGGTGTAGACCTTGTAGCGATAGTACGGGGCCAGGAAGACATTGCCGACGATGACGCGGCCGATGATCAGACCGAAGACCAACTGTACGTAGGCGAGGCTGCGCTTGTCGTAGCCCTCACCAGGGGCGCCCAGGAAGGTCGCTGCGCTCGTCTCGGCCGCGATGATCGAGGCCATCACCGCCCACCACGGAATCCGCCGTCCACCCAGGGCGAAGTCGTGAAGACTGTCCTCCCGCCGGCCCATGCGGATGCCGATCAGGGTGATGGCAACAAAATAGACCAGTATGATGATGCCATCGATGAGCAGACCCATGGCAGGCTTTCCTGAGGGGCGAGACGGGGGGGCGAGAACGATCCCGCAGTTCTAATGCAAACCCGCCGGGGGAGGTACCGGTGGGCGGGGCTCAGCGATAGACTCTCCGGGAACGGCTGGTCCTGTTCAGCCGCCGAAGTGTAGAACGGATGGCCACGCCATGTCCGAGAATGCCGCGCTGAGCGCGGAACGATGCACCGCCTGCCGCGCCGACGCCCCGCGGGTTGACCCGAACGAGATCCCCACCCTGCTGCTGCGGATCCCCGGTTGGAACGTCGTGGACCGCGCCGGCATCGACACGCTGGAGCGAGTCTACCTCTTCCCGAACTTCGTCGCCGCCCTTGCCTTCACCAACCAGGTGGGCGCCCTCGCGGAGGAAGAGGGGCACCACCCGGCCCTGCTCACCGAGTGGGGCCGCGTGACGGTTACCTGGTGGACGCACAAGATCCGAGGTCTTCACCGCAATGACTTTGTGATGGCGGCAAAGACCGACGCGCTGGCGGAGTAATCAAGATGCGGCTTCAGCATCAGGAAGAACAGCCGAACTCGTCTCTCGGTCCCTCGTACCTCGACGAGCCGAGATACGACACCGAGACTGTTCGTAAAGTCGCGGCGCTGGCGCAGAAGCTGCAATCCCGCCACGAGGAGACCCTGACTGCGAGGGAGATCGAGGCCGCCGGTGCCGAAGTCGGCCTGCGTCCGGAGTTCGTCCGGGATGCCCTTCGCCGCCTCGCGGGGGAGCCGGCCACCACCGCAAGCGTCCCGCCCGCGACGGCGAGGACGGTCGGCCCTAATCTGACGGTGGATCCGGTAGCGCTGACGAGCGCTTCCACGCCGCCACAACAGGACTCCCGTCATCATATGTGGACGGTGCTCAAGAAGGTTTGGTGGGCGACGGGATGGACGCCGATCGCGGTTCTGCCACCTTTCTTCGCCCTGGTGGTAGGGCACCCCGAGTGGATGGGCTTCATCGCCCCGCTGTGGCTGGGAACCTACATCGGCGGCGGGATCTTTCTGGCTCACATGGCCGACGCCACCGGGCCTCCTTCCCGCTCCGTGCACCACAAACCCGGTCAGACTGGGGATTGGCACGGCTCCCGCCCCGTCGTGCCTGCGACGCTGCCGGTGGGATCGATGAATCGGCAGCAGGCCCTCGACATCTTCTTCAGCCTCCAGCGCGCACTCGAGGGGCAGCGGGTCTTCCGAGCCTACCTGAGCGTTGACGTGGTCGGTTCGACCGAGATCAAGCGCAACGGCGGCGAGCTGGCCGTCGAGTACACCTTTGGTCAGTACCAGCGATGGCTGGAGCACATCGTGCGTGCCTGCGGCGGGCAGGTCCATTCGGCGGCCGGCGACGGGATGATGGCCGAGTTTCCCGACGCCGCGACGGCCATCCGCGCGGCAAAACAGATCCAGGAAGGGCTCCCTTCCTTCAACGCAAGCATCAATCGACTCCCGAGTCCCCTGCAACTTCGGTGCGGAGTGAGCGCCGGTGAAGTGCCGATGGACGCCCACACCCCGTTGGGTCAGCGGAATAGCATGGTCATTGACCGTGCCGCGGTCCTGCAGAAGCGCTCGGCCCCTGGGGATGTCGTCGTCTCCGGCGAAGCCGCCGCGGTGGCGCTCACAGAGTTGGGAAGTCTGACCGCCGTGCCGGAGGGTGTGGTCGGCGGGCAGGCCTTTTCCTGGCGCGGCACCACAGGATCCGACGGGCCTGGCCGCCAACCCTGACCCGCCCACCGAAGCAGGAAACAGCTCCAGGGCTCGGGAAGCGAAGGGAATACCGGCGAGCGGACGGACGGGAGCGGGCTGATGGCGTGGCGGTTTGAGGTGGTGGCGGGACCCTTTGGATTCACAGAGGGGCCGGCGTGGGACGGCGAGTCACTCCTCTTCAGCGATATCCCCTCGAGCCGGATCCTCCGCTACGACCCCTGCTCCGGTGAGACAGGTGTCTACCGCGAGGGCACCAACGAGGGCAACGGCCTGATGTTTGACCGGAACGGCCACCTCTACGGATGCCAGGGCGGGGCGGGTGCCGAAGTTCCCGGACGCCGCGTCGTGCGCTATGAACCCGGCGGCGCGCAGTCGGTGATTGCGGATCGACTCGACGGCGTGCGGTTGAATAGCCCGAACGACCTGGCCTTCGACCCGTCGGGTCGGCTCTGGTTTTCGGACCCCCGTTACGGGGAGGAGCGGGATGACATGGTGCTCGGCCACGAGTCCGTCCTCCGCGCTGATCCCATGCCCGACGGATCCTGGTCCGTGCGCAGGGTGACGTGGGACACCACCCGCCCGAACGGGCTCCTGGTCTCCCCGGACGGAGGCACCCTCTACGTGGCCCAGAGCGAGTACGGTCTCGACCGCAAGCGGGAGTTGCGCGCGTACGCCATCCATGACGACGGCTCGCTGGGCGAGCATCGGGTGCTCCACAACTTCTATCCGCACCGCGGCATCGACGGAATGTGCCTGGATGTGGATGGGAACATCGTCGCCACCGCGGGGTGGGAAGCCAGCGGCCCCGGCCCAATGATCTACGTGTTTTCACCCAGCGGGCGCGTGCTAGAAACCCACCCGGTTCCGTTCGATCGCCCCACCAACTGCACCTGGGGCGGTGCCGACCTCTCCGCGCTGTACGTCACCGTCGGAACCGGCCACCTGTTGCGAGCGCTCACCGATCGCCGCGGCTACCTAGTCTACCCCCGATAGTCCCCCACTGATAGTCCCCCACTGATGGTCCCCGTTCGGGACGGAGTTACCCATGAAGCTGTCGATCCGCGAGAACATGGTCCCCGGCGCCGATGTGCTGGAGAAGTGCCGCAATTTGCGCCGGCTGGGCTTCGACGGTATCGAGATCACCACCAGCAGCAGCCTGGAGTTGGCCGAAGCGATCATCGCCGCGAGGGACGAAACCGGGATCCGGCCCACCGTCACCTCCGCGCGCGGCGGCTGCCTCATTGATTCCCGGAAGAGTGAGCGCGAACTGGCGGTGAGCGCCCACATCGAGGCCCTGGAGCTGGCCGCCCGCATCGGCGCGCTCGGGGTGATCTCTCCCCCTGTCATCACGATGAAAATGCAGCCCGACAGGCCTCGGATCCCCGACCTCTCTCCCGTCGTGGATCGGGACCAGATCGAGCGCGACATGGTGATCGCTCTCTACAGGCAGATCGCCGCCCACGGCGAGGCCCTGGGCACGGCGATCATCGTGGAGCCGCTCAACCGCTACGAGCAGTGGTGGCCGTGCACCCTGCGGCACGGGGTCGACATCTGTCGGGCCGTGGGCAGCCCCGGCTGCCGCATGATGGCCGATCTCTTCCACATGAACATCGAGGAGGCCGACTTGCCCCGCTCAATCCGAGAGGCAGGCGTCGACTACATCTACAACGTCCACCTCGCGGACAGCGTGCGACGCCTTCCGGGCACCGGTCACACGGATTTCAAGAGCTGCTTCCGCGCTCTGAAGGAGATCGGCTACGACCGGTACTGCGGTCTGGAATGCGCCATCGACGGCGACCCCATGACCGCCCTGGCCGAAACGGCCGCATGGGCGAGGAAGACCTGGGCCGAGGCCTGAGCCGCGAGGGGGACCGTCAGCGGCGGGACAATTTCAGGAGGACCGCGAGGACGGCACCGATCAGCGTGACCACACCCAGGGCCGCTCCGCCCCACAGCTTCGCCAGAGAGGCGCCCATCGCGCGGGGTACGCGGCCCTCGTCCAGGATCAGAAGCTGGCTCTGCTCCACACCCTGCGCCTTCGCCACACGCTTGGCCGTCTCGCCGGAGAGGTCCATCCCGGCCTCGATCATCCCGGTGATGCTCTTCGGCGTCGAAAGCTCTTTGCTGTGCCGGGTTCCGAAGTCGCCGATGGCTTCCCGCGTGTCGGGGAGTCCATGCAGTTCCTCGTAGAGGGCCACCGTTGGACCGCTCCGCACCTTGATCAGGAAGTCCTTGTGGGAGGTGCGGGGGTCGGCCGCATCCCGAATGGGGACGTAGATGGCCTTCAACGGCCCCGTCTTGCTGGCCCGATGCTCGACGGTGTCGAAGACATCCAGGTAGGCGTTCTTGATGGTGAACCAGCCTTCCCGAGGCCGCTGCTGGAAGAACTGGGCGGGGGTGAGGACGACGGGTTGCTTGAATGCCTGCGCTTCGTGTTGTCCCTGCAGCCCTTCGCGGACGAGCACGAAGGCGAACACCCCGGGCAACACGATTGCGGCGATGGCCAGGCGGGCTTTCCAATACATGGCCGGGGTCTCCGTTCGGAAGCGGCGGTAATCAGTTGTCTACAGCCGTGGACAATTCCTGTCTGGACACGCCTGTGGAGTTGGGCGCGACCTGACCGGCCGCGATAGAACGGCCGGGTCCCCGACGGCGGGGCGAACCGCCTCGAGGCGGAGAGGAGCGCGTGGGATGAAACTTGGGGCGAATTCTGTTCTGTTCGGCGGCCATTCGATGGAGTCGGCTTTCAAACACATCGCGCTCTGTGGCTATGACGGCATCGAACTATCGGCAATTGATGGTATGAGCCGACATCTGGTGCTCTCCGAATGGCGGGAGTTGGCACCCGAAATCCGCGGTCTGCGCGACGCCTACGGCCTGGAACTGCTGGCCATGGAACAGCCGTCGCAGGACCCCGAGCGGATGGAGCAGGCGTTTCAGGCGGCGGTGGAACTCGGCGTGCCGATCGTCAACTGCGGCCCGGGCGGCAAGACGGACGATGAATCCACCTTCCAGCAGAGTGTAGATGCCCTTGGTCGCCTGGTGGCCATGGCCGAGAAGTACGGTGTCACCCTCTGCGTGAAGGCCCACGTCGGCAACGCGGTCTACAACACGCCAACGACGCTGCGGCTCATGGAGGCCATCACCTCCCCGGCATTCGGCATCGACATGGATCCGTCCCACATCCATCGAGCGAATGAAAACCCGGTGGAGGCCATCGCCGCGGTGGTGAGCCGGGTGAAACATGTGCACATCCGCGACTGCAAGGGGCGGCAGCAGGGCCCCGGCAAGCCGGAACTGCAGGCGAACGGCCGCGGCGACATCGATCTGGTCGGCTACATTCGGGTGCTGCATCAGGCCGGTTACGCCGGCCCCGTAAACCTCGAGATTATCGGCGCGAAGGACTACACCGTGGAGCAATGCTGCGTGATCGCGGCGGAGAGCCGTGGACACATGCAGGCCTGCCTCCAGGCGTGCGGAGCACGGTAGGCACGGGTTCAGGCCGGCAGGTCAAAACCTGGGCGCAGTGTGCCGCCGGAAACGGTCCAGCATGTTGCGCCGCGTC
The DNA here is from genome assembly GCA_964609085.1 of uncultured bacterium. Taxonomy (GTDB): domain Bacteria; phylum Armatimonadota; class SYMT01; order SYMT01; family SYMT01; genus JANPLG01. The sequence goes on along the minus strand of CAZSRZ010000011.1, from coordinate 22,826 downwards.
GCGCTCCCGAGGGGAGCATCGCCAGCTCTGTGGTCGAGACAAACGTCTGGCACTGTTCCGCCGTCGCGGCCAGGACGCAAGCCCGCCGCGTTTCATCCAACTCGCTGAAGACGTCGTCGAGCATACATACCGGTGCTTCGCCGCACAGATCCCGGATCAGGCCTATCTCCCCCAGTTTCAGGGCGAGCGCCGCGGTCCGCTGTTGACCCTGGCTGCCGTAGGTCTTCACATCCCGACCGTTGACGAAGAACCTGACGTCGTCCCGATGCGGCCCGAGCAGGCAGACCTGTCGCCGAAACTCCTCTTCCCTCACTTCACGGAGGGCGACACGGAAACTCTCTTCCAGATCCGTCTCGGCGGCCGCGATTTTGAAAGACGGTTCGTAGGCGATCATCAGGCGCTCGGCGCCCCCCGAGAGGCGCTCGTGCATGGGTCCCGCGTGATCCTGAAGCCGGCGGATGAACTGCCTGCGCCGATCGACCGTCCGCGCACCCGCTGCCACGAGTTGATCGGTAATCACAGCCAGCGTCTCTTCGATCATTGGCCGGCGTGATCGGTCTCGTCCCTGCCGCAGCAACCCCGTCCGGTGTTCCACCAACCGTCGGTAGGTGCCAAGCCCATGGCAGTAGCTGGGGCTGATCTGGGAGATTTCAAGATCCAGGAAGCGACGTCGTCGGGCCGGCTCTCCGCGGACGATCTCCAGGTCCGGTGCCCCAAACCCCACCACCTTGAGTTGGCCGATGAAGTCCGCGGATCGCGGCGCCGCGGAGGAGTTGACGACCAGGGCGCGCTTCTCCTTGCGCGAAAGCAGCAACTGGAGGTCAACGTCGTGGGTCTGACGTCGCAGAACCTCCGCCTCGGCGCTGGCGGCCTGCTGGTCCCAGGCGATGAGGTCGGCATCCTTGCTCCCGCGGAACGACTTCGTTGTCGCCAGCAAGTAGATGGCTTCGAGCAGGTTGGACTTGCCCTGGGCATTCTTGCCCAGCAGCACATTGAGTTCGGGGGAAAACTCCTGATCCAGCAACTCGTAGTTGCGGAAGTGGCGAAGGGTGAGGCGGCGGATGAGCATTGGGCAGTCAGCTCTACTTTAGTTCAGCGACGCCAGGGTGCAGCACAGATGGGAACAAAACTCTTCCTGAGCGGAAGGTTCTCGACATGGGGGCTGGAAACTCCAGAAATACATAGAAGAAGTAGTGGTAGTAGTAGGGGTGTCGAAGGTGTCGAAAACCGGTGGGGAGCAAGCGTGAGCAAGGGTTCGGGTGTGGCTGGGGCTTTTGACACGGATCCTGTCGAATTCGACAGATTCGGGGGAATCCGTCGGGAGTTTGCCGGTGCCGGCCCGGTTTTGAACGTTTCCGACAGCCCGGAGGGGCGGTTGTTCAGAATCGAGCGAGAATCGGTCGAATTGTCGGGTGCACCTCGGGGAGCCCGCCTCGCGGTGATAGCGGCTGGGAGATTTGACAGGCAAAGCATGGCGATTGACGCAGAGTGGCTGCTCACCGGATTCGCCGGAGACAGGATGGGGGCTACGGTAGGTTCATGATGGACTCCCTTGCAGCCGTATGGCGTCGACCCTTGCTGGCCCTGATCCTGTTTGCCGCGCCGCTTGTGGCCGGGGCCCAGGAGCAGGCACCCACGGCGGCAAGGGTGCAGGCGTTTCTGGAAAAGCGCTGCCTGGGCTGCCACGGCGTCGGGGCTAAGCTCGGCGGGCTGGATCTGCACACGCGGACCGGCGCGCTGAAGGGTGGAGTGAAGGGACCGGCCCTGGTGCCGGGATCCCCGGAACGCAGCCTGCTGCTGCAGATGATGCGGGGCCAACGAGCGCCGAAGATGCCTCCGAATGCCACTTTGTCGGCAGCGGAAATCGAGCTGGTTGCCGGTTGGGTCCGCGCGGGCGCGGAGTGGCCGGGCCAGGCGCTCACCACCGCGCAGGCACAGTCGTGGTGGTCTTTCGAGCCGGTGCGGGTGACGCCTCCGCCGCCGGATCCGTCGCCGTGGGTCGCCAATCCGATCGACGCTTTCGTGCTGCGCAAGCTGCGCGCTTCGGGGCTCTCGCCATCCCCTCCGGCAAGCCGCCGCGAACTCATTCGCAGGGCATACTTCGACCTGATCGGCCTGCCTCCGACGCCGGAGGAGGTGGAAGCGTTCGTGCGGGACGGACGCCCAGCGGCATGGGAGCGTGTGGTCGATGCGCTGCTGGCAAGCCCCCGCTACGGCGAGAGATGGGGCCGGCACTGGTTGGATCTGGTCCGCTTTGCGGAGAGTTCCGGCTACGAAGGAGACAAGGATCGGCCGCTGGCCTGGCGATACCGTGACTACGTGATCAACGCCTTCAACGCCGATAAGCCCTACGATCGGTTCTTGACCGAGCAGCTCGCGGGAGACGAGGTGAGCCCGGGTGATCCGGAAAGCCTGATCGCGACCGGGTTCCTGGCCTGTGGCCTGGAGGACTTCGCCATGGCGAAGCTACCGACGACACGCGCCGACGAGCTGGACGACCTGGTGAGCACCACCGGAAACGTGATGCTGGGCCTCACCATCAACTGTGCCCGCTGTCACGACCACAAGTACGACCCTGTTTCTCAGGTCGACTACTACCGAATCCAGGGGATTTTCGCACCCACGGAGCGGCGGGAGGTGGAGGTGCCGACGCCTGCGGAGAAGCAAGCCTGGCAGCAGGCAACTGAGCAATGGCAGACAGAAGCCACGCCTCTCCAGGCGGAGTTCGGTCCGCTGCGGGCGCGGGGGCTTGCGGCTGCGAAGGCGGCGGGGATGGCGACTCCGGACGAGGAGCAAATCGCCGCGGCGCTTCCGGAGCCGGAGCGGGTGCGCTATCGGGAACTGGCGGGCCGAGTTGCCGCCCTGGAAGCCCGCCGGCCGCAGTTGCCGCGCGCACTGACGGTGACGGACAAAAAGCGGGAGTGGGGGCCCAACTACCTCTTGCTGCGGGGTGACGCCTACCATCCCGGGCCGGAAGTGGCGCCGGGTTTCATCACTCGCCTGCCCGGCGGCGACCGCACCGTGCCCGCCGCCGCGGTCACGGCAGCCACGACCGGGCGCCGGTTGGCCCTGGCCCGGTGGATTTGCAGCGACGAGAACCCTCTGACAGCGCGTGTTTGGGTCAACCGCGTCTGGCGTCAACACTTCGGTCGGGGCATCGTCGCCAGCCCCAGCAACTTTGGTTTGAACGGCGACCAGCCCAGCCATCCGGAGTTGCTGGACTGGCTCGCCGTCACGTTCCGTCGGGGAGGCTGGAGGCTGAAGCCGATCCATCGGCTGATCATGCTCTCCTCCACCTACCGACAGTCCGGCCGAGCCCGCCCGGAGGCGCTGCGCACCGACCCGCTCAATCGGCTGGTCTGGCGCGTTCCCGTGCGACGACTCGAAGCAGAGGCGATCCGGGACAGCATCCTCGCGGTGTCCGGCTCACTGAATCTGGAGATGGGTGGCCCACCGGTCTACCCGCCTGTAGATTCCTCCCTGCGAGCGGATACGTTCCAGGGCGTCAACTGGCCGGACAGCGAGGACAGCCCGAAGACGTGGCGTCGCAGCGTGTACGTCAAGGTGAAGCGATCCCTGTTGCTGCCACAGCTCGAGGTGTTTGACTGTCCGGAGATCACCTCGTCGGTGCCTCAACGCAACGCCACCACGACGCCGCTCCAGGCCCTGATGTTGTTGAACGACCCGTTGATCCGGCGTCAAGCCCGTGAGTTCGCGGCGCGACTGCGCAGGGAGGCAGGCGCGGAGGCAGCGGCTCAGGTACGTCGCGCCTACGCCCTCGCGCTCAATCGCTCCCCCATCGCCGACGAATTGCGGACGGGCGTTGGCTTCCTGTCGCTGCCCCCGGGTCGCGGCGGCGATCGATTGGTGGACTTCTGCCAGGCGCTGTTCAACCTGAACGAGTACCTGTACTCTCCATGAGCTTCGCCGTGATTGGCCCGCTGGCGAGAGTGCAGCACGGCTGCAAGACCCTACTGCAGGCGAGTCGGGGCCGGCCGACAGGCAGCGCGGCTGCTGGGTGCCGGTGTGTGCGATAACTCGGGCGGACGGGCGATGCCGATGACCCCCACGATCGCGTTCCTCTCAGGCGGACGGCTGTTCCTCTGCCGACCCGGCTCCCGGCCGGAGCAGGTTGAGAGCCTCTTTGGGCAGGATCTGCTCGACGAGCAGACCCGCATTCGCGAGCGCCACGAGTGGAAGGCCCGCACGGATCCCGGGCGCATGATGGGCGGGGCCATGTGGCCGAATACTCCCGACGCCGGCGCGCGCCCGATCCGGATCAGCAGTGCGGCACCTGCGTTCCAGGCCGGGGAGTGGCTCTACGCGCTGGACATGGGGGAGGTGGGCGGGCTCTTCATCCATGAGGCGGCCGAGCGTGCAGAGCGTCGGCTCTTCCACCACCACCGACTGCATCTCCGACACCTGGCGGCGCATCCCGACGGGGAGAGGATCGCTTTCTCCCAGCCGTCGGATGACGGTGTCGCTCACATCGCCGTCACCGATCCCGCGGGGAAGCGGCTGCACACCGTGACCGAGGGGGACTCCCTCGACGAGACCCCGTCCTGGGTACCGGGCAGCCCCGACAGCCTGCTGTTTCAATCGGCCGGGATCGGCCGCGACACACAGGGCCGCCTGGCGGGCGTGGGCGCCTACCACATCGGTCGCCTGGACCTGAGCAAAGGCAGCCTGGAGACGGTGCTGGAGCAAGAGGGGAGCGACCTGCTGATGCCCCGCGCGGACGCCGAGGGCAATCTCTACTTCATCCGCCGACCCTATGTGCGCGCATCGGGGCCGTCGCTCGGCAACATGCTCCTCGACATCGCCCTCTTCCCCGTTCGGCTGCTCTGGGCGCTCGTCTCCTTCCTGCATTTCCTTTCACAGATGTTTGCGGGCAAGCCGCTGATCACGGCGGGACAGGTCAAGAAGGAGGGGCCCGACGAGCGCTTCGTCACGCTTCACGGGATGGCCCTGGACGCCCGGAAGGCGGAGAAGGAAGCTCGAAAGGGAGAGCCCGCAGCCCTCGTGCCCCGAACATGGCAATTGGTGCGCCGCGGGCCTTCGGGGGTCGAGCAGGTGTTGGCGGATCACGTGGCGGCGTACGACCTTTGCCCGGACGGCGCGGTGGTTTTCACCAACGGCTCGGCAGTCTATCTGCTGCGCGAAGGCAACCGCGAGTTGCTGTGCACCGGCGCCCGCATCGAGGCGGTGAAGGCGGACCCCAGGGAATGCGGCCCATGAGGGCACGGTTACGCTCCCGGTCGGTAACGCGGCAGAGGAGCTACTCCGGAGCCCTGCCGGGAGGTGGATAGCCGGCGGTTTCGGCGTCGAGCACGAGCACCCAGTCCTGAAACTCCCCCGGCGACGGGGAGAGGAACTCCCGTTCGCCCCGCGCGGAGAACGAGCCGATTCGAGTGGCCTTTCCGCTGCGGGGATCAAACCACCAGGCCACGGCTCGGTCCGCCTTCACCGCGTCCATGTGCACGCGGAAGCGGCGGCCGATCGGCACGTACACCATCGCGTAGGTGCGGGCCGCGTCGCGCGTGGCGACAAAGCGATAGCGCCCGGATCCGGGCACGGAGGACGGTGACGCCGCGGGGACCAGAATGCCGTCATCGGGGACGCGGTCGAGGAACGGACGAGACTCGATCAGCCTCCGGCCATGCCGCATCTGCCGCGCTCCGGGTTGTTCCATCGCCTCCGTCCACTCCATCAGCGGGCGGTTGATCGGCTTGCGCGCGGCGGTGTACATCTGCCAGACGGAGTGGTGCCCGTAGGTGTGCCCGAATGCGCCGCTGAAGACGTCCCAGTAGAAGGCTCGGCGGACATCGGCCGAAATGGAGTGGCCTTGCTCGTCTGGCCGGAAGGCGACGGGATGGTCCTCATAGACCGGCTCGCCGTCGATGACGGGTTTCACGGGCAGCCGGTCGTACTCCAGACGGGTGTTCCGATACCGCTCATAGTCGCAGCCGTGGCCATTCTGACGCATGTTGAAGTCAAGCCAGGGTTCCGTGTGGAAGACCTCTGCCGACCCACGCCCTCCGGCGGGGTGGAAGGTCATGAGGTGGGTGCCGCCGTCCCCACGGCGCAGGCCGCGAGCCATCGCCCGGATGACCTCGCGCTGGGTGTCGTTCTCCACCACGCGGTCTCCGCCCAGGATCCAGATGAGACCCGCGTCGCGGTAGCGCCGGCCCAACCACTCGCCGTAGACCTCCGCATTCTCCGGGGTGAAGAGCGGTTTTCCGTCCTTGACCGGGTCGTGCCAGTAGCGACCCCAGGTCGGCAGGAAGCCGACCCACAACCCGAGTTCATTGGCGCTCCGAACCACGGCGTCGACGTGATCCCAGTAGTCGTTGGCCAGCCCCGGCACGACGTTTGGGCGTGCAGGATCCTGGTCGATAAGGGGCAGGTGTCCGTAGGCGTTCGGTTCGGTGTGACCGTCGAACTCTGCCAGGGCGACGGCCTGGATGACCGTGAACCCGAGCTCGGCGCGCTGCCGAAGGTAGCGACCGGCTTCCTCTCGCGTCAGCCTGTGGAAGATCTCCCAGGCGGTGTCACCCAGATAAAAGAACGGTTCTCCATCGTCAGGGAGGCGATCGTGAACAAGGAAGCGCCGATTCTGGCTCACTCGCAGGCGCATCGTGTCACCCTTTCCGGCGGCGGGGACGACGCCCGCGAGCAGAGCGACGGCAGCGGCAGCCAGGAACGGCAGGCAGAGGGTCCATCGCATGGTCAAGCACCCTTCTTCAACCGGCTGCAGCCCGGTTTCTCGGTCCGGCATGGCTGGTGAGGGGTGACGGCGGCCATCCCCGCCGAGCGCTCGCTCGGGCGGAGGAGCCGCGCTGGGAACGGGTGAACGCACTGTCGGAGCGAACTCCCTCCGGAGCCCTATTGCGAGGACATCCCGTGCACCGCCCGTCCGTCACGCCCCTCCCCGTCCGAATACTCTTCGTCGCCGTTGCGCTCGCCACCTGTCTTGGCCTGGGCGTCCACCCCAGTCCGGCGCAAGGCGAGGCCTACAAGTGGAGCTTCCAGTGGAAGAAGGGCGACACGGAACGGTTTCGGACCTACATCAAGATCAGCGGTCGCGCCGCGGATGACACCGGGGATCTGGTCATCGCGCTGCGCAGCGAGTCCAGGCACGAAGTCAGGGACGTGGCTGCCGACGGGACCGTGACGTACGACCAATCCGACGACTCTCGCCAGACCTCGATCAACGGGATGCCGATCCCGGACAAGCCCTCGATGCGGAAGCCGATCACCATCACCGTTGCCCCCAACGGACTGATGGTGAAGCGGGTCAACCCCGCGGCGGACCCCTTCGATCGCTCGGAGAAGTCGGTGCCCGTCATTCAGTCCATCCCGGCGCCGGACCAGCCTGTAAAGATCGGGGATACCTGGAAATCGGAGTTCCCCAACCCGCTGCTGAAGAACAAGACGGTGGTCGCCACCTCCACCCTGATCGGCGCGGAAAAGCTTCTTGGGGTCGATGCCCTCAAGGTCCGGATGGAGATGAGCTTCCCGTCTACCTTCGGCGCCACCGAAGCGGAGATTGTCCACGTGCAGGTGACCTACCACCTCGACCCGAAGTCGGGGCAACTGCTTCGCGGAGTCTACCTCGTCAGGAACCCGATGCTGCCGATCCCCGGGAAGAACATGGAAGCCCGCGTGTTCGTGTCGAGGATTGTCCCCGGCCAGAACGACAAGGACGATCCGGACGGAGAGAAGCTCCTGCTGCCGGTTAAGAAATAGGCTGGGGCGCGGACCCGGTGCGGCCCTCCTATCGCCTGCTCCTCTTGCTTGCGACGGCGTGCGCGGCGGCGGCCGGCCCGGTCCTGGGTCAGGCGGCGCTCGGGAGTGCGCCGAACGGCATCTGGGCGGAGTCGATCATGGCGCAGCCGTTCGACACCCAGCCTTTCCGCGCCATCCGCCCGCCCGCGTGGGTGGAGAGCACGGTCGGCTGTGGCTACACCCTCTCGGCGATGGACACGCAGGCGCGGATGAGGGCTGTTGAGCACGGCGTCACCCTCAGCGAGATGGGGTTTGTCGACCCATTCTATGCCTATTACGACAGCAAGCTGCTCCATCGCCGCAGCCCGCACGTGCCCCTCGAGCGCCTGGAGAAGGAGATCGCCGAGTACCGCCAGCTCGGGGTGCGCATCCTGGGGGTCTATCCCCCCAGCCTGCAGGGCGAGGTCTGGACGAATCATCCGGAGTGGCGGCGAATCCCCACCAACACGCGGACCATCCCCGAGATCGACCTGGAGAAGTACCCGCACGGAGGCATGCTGTGCCTGTTGGGTCCGTACGGCGACTTCTTCATCGACGTGCTGGCGGAGATCCTGACCCGCTACCCCCAGGTGGACGCGTTCAGCTTCGACGGTCTCCATTATGCCGGTGTCTGCTACTGCAGCGCCTGCCGCGCCGGCTACCGTGCGGCCACGGGCGGGGAGATCCCGAACACAGATATGGATGACCCCGCCTTCCGCCGCTACCAGCATTGGGCGGATCGGAAGCTGGAAGATCTGGTCCGCCGGATGCAGTCGCGGCTCAAGGCGATCAAGCCGGAGGTCGCGCTGGTCACGTGGACAACCAACGCGGGGCGCTTCGGCCACTTTCTAAGCATCCCGCGCAACATGCCGGCGCGGATGAACCTGTTGCTGGACGCGCCGGATCAGGAGTTCTGGCTGGACGAGAGCAATCGCGGGGCGACCATCGTCCCTGCGTTCGCCAATGCCTACATCTGGGCCGTGACCAACCACCGCGTCGCCTTCAGCGAGCCGTATCTGATGAGCCACGGCAATCCCTACGGCAAGGACAGCTTCCCCCCGCACGAGATCCTGCGGCGCATGCTGCTGGCCCTCAGCCACGGCGCATCGCCCAGCATCGCCGTCAGCCAGCCGCCCCGGCTGCAAGAGGAGCTCTACCGCTGCATGGACGAAGTGCGCCGGCGCCGCCCCTGGTTGACGCACAAGAAACCCGAACCCTGGGCAGCACTGGTGATGAGCGACAACACGCGCAACTTCTACGGCCGCTCAGCGGGCCAGGTGGAGGAGCGCTACCTGGGCTCAGTCTTCGGGGCGTTTCGGGCCTGCATGGAGGAGCACCTGCCGGTTGCCGTAATCAACGACTGGAACCTGAATCCCGCGGACCTGGCGCGGTATCGGGTGTTGATCATGCCGAACACCGCCTGTATCGACGAAGCGCAGGCGCGTGCGGTGGACCAGTTTGTCCGCAATGGCGGCGGGCTTGTGGCCAGCCTCGACACCTCGGCGTTCGACGAGTTCGGCACGCCGCGTGCGGGTTTCGCCCTCGCGGAGACGCTGGGTGCGGATCACCGTGGCCCCATCGCCGGCCCCACCGCCAGCCGTGCGGCCCCGGCCGACCTGGATGTCAACTTCGCCCGCGCAGTCGGGCCGGACTACTGGGAGAAGCGGAAGAACGTCTTCGATCTGCGGCTGGAGCAGACCGGTCCCATCGCCGCCGGCAAGGTCCAGACCTACGTCGGCGGCGACCCGGTCACGTTCAAGGGACCGGCGGTCCGCGTAGCGCCTCGCCCGGGCACCCGCGTGGTGGGAGGACTCCAGGTGAAGGGGAGCGAGACGGGAGTGTCACCCGCCATCGTCACGCAGCTCCACGGCACGGGCAGGGTGGCGTACTTTGCCGCCGGGATCGACGCCGCCTACTACCAGTATGCCTACCCCTACCAGCGCGTCCTGCTGCGGAATGCGATCGACTGGGCCGCATCTGCCCCACCGCCTGTGCGGGTGCAGGCACCGATGTGCGTGCAGGCTACCCTGGTGCGGCAAACCCGGGCAGGAGAGCGGCTGGTACTGCACCTTTTCAACAACGTCAACACCACCGCGCACCACGCCCACCCCACCGACGACGTTCCCCTCCGGGAAGAGACCCTCCCGATCCACGGCATCCGCGTTACCTTCGCGCCCGGCTATCGCCTCGGCCGGATCCATCTCGAGCCGGAGGGGAAGACGCTGAAACCGAGTGTCACACGGAGCGGGACAGCGGTCCTACTGCCGCCCCTGTCCGTGCACAGCATGGTGGTCGCCGAACTCAAGAGCCACCAGTAGCCCGAGGGCGAGCCGACGGAGTGCCCGAATCCCTGGGTACCGTCTGTCATCTGCGAAGATTCATGGAACCCCTCGGTGGTGCCGAGGAGGCGAGTCCGAAGATGGCTGCTCGTGCCCGGAGATTCGCTGTAAGCCGAGCTGGCCCACGCCGGGCTACTCCGAGCGTTTCAGGGCGCAACCCACGCGATCGCTAAATGAGCGGATATAATGCTCACTGATACCCGGTTGGGTAATCCATGAGGAGTAAATCGATGGACTCTTGCAAAATCGAATCGCTGCTCGAGAGAATCGCTGTGGCGCTTGAGCGCATCGCGGTGGTGTCCTCGCCGGCAGCCGGCGATAGCGAATCGGCCAGGATGCGGGGCGATGAAGCCGTTGAGGCAGTTGGGTTGGACGAGGGCTCCCACTCGGCTGTGTTGGTGGAATACCTACGCTCACGGAAGATCTCGATCAAGGCGTTGCCCCCAGAGGATCCGGCAGACAAGGTCATCGATTCCCTGTCAGTTTTCCTCGGGGACCATTTCGACGCCCTGAAGGACCTTCTTGCGAAGATCAAGCGGGCGATGCAGAGGGGTGAGCGGATGACCGAATCTCTCGCGGGTAGATCCCAGGCCGATGTTAGCGCAGCATGCCAGTTTTGCAATAAATTATACAAACTAGCCTTTTTGGAGGAGTATCAATACCTTAAATCGCCAGATTATCTTATTCGGGCTAAGGTCACGACTCTGCCAAAAGCACAAAAATTCTTCGGAGGGCAGTGGCTCGAAAGGTTTACCATAGAAAAGGTTCGCGCCGTTTACGACAAGACCCGATCGGACCAGCTTAGTTTCGAATACCTCATGAATCCTCAGATCGTACTTCCGAATAATGACGACTTCGAGATGGACGTGTTGGTGGCTCTTGGACAGTCAATATTCTGGATCGAGGCAAAGTCAGGAGACTATCAGCAACACGTAAGGAAGTACTCAAGGTTTGCTGGGCTGCTCAATCTGGATGCGGACCATTCTTTCATGGTTTTGACGGACATTCCAGACTCCAGTTGCGCCGAACTATCGTCCCTATTTGGGATGACGGTTTGCAATCTTCAAACTTTTGAAAGTCAGTTCGCCAAGGTTTTGAGACAGGACCTGACTCGCTTGGATCTGAAAGGGACCAGTTGACGCTAGAGCCCACCCACCCACTTGGGTTGTCATCCCCAGAGGCAGCGAACCGGGTCGCGTGAACGACGAGCTGATCCATCGGATGTGGTCGCTATTCAAAGCGTTATGACGAATTCGGCGAGCAGGGACGGTTATTCCCCACATTCTCGTCCCGGCTCGGGCGGCACCTCGCGTCGGCTGATCCCTGGCACCGCGCTGGCAGTTGCAGGTCTCTCTGCGGCAGGTTATGTCTACCCGGCAACACCCACCGTCGCGAGTCCGCGACCCGCAGGACGCATCTGCATGATCGACGGCAAGGGGGTCTTGATCTCCTCCGCGATGGGTGCCGACAGCCGACGTGTGACAGGTTCACATGGAGCAACCCATGCCAGAGACCGGGAAAAACTCGGGCGCTGGCTTTGGAAGGTTGCCGGACAGTCAAAACTCAATGGGAACTACGTAACGCCGCTTCGCCATTACAAGCATGACCCGTTTCGATGGCTCAAAGGAACTGGGAAGCTCGTCGTAAACAGTCAGTTTGGAAGAAAGTGGCATCCGATCCTGCAGCAGATCGACCGGGTTCCTAGACTGATCTACGGGTTTCTCATCGGAACAGCCTATGGTGGTACTGCTATGGCTATAGAAGAGCGACAGCGATCTTCTTTTCTGGACCTATAGACACGTGGCAGCTAGGTTTTTGCTAAAGCTCCGAGACAACCTCCTATACGGTTGGTCAAAGACGCTGCGACCCTATGAGCAGTTGTGCCTGAACGAGGTGGCTAAACAATTGTCTGAACCTGCAGGCCGTGCGCTGCTGGAACACATTCGAAATCGAAGCCACGTTCAACGTTGGGTGGGAGACAAGCGAACCCTTGTGGGGCCCAGCGAACACGATCACAACCGCTTGACTCGATTTGTAAATCTCTCGCCTGAACTGGTTCTGGGCACTGTCTGGGTAAGAGGTTCAGGGGGAAAGGTCGTTCGCGCACAGGTAATGGCCTCAAATGGCTACTTGGCTGCGATTGAGTTCAACGCAAGACCGAAAGAGTTGCTGGCGGGGAGTCTCACTGTTACCAAAGTGGAGATGGGACCGGATCCGATGACCGCTGTTGTGGAAGCCACGCCGGAAATCGCACCGCAGCCCGGGCCACTGTTATCGAGAATTGGTCAATCGCTGTCCATCACCAGGGTATCCGCTCCGGCGGCGGTCCAACGTATTCGTACTTTTGTTGAAGACTTGGCGCTGGGCGCACCTCCGGCCGAGCTCGTCGGGCTCTTGCACGAGACTGACGGCTTCTGGGTGGGGACCTGGGAGTTTATGGGAACACGGGCACCACAGTTGCCGCTCCCGGACAGGCAGCTTTGGCTCTTGGCGTGTGACGAGGAGTCAAACGCCGGGATCTGCGTGGAGGAAGGCGAAGTCCGAGGACGACTGTTCCTGTTCTCCATGCTTGACAGTAGCCTGAAAGAGTATCCAGGGAGCTTCTCCGAGTGTCTCGTCCACTTGATGAGCAACTCCCCGCAGTCAATTCTGGAGGAGATCGACAAATTGGATTGAGGACGGGCAGACAGCGAGGGACCATTTGTTCTGCCCAACACCTTAAGTCCCGGCCATGCGAAAGTACTCCAAGCCTACAGTCCATCACTCCAATTCTCACGGAGTGTCAATCACCGCGGTGATCCTCGCCCGCAACGAGGCACCCCACCTCGCGGCGTGCATGGATTCCCTGCGACCGATCTGCCGCGACTTCATTGTCATCGACCACGATTCCGCCGACGGTACGGGAGAGCTGGCCCGGTCGCTGGGCGCGCGGGTGATCCACGCCCCCACGGTGGATCCGCTGACGGATGGGCGCTGGTCGGTGGAGAATGGGTTCGGTCCGCAACCGACATCGGTGGGCCGGATGTTGCACCTCCCTCTTGCCTGTGCCCCGTGGAGAGCGTTCGGAAGATGACGAATGAGGCCGCCGTAGAGCTGTTTCTGGCCATCCGCGCCGGGGATGTAGACGCCGTGGACCGGCTGCTGGACAGGAACCCAGGTCTGGCTGATGCCCTTGACAGTAGTGGGGCGACCCCTGTGCTGACTGCGGTCTATCACGACCAGCGGGCGCTCATTCCCTCCCTTGCCGCGCGGCGGCCGCTGTCGCTGGTGGAGGCGGCGGCCGCTGCTGATCTCTCCCGGATGCGTGCCCTGCTGGCGGCTGACCCGGCGGTTGCCAGGGGCTGGTCGGAGGATGGGTGGACGCCGCTGCACCTTGCTGCTTTCTTCCGGCACTCGGAGGCCGTCGAGCTGCTGCTTGATCTGTCCGAGCTGGAGGCCGTCTCGCGCAATGCGATGGCGGTGACCCCGCTGCAGAGCGCGCTGGCGGCTCGGGCGGAGGAGATTGCCCTGCGGCTCCTCTCCGCCGGCGCGGATCCCAACGCGGCGGCGGCCGACTCCGGCTGGAGGCCGCTGCACTACTGCGCCGCCAATCAGCTCCCGCGGGCGGCCGCGAAGCTGATCGCACAGGGTGCGGACCGCACCCTTCCCGCGCCGGATGGGCGCACTGCTGTGGAGATGGCCGAGGCTGCCGGCAATGGCGAGGTTGCCGCGATCCTCCGGGCCACCCCCTAGCGGTTGCCGCACCGGCACCTGGTCCGGCGATAAACTAGCCCGCCTACCCCCGCCCGATTGAGGAGTTGAAATGATCGAGGAACGTACCGGTGAAGTGACCATGCGCGGCAATCCGCTGACTCTGCTCGGCCCCCGACTCGGTTTGAACGAGGACGCGCCGGACTACACCGTGCTCAAGGACCTGACGACCAACGTCACCCTGGCGGACACCGACGGCAAGGTGCGCATCCTCCTCTCCGTGCCCTCTCTCGATACCCCTGTCTGCTCCCTCGAGGTGAAGAAGTTCAACGATGCCGCCGCTTCCCTCGGCGACGATGTGGTGATTCAGTCGATCAGCATCGACACTCCCTTTGCGCTGAAGCGATGGTGCGGAGCAGAGAATGCCACCCGGATCCAGGCGCTGTCGGACTTTCGCGACAGGGACTTCGGCAGGAAGTACGGCGTGGAGATCAAGGGGCTCGGGATCTACGCGCGTGCGGCGTTCGTTCTTGACCGCATGGGCGTGATCCTCTACGCGGAGTACGTGCCTGAGGTCGGCGCCGAGCCGAACTATGAGGCGATTCTGGAAGCCGCCCGCACGGCGCTCTGATTGGCTCCGATGAGCGCTGATCGGCGCTGACGGGTGTCTCTGCCTCAGGTCAGCTCCGATGCGGCGGTGGCGAGATGGTCCTGCTCGGGTGCCCCGGGCAGGGCCACGAAGAAGGTGGCGCCCTGGCCATGCCGGCTCTCCACCCACACCCTGCCGCCCTGCGCCTCCACCAGATGCCGCACAATGGAGAGGCCGAGACCGGTGCCGCTGCCCTCGCGGTTGCGGGCTTTGTCCGCCCGGTAGAATCGCTCGAAGATACGCGGCAGGTCTTCCTGGGCGATACCCGGGCCTCCGTCCGCGACCTGCAGCACGACCTTATCCCCGTCCAGCCGGCTCCCGATGCGCACCTCGCTGCCGGGGGCGTAGCGGAGCGCGTTGTCCACCAGATTGCGCACGCACTGGACCATCGCCGCCCGGTCGCCCACGGCGAGGGCCGGCACGAACCGGCCCAGTGTGAGGCTCGTCCCCGTTTCGCGCGCCACGACCTCCACCTGCGCCGCTACCTCGAGGCAGAGATCGTGGAGGTCGAGAGGCCGGAGATCGAGGCGCAGCCGCCCGGACTCTGATTCGGCGAGGACCAGCAAATCGCCCACCAGAGCGTCCATGCGCACACACTCCGCGACGATGCGGTGACCATATTCCTCCAGCAACTCGGGACGGCGTTGAGACCGAAGGATGATCGTCTCCACCATCGCACGGATGGAAGCGACCGGCGTGCGCAGCTCGTGGCTCACGTTCGCGACGAAGTCCCGGCGCATGGCATCGGCCCGGTGCAGCTCGGAGAGGTCTTGCAGCAGCACGACAGCGCCGGTGACGCGCCCGCGGCCCTGCAGCGCCCCGACGGTAACCCGGAGCGATCGTCCATCCGGCGTGGCGACGTCGACGGCGGAGGGCACTTCCCCGACCAGGGCCCGGCGCAATTCGCCGTCCAGGGTGTAGTTGAGCAAGATTCCGAGCAGGGGCCTGTTGAGGATGCGCGTGCTCGGCATGGCCAGCAGTCGCTCGGCGGCGACGTTGGCCTGGCTCACCACGCCGCGCGCGTCCGTGACCAGGAGGCCTTCGGGCATCTGGCTGAGCACGGCGTCCAGGTGGCTCTGCGCCTCGTCGAGCCGACGGATCTGGCTGTTTAGCTGGTCCACCAGGCTGTTGTAGACTCTGCCCAGCCGGTTCACCTCCGCCGGGCCGTCCGGCAGCACGCGGGCATCCGCGTCGCCGCCGGCGAAACGGGCCGCGGCCTGGGCCAGCGCCTCCACGGGGACAAGCAGCCGCGCCGCGATCTGCATCATCACGACCGCTCCCACGAGGAGGATCACGACGATGCCGACGATCACCGTCGTCTGGAGCCGAAGCTTGAGTCGCCCTAATGGCTCGGCGCTCATCCCCACCCGATAGATCCGGTCGGCACCGGCGCGGGACTCGCGCCCGGCAAGGTAGCGCGTCAGCGGCCCGCCGGGCTGCATCCGGCTGAAGTGGCGGCGCTGATCGACCCCACGCGCGCCGCCGCGCGCCTGGGCAACTTCCGGGCCGGATTCGGGGGTGCCGGAGGCCCCGTGGCTGTCCGCCAGCGTCACGCCGTCGAGCGCGAACACGGTCAGGTGGGCACCCGTGGCCTCGCCCATCGCCGTAATGCGGCTCTGTAGTGCCGGTCCCTGGAGTTCGGACAGCGAGAGCGCCGCGATGGAGAGCGTGTGGGAGAGCGACCGATCGAAGTCGCTCTCGACCGATCGCTCGACCTCTCCAAGCAGGAGTACGGACAGGAGGATGAGCGGCACGACCAATGCCGGAACCACGTTCACCAGGAAGAGGGCGCGAAGTGACCGCACGTGGCTTACCGGGAGGCTTCCGGAGCGAGCTCACGGCGATAGACGCGCTCGCCGACGCGGTTGTGCAGGGAGACCGTCATCGCGGCGCTCCGCCCGTCAATGCGGACATGACCGAAGTACTGATGCCCTTCGCTCGGGGGACGGTTCGGCCTGGTCCCGGGGCGGACGCTGTGGAAGTCGACGCGCGGTCCGAAGGTGGGGTCGAGCGTCCCCGGCCCGAAATTGCCCGCGTGCAGCGGCCCGGCAACGAACTCCCAGAAGGGCGAGAATTCCGTGAAGGTGGCTCGGGTCGGGTGGTATTCGTGCGCGGCCGCGTAGTGGACGTCCGCGGTGAGCCAGACGGTATTGCGGATCCTGCGGTCTCGGATGTGGCGGAGCAGCTCCGCCAGCTCCAGCTCTCGGCCGGCCGGTGGACCGGCGCCGTTGGCCCAGGCTTCGTACCGGTCCGTGCCGTCCCCCACCACGAGGCCGAGGGGCATATCGCTGGCGATCACCTTCCAGACAGCCTTCGAGGCCAGGAGCCGCCGCTTCAACCACTCCAGTTGGGGGGTGCCGAGGAAGTCAGTTTCGCCGGACCGCGTTGCCTGCCGGTTCGAGGTGTTGGGTCCGCGGTAGCTGCGCTCGTCCAGGAGGAAGACCTCCAGCAGCGGTCCCTGGCGGTAGCTCCGAAAGACGCGGTCCGGATCCGTGGGGTTCGCTCGGATGGGCGTGTAATCGAGGAAGGCCCGGCGGGCGCGGGCGGCCAGCAGGTCGACACTCCGGACCCGATAGCGCGGATCGTCGAGGATCTGACCGGGGAACCAGTTGTTCCGGGTCTCGTGGTCATCCCACTGGTACAGCGCGGGCGTTTCCGCGAGGAAGTCGCGCACATTCGGATCGAGCAGGTTGTAGCGATGGTTGCCCCGGAACTCGTCCAGCGTTTCCGCGACCTTCGATTTCTCGGGGGTGACCAGGTTGCGCCAGAGTGTGCCGTCGTCCAGCTTCACCTCCGCCTGGAGCGGGTTGTCCGCATAGATCGTGTCCCCGGAGTGAAGGAAGAAGTCGGGGCGGAGCGCGTGCATTGAGCGGTAGGTGAGCATGCCGCCTCCGGAGCCGGAGCCGGCCGTGTCGATGCCCCACCCCTGGCCGGCGGTGTCGCCGCTCCAGACGAAGGTGAGGTCCCGCTTCGTCGCCGGGGGCGTTGTGAGCTTGCCTGTGTGCCAGGGCCCGAGTGAGCGCAGATCGGCCAGGTCCTGGAAGCGGAGGCGATAGCAGATCGTCTCGCCCGCGGGGAGATCGCGCAGATCGATGCGGGCGGTGAAGTCGCGATCCTCCAGCGCGGCGACCGGGGTGAGTCGTCGGGGATCGACGAAGCGCTCCGAGGTGTCCCACTCCACCAGCATCCGGGCGGCGCGGTCACAACGAGACCAGACCACAGCCCGGCCGGCGCGAACGTCGCCGCTCTGCACCCCGGAGGTTGCGTGGGGAATCGAACCTTCGGCTCGCACGCAGGCGGGTGCGCCGACGGCGAGCGCCAGACCACCCAACACTGTGCGCCTGCTGAGACGTGAATCCATCCGTTACCTCCTCGTCCTCCGGAGGGGCGGGCCGGAGGCCCGCGCACCCCCGTGCACCCCCGTGCATCCCAGCGCATCCTCGGGAGGGGCGGGCCGGAGGCCCGCGCACCCAGGCGCACCCAGGCGCACCCAGGCGCACCCAGGCGCACCCAGGCGCACCCAGACGCACCCAGACGCACCCAAGCGCACCCAGGCTGCTCATGCGCGGGTGGCGGCCAGAGGGAAGCACCCGTCCGACAGGGAACAGGCACCCGAGAGTCCCCTCACGACAAGTTTGCACACGATGCCCCGTCCTCGACCCTTTCATCTCAGCCGGATCCATCTCAGCCGGATCCATCTCGCTCTGATCCTCGCCATCATCCCCGTCTGCACCGCGGCGGGACGGATGGCCAGGGCCGCACCCCCGCGCCGACCGAACTTCGTCTTCTTTCTCACGGACGATCAGCGCGCGGACGCGATGAGCTGCGCCGGCAACACGACGCTGCTGACGCCGAACATGGACCGCCTCGCCGCCGAAGGGATGCGGTTCCGCAACGCCTTCACGACCAACTCCCTCTGCGCCCCCAGTCGCAGCAGCTTCCTGACCGGCCTCTACACGCACACCACCAGCGTCACCGACAACAAGGAAAACCTGGACCGGCGCGTGCGCAAGGAGATTCCCCTGGTATCCGAGCACCTGCGAAAGGCGGGGTACCAGGTCGCGTTCTGCGGGAAGAGCCACATGACCGGGGCGCTGCGGGATCGCCCCTGGGACTACTACTTCGGCTTCAACGGGCAGGGGATCTACATGAACCCCCGCATCGCGGAGGGCCGGGACGGCGTGATCGGACCCGATCGCCAGTACGAAGGGTGGATGGACGACATCGTGACCGACCGGGCGATCCAGTGGTTGGAGGCCCGCGACGATCGGCCCTTCTGCCTCTTCCTCTGGTTCAAGGCTCCACATCGAAGCTGGCTGCCGGCTCCACGGCACCGGGATCTCTTCCGGGATGTGAGCTTCCCGCGTCCGGACTCCTGGGCCGAAAAGGAGAAGGGGTATCCCGGCAAGCCCCGCGCTTTCGCGGACGCCGACAACAAAATCGGCAATGCCCCCGACGTGACTTCGATGGAATTCATCCGCGGCTATTACGGGACGCTGGTAGGCGTGGATGAGAACGTGGGCAAGGTGCTGTCGGTGCTGGAGCGCCGCCGCCGCCTGGACGACACGATGGTCGTCTACTCTTCGGACAACGGTTTCTTCCATGGGGAGTGGGGGCTCTACGACAAGCGGTTGATGCACGAGCCCTCCATCCGCATCCCCCTGCTGATCCGATACCCGCGGATGATTCGCGCCGGTATGACCACGGACCGGATGGCGCTCAATGTGGACATCGCTCCGACGATGCTCGAACTGGCGGGGATCAAGCGGCCGAAGCTGATGCATGGCAAGAGCCTGGTGCCGCTGTTCGCCGATTCCCGGGCTCCCTGGCGGGACGACTGGCTCTATGAGTACTACGAGTTCCCCGGTGCGCACAGCGTGCGCATGCACCGTGGCGTCCGCACGGAACGGTACAAGCTGATTCACTACTTCCAGGGACCGGAAGAATGGGAGCTCTATGACTTGCGGAAGGACCCAGGGGAGCGAGCGAACCTCTATGGCCGCAAGGAGTACGCTCGCATCGCCGCGCGATTGGAGCGGCGGATCCTGGAGTTGCGTCGGGAGACGGCGGACCCGGACCTGGCACCCTACGAGCGGTAGCGTCTAGAATCGCGCATCTTCCGCGTCGGGGGAGAGTCCTACTACATCATCATCCGCTGGTCGGAAGCGGCAGAGCCGCGGGAGTCGCTCTTTGCATCGACGTGACGCGCTCATCGGACTCGGACATGTGAGCCTGGGGGGGTTGACCCTCCCGGGCCTGTTGCGCGCCGAGAAGGCGGCCGCGGCCGGCGCGGCTGCCCGGCCGGGCACTCCCGGACGAGCGAAGTCGTGCATCCTGCTGTTCCTGTGGGGCGGTCCGCCGCAGATGGACATGTGGGATGTGAAGCCGGATGCTCCGGACGGAATCCGCAGTCACTTCAAGCCGATCAAGTCGGCGGCTTCGGGCATCGACGTCTCGGACCAGATGCCCCTCTTTGCCGGCGTGACGGATAGGGTGAGCATCGTTCGCTCGGTGACGCATGGGAGCGACGTGCACGAGGTAGGCTGCTACCACATGCTCACCGGGCAGGTCGACACCACGATGGTGGTGCCGCGGAACAACCGAACGCGGCTGCATTACCCCGGCCCCGCGGCGGTGATGTCCTGCCTGGCTCCCTCGCGCGGCGTCCCCTCGGCCGTCACCCTGCCGCGCCCGATCATGCACGACGGGGTCAAGTACTCCGGCACCCACGCGGGCTGGCTGGGGGCTCGGTACGATCCACTGGAGCTGCCGGACGCGGGATTTGCCGGCGGGCGCCCCATTTTCGACTTCGGGCTCCCGCCGGGGCTGAATGTGGAACGCCTCGTGCGTCGGCAGGGTCTGCTGCGCACGGTGGAAGCCGCGGATCGCTACGTCGGGGCCTCTCCGGCAGCGCTCGGTTTCGATGCCAACCGAGAACAGGCCTTCGATCTGCTGTGCTCCCCCAGCACCAAGCGCGCCTTCAATCTGGACCTGGAGCCGGCCGCCCTCCGGGACCGATACGGCCGCAACCACTACGGCGAGAGCTTCTTGCTGGCGCGGCGTCTGGTGGAGGCGGGAACACGGTTGGCCACGGTCAACTGGATGTATTTCCGCCCCGACGGCAACCCCCTGAACCCGTGGGACAACCACGGCGGGACCGCCGCCCTGGGCGGGATTACCGGCTATGAGATGTTGAAGCAGGAATACTGCCTGCCTTCGCTGGACCGCGCCCTCTCTGCGCTGATCGACGACCTGGACACGCGCGGACTGCTGGATGAGACTCTGGTGGTGGCGATGGGGGAATTTGGACGCACGCCGAAGATCAATGCCGCGATGGGTCGCGACCATTGGGGCGCATGCCAGTCCGTCGTCCTCGCCGGCGCGGGGATCAAGCGAGGCTTTGTCTACGGGGCCAGCGACGGCCACGCCGCCTACCCGACGGAGAATCCCGTGCGACCGGAAGACCTGCTGGCGACGATCTTCCACGCCTTCGGGTTCTCGCCCGACACGCTGATTTACGATGGAGAGAACCGGCCGCATGTGGTGAGCGCCGGCCAGCCGGTGCTCGGGCTGTTCTGAGTGCGCGTGATCGCTCCCGCGGCCCGGTTCCTGCTCGCTACCGCTGCCGCCATGCTCCTCGGCTGCCGGCCTCACCCATCCGGTCCGGCACCCCCCGCGCCGCCGTCACCGGTGCGCTTCACGGAGAGAGCCGAGGCTGCCGGGATCCGCTTTCGGCACTGGGATGGAGGCTGGGGGAAGCGGCTCTTCATCGAGCCGCTGGGTGGGGGGTGCGCCTGGTTGGACTATGACGGCGACGGTTGGGAGGACATCCTCCTGCTGAACGGCGCGGCGCTCAAGGGCTGTCCGCCCGGAAAGCAGCCGCTGGATCCCTACCCGGCGCTGTTTCGGAACCAGCAGGACGGCACCTTCCGGGACGTCACCGCGGAGGCGGGCCTCCACCTTCGACAGTACGCCATCGGCGCCGCCGTGGCCGACTACGACAATGACGGCGACCCGGATCTCTTCATCGCCGGGTACGGGCCTGACCGACTCCTGCGTAACGACAGCGGCAGGTTCCGGGACGTCACCGCGGCGGCCGGGTTGGCGGATCCCGCGTTGGGCACCAGCGCCTGCTGGCTCGACTATGATCGGGACGGCCTGCCCGATCTCTATGTCTGCAACTATGTGCGGTGGACCGAGACCCTTGATCGCCCCTGCGAGCGGGACGGGACGCCGATCTACTGCCTGCCGGAATCCTACCCGGCGGCTGCCAATCACCTCTACCGCAACCTCGGTGGTGGCCGGTTCCGTGACGTGACGGTCGCCATGCGCGCTGATGGCGCGGAGGGCAAGTCACTCGGGGTGGTGCCGCTGGACTTTGACGGCGATGGCTGGACGGACCTCTTCGTGGCGAACGACAGCACGCCGAGCTTCCTGTTTCGCAACGAAGAGGGCCGACGCTTCCGGGAGTACGGCCTCGGTGCCGGCGTCTCCTATCCCCGGTCGGGTCACCCCACCGCCGCGATGGGTGTCGACATTGCCGACTTCGACCGCACCGGACTTCCGGGATTGGCGATCGGCAACTTCATGGATGAAGGCATGACACTGTTCCGGAACCGGGGCGATCTGCAGTTCGAGGACGTCACCGAGACGGCCGCGCTGGCGGTTCCCACCCTTCGATCGTTGACTTTTGGGCTTCTGTTCGGCGACTTCAATCAGGACGCCCGGCCGGATCTCTTCCTCGCCAACGGCCACATCCTGGACAACATCGCGGAGGTCCATCCCGGTGCCACGTATGCCCAGCGACCTGCGCTGATGCTGCGCGGTGAAGGGGGTCGCCACTTCGACGGCGGCGGGCAGGCGGGGCTGACCGAACCCGTGGTCGGCCGCGGGGCCGCCATGGCGGATTACGATCTTGACGGCGACCTCGACGTGATGATGACGGTGCTAAACGGGACCCCCCGGCTCTTCCGGAACGACACGCCCGGCGGCAGTTGGCTGGGCGTCCGCGTGAAGGGTGGTCGAAGTGGTCGCGATGGCCTGGGGGCGCGGATTGAGGTCGAGACCGTGGACGGCGTCCAGGTGGATTGGGTGCGCAGCGGTGGCAGTTACGCTTCCGAAAGCGCCCGGGCGCGACTCTTCGGGTTGCGCGGCGCCCCGCGCGTTCGCCGGCTGACGGTACGTTTTCCCGGCGGAAGATCCGTGGAGCTGAGGGACGTACAGCCGAACCGCTACGTCCTCATCGAGGAGCGGTAGTCGACGATTCATGGATGGACGGGCCGTCTCGCCATGGTGTCCGAGGCAGGATCTCGGTGCCGGGCGGCTGGGGGCAGGAAAGGGCGGATCGGCCCGGGAATCTGCCCCTGTCGCGCCGGGCTTTC
>CAZSRZ010000010.1:50337-71594 GCA_964609085.1 uncultured bacterium | reverse complement strand
CGCTGATGTCACAGTACGGCGCCGTGGCGATGTTGGGCGACGGCGTCAACGACGCCCCCGCCCTCGCCGAGGCGAGTGTCGGCATTGCCATGGGGGCTGCGGGGACCGACGTCGCCATTGAGACGGCGGATGTGGCGCTGATGGCGGACGACCTGATGAAACTGGTCGAGGCCATACGGATCGCCCGCCGCACCCGCGCGATCATGCGCCAGAACCTGACTGCGTCGACCGTCGTTATCGGCGCCCTCATTTCGCTCGCCATCACCGGCGTCCTGCCGCTGCCCGTCGCTGTTCTGGCCCACGAAGTAACGGAGGTGCTCGTCGTCGCAAGCGGGCTCCGAATGACCCGGCCCTGAAGGCGCCCCGTTGGAGCCGACGGTCGGTTGGCCGGCCATCAAACCTGACGGCACCTTCACGCTGAAGACCCTTCGCCTCGGAACCGATGGGGCCGGGTCGGCGACTACTCCCCCAAGAGCACGCCGCCGCCGCTGGCTCGCTGCGCCGCGGCGACGCGGCCCGCTTCGCCGCTGCCCAGTTCCTCGCCGGTCAGCCCACCGGGGGCCGCTCGGGCCAGCACCAGCCACCGCGGTGAGTCGGAGGGTGTCCCGCGGACGGGACCGGCAGCCGCGTGGGTCACCCCCGGAGGCAGGTCGGCGCGGAATGGATTGGCATAGGTCCCCGTGCCGACACGCGGCACCACTATCCAGATGAACGCCTCTCTCATCCCGTCACCTCAAACCAGCCGAAGCGACTGGTCGTGTCCACGGCGTCGTATCGGCGGATGCCATGACGCGTAGCGGCCAGGTGGGTTGCGTCACTGATGCTGATCCGAAGCACTCCGGCGCGATAGCAGTCGATGGTGCTGCCCGCGAGGACGACCTTCACCTCCTCCCCCGCGGAGTAGCCGCTGGCGTGCGAGGCGATCAGGCTAAACGCCCCCGACACCCGCTTGTAGAGCCGCATGTCAACCGGCCCCAGCACGAGCACCCAGTAGTTGGCGTTGTCCTGCAGCCTGAATACCACACCGGCATCGCCGCCGAATGGGGCGATCGCGGTGCGCAGCACAATGTCGGCCACACCCGCGTCCACCTCCGCCACGTTCTGGTGATCGCCGGCCGTGGCGGAGACGTACGCGGAGGCGCCATCCGCCGCCCACGTGCCCTGGCGCTCGGTCCAGGGCTGACCCGTGTCCGCCACACCGAGGTTTGCCGCCGTGCGGCTGAAGGCGTCCGCAACCAGGATACCCGGCCCCTGGACTCGTCGCGGCAGGAGGAGACGCCGCGCGCTCCGTCCGCTGGTCATCATCAAATCCCTCGCACGCGCAGCTTGAGCGTCCGGGCGGCGCCCTGATTGACGCCGGCTCCCCCCACGCCGGAGATCACGCGCAGGTAACGCCAGCCGAGCGTCCAGCCGGCATCCAGGGCAAACTCGCGCTGCGAACCCAGCGTCGGGACCGCGCTACTCGGGATGGTGATCTCCGCAGCCGTGCCCGGCGTGGTGATCGCGAACAGAGGGACCCAGGTGGCGGCGTCCTCGCTCACCTCGAAGCTGATTCCGGCGGCGGTCCACCCGGCCGGGGTCTGGAGGCCGATGACGGCCCGTCCGTCCAGCGCGGCAGCGTCGCTGGCGGAGGTCCCGTTGGGGATGGTGAGGCTGATATCCTCGACCGGGTTCTGATACGGCATGGCTCATCCTTTCCAGCCCGGACCCTCTCACAGGGAACCGGGGAACAAAGAAACGGCGAAGGTGTAGCTGGTGCCGGGGCCGCCGCTCACGACGGTCCACCGAGCGCGGAACTCGCTGCCGACAGAGCAAGCGCGGAGAGTGCCCGGCGCCAGCCCAAGATCGGTCATCAGGTGGATCTCGCCGGGGGAATCGGCGCGTCGGCGAGGCAGAGAGGCGCTTTCCGCCTGATAGGCGAGCAGCGGCGCACCCACGGGCGTGAACGCCACCAGGTCATCCCAGTTCGCACCATCCAGCCGATGCTGCAGGGTGACCTGCAGGCTGTCACCCGGGTTGATGCCCCCGGCGGTGACGACGAGCTGCACGGTGAGGGAGCGCCACCCGGCCTCCGGCAGGGTGAGCACATCGCTCTCCCCACCGGCGGTCCGGGCGGCGAGCGGGAGCAGTGGGTGCTGATCCCGCCGGGCCGGGGAGAGGGCAGGGGCAAGCGCCGGCATGCTTACACCCTCCGCCAGCGGCGAACCGCGGCCTCAAACGTTGCGCCCCACGCCCGGGCAGAGGTTGCAGCCGGCGCCGCCAGACCCGCCGCCCTCACCAGCATCGCCCACCACGCATCGTCCGGAATGGCGACGGCGTACCCCCATCGCCCCGTCACGCGGATGCTGCCGCCCTCCGGCATCCGCAGGGGCGCCAACCACATCCGGGCCAGGATGAGCGCAACGATCGGCTCCGTGAGCGGTTCGGGGGCGACGCCGGGGTTCCGGCTGAGCGTACGGAAGTCACTCCCCTCGGCGAGTGCAACGGGTGCGGCCCCGGCTGGCTGATACTCCACGCTGGTGAGGGTGCAGAGATCCGCCTCCAGATCCAGCCAACCGTCCCGGTCCGCCGGCGGGTCGAACCGTCGGACGGCGTCGGCAGCTTCACGCAGCATACGGCGGCCGGCGCGACGTTCGAACTCGTCGACAGCGGCCGCCGCGATGCTTGCAAGATCCAGCCCCGCCGGAACCGGGGTTCCCGCCGCCGTCAGGTACTGGGTGAGGTCGGTCGCGGTGGGATAGGCGCTCTTCCCCATATGAACGCCCTAGCTCTGGGAGCCGACCAGCGTCCAGGTGGGGCTGGCCTGCGTGCCGGTGTTGATGAAAAGCCGGGCATTGGTGGTGTCGATCAACAGCGCCCCCACAGCGGCGACGCCGGCGTGGGTGGTGCCGTTCACCGGGGCACCCGCGTTCAACAGCGGGGCGTCGAGCCCCGAACCAGGGAGGAGGGTCCCTCCATCGATAATCGGCATACTTGCTCCTCGCTTCGAAAACAAAGAAGGGGCCCGGACCACCTCGATGTGATCCGAGCCCCATGGGATGTGAACGCGACCCGGCGCTAGATGCCGGTGACCTTGCAGAAGGCCGCGGCGCGGTCGAACACCAGCGCCACGCGCAGATCGGCCCGCAGCATCTGCTTCCCTTCCGTGAAGAAGGTGCTGTGGGCGTCGGTGATCCGCACCTCGATGCCGCGGCGCATCACCAACTCGCTGTGCATGCGGAAGTCCCCCACCACCGCGGTATTCTGCGTCTGGTGCGTGGTCACGACCACGGGCAGCCCGAACAACCGGGGCTCCACGTGATCGCCAGGAGAGCCGAGCAGGTAGACGCCGTCCGCCGTCCGCGTGAGGCGCAGATCCTGCCAGTCCTGCGGGTGCATGAGGATGGCCGTCGGATCGGCGAAGCCGACGGTCTGGCACAACACCATGCCCTTGTGGATGGCATCGTAGACGGGGTCGGCACCCTTCGCCTGGGTATTAATGCCAGCGATGTTATTCACACCCGTCAGGTTGGGTGCCACGCCGCTTCCGACCAGGATCTGGCTGTCGAGCCGCTTCGCCAGCATGAAGCGCAGCCGATTGTCGATGAGGTCCCGCAGCCGCGGAGCATCCTCCAGCATCTCGTCGGTGACCGGGAGCGAGACGGCGATCTTCCGCACCTCGCTGCTGCGCTCGGTGTAGGCCAACGCCGACTCTCCGTAGGCCGCCGCCTCAGCCGCTTCCGCCGCGTTGTTCGTGAACGTCGTCTCCTCCATGTAGAGCACCGTACTCATGGTGGTCTCGCTCTTCGGGATGACGTCGATCACGCGGATTCCCTGCTGGGCGGAGAGGGTGATGCGGTCGGTCCGCAGATCCTCCGGGTCCCAACCGGCCGTGGTGCTCATCAGGGTCTTCAGATCCACGTCGAGGACGTCGACGGGGCCCTGCCCGCCCTGATAACCGCGGTAGGCGCGGCTCTCCAGGAAGAGGCGACCCAGCGAGATCGGACCCGCACCCTGCTCGCCCCGGAAGGGACCCGGCAGCGGCGGCCGACGCCGCTCCTGATCGCGCTCCAGCGCCTCGCGGTTGCGGCGCTCGATCTCCTCCGCCTCACGGGCCGCCTCCAGGCGATCACTGAGGGTGCTCAACTCCTCATTGCGGCGGCGCACCTCCACGCACTCCTCCTCGGAGAGCGTCAGGCGGCCATCCTCGTCGCGCCGCTGCTGGAACAGCGCCGCCAACTCCCGTCGCCGCGTCTCGATCAGACCCGACAGTTCACACACTCCCATTCGTCGTTCTCCTTTCGTCCCTCAGTCGTCGTTATTCACACCGACTCCCGCTGCACGCATACTGCTGTCTCGACTCCCCGGCACGCCCAGATGGCGGCTCTCCCACTCCAGGAAGCCGCTGTAGAGGGCGTCTGCCCGGAGGGCCCCGCCGTGCATGTCCAGGATCACCGAACCCGGATTCGCGGGGACGCAGACCGGGCTGACCTCGTACAGCCGGATGCGAGTCAGCAGCCTGGCGCCGTGGCGCACCAGGTGCTCATCCCGCTCGGTCGGGGCATACCCGTGCCGTGCCCACCACGCCCGAACGTCTGCCCGGGTCGCCAGGCGTTCCTGACCCAGTGCCTGGAAGCCGATGGAGAGGTAGCGCACCACCCCGGCCCCGATCAGCACACGCGCCTCTCGGGCGGCGGGCGTATCCGCCAGCCGGCAGCTCACCAGCAGGCCCATGTCCGTCTCTCGCGCCTCGAGCGGCCGCCCGATCGGATGGTCCCAGTCGTGGTTGAGGCCGCTGACGAATCCGTCCGCCAGGAACCGGGGGAGGTCGGCCTGGAATGCTCCGGGCGAGATGATGTCCGGTCCCGGGCTGTCATCTGCCAGAAAGAAAACGCTGGCCAGGCCTCGAAGCAAGCCCGGATCCCCGGGCGGATCGCCGCAGCCAGCCGAACCGGTGCCATCCTCCCCGGGTCCGGCTCGCAGCGGCACAAAGGGGCAGCATCGCCGCCCGCCGTTGATCATCTTCAACTCTCCTCTCCGTCGCGTGCACCTCCCATGGCCGGCGGCAGACCCGCCAGCGCCCGAGCCTCATCCCGCGTCATCCAACCGGCGGCCGTGGCCTGAGTGGCTCGCTCCACCAGGGCGCCCCACTCCTCGCGCAGGGCGGTGACGTCGCGATAGTCCCAACCGACACGCAGTCCGGCGCTGCCGGGGAAGTCCGGAAGCAGACGGCGCTCCAGCGTCCGCGCCAACCGCCGACCCAGCGGCATCAGGCAGTCCTCATAGGCGGCCCGGCGAGCCTGGGCATAGTTGGCGTACGTTCGCGTGAGATCGCCGACGTTCAGCCCCACGACGAGCGCGGGCAGCCGCAGCGCGGCGGCGATGCGGGCCTCCTGCGTCCACCGTGCCTCGTGCAGGCCCAACCGCTCCGGCGTCAGCGCCAGTTGCTCCACCTCCACCGGCAGGGAGAAGACCATCGGTGCTCCCCGCAGCTCGCCGGTGACGGTCCGCCGCCAGCGGTCGGTGATCACACGCGCCTGCTCTTCCGTCAGCTCCACATCCGGCGTCGCGGGGCGGATGACGGCCCCGGCCAGGCCGAAGTTGCGGATCAGGGCCCCCATGTAGCCCGCCATCTCGTTATCGGTGTAGATCTCCCGGAGCACGGGGCGCAGGCGAGACCGACCACGCCGCGGGTCTTCCGGATCGATGCCGTCGCGAAAGTGGACCACCTCATCCGGCCGCAGCCTCACCTCTCTGCCGCGAACGCGGTAGAGGTAGTGACTGATGAAGGCAGACTCCCCTTCTCCGCACGGCGTGACGGACGCCGCCGGCAGCCACCAGAGCTCCCACGGACGCCCCGCGTCGGCCCCGCGCGCCTTCAACCAGTACGCGTTCCCGGTGGCGCAGTAGTCGATCACCGTCGCCGCCCAGAGGCCCGGGCCGTCGTAGTGGCTGTTCGGTGCCTCAACCAGCGCGGGGAGGGGATGATCCTCCACAGGCACGGCGGGGCCGCCGGGGGTAGGTCGCGTCACCACCAACCGGGGCTCGCTGATGTTGTCCGTCAGCCAGCCGAGACAGATGGCGACGGCGCTGTTCATCGTCGGATCCCCGACGGCCGTGGCGAAGTCGAACCGGCTCCCCGGCGCCGACTCGCGCAGCATCAGCCCATCCCGACCGGCAGCCCGGGCAGGAGCCGTCTCCCCGGACCAGGTGCGCCGGAACGCACGCAAGACGGGCGCCAGCCACCCCGCCCAACCGGACCCGCGTGCGGTTCGCGCCGCGCCATCCCGCCGCGCCGGCTTCGCCATGTCCCCTCCTCGTCCACCGCGGCCCATCCGCGGCGATCACTACTCCCCGACAACACGCCTTCCCGGGGTCCGAAGAGGACCATCTTTTTTTCGCAACATAAGGAGCCGCGGTGGCTCATCCACTCGTGTCGGATGAATGGGGCGGTGGGCGCGCCCCGCCACCGGGCGCGGGCCTCAGGTCGGCCGAGCGGTGTCCGGGCGGCCGAGGCGGGACAGCCAGGGGAGGTCCGGCGCCAGGAGTGTCTCCGGACGTCCCTCGGCCGCCAACACTCCTTCGGCCGCCAGCAATCCACCGCGGACGGCGCCTTCCATCGTGGAGGGCCACCCCGTCCGGGTCCAGTCGCCGCCGATGAAGAGGTTCGGCAGGGCGGTGTCGGGTCCGGGGCGGATGGCGTCGACGCCCGGTGCCGGGGAGAAGGTCGCCCGCGCTTCCTTGATGAGGGCGCTGTGCCGGACGGACGCGCCGGCGGTCCCCGGGAATGCGGCGCGCATCTCCGCTTCCGCCAGCGCGAGGATCTCTCGGCGACCGCGCGGCAGCCAGTCCCGTGAGGCGGAGACGACCAGGCCCATGTGCGTCCCCCCGTCCCGGGCGTAGTCGGAGGTCTTGTTGAACATCCACTGCACCTCGCGATCGAGGAGTGCCGCGTGGGGCATCGTCGTCACTTCGCGGTCCCACCAGAGGTGAACGGCGCTGATCGGCGACGGCTGCAGCTCCGCGGCGGCGCGCCCAACCGCTACCCCGGCCGCGGGGCCCAACACCTCCCCGGCAGCGTCCCACGGCAGGGTGCTGATGACGTAGTCCGCGTCCACGACTCCGTCGGTGGTGGCGACGCCCGTCGCCATCCCCCGCTCCAGGCGGAGGCCCCGTGCACGGGCTCGGAAACGCACCGTCCCCCCGCCCGCCTCGATCGCGGCCACGCATGGCCGGTACAGATCCAACAGGGGAACGCGGGGGATTCCCATCTCGTAGGCGCGGGGATGGGAGAGAAACCCCTCCCGGAAGATCTTGCGCGCCATCAGGAAGCTGCAGCGTTCCGGTTCCTCGTTCAGGGCGCTCACCACAATTGGGCGCCAGAAGCGGCTGATCGCTCGGTGGGGCTGGCGGCGGCGCGTCAGCCACGCCGCCAGGGGCTCGTCCCGAGGCGGCGCGGGAGCAAGCAGTGAGAACAGGGCCGACCCAATGGCGACCTTATCAGACGCGCTGAGGAACCCCAACCGAAAAAACGATGGCATCAGGTGGAACGGGGCGGGCAGGCGGCTGGCCCGCAGCACGGAGTGGTTGCCGTCCGTGGCCAGGAAGCGGATCGCGTCGATCCATGCGATGCGATCGCGCACGCCGGCGTGCTCGTAGAACTGCAACAGGTTCGTGCAGCAGCCCATCAGCACGTGCTGGCAGTTGTCGACGGGTTCCCCCGTGTCCTGGGCCTCGTAGGAGGATGCCCGGCCCCCCGGGATGCTCTTGCCCTCGAGCAACTCCACGTGGAAGCCGCGCCGGACAAGGGCGAGCCCGGCAGCCAGACCCGCCAGACCCGCTCCGAGAACTACGACGCGCTTGATAGCCCCGGTCTCCGGCCCAGCCTCGCCTCGCAGATGGCGCGCGAGGCCACCATCAGCTTCCGCCAGGTGGGCACACGCGCCCGCCGAGTGAAAACGTCGTAATCTCTGGAGACGATGCACTGGAGGATGCCGCCGTAAATCTCGCGCATCGCCCGGAGACACGGTCGACTATCCGGCTCGATGAGATCCACCAGTGGCGCGGCCCGATCGTAGTAGTCTCGAGCCCGGGCAACCTCGAACCGCATCAGGCTGCGGAACGCCTCCGAATCGCGCCCCTGGGCGAGCATTTCCTCCGAGTACCCGAAGCGGCGGAGGTCTTCCTGGGGCAGATAGACGCGACCGAGGCGGCCGTCCTCGCGGAGATCGCGCAGGATGTTCGTGAGTTGGAACGCAACGCCGTTCCACTCGGCAAGTTCGATCGCGCGGGGATCCCGGAAGCCAAACACATGGATGCAGACCAGCCCCACCACGCTGGCCACGTGGTAGCAGTAGTCGTAGGTGTCGGCGAAGGTCTCAAAACGGCGAGGTTGAAGGTCCATCTCGGTGCCGTCGATCAGCGAGTGCAGGTAGGTGACGGGGATGCCGTACCGGTTGACGGTATCCCGGAACGCGGGCCAGATGGGGCTCTCCCCATCTTCCCCAGCCAGTGCGGCATCCATGGCCCCTCGCCAGGCAATCATCCGACCCGCGCGGTCAGCGGAGTCTGGGACGGCACCGCCCCGAGGGTCGCCGTCGGAGATGTCATCCGAAAAGCGCATGAAGGCGTAGATGGCGCACATCGCCTCACGCTTCGCGCGGGGGAGGCACAGAAACGAGTAATAGAAATTCCGCGCCTGTGTCCGTGCGATGTGCACGCAGTAGCGGTAGCTTTGTTCGAGGGGTTCGGACATCTGACGGGCCGACGATGAAACGGTCGCTCCAGGAACTATATCCGCGGACCGCAGTGCGCTCCAGCCAACGGGCCGCCGGGGCCGCCCGCGCCGACCTCTCGCGGCACCGGGAAGCCGAACCGACAGGGCGGAACTCCGGTCGCCGCCGAGCCGTCAGAGAGAACAACCCCCTCTCTCCCCCCCGGCCACGGACCATCACCTCCCATGCCGATCGCCGACTGCACATCCTGCGGGCATGTCTACATCCTGCCACCCGCGCGTCCGCCGATGGAGCCGGAACAGGGCCGCCCGGACTGTCCGGTCGACCGGCAGTCCATCATCTGCCGGGAATGCGGCCGCGTCCTGTCCGTTCTTCCGGCGCGTGTCCCGGACGACCTGCGTGGCCGCCCCCTCCGTCTTTACGCAGAGGGCGAACGCGCAACTGCGCTGGACGAGACGCCGGCGCGCGCCCTGGCGACAAAAACCTCTCGTGGCGTGTCCGCCGACTAGAGCTCCTTCAGGGAGATCCGGCGGAAGTCGACCGGGTCGCCGTGACTCTGGAGGCCGACGAGCCCCTTGCGTGGCCGGCGACCAAGCCCAATCTTGCCCTTGCCTAACGAGTCGAGGTAATCGTCCAGCAGGAAGTCCTGGATGGGCGTGTCGTTCAGAGACACCTGCACATGGGCCCCATGGCATCGCACCACGAGGCGATTCCACTCGCCTGCGGGCTTCCCGGGCGACGCCTTCGGAGCGATGTGCGTGTAGACCGATCCATTGCGCTGGTCCTTCTTCAAGGTGGCGTAGCGAGGATCGGCGTCGTCGAGCAACTGGATTTCCATCCCGTCCGTGGAGGGCCATCCCCCGCGGGGGAACCGAATCCCAACCCCGCTGTTGCCCGCCTTCGGCAGACGGTACTCGAGGGAGAGCTCAAAGTCGCCGTACTCCTTGTCCGGGCAGAGATAACCGCCACCCGGCCGGGTGCACGAGATCATCTCCCCATTGGCCGTCCAGGAGGAGAGTTTTCCGCTCTCCACATGCCAGCCCGTCAGGTCCTTGCCGTTGTAGAGATCATCCGCCGAGACCATCCGGGCCGCCCCCACCGCCAGCGCTGCCGCGCACAGAGTGGCTGCAAACGTCGAGCGCATCGTCAGAGCTCCCGGATTTCGATGTTGCGGAAGTCAACCTGGTCGCCGTGGCTCTGCATCCCGATGAAGCCCTTCCGGGGACGCTCCGCCAGCGCCTTGTAGCCGCCCTCGCCCTTGGTGAACTGCTCGACATTGACTTCCTGGATCACCGTACCGTTCAGTCGGACGGTGATGTTGGGACCCTGACAGCGGATGACGTAGCGATTCCACTCGCCCGGTTTCTTCGAGGCCTTCACCTTCGGGGGGGACTGATAGTAGATGCCGCCGTTGTATTGCGCCGGCTTGAGATTGGCGTACTGCGGCGCCTCGTCGTCCAGGATCTGGACTTCCATGCCGACGTGGGCGGGATCTCCCTGCGCGGGGAAGCGAATGCCGACGCCGCTGTTGCCGCCGGGGCCGATGCGGTACTCGAGGCGAAGGACGAAGTCCCCATACTCCTTGTCCGAAGAGAGCCAGCCACCCCCCGCCGCCACGCACGAGATCATCTCGCCGTTGGCTTTCCAGGCTTCGGCCTTGCCGTCTTTCACATGCCAGCCGGTGAGGTCCTTACCGTTGTAGAGGCTGACGAACTTCGCCTCCTGTGCGTACAGTGCGGGCACCGTCAGCGCGGCGGCGGCGGCGGTCAACAAAAGTACTCGCTTCATGGGTCACGCTCCCCCGGCCGGCGGGCCGGTGCACTCAGAATGCCGAACTGGTTGATGTTACCCGCGCGGACGGGGATTACCTGTCGGCGGAATCGTCGGTTGGCCGATGTTCGACTGGCAGACCCGATTCCGGGCGGGCGCGATCCGACTTTCGACGCAGGCAACCGCCAACGAGAGGACGAACCATGAACCTGGATTTCCGCCAGAATCTTCGGCAACCATCCGGCGCCACGGCGCGGAAGAGTGAGCTCGTCAAGATGCCGCGACTGCTTCGTCCTCTTGTCTTCGTCCTCGTTCTCGCGGGGGCATTCTCGATGGGCAGCGGGACCCTTCGCGCCGCTCCGGTCCGTCGGCTCTCGCTGACGGCCCTGAGCCAGCAGTGGTTGGTGCGCTTCAAGCCGTCCACCCTGCAGGGGACGGCGGCGGCGCTCCACAGCCGCGCGGGGGCCCGCCTGCTGGGAGCGATCCCACAGCTCGGGATTCAGAAGATAGCGCTGCGAAACCCGGAGGCGGCCGCAGTCTATGCCAGCAACCCCAACGTTCTCTACATCGAACCAAACCGGCTCCGGAAGCTCTGTCTTGCCGAGCCGGATGATCCCGCCTACACCGACTTCGACTACGGCCTGCCCACAGAGCCGGAGATGGCTACCTGGTTTGAGTGGGACGCCCACCTGCTGGACGCGCATGGTGCCTGGTCCGCGTGGCCTGGCCGGTACTACACACGCCAGAGCGGAAAGGGGTCGGATGCGGTGCGAATCGCCGTGATCGACACCGGCGTGGACTACACGCACCCCGACTTCATCAACAAGAACGGCACCAGCACCTCGGTTTCCGACGGGGGTCAACTGCTGCGCCCGCTGGACAAGACCATTCTGGACGGCGTCGAGACAGACGAGGCGGCGGATGACTACGGCCACGGCACGCACGTCACCGGGATTGCGGCCGCGTCAACCAACAACGGCATCGGCTGCACCGGGAACGGCTACAACGCGAACGTCATCTCTCTGAAAGTTGTCGACGCCGCCGACAACGGGACCTCGGACGACATCGCCCGCGCGATTGTCTACGCCGCCGATAACGGCGCCCTCGTCTGCAACCTGTCTCTCGGGCTGTACGACTACTCCCAGGCGGAGCAAGACGCTGTGAACTACGCCTGGGACAAGGGCACCCTGTGCATCGCCGCCGCCGGCAACGACGGCGTGGACAACAAGCCCCTCTATCC
This sequence comes from uncultured bacterium, assembly GCA_964609085.1. GTDB lineage: Bacteria > Armatimonadota > SYMT01 > SYMT01 > SYMT01 > JANPLG01. The sequence goes on along the minus strand of CAZSRZ010000010.1, from coordinate 59,870 downwards.
GGCCGCGCTGGATCGCGTCCTCGCCGTGGCCGCCACCTCCGCGCGGGACCAACTGGCCACCTACTCCACCTATGGCGCCAATATCGGGGTCGCCGCGCCGGGCGGCGACTTCGACTTCGACCTGCTCTGGTTCCTCAACGTCTACAGCACCATGCCGACGTACGAGGTGACGATGACGGGGTCCGACTTCGGCTATCAGATGAACTACGACTACCTCCAGGGCACCTCGATGGCGTGCCCGCAGGTCGTCGGCCTGGCGGCACTCTACGCCGGCAAAATGGGCTTCACGCAGAGCACCCCGGACGTCTGCCTGAAGATCTGGCGGGGAATCCAGCAGGGGGCCGACGACATCCTGGGGCTCGCCAACGGCGGATGGAGCTCCTTCTACGGCTATGGGCGCATCAACCTCGCCGGCACCCTCAACCTGGATGTGAACCCCAATCCGCGCGGGGCCACGGTGGGATGCGTCACCGGCCAGGTGCGTTACCGCGGCACGCTGATCCCGAATGCGGTGATCACTGCCCGTCCGGTCGGCGGAGGCCCCAACACATCGGGCTCCAGTCGGCTGGACGGGGGCTATCGGGTGATGAATGCGCCCGCCGGCACCTACAACATCACCGCATCCGTGTTCGGAGAGTCGCAGACAATTCAGAATGTCGAAGTCGTGGAAGGCTGCGATACGCCGGGGATCCTCTTCGACATCAGCGGCGGAGGTGGCGGCGGAAATCCTCCCGACCCACCCGTCAATCTCGGGGCGGAAGCCCGCAGCAACCGCCAGATCAACCTGACCTGGGACGACCGGAGCAACAACGAGACCGGTTTCAAGATCGAGCGCAAGGGCTCCGCGGGCGGCAATTGGAGCCCCGTCACCACGGTCGGCGCGGGCAGCACCAACTATCTCGACGGGGGCTTGCAGTCCAGCAGGCAGTACTGGTACCGGGTGCGAGCCACCAACAACAACGGGGACTCCGCAAACTCCAACGAGGCCGACGCCACCACCATGGGCGATCCACCGGTTGCCCCCACAACGCTGAAAGCCAAGACCGCGTCTTCCACCAAGATCAATCTGAGCTGGCGAGACCGGAGTGACGCCGAGACCTCCTTCCGGATCGAACGCAAGGGCGGCGGGGTGACCTCATTTGAGGAGATCGGCTCCGTCGGGCCGAACATCACCAAGTACGCCGACGCGGGCTGCCGACCGAATAAGACTTACAAGTACCGGGTGCGGGCCCGGAGCGCCGACGGCGATTCCGGCTATAGCAACGTGGCCAAGGGCAAGACGAAACAGAACTAGGCCACGCCGGGCGAACGGGATGGCGCGTCATCAGGCGTGCTCGGGCGCGTCTGGGCAACTCGTGCGTGGCCGGTACCTGAATCACAGTGCTTGAGTTGATGGGTGAAGGGTTCGAGGTAGTGTATGCGAGTGTTGATCATGTCGGACATGGAGGGCGTCTCGGGGATTGTCGATTGGGCTCAGGTCAACGGGGGCGCCCCGATGTACGAGGAGGGACGCCGCCTCTACACCGAGGAGATCAATGCCGCCGTGCGGGGTGCCTTTGCGGGAGGCGCCACTGAGGTCGTGGCGGTGGATTGCCACGGCGCCGGGGGGAGTTGGTCGTTCAACTCCTTCGTGCCGGAGCTGCTCGACCCGCGCTGTGAATGGGTGGCCCACCACACCTGGACAGGCTACACGGAATTCCTGGAAGAGGGCTGTGACGCCGCCCTCTTCGTCGGCATGCATGCCCGCGCGGGGACTGCGGAAGGGGTGCTGTCGCACACCGTCTCCAGCGAGGCCTGGCACAACCTCTGGTTCAACAACGTCCTGGTCGGGGAAACCGCGATCAACGCCGCGCTTTGCGGAACGTGGAACGTCCCCGTGCTGCTGGTGACCGGCGACGTCGCCACCTGCGAGGAAGCCCGCCAACTCCTGGGCCCAACGCTGACTACAGTCGCGGTAAAGCGCGGGTTGACCCGCAACAGCGCCCGCCAGATCGCTCCCATCCGTGCGCGCCGGATGATTGAGGAAGGAGCCCGGGAATCGCTGCGAAACATCCGGTCGGTGCGACCCTACAACCCCGGGCGCCCCTGCGAGATCCGCATCGAGTTCCTCTCCCCCGACCGAGCCGACAGATTCCGTTTCAAGGCCGGCGTCGACACGGTCGAACCGAGAATTCTCACCTCCAGCGCCTCGGACTGGTGGTCTGCCTGGAGCCAGTTCTGGTTCTAGGCCAGAAACGGCTACGCGGCCACGCGATCCAGGTAGTTCCGTACCGTGTCCGTCTCGATCTGCCACGCCTGCCCGACGTAGTACGGCCGGAAACCCATTTCGATGTTGATCTTCAGCATTGGCGCGTTGGACTCGGCGTTGTAGGTCCGGATCGCCTTCATCCCTGGCCAGACTTCCTGCATCCAGACCAGTGCCCTGGCCTTCAGCCACCGCCCCAGCCCGCGTCGCTGGTAGTTGGGGAAGACGGCGGTGTCGCCCTGGCCCACGTGATCCGGATGTTCGGGGTCAAAATGCAACTGGGTGTAGCCCGCCACCTCTCCGCTGGCGCTGTCACGCAGATAGACGGTCAGGCGATCCTGATTCCTCGCCACCAGCCGACGGTCCGACTCAGCGAGCTCGGCCGCGGTGATGTGCTCATCCTCCAGGCGCAGTTCGCCGCGCGGCATCAGGTTGCAGGCGTCCTTCATCCGCGCGACCATCTCCAGCGACTCGTCGGGGTAGGCTCCCCGGAAGTAGCCGGCCTCGAGACCTTGCAGGTCCGCGGCATCCAACCACGCGATCATCTGTGATGGGTCCACATCAGCCACCAGCAGGCGGCTGCAGCGCTCTTCCTGCCCCAGGTGCGCTCCGAGACGGCGCATGAACGCCTCGCCCGAGGGCGCTGTGCTCTGGGTCCACGTCAGCAGGAGATCCCTGTTCCATTCCCGAGCGGTCTCCGTGATCTCACGCAGCACGCGGTGAGCCATTCCTGCGCGGCGGCTCGACGGCTCGACGCCGATGAAGAAGAACGCCACGTGGGTGTTCTGATCCCTCAGCTCACGCTCCACGATCCCAAAGCCAGACGCCTCGCCGTCGCGATGGGCGATCCACCGCGAATGCTCGTTCGTGGATCGGGGGTTCAACAGTTCCCAGCGCACGCGATCCGGACTTCGCATCGGATCATCAGGATGACTCTCAGTGTGGATGATCTGCTGAAGGCGGTACCATTCGTGGTGCCCACGATCATCAGCTTGATTCGGATTGAATTCTCGTACAGAGATGTGACTCATAACTCTGGCTCCGACATTCCGGGTGCCCTGTTCGGGGCCCGGGAGGTCATTGCGGCCGTTTCACCTGCAAATGAGCCGAGGCTCGGCCAATAATCGCTCTCTCCTGGGCAGCTTTCGCAGGGACGGCTGTGATGCGGATCACGGTCCGGCCCGCCGCTATGCGAGATGCTACTAACAGAAACGGCCCATGTCCAGCACCCCGCCGCCCCACTCCGAAATCCCCACCCCGAGCCAGGCCTGGCTTTCGGAGTTGGACTCACGCTGTCTGGCACTCCTGGAGAACAGCCACGAGGGCATTGCTCTGATGGACGCCGACGGGCGCACGGTGTTCATGAGCCCCAATGGTGCGCGGATCTTCGGCGACGACGCGGCGGACTGGCTCGGCAGGAGCCCCTTCGATCGACTGCATCCCGCCGACCATGAGATGGCCGCAGCGATGTTCAGTCAGTTGCTGCAGATGCCGGGCCACACGGTCAGCGCCACCGTGCGCGTCCGGCACTCGGCCGGGCACCTCATCTGGCTCGAAGCAACGGGCACCAACCTGCTGGCGGATCCGACCCTCGGCGGAGTGGTCATCAACTTTCGCGACGTGACGGAGCGCCGACAGGCCGAGTCTGCACTGCGGACCAGTGAGGCCAGACATCGTCTGCTCGCCGAGCACGCGGGCGACATCATCTCCCGACTCGCGATCGACGGCACGCATCTCTACGTCTCACCTGCGTGCCTGCCGATTCTCGGCTACCATCCGCGAGACCTGGTCGGCACGTCGTGCTGGGAGCTGATCCACCCGGACGACCTCGCGGGATTACGAGCAGCGAGCCCGGACGGCCCGCGCGTTCAGGAACGCGCCGATATCACCCTGCGTCACCGGCGTCGAGACGGTCGGTATGTCTCGCTCTCTTCCTCGGTCCGGCCGGTCCGAGACGACATCACTGGCGAGATCACTGAGTACGTCTCCGTATCCCGAGACGTGTCCGAACGGGTCCGGCTGGAACAGGAACTGGGATTCCTGGCCTACCATGACTCCCTCACCGGCCTGCCGAATCGCAAGCGCTTCCTGGACCGCCTCCGCCGTCGTCTTTCCGATACGGACCAGGACCCCGAACGCGTGGCGGTCATGATGCTCGATCTCGATCGCATGAAGGTGATCAATGACGGGATGGGCCACGTGGCCGGGGACCATGTCCTCCGCGAGGTGGCCGCGCGGCTGACACGGGGAATCCGGCCGGGCGACTTGTTGGCGCGCTTCGGGGGCGACGAGTTCACCGTCTTCCTGGACGGGGTGCGAAGCCCCGAGGAGGCCGGACTCATCGCCGGAAGGCTGTGTTCGATGGTCTCGCTCCCGATCGACCTGCGAGGGCAGGAGGCTTTCGTGGGGGTCAGCGTGGGCATTGCCCTTGGAAGGGCGGGCGTCAGCGCCGATGAGATGCTTCGCAATGCGGATATGGCGCTGTATCGGGCCAAGGACGCCGGCCGTGGCCGTTGGGTGATGTTCGACGCGGAGATGCGCCGACAGGCGGAGGCCCGCCTCCAGATGGAGTCGGAACTTCACCGGGCGCTCGACCGTGAAGAGTTCTGCGTCCACTACCTCCCAGAGGTCGAACTCCGGAGTGGCCGCATCGTCGGAGTGGAGGCGTTGGTCAGGTGGCGGCACCCCGCCCGCGGCCTGCTGCTCCCCGCCGAGTTCCTGCCCCTGGCCGAAGAGACCGGGCTGGCGATCCCACTGGGGCAATGGGTTCGAGAGAGGGCGATTCGCCAGGTCGACGAGTGGAACCGCCGACGGACGGCCGCGCACCCAGGGGTGCCGCCGCTCGAGCTAGGGTTGAACCTCTCTCGCCGGGAGTTTCAGGTCGCGGACTGGGATGACCCCCTCCGCGCTCTGCTTGAGCAACTGGAGCTGCCCTTGCAGAACGTCCGCCTGGAGTTGCCTGAGCGAGCATTGATCGACGACCTCGGGGAGTCGATCAGCCGCCTGAATCAAGTGCGCAAATGGGGTCTCCGTGTGGTCATCGACGACTTCGGTTCCGGCCTGTCCTCCCTCGGGAGCCTCCGACAACTGCCTGCCGACTACTTGAAGATCGACCGCGCCGTGGTCGCCGAGCTTGCGCACGACCCGCGCAGCCATGGGCTGCTGCGAGCGCTGGGTGAGATGGCCCGGGCGCTGGACCTGGAGATCCTCGCCGAGGGAATCGAGACCGAGGAGCAGCGGGAGTCCGTCATGCGCATCGGTTGCACTCGGGGACATGGGTACCTGTTCTCTCGCCCGCTCACGGCGCTCGAAATGGAACTCCGTCTCGAGACCCCCCTGCCGCCAACTCTAAGCTTTCCACGCTAGCGGCGCGCCTGAACTGGCGACTTGACGGTCGCCCCAACCGGACGCCCGCAGAGGATCGCCTCCGTCCCACGTCCAACGCCGTCGCGGAGGCAACACATGGAACGGCGAGCGAAACGCGTTTGGGCCTGGGCCGGAGCAGCATTGATTGCGATCGCCGTGGGCAGAGGAGCGGTGCAGGTCACGTCCAGGCCGGTTGAGGCGGACAACGCGGTCCCCACGCCGCTCGTGACCGGACAGACCATTACGCCTACGGGCGAGCAATCGGAGGTCGGCTCGCATCCTGCCGCGCTGGCTCTCACGCCCGACGGCCGCCACCTCATCGTAACCACCACGGGCTACCGCCAGTACCTGTCGGTCCTCAGCGTAGAGACCGGCCGGCAGGTGAGCCGGCTGGAGTTCGCGCAGAACCGGACCGACGGCTCGAACAAAAAGGAAGGCCTCTACTACGGACTGGCGGTCTCCCCAGGCACCTCTGGGGAGACGAACGTGTTCGCCTCGCGAGGCGCGGAAGACCGGGTGTCCGTCCACAGCGTCACCAGCGACGGCGTGATCAAACCGGCGAGCAGATACCTCTCCGACACGTCGGTGGCCCCCGGGCCTGCCTTCCCTCGCCATACCGCCGGGCTGGCCATCAGCGAGTCGGGAGACCGGATCTACTGCGTCAACAACAACACCGGACGGCCGACGGGGATGATGGGGTCGTTGACCGCCTTCGATGCCGCGAGTGGCCGCGTCGTGGGTCGCTCACGCCTCCCGGGCTTCCCATACGCGATCGCCGCAGTGACGGCAGGGCCATCTCGTGGGCGGAAGCTCTACGTCAGCAGCGAGCGGGATGCCTGCGTCGCCGTCCTTGACCCGGACGCGCTCGATGCGGACTCGGATCCCCGCACGATCCCGACCGGAGTGCATCCCATCGCCCTCCTGCTGAATCGCAAGCAGGATCGCCTCTTCGTGGCCAATGCCGGCAGCGACACGATTTCCGTCGTCGATACGCGGACGGACCGTGTGCTTCGGAGCTTCCTGGTGCGCCCTGCGGAAGCCCACGGACTGCCCGGCGCAACCCCTTCCAGCCTGGCCCTCTCTCCCGACGAAAAGCGACTGTACGTGACGCTGTCGGACATGAACGCCGTCGCCGTGCTGGACGCAGGTGATGGCGACCTCCTGGGCTTCATTCCCGTCGGCTGGTACCCGACCGCCGTGGTGGTCGCTCCAGACGGCAAGCGGCTCTTTGTCGCCAACGCCCGAGGGGTAAAGCAGCGCCATCCCAACCCCACAGGCAACCCGGCTGCCTCTGACCGCAGCCGCTACATCCTGAACCTGGCGGAAGGCACGGTGAGTACGCTGGCCATCCCTGCCCGCCGGGAGCTGTCACGGATGACGCTCCAGGTACTGGCGAACAACCGTCTGGCCGAGAGAAGGGTGCCCGGCTGGAAGAACCCGGGGATCGAACACATCTTCTACATCCTCAAGGAAAATCGAACTTACGACCAGATCCTCGGCGATCTGCCCCAGGGGAACGGCGATCCGAAGCTCTGCTTCTTCCCTCGACCGGTCACGCCCAACCAGCACGCCCTGGCGGAGCGCTTCGTGCTGTTGGACAACTACTACTGCTGCGCCGATGTTTCCGCGGATGGATGGAACTGGTCCGTCTCCGGAATGATCTCCGAGTACAACGCCCGCAACGGCCCCTACGGCTACAGCGGCCGCGGGCGATCCTACGACTACGAAGGCCAGAACAACGGCGTGCCGGTCGATCTCGTCGGCATCCCGGACGTCAATACTGCCCCTGCGGGCTACATCTGGGACCACTTGCTGAAGGCCGGAATCGAGTTCCGGAACTACGGCTTCTACACCGTCAATACGCTCAACGACGCCGGTCTGCCCCAGGGATCGGAGTTCTCGGGTGCGAATCGGCCGACGAAGAAGTCCCTGATGGGCCGTACGAACCTGGATTTCCTGCAGTTCGACATGAGTTATGCCGACAGCGGTGCCTTCACCGCCTATGGCTTTTCCGCTCCGCAGCAGAAGAAGACCTACGGGCGATTCAACTCCGTCAGCCGGTATGACGAGTGGAAACGGGAGTTCGACGGCTACGTGCGTCGGGGGGACCTGCCACGGATGCAGTTCATCCGGCTCCCCCGAGATCACACCCAGGGGACAGCGGTCGGGCACTCCTCACCCCGAGCCATGGTCGCCGACAATGACTACGCCGTGGGGCAGTTGGTCGAGGCGATCAGCAAGAGCCCCTACTGGAAGAAGTGCGCGATCTTCATCATCGAGGATGACGCCCAGAACGGCTACGATCACGTGGACGCTCACCGGTCGGTCTGCTTCGTGATCAGTCCCTTCGTGCGGCGGGCCACCGTGGATCGCCGCTTCTACAATACCGACAGCACGCTCCGGACGATGCTTCGCCTGCTCGGCGTTCCGCCGATGTCCCGCTTTGACGCCACCGCGCCCATCCTGGATGTGTTCGGCGAAGATTCCGCCAATGATGCTCCGTACGCCGCAATTCTCCCCCCGCGTGAGATCATCGCGGAGGTCAACACCGCACAGGCGTACCGGGCGGCCGACAGCCGGCGGTTCGACTTCAGCAAGGAAGACAGGGTGCCGGACGCGGAGTTGAACGACATCCTGTGGCACGCGCTGAAGGGTAAGAAGTCGCCGGCCCCGGCCATACGCCACGGGCTGAGCATCTATTCCCGGCAGGAACGGGACCGGGATGACTGAGCCGAATCTTACCGGGAGGTGTGCTCGTGGACGGTGTCGATGAGGAAGCGCACGTGGTCCACTGGGGTCGAAGGCAGGATCCCGTGACCCAGGTTGAAGATGTGGCCCGAAGCACCCGCGGCCTCATCCAGGATCCGGGTAGCACGGGCGCGTATGAACTCGGGCTCCGCCAGTAGGACTAGCGGATCCAGGTTGCCCTGAACGCCACGATCACGGCCAACCTGGTCCCACCCCCAGGTGAGAGGCGTGCGCCAGTCGAGTCCGATCACATCCCCACCAGCCGCGCTCATATCGGCGAGCAGCGTGGCCGTACCCGTACCGAAGTGAATGACGGGCGTTCCCGGCGTCCCCGCTCGAATGCCGGCGATCAGCGCGGCGGAGTGCGGCGCCACGAACTCGCGGTAGTCTTCCGGCGACAGGCAACCGACCCAGCTATCGAAGATCTGGATGGCCTGGGCGCCGGCCTCCGCCTGACGTACACAGTAGCCGATGAGACCCCGGGTAACCTTCTCCATCAACGCCCGCCAGGCGGCCGGATCCCGATACATCAGGCCTTTTGTGTGCTCGTAGTTCCGCGAACCACCGCCCTCTGTGAGATAGGCGGCCAGTGTGAACGGGGCGCCGCAGAATCCGATCAGCGGAATCTCCGCACGCAGCGCCGCGCGGGTCGCCCTCACCCCCTGGTACACGTACGCCAGCGCCTCCGGATCTACTTCGGTCAGGCGATCCACATCGGCCCCTGTGCGCACTGGGGGTGAGATCTGCGGACCTTCCCCCGGTCCGTAGGTGAGATTGGGCCCCAGCGGCTCGACAATCAGCAGGATGTCCGCAAAGAGGATGGCTGCATCAGCACCGATACGATCGGCGGCGGTGACCGTGACCTCCGCAACCAGCTCCGGCGATTTACACAACTCGAGGAAGCCGTGCTGTGCGCGCACTTCCCGATACTCGTGCATATAGCGGCCGGCCTGACGCATCAGCCACACCGGAGTGTACGGCGTCGGTTCGCGGCGGCATGCCCGCATAAAGGGAGAATTCAGCCAGCGAGGCTCGGCGGACATCGACCCATCCTGAGGTCGCCCATTACCGGTCGATCCCGCGGCGACAACGGTGCAGTCTACCCCATCATGGGGCGGAGGGCATCCATGTCGGACGACCTGGCCGGGGAATCGGCCGACACGGTCGCCTGGTC
>CAZSRZ010000010.1:0-50237 GCA_964609085.1 uncultured bacterium | reverse complement strand
GGGCATCCATGTCGGACGACCTGGCCGGGGAATCGGCCGACACGGTCGCCTGGTCAGCTACCCGCCTTGTCGACCCCACCTCCCATGACGCACCCGCCACCGCCCAGAACCGTCCACGTCAGCATCCCGCGTCAGCCGGACAACGTCGACGACGACGCACCCGCCACCGCTCAGAGCCGTGCACGTCAGTGCCGGGATCCCAGCCTCCGTCAGCCGGATTCCGTCGTGGAAGTAGATAGCCCACGGCTGGTAGCGCGCACTAGCGGGGTCACAGACCGTCCACGGATTTCGAGGGCGGGTTGCCCATGCCGGCGGGACGCCAGCGTTCCCAGGAGTTGCCTCCGGTGACAGGCCCGCGACGAATTTCGAGGGAGAATTGCTGATGCCGGCGGGACGCCAGCGTTCCCGGGAGTTGCTTCGGTGACGGGCCACGGCGCAGAACCGTGCACGTCAGTGCCGGTCATTCTGGCAGGTCACACGTGCTGGTCCACGAGGATCGGGTTCCCGTCCGGGTCCACCACGACGAAACTTGCGGGGCCGGTGGTGGTCTCGTCCGCCTCCGTCGACAGCTCGATGCCTTGCGCCTTCAATTGACGCTGGAGTTCACGGACATCCGTGAACTCCGGGAGCTCGCAGGCGTCGCTGTCCCAGCCGGGATTGAAGGTTAGGATGTTCTTTTCGAACATCCCCTGGAACAAGCCGATCACTCGATAGCCGTTCTTCATGATCAGCCAGCCCTGCGCCGCGTCACCGTGGAACGCGCGGAAGCCGAGCTTTTCGTAGAACGCTCGCGAGGCTTCGATGTCCTTGACCGTCAGGCTGACAGAGAACGCTCCCAGTTCCATGCTCGCTCCATTGTTTGCGCCGAGGCTCGGGCGCCTCGAGGCCAGCGCCCTGCCGGTCAGGCTTTGCGGGCACCAGGAAGAATCTATCGCGGGCGTGGCGGACGGAGGCCGAGTCGATGTTTCGCAGGGTTCGCCCGCACTACAAATGCCATTGAGCCTAGGGGCTTTCGATGTCCCAGAGGCGCAGCCGCCGCCCGGCTGTCAGGCGCCGAAAGGCTCCGGCCGCGGCATCCACCTGATCGTCATGGCGGCCGTGCGGGAAGGCGCACAACTCGTCGATGAAGTCTGGGTTCCATTCGCCGCGGGTCAGCCGCACGCTCCCAATCTCCGCCTGAGACGCCAGTGGCGCGGCGCGAACCTCCTTGGATCCCGTCACTGTCTCGCTGTGCGCGTTGAAACCGGCCAGAGCACGGACCAGTCGTTCAGCTGCCTCCCGTCCCCCACTCCCCGGCTCCTGCTCGATCCAGGTGCCCACTGCTTCACCCCACCTTCCCCGATCCTCGCGGGCGACCTGAACGATGCGCCGGTCGCGAGCGCCGTAGCTCCACTGACCGCGCACCACGTCTTCCACCCGGAATTCTCCGCCTGCCGTGCGGCCCATCAGCACGCCGGCGGTGAAGTCCCCTCCCCGTTCCGTCCCGGCCAGGTCCCAGTAGCGGATCCACCTCGTGGGCTCGGGCGCCGCCAACGGAAGCGGCGTGATCGTGAGCCACTCCGGCCGGAAGAACCCGGCCGTTCTGGGCACGGGCCACTGCTGGTACAGAGCATCGTAGCTGGAACCCAGTACCCGGCGGATGCGCCGAAGTGCCTCTCGATCGAAGCGATCGGGACAGAGCGGCTCTCCGGGCAGACGTCCAAGCGGTTCCGGCTCACCGAGGGACCGGCCGATCAAGGCCGCATAGGCGTCCCGCTCCCTCTGGGTTTCCGCCTCTGCCGGCAGGCGGCAGATGGTCCAACTTGGACCATCCGGACCCGCGAGGATTCGTCCCGCGAGATCATCCTCGTGCCACCGGGTCTGCACGAGTACCAGAGCGCCGCGGGGTTCCAGACGGGTGTAGAGGTCGTCAGTGAACCACTCCCACAGGCGCTCCCGATAGGTGCCGGAGTTCGCCTCCTCCCGGCTCTTGACGGGGTCGTCGATGACGATCAGGTCCGCCCCCTGACCGGTGATGCCGCCGCCGACGCCCACTGCTCGCACGCCGCCGAGCGACTCAGTTTCCCAATCGTCAGCCGGAGCCCTCGGGCCGATCAGGCCCTGCTCGTGGGCAATCCGTCGTGCCCGGCGCGAGAAGCGGCTGGCGAGTGCCTGGTTGTAGGCGGCGAGGATGACCCGCGTGCCCGGGTCGGCGCAGAGCCGATAAACGGGAAACCGAATGGTCACAAGCTCGCTCTTGCCGTGCCGCGGCGGGGTGAAGATCATGAGCCGCCGTAGCTCCCCGGTCGCCACGCGCTGCAGCAGCCCCTGTAGATGCAGCAGATGCGGCCAGCACCACTCCAGTTGAGGGCTGGCGAGCGAGAGCCAGGCGTGAAGGTCGATCTGCGGTGGCGATGGCATGGGGCTCCCCGGGGGCGAAGAACAGAGCCGAACAAAGCCAGGCTCCGATGCCCGCACAACCGCTCGCGGACCGGCCGAGTCCCCGAAGTTGAAAAAATGTTGTGCCGAGGCAGTCCCCGCTCCACGGTACTGCCCGGAGGCCGCATCAGTGAACTCCGAGCCCTTCGGGACTCCGCCATGAGTCGGGGGTATCCGTTCTCACAACCCCCCCTATCTCAGGCCCCCGGATCGAAGGTCGGTGACCAGCGGGTGACCAAGCTAAACCGGACGTGCCGATGCGAATACTGACCCTTCACCGCCGAGAGCACGGCCGCAATGAACCAACCGGACGGAAGGGATTCGCCGGCAGGGTCAATCTGGGATTCCTCGGCCTGGACTGACTTGACCGGAGTCCCTGGAGTCATCTGAGGGACGAGTTCCGGGCGGGTGACCGGGGAGCCCGCTTCTCGGAAGGAACACCCCGCTGCCTCCCGTAGTCGACCAAGAGAAAGCTCGGATCTATCGTGTGACTCACGCTTCCAACATGGCGTGGCTCGCGCGACATGGGCTTCACTGCGCTACCTCGACGGTTCGAGCAGATGGGTATCGGCCGATCGGCCGGAGTGAGATCATCGAGCTGCGGAGTCACCGCGAGGTCCCCGTGGGGCCGAAGGGCCGCCTGTGCGACTACGTCCCGTTCTACTTCACATCCCGAACTCCGATGCTCTACAACATCAAGACGGGATACGCGGGGCTCAGGAAGTGTCCAATGAGTGAGCTGGTGATTCTTGTCTCGTCGCTGCCCCGACTTCTGCTCCGCGGCCTTGACTTTGTCTTCACTGACCGGCACGCGTGCCTTGCAACCGCCAGGTTCTACCGGGAACTCACGGACCTGGAGAACATATGGTGGGACGTAATTGCGTCAGGGGACTTCAAACGGACGCCCGATCAGCCCGATCGGTTCGAGCGGTACCAGGCGGAGGCGCTGGTGCACCGTCACGTTCCCTTCCACGCGCTTTCTGGGGTAGCCTGCTACGACACGCAAGTGGAGGAGGCATGTGTGAAGATTCTCGGGGAGTCCAACTGCCACGTACCCGTCGCCGTCAGGCCTGACTGGTTCCTCTAGATGATTCAGTACACCCAGGGCAACTTGCTGGACGCGCCCGTCGAGGCGGTGGTCAACACCGTCAACGAGGTAGGCGTGATGGGAAAGGGCATCGCCCTCCTCTTCCGCGAGGCCTTCCCTCAGAACACGGCCGCGTACGAGGCGGCGTGCCGTAACGGAGAAGTCCGAGTCGGTCGGATGTTCGTTAGCAGGAATTCCGCACTACTCGGCCCGCGGTGGGTGATCAACTTTCCGACCAAGAAGCACTGGCGAAACCCGTCGCGGCTGGAGTACGTCCGCGGCGGGCTCCAGGACCTCGTTCGGGTCGTTCGGGACCTTGGCATCCACTCCTTGGCGGTGCCTCCGCTCGGCTGTGGCAGCGGCGGACTTCAGTGGAGCCAGGTGCGTCCGGAAATCGAGGTCGCCGCCGCCGAGCTGCCGGACGTTCACTGGCTGGTTTACGAACCCACACCCGCCTACTTCAACTCACCGAAGCGGTCCGGTCTGGATCATCTCACGCCTGCTCGGGCGATGATTGTCAGGGCGGTGCAGTTCTACGAGGCGATGGCGTTCGATTGCAGCGTCCTGGAGGTGCAGAAGCTGGCGTGGTTCCTCCAGCGCGGAGTGCGCCTGTCCGGGGTGGAAGACGTGCTCCAATTGACGTTTTCTCCCCATAAGTACGGGCCCTACGCAGACGGCCTGCGCCATCTGTTGAACGGGCTGGACGGGACCTACCTGCACTGCGAGCGCCGACTCTCGGATGCCCGACCTGGCGACCGCATCTGGTTTGAGCCAGCGAGGGAGGGGGAACTGCGCGCCTTCCTGGAGCAGGAAAGCTACACGTCGTTCCGCCCTGTGGTCGAATGGGTGCTGACGCTGATCGACGGTTTCGCGTCGCCCCATGGTATGGAGTTGTTGGCGACCGTGGACTGGCTGCACCAACAGCCAGACCAACCGCGGACCGTGGAGGCTATCCGGGCTGGCCTGGAGAGTTGGCCCGGGGGGATGGCTGCGGCGAATCGCAAGCTGCGGCTGTTTGATGACCGGTGCCTGGAGATCGCCCTCCACCGCTTGTCGGACCCCCAGTCGGTCGCCGGACCCCAACCTGTCGCAGCTCCTGCGGCCTGAGCAAGGACCTGCCGTTGCGAGCGCGAGGCTGGCGGATGCGGCGTTTCGCCACGGCGGGGAATCCTGCCGGATCACGGCGCACCCGCGTCGGGTGTGGCACGCCACGGACCCGGGGAAGGTTGCCGGTGCGCCTTCCGCCAATGATGAGGGTGCCGGTCGATTGCCGGCCCCGGGCGGACCCCGCGCTCGCCGGAGAGCCCCGTTGCGGATGCTGCGCAAGAACTGGGTCGGGTATGCCTTCATCAGCCCCTGGCTGTTCGGCTTCCTGATCTTCACGGCAATCCCGTTTCTGGCCAGTCTCGGGTTGTCGTTTACGCGCTACGACATCGTGTCGCCACCGCACTGGGTGGGTGCCGCCAACTACCGCACCCTCTTCTCGGGCGACCCCCTGTTCTGGAAGGCACTCGGAGTCACGTTTCGCTTCGCGCTGGTGGCCGTGCCGCTCGGGACGCTCTGGGGGATCGGGCTCGCGCTGCTGCTGAACCATCGGGTGCCGGGGATGAGCATCTTTCGGACCATCTTCTACATCCCCTCCATCGTGCCAGTCGTTGCTACGTCGGTGGTCTTCATGTGGATCCTCAATCCGCAGATCGGCCTGGTGAATGGGCTGCTGCGCAACTGGGGGATTGTGGGGCCGGCTTGGCTACAAGACAAGAATTGGGCTTTTTGGAGCCTGGTCGGTATGTCGCTATGGGGCGTCGGCGGCAGCATGGTCATCTACCTGGCCGGCCTGAAGGATATCCCCGCCCACCTCTACGAAGCGGCGACCATCGATGGCGCGGGGCCGTGGCAGCGGCTGACGCGAATCACTCTGCCGATGCTGACCCCAGTGATCTTCTTCAATCTGGTGATGGGCGTCATCGGTGCCTTCCAGTACTTCACGCAGGCCTTCGTGATGACCCAGGGCGGACCGGAGGACAGCACGCTTTTCTACGCCCTCTACCTCTTCGATCGTGCCTGGCGCTATCTCGACATGGGTTATGCCAGCGCGATGGCGTGGATCCTTTTCCTGATCGTCGTCGCGATCACCGGAGCACTGTTCCGGTCACAGGCCCGGTGGGTGCACTATGGAAGCTGAGCTGACCGCCCCGCGCTTCCCGGCACTCCGACTCCTGCGGGGGCTGGTGCTGGCCGCAATCGTCATCGCCGTCGCGGCGCTTTTCGCAGTCCCTCCCACCACTCGACGCGCCTATCCGGATCGGATCCCCGTCCGCATGTGGCACATGTGGACGGGGGAGTGGAAGGACGTCGTCGATAAGATCGTCGACCGCTTCAATCGGAGCCAATCGAGGTACGAACTCATCGCCCTGTCCGTGCCCACGCAGGGCGCGGACGTGAAGCTGCTTCTAGCGGCCGCGGGCGGCGATCCGCCGGATGTGATGGCGCAGTGGAATCCGGTCATCCCGACCTGGGCCAACAACGGCCTGTTGACCCCCCTCGACGAACTGATGTCCCCGGAGGAAAAGCAGCGATTCGACCGAGAGGCCTACCCCATCGTGAAGCGGCTCGGTACCTACCGCGGTCACGTCTATGGCCTCACTATCGGCCTGAACATTCACGCCTGCTACTACCGGCCCGATCACTTCCGCGAAGCCGGCCTGGACCCCGACCACTTCCCCGAAACCATGGAAGCACTGGTGGCAATCGGCGCGAAGCTGAACCGCTTCGACAACAACCGCAACCTGACTCGCATCGGCTTCATGCCGAAGGATTACCGCCACATGGCGCCGCTCTTTGGCGGCGGCTTCTACGACTGGCAGCTTGGCGAACTCACCATCGACACACCCGCGAACCTCCGGGCGCTGGAGTTTCTGGCCGGCGAGCGGCGCAAGCTCGGGTTCAACAACGTGGTTCGCTTCGAGTCCGGGCTCAACACCGGCGGCTTCGCCATCGAATGGCCGTTCATCAGCGGCGCCTACTCCGTGCTGATTGATGGGCAGTGGCGGGTGGAGCAGGTGGCGAAGTTCGCGCCCGATCTGGAGTACCGGGTGGCACCGATCCCGCCCCCCAGGGGCGGCCGAAGACTGGCCGCCTGGTCCAACGGCAACTTCATGGTGATCCCCAAGGCTGCCCGACAGCCCCGGGGAGCCTGGGAGTTCGTCAAGTTCTGGTCCGGCCTCGAACAGCCGGAGCGGGCAGCGGAGTTCTACACAATGGGCGGCTGGCTGCCGCTTTCTCCCGCCATCGCGCTGGCACCGAAGTACCAGGAGTACGTAAGGAAATACCCGCAGTTCAAGACGTTTCTCGACATCCTCCCCAGCCCCTACATCCAACCCCTGCCGCCCGTACCCTACCAGGTGTTCATGATGGACGGCATCAAGCGCGCAGAAGAGGCGGCCGTGAGGGGCACACTCACCCCGCGCGCGGCGCTCACGAAGCTCGATCGCGATCTCGCCAAGGAACGACGACGGCGAGCGGAGATCGGCTATGCGGAGTAGCGGTCACCCTGGGCACCTCTCCCGGCTCCAACGACTGGGGCTCTATCTCGTGCTTCTAACGCTGAGCATCCCGCCGCTGCTGCCGCTGGTGTGGATGGTCTCCACATCCCTGAAGAGCGACGCGCAGATCTTCCCGCAGGCGGGGACGAGCGTGCCCCCGATCTCGCTGAAGACCCTGGTTCCGCAGCCCTTGCAGCTTGGCAACTACCCGGCGGCGATGAGGACCGTTCCTTTCGCCACGTACGTCCGCAACACCCTGGTGTTGTGTCTCTTCACCGTGCTGGCGGCTGTTCTCTCCAGCTCCATCGTGGCGTACGGCTTTGCGCGGACCGAGTTCGCGGGGAAGAATGCCCTCTTCCTGGTGATGATCTCCACGATGGCCCTGCCCGGCCAGGTGACGATGATCCCGGTGTTCACGCTCTTTCGCACGCTCGGCTGGTACGGCAGTTACCTGCCGCTGGTGGTCCCATCGCTCTTCGCGGCGCCGTTCTACATCTTCCTGCTGACACAGTTCTACCGAACCCTGCCGACGGAACTCTCCGAGGCGGCGCGCGTGGACGGCGCGGGGGAGT
This sequence comes from uncultured bacterium, assembly GCA_964609085.1. GTDB lineage: Bacteria > Armatimonadota > SYMT01 > SYMT01 > SYMT01 > JANPLG01. The sequence goes on along the minus strand of CAZSRZ010000010.1, from coordinate 42,615 downwards.
GGACCATCTTCGCGCGGGTGATCATGCCCCTCTCCAGGCCGGCCCTTGCCACCTGCGCCCTCTTTCAGTTCCTCCACACCTGGAATGATTTTCTGGGCCCGCTGCTCTACATCAACGACCCATCCCGCTACACCCTGGCCTATGGGTTGCAGCAGTTCACCTCCGCCTACGGGGGGAAGTGGAGCCAGCTCATGGCCGCGGCCACGATCTTCACCGTGCCGATCATCGTGCTCTTCTTCCTCGCCCAGCGAACCTTCATCGAAGGCATCGCAACCACCGGAGGCAAGAACTGACGTGGATGCGACAGGCCTCGACCCGCTGACCCCGCCGGGCAATCCCGGGTAGGCTTATTCCGATGACTGATCCGAGAGTGGAGCCAATGAGGACCCCGCGCCCGCCCGTAATGCTGCTTTCCGCCATCCTGATGTTGCTGACCGTGGCTGGTCTGGCCGCGCCGGCAACCCCTCGCAGCTCGGTGGGTGGCGGACCAGACTACGATCGCGACGTGCGACCGATCCTGGCGGATCACTGCTTCACGTGCCACGGATTCGACGCCAACAAACGGCAGGCCGGGCTTCGCCTCGACACAGCCGAAGGGGCGCTGGCGGCCCTCGCAACAGGACACCGCGCCATCGTCCCCGGGTCTCCCGAGCGGAGTGAACTCATCCGGAGAGTCGCCGCCGGAACCATGCCTCCAGGAGGCAAGGAGAAGTCGCTCAAGCCCGCGCAGATCAGCACGCTGCGCCGCTGGGTGGCCGCGGGTGCTCATTACGCGCGACATTGGGCCTTTGTCCCTCCGCGACGACCCACATTGCCGACGGTTCGCGACGTCGGCTGGCCCCGAAATCCCATCGACCGCTTCGTCCTGGCCCGCCTGGAACGAGAGGGGCTGAAGCCATCCCCGGAGGCCGACGGGCCGACGCTCATCCGCCGCGTCTCGCTCGATCTCACTGGCCTTCCCCCCACACCTGAGGAGGTGGATGCCTTCCTCGCCGACCGCACCCCCGGTGCCTACGAGCGGCTGGTCGATCGCTTGCTCGCCTCTCCGCGCTTCGGCGAACGCATGGCGTGGGATTGGCTCGACGCCGCCCGCTATGCGGATACGAACGGCTATCAGGGCGACCGCACTCGCACCATGTGGCCCTGGCGGGACTGGGTGGTGCGGGCGTTCAACGCCGATCTCCCCTACGATCGCTTCACCGTCGAACAACTAGCGGGCGACCTGCTGCCCGAGCCCACACTGGATCAGCGTATCGCTACCGGCTTCAACCGCAACCACATGCTGAACGGCGAAGGTGGTCGGATCCCGGAAGAGTCGCGGATCGACTACGTCGTGGACCGCGTCGACACCACCAGCACGGTCTGGCTGGGGCTATCCATGGGCTGCGCCCGGTGTCACGACCACAAGTACGACCCCTTCACTCAGCGCGACTACTATCGGCTGTTCGCTTACTTCAACAACGTGCCGGAAAGCGGGGCGGTGGACCGAGGCGGCATGGCCAACCCGGTGCTGCTGCTGCCGACGCCGGAGCAGTCATCGAAGATCGCGGGCTTGATGCTGCGAATCGGGTCCCTGGAGGCGGAGATCGGCAAGGCACCGCAGGACCGACGGCCCGAACTCCAGACCCGCCTGGACCAGGCCCGGAAGGAGCTGCGATCGACGGAAGACGGCATCACGGCGCTGATGGTGATGCAAGAACTCGCCGCGCCGCGCGAGACCCGCGTCCTCGTCCGCGGTGCCTACGACCGCCCCGCGGAGCGGGTCGCCGCCGGCACTCCCGCCTCCCTGCCGACGAACTCCGAGGCAGGGCCGACCAACCGGCTCGGGCTGGCCCGGTGGATGGTGGATCCGGCCAATCCCTTGACGGCCCGGGTTGCCGTCAACCGCAACTGGCAGATGTTGTTCGGCCATGGGATCGTGAAGACCCAGGAGGACTTCGGGGTCCAGGGAGAGCGCCCATCTCACCCCGAGCTGCTCGACTGGTTGGCGGTCACCTTCGCGGCACCGGTCGCCGGCGCCGAGCCCGGGCTGGGGTGGAGCGTTAAGGGCCTGTTGCGATTGATCCTGACCAGCGCCACTTATCGGCAGGTCTCGCGGACCACGCCGGCGATGCTTGAGAGGGACCCCGAGAATCGGCTGCTTGGCCGCGCACCCCGATTCCGGCTGTCGTCCGCTGCAATCCGGGACCAGGCGTTGTTGGCGAGTGGGCTGTTGGTGGAGCGTCTGGGTGGCCCGCCGGTGAAGACCTATCAGCCGCCCGGGGTCTGGGAAGACGCCACCTTCGGGCAGATCCGCTTCGAGCAGGACCGCGGAGAGGCTCTGTACCGGCGGAGCCTCTACACCTTCTGGCGGCGCATCGTCGCCCCGACCGGGTTCTTCGACATCGCGTCGCGGCAGGCGTGCACCGTGAGGCAGGCCCGGACGAACACCCCACTGCATGCCTTGCTGCTGCTGAACGACGTCACCTATGCAGAGGCCGCGAGGGTGATGGCTGAGCGTGTGCTGCGTCGCTTCCCAGATTCGCCCACCCAGCGATCCCAGGATGCACAGATCGAGTACGCCTTCCGCCTCGCCGTAGGCAGGCGCCCGACGGCAGGCGAACGCCCCGTCTTGCGCAGCGCCCTGGAACGGATGCGCAAGGCCTTCGCCACCGATCCGAAGCGGGCGGAAGAACTGACTTCAGCCGGGGAGGCACCGCGGGCATCGGGCCTGGATCCGGCGGGGCATGCGGCGATGACCGCCCTCTGCAGTCTGATCCTGAACCTGGATGAGACGATCACCCGATCGTGACGCCTTCCGGCAAGTGGGAGATCGCTGAGATGAACGCGGAGCGGATGGGAATCTCCAGGGAGTTGACTCGCCGGGCCTTGTTCGGCCACGGCGCCGCCGGGCTGGGGACCGTTGCGCTCGCGTCAGTGCTGGGCCGGCGGGCGGAGGCGCGAATGGGGTCGGCGCCCGGGGCACCGCCCGGGATCGCCGGGCCGCACAGCCCGCCGCGCGCCCGCCGCGTGATCTACCTGCTGCAGAATGGGGCACCGACCCACGTCGATCTATTCGACTACAAGCCGCGGCTGAAAGAGATGATGGGCCAGGAGATCCCTCCGACCGTTCAGGGCGGCCAACGTCTCAGCACGATGACCCAGGGGCAGAAATCCAAGCCGTTGCTGCCCAACATCACCGAGTTTCGGCAGCATGGCCACAGCGGGGCGTGGGTCTGCTCGTTCATGCCGCACATCGCCTCGATCGCTGACGATGCCTGCTTCGTGAAATCCATGTTCACGAACGCGATCAATCACGCCCCAGGCATCACCTTCTTCCTCACCGGAGCGGAGATCCCGGGGCGCCCAAGCATGGGCTCCTGGCTCTCCTACGGCCTGGGCAGTGAGACGGAGGAACTCCCATCCTTCGTGGTCATGACGTCTCGCGATAAGGAAGCCTCCTGCGGACAGATCTTCTACGACTACTACTGGGGCAGCGGCTTTCTGCCATCGCGGTACCAGGGCGTGAAGTTCCGCGGCAGCGGCGACCCGGTTCTCTACCTGTCCAATCCCGCTGGAATGACGCGAGAAAGCCGTCGAACCCTGCTCGACCATCTGGGCGAACTGAATCGGATGCAGCTCCGCGCCACGGGAGATCCGGAAATCGCCACGCGGATCACGCAGTATGAGATGGCGTACCGGATGCAGGCCTCCGTCCCCGAGCTGACCGACATCCGATCCGAGCCGTCTTCAATCCTGGAGATGTACGGCCCGGATGTCCACCGGCCCGGTTCCTTCGCCTACAACTGCCTCCTCGCCCGCAGGCTTGCTGAGAGGGGTGTGCGCTACGTCCAACTGATGCATGCAGGCTGGGACCAGCACCGCAACCTGAACACCCAGCTCAAGATCCAATGCCTCGACACCGATCAGCCGAGCGCGGCCCTGGTGAAGGACCTGAAGCAACGGGGCATGCTGGACGACACCCTGGTCATCTGGGGTGGTGAGTTCGGCCGCACCTCCTTCCTCCAGGGCGATATCGCCGACAAGCCGAACTGGGGACGCGATCACCACCCCCGCTGCTTCACCATCTGGATGGCGGGCGGCGGGATCAAGCCGGGCGTCACCTACGGGGAGACGGACGATTTTGCCTACAACGTTGCCCGCGACCCCGTAAGCGTTCATGACCTGCAGGCGACCTTGATGCACCTGCTCGGCATCGACCATACGCGACTGACCTACCGCTACCAGGGCCGCAACTACCGCCTGACGGATGTCGAGGGCGAGATCGTGCCGGGACTGCTCGCCTGAGGCTGATCGGTGACCCGTGCGGCGAGTCGGGACACGCGGCCCGGACTCGTGAACGCAGCATCGGGCTCGCCGTCGGGTAGTCGGCCGGCAGAGTGCCGGTGTTCCCGCGGCCGGATCCGTTTACGCGAGGATGTCGGTCGCTACCTGGCCGTAGACGTCCGTCAGGCGGAAGTCGCGACCGGCGTACCTGTAGGTCAGCTTCAGGTGGTTGATCCCGAGCAGGTGGAGCAAGGTGGCGTGAAAATCGTGGATGTGCATCTTATTGACTGCGGCATAGTAGCCGTAGTCGTCCGTGGCACCGTAATGGTACCCGCCCTTCACGCCGCCGCCGGCCAACCACATGGTAAAGCCCTCCGGGTTGTGGTCGCGCCCGTCGCTGCCCTGGGCGGTGGGCGTACGTCCGAACTCACCTCCCCAGATAACCAGGGTGTCGTCCAGCAGCCCGCGAGCCTTTAGGTCTCGGAGCAGCCCGGCGATGGGTTTGTCGACTTCACGTGACTTCTCCTCATGCCCGTTCTTCAGATCCCCGTGCTGGTCCCACTGGACCTTCGGATCGCTGTGCGTGCACTGGACAAAGCGCACGCCGCGCTCGATGAAGCGACGGGCAAGCAGGCATTGGCGACCGAAGTTCTCGGTGATCGGATCATCCATCCCGTAGAGCTTTCGCGTCTCCAGGCTCTCCTGCCCGAGGTCCTCCGCCTCCGGCATGCGGCTCTGCATGCGGTAGGCCAGTTCGAAGGAGTGGATCCGAGCTTCGAGGTTCGGATCCGCCCCGGACGCGCGCATGTGCCGGTGGTTTGCCTCGCTCTCGAGCTCGAGTTGCAGCCGCTGGACGGCGGGTGGGACGCGGTCGTTGCGCATGTACCGCACTTTGGCCTGGTTCGCGGGGATGGACGCATTGCCGATCGGCGTGCCCTGGAAGGCGGCGGGCAGGAAGGCTGAGCCCCAGTTGTTCACCCCTCCGTGCGCCAGCGTGGGGCAGATCGTGACAAAGGCGGGCAGATTGTCGTTTTCAGTCCCCAACCCATAGCTCACCCAGGCACCCATGCTGGGCCGAACAAAGTTGTCGCTGCCAGTGTGAAGCTTCAGCAGAGCACCGCCGTGCGCGGGGTTGGTTCCGTGGACGGAGTGCAGGAAGCAGATGTCATCCACGCATCCCGCCACGTTGGGGAATAGTTCGCTCACCCACGTTCCGCTCTCGCCATGCTGCTTGAACTTCCACGGCGAACGGAGCAAGTTGTTGGTCGGAGCGAACTGGACTCGCGGCTTCTGACCGGGGAAGGGCTTCCCATGGTCGCGATCCAGCAGCGGCTTGTAGTCGAACGTGTCGACGTGGGACGGCCCGCCCTTCATGAACAGGAAGATCACGCGTTTCGCTCGTGTCGCGAACTGTGGCGGGCGAGGGGCCAGGGGGCTGCGGAAGGGCGGTGCCGTGGGGGTCGCCGACCGAGCCTCGTCCTGGAGCATCGCCAGTAGGGCAAGATAGCCGAATCCGGTGGCTGATCGTCTCAGCAGGTCTCGACGGTTAATGTCGTTGCTCATGGCTCCTGTCCGCCCGGCTCCCCTCTGCTTGCCTGCGGCCTTCCCGGCGCGCAGTTCTCTGCAACTCCCCTAGTCATCGGAGGTAGATGAACTCGTTCGCCGCCAGCAGTGACTGACAATACCAGGCCCATGCCTGCTCCCGAGCCCGGGCGGGGCCGGCCGCGGCACCGACGGACTGCAGTCGTCGCAGGGCGTCTATCCCGCGTTGCACTTCCGCGTCGGAGGCAGGACGTCCGTAGAGCACGAGGTGAGCGCGGCGAATCCTGGCGTCGTCGGCGTCCAACGACGACAGCAGGCGTCCGGCCAGGGCCTCGGCCGCATCCAGCACCAGGTCGCTGTTCATCCAGAAGAGGGCCTGCGGGGCGACCGTGGTCACCGGACGGTTGCTCTCCAGAACGGCCGGGTCGGCAAAGTCAAAGAGTTGGAACACATCGTAGACATTGTTCCGAACAACGGGCAGGTAGACGGCGCGTCGCCTGCTGGTGTACTTCGTTCCGTCCTTCGAGGTGTGGTCGAAGAAAAACTCACGGTTCTTCACGTGGAGTAGGGAACCGCCCATGCTCCGGTCCAGCAGGCCCGCCACGTCCAGGAGGCTGTCTCGAACTTCTTCCGCCTCCAGCCTGCGTGGGCTCGCGCGGGAGTGGAGGCGGTTCTCGGGGTCCAAGGCATTCGGATCGACGCCTCGGGGCGCGCCAGATGCCGGTACGCCCGACGCCATCTGATAGGTGCTGGAGAGCATCAGCAGACGATGGAGCCGCTTCAGCGACCATCCAAGTCCCCCGGCATCGGTGGAGGGAGCCGTGAAGGTGGCGGCGAGCCAGTCCAGTAATTCGGGGTGAGACGGTTTCTCGCCAAGTAACCCGAAGTTGTCGGTGGACGGCGAGAGACCGCGGCCATAGTGCCACCGCCAGACGCGGTTCACCAGCACGCGGCCGGTGAGCGGATGCGCCGGGCTGGTCAGCCACCGGGCGAGCTGCAGTCGACCGCTCTGGTCAGGTGGGAGGGCCGGCTGCGAGCCGCCGACCAGGATGGCGGGGAAGCCACGTGCAACCACTGCTCCCAGGTTGACGTGCTCGCCCCGGATGTGGATGGGCACATCGACCGGCGCCGCCTCCGTGACCCCCATTGCCGTGGGCAGATCGGGGGCTTCCTTTTGCAGGCGTGCCAGGCGCTCTCGCAGCTCGGTCAACTCCGCCCGAAGCGCCGGGCTGAACGCCGCTTCCGGCTCCTTCGGGAGGGGCAGCGGCGCCCCGGCTGCCATGAGTTCCTGCTTGCCACGCTCCACCAACGCGGCGATTTTGCCGTTCATCTCCGCGATCTGTCGATCCGACTCAGCCTTGCGGGCGATCTCATCCGGCGTGGCGATCGAGTTCTCCCACCATCGCGCGATCGTGACCAGGCTCTCCATCGTGCGGGTGCTCTTGAAGATGCCCGCCAGCGCGTAGTAGTCGGCAGTGGGGATCGGGTCGAACTTGTGGTTATGACAGCGGGCGCACCCCAGGGTGAGCCCCATGAAAGCCTTGCCCACCGTGTCGATCTGCTCGTCCACGATGTCCATCACCATCTTCTCTTTGTCCGCCTCGGCAAGGACTTTCGGCCCGAGGGAGAGGAAGCCGGTGGCGGTGAGGCGTCCGTGCCGGGTCGCCCGATCTTCGGAGGGCATCAGGTCCCCGGCAAGCTGCTCCGCGACGAACTCGTCGTACGGCTTGTCTTCGTTGAAGCAGCGGATGACCCAATCCCGGTAGCGCCAGGCGTTGCCGTGAGCGACGTTCTCGTCCAGCCCGTTGGAGTCCGCATACCGGGCGACATCCAGCCAGTGGCGACCCCACCGCTCTCCGTAGGCGGTCGATGCCAGCAGACGGTCCACCACTCGCCCGAAGGCGTTGGGAGAGCGATCGGCGAGGAAGGCGGTCTGCTCCTCTGGCGTGGGAGGAAGCCCGGTCAGGTCGAACGTGGCGCGGCGGAGGAGGGTGCGGCGGTCCGCCGGAGGGGCCGGCGTCAACCCCTGGCGCTCCAGCCGCGCGAGGATAAAAGCATCGACGGGCGACTTGACCCAGCCTGCCTGCTTGACCCGCGGAAGCGCGGGGCGGACTACTGGCTGGAACGACCAGTGCCGGCGCGGATCCACGGCTTGAGGACCCGCCACCGAGGTCGGCCACCGAGCGCCGGCCGCAACCCAGCGCGCAAGGTCGGCGAGTTGGCGAGCCGGGAGCTTTCCTCCCGGCGGCATCCGGAGGGTTCGGTGCTGATAGCCGACTGCCTGGAGCAGCAGGCTATCCGCCGGACGTCCCGGGATCAATGCCGGACCAGAGACGCCGCCCTTGCGGAGGGCCGCCACAGAGTCCACCCGCAGCCCCCCGGATTGCCGCTCCGATCCGTGACAACTCTGGCAGCGGCTGACGAGGAGCGGGCGGATGTTGGTCTCGAAGAATCGGGCATCAGCGGCAAGCGACTCTTCGGAGCGAGGGGCTTCGCGAACCGAAGGGGCCGGCTGATCGCCAGCCAGCGCCAGCGCGCCCGAGACCGCCGAAAGCAATAGCCCAACGAAGAGAGCCCTGGCCGAAAGAGTCCGCATTCTGATCCTGTGGCGCGCCTCCCGCCCGTCGGGGAGACGGGAATTGGGGACACGCGATCCCGCCGGAAGTTTCCCGCCGCAAGGATCCCCCCCTACGGCGACGCCGCCGAGCGCCGTACCCCACCCGGCGCGCGTCGGGGCAGGGGCATTACCTGACATCGGCGGCACGCATGGCGCATTCTCACTTGACTCGCTGAGGGTCGCCGGGGGCGGTGGAGGGAATTGCGATGAATCGACGTCAATTGCTCACAGGGGCCGGGATAGCGGCGATGGCACCGGCGCTCCCGGCGTTCGCGGCGGTGGACCCAAAGGGCCGTGCGTCCACTCCGGGCGCGCCCTTCAAGCTAAGCGTGGCCGCCTATTCCTACCGCCAATTCCTCGAAGGCGCGAACAAGAGCATGTCGCTCTTCGACTTCATCAAGAAGTGTGCCCAGATGGGAACGGATGGCGTCGAGCTGACAGAGTACTACTTCGAGAAACCAGTTACGATGGAGTACGTACTGGAGTTGAAGCGGGCCGCGCACTTCTGGGGTCAGTCGATCACCGGCACCCCGATCGGCAACACCTTCACGCATCCCGCTGGGCCGGAGCGAGACAAGCAGCTTGAGACCTTCAAGCGGTGGATCGACGTGTCGGCGGCTATCGGCTCCCCAGCCATCCGCACCTTCGCCGGCACCGCACCCAAAGGCATCTCGGAGAGCGAGGCCCGTCGCAACGTGATCGAGACGCTCAACCTGGTGTCCGAGCATGCTGCCCGCCGGGGCGTCTTCATCGCCATGGAGAACCACGGCGGCGTGGTCGCGGAGCCGGACGGGCTCCTCGAGATCGTTACTGGGGCGAAGTCACCTTGGGTCGGCATCAATCTCGACACGGGCAACTTCCGCACGGTGGACCCCTATGCCGATCTCGCCCGATGCGCTCCCTACGCCGTCACCGTCCAGTTCAAGGTCGAAATCACCCCCAAGGGGCAGCCCGCACAGCACGCCGATTTCCCGCGGGTGGTGAAGATCCTGCGCGAAGCGGGCTACCGTGGCTTCATCACGCTTGAGTACGAGGCCAAGGAAGATCCCATGGTCGCCGTGCCCAGAATCGTCGCTGAGATGCGCAAGGCGCTGCTCGCTGACGCTCAAAAGTAAGGCAGGCAGTTCGCGTGGGTCAACCTGATCGCTGGTGCGCTGAAGATCGTTTCCTCTATCTAACGGGCGAAATCTCAGACGAGCAGATCCGCGAGATCACCTCGCGAATACTGCAGAACTGGGACCGGGAATTCCTGCTGGTCATCAACTCGGACGGCGGCTCCAGCTTCCATGCCCTCAGCCTGGTAAACCTGATGCGCGCCCACGGGCGAATCGACACGCTGTGCGTCGGCGTTGCGCTCTCCGGTGGAGCAGATTGCCTCGCGGCCGGTCGTCGGCGCTATATCGTGCCCGGGGCGATCGCGATGCTGCACCAGGTTTCCTGGGAGCTGGGCCGCGAGTTTGCTGCCAACCTGATGAAGAACGCCCAGTTTCTTTCCCGCCTGAACACCTCCATGGCCGAACGGCTCTCATCCGCGACTGGGAAGTCGGTGGAGCAACTCAATGCGGACATGGGCACAGACTTCTACCTGTTCGATCGCGAGATTCTGGACTACGGGCTGGCAGATGAGTTCTGGGATCCGAGCAAGATCCTGAAGCTCTCGGCGAAGCGGAGCGCGCGCCTGGTGCCGGATCAACGTGAGTTTCGGCCGCGGTGGCCGGCCCGTCGACAGGATGAGGATGAGCCCGCGTAGCGGGATGCCTGAGTCCATGGGCTGGCCCGACCCCACTGGCCGAGCTCACCGCTTCCGTGAGAGCGACCGGCCCGGATTTGCGTAGTTGTCGTAGATCCCCTTTCTCCATCCGCCGTGCCCTTACTTCTGTTCTTCTTTCTGGCGCCGCTGCTCACCGTGGCGTGGATCGGTTACGGGCTGCTCTGGCTGGCGCGTCTACGCCCGCCCCGCCCTGACGACCGGCTGGCCCTACCCCTCTGCGCGGCGTTGGGAATGGGAACGCACGCGTATCTGATTCTCGGCGTGGGCCTGGCCGGCTGGCTCTCCGCCTGGAGCCTCTGGGCAACTCTCCTCGGCGGGCTGGCCGCCGCGGCGATCCTCGGCCCTCGCCGCCTGCGAGTTCTGACCGCCGGGCCGAAGGCATCCTCGCCACCCTGCGCCGCCTCCCGGTTGCTGTTGGGCTGCCTTGGTTTGATGATGTTGGTCACGTTGGTCGGCGTGTTCCGCCCCCCGGACGGACTGGATTGGGATGGGCTCAGCTACCATCTCGCGGCACCCAAGATCTACCTCCAGGAGGGCCGGATCGGGCTGATCGCCTACGACTCACACACCAATTTTCCCTTCACCCTTCAGATGCTCTACACACTCGGGCTGGGGCTGCAGGGAACCGCGCTCGCGAAGTTTGCCCACTGGAGCGCCGGATGGTGGACCGCGGCCGCACTCGGCATCTGGGCGGGGAACAGATTGATCGGCGGTGAGCGCGCGCCGGGGTGGGTCGGACCTCTGGCGGCCGCCCTCTTCGCCGGCATGCCGATCGCCCTGTGGCAGTTGACGACCGCCTACGTGGATCTGGGCACCGCGTTCTTCCAGCTATTGGCGCTGCTGGTGCTCCTGGGGAGCTCGGAGCGCGACGAGCCCAGACTACCGCGAGCCATCCTCGCCGGCGTTCTCACCGGCTTCGCCCTCGGCACCAAGTACACGGCCCTGCTGCAGTTCGGGCTGCTGGGGTTAGGGCTGCTGGGGACAGCCTGCTTCACGGCGCGCCATCGACGCGGAGAGGCACTGGTCGCCGTACTCGCTTTTGGGGCGGCGTCCGTCATCATGGCGAGCCCGTGGTACATCAAGAACTGGCTCTGGGTTCATAATCCCGTCTACCCGTTTTTCTACTCTGTTTTCCCCAACTCGTTCAGTTGGACGCCGGCCGCAGCCGCCGCCTACGCGGGTGAGCAGGCCTCGTTCGGGATGGGCTCGGGGCCGACAGCCGCCGGCAGGCTCCTCTGGAACCTCGGCCTGCATGCTCGCCACTTCTACATCAACCAGCGCAGCCTGGCAGGAGACTTCCTGGGCACTCCAGGACCGTGGGTGCTGGGAGCCTTGCCGTTACTCTTTTGGGCCAAAGGACTGGACCTGCGCGTCCGGCTCCTCGGTCTCTACGCCCTTGCGTCGGTCGTCCTCTGGTTCCCCCTTAGCCAGCAGGTGCGCTACCTCTTGCCGGTCCTGGCGCCGGTTGCCGTGGTGATCGCCGTCGGGTCCGCCTTGATCCCACTCCGACCTGTGCGTTGGGCGCTCGGCGTCTTCTTCGCACTATCGCTGGGTCTCTCCGCCTGGATGCACGTCCCAATCCTCCAGACCGGGGTGAGTTACCTGGTGGGCGGGATGGAGCGGGACGCCTATCTGACAGGGAGCCTGCCCGGGCTGTACGAGAGCTGCCGCTTCGTCAACGCGCTGCCGGGCCGGGTGCGCCTCGGGATGTACCAGGAGAGCCGTGGGTTCTACCTGGACCGGCCCTACTTCTGGGCGAACCCCCTCCAGCACAACCTGATCGACTATGACAGCGCCGTGGACGGACGGGATCTTGTGGCAGCCTGGCGACGACTGGGGCTCACGCACATCCTTGTCAACTACGACTTCTACCGCGGGGCGGAGAGTTCACCCTGGGCGATTCTGCTCCAGGATACGCAGCGGCGAGGGGCACTGGTGCCCATCTTCGGCTCTCGAAATGCGCGCATCGGTCACCGAGGCGTGATCGTATTTGCCATCAGATGAGACCGCGCATCCCCGTTCCAATCCTCCTGTTGTTGACGGCCTCGGGCCTGCTGTCGATCGGCTTCGCCTGGCTCACTCCGGTGGGCGAAGCCCCGGACGAGGCGGCGCACCTGGGTTACGTGCGGCACCTCGCAACCGCGGGGACACTTCCGCGCCTGGATCTGAGTCGATCACGGCAAATCCAGACCGACACCAACTACGAGGCCCATCAGCCGCCGCTCTATTACGTGGTCTGTGTCCCGGCCTATGCCGTCGGGCGAATGGCGGCAGGCGGCGACGGCGGTGCTCAGGCTTGCCGGTTCGTCGGCATCGTCTGCGGGCTGGCGGGAACGCTGCTCGTCTGGCGGCTAGCCTGCGTCCTCGCCCCGGGGCGCGAATGGCTCGCCGTGCTTGCCACCGGCTTTGCCGCCCTGCTGCCGATGCGACTGGCGGTGCAGGCATCGGTGAGTAACGACTCCCTGGCGGAGGCGCTGGCTACGGGCTCTCTGCTGCTGATGGCGATCGGCGTCCGCGACGGCTGGAGCAATCGGCGCGCCGTGGCCGTCGCGGTCGTCGTGTCAGCCGCTTTCCTCGCGCGGCAAGCCAACCTGATGCTGGCGCCACCGTTGCTGGTGGCGCTCTACCTCGGTGCTCGCGGGCAACACGTCGAGGAACGCAAGGTCTGGGCCGAGTTCCTTCGCGCCAGCGGGGTAGCGGCGGCGTGCGGAGCGCTCCTTTGCGGCTGGTGGCTGCTCCGCAATCGCGCTCTCTACGGCGACGTTCTCGGTCAGGCCGCCTTCAACTGGTACTTCGCGGACACCACTCGCTGGCAGCAATTCCGCGACGAACTCGGCTGGAGTTTCGGGCAGTACCTCTCGCGCATGGTGATTCCCACGCTCGCCGGCAGCTTCTGGGGAGCCTTCGGGCACCTCAATCCCGATCGCCCGGAGCTGTGGATGGGGGTGGTTGGGCCTGGCTACCCTCCTCGGTCCTGGCTCTATCCGGTTCTCAACGCCGCGCTCATTCCACCGATCGCCGGTGCCGCTCTCGCCCACTTCCGCGCCCGGAAGCATGTGAACTCGTCGGGCGGGCGCGGCGGCGCTGCCGTGGTCGCTGTCCATGCGCTCTTCGTACTCGCCGTATTCATCAACTTCAATGCCACCTACTTCCAGGCGCAGGGTCGGTATCTCTTCCCGGCCATCGGGGGCATCGCCGGAGCGTTCGCGGGCGGGTGGCTGGTCCTCGCCGGCCGCCGAGAGCGCGAGGTGGCGCTCTGCCTGATCGCGTGCATGTGCGTACTGGCGATCTACGCACTCTTCGGCGTGGTGGGGCCTGCGTTTGCGACCGCGACCGGAGGACCGGGAAGGTGAGCGTCAACCTCCAATCCGGGGCAGACCTTCGGCCACTCCTCTCCATCGTCATCCCCGTCTTCAACGAGCGGGAGACGATCCACGCCGCGCTCGATCGGGTCCGCGCTCTGCAGTCGCCGGAACTTCACTTCGACATCGAAATCGTCGTAGTGGACGACGCGTGCACCGACGGGACCAGCCAACTCCTCGAACAGGAGCGCAACATCCGCTTGCTGCGCCATGCGGTCAATCAGGGCAAAGGCGCCGCCATCCGGACCGCCCTGGCCGAGGTTCGCGGAGAGGTGATTGCGATTCAGGATGCGGACCTCGAGTACAACCCGGCCGATCTCATCCGCCTCGCCGAGCCCATCTTCGCCGGGCTGTCGCGGGTGGTCTACGGCTCCCGCTTCCTTGCCGGCCGGCCCAAGATGGAATTGCCCAACTATCTCTGCAATCGCCTCCTGGCGTTGATGGCCAACCTTTTGTTCGGCGCGCGCATTACAGACGAGGCGACGTGCTACAAGGTATTCGAAGCGGTGCTGCTCAAGTCGATCCCCCTCACGTGCACCCGCTTCGAGTTTTGCCCGGAGGTGACTGCGAAAGTGCGACGACGCGGCGTGGAGATTGCGGAGCTGCCGATCGAGTATTCTCCCAGCTCCTACGATTCGGGAAAGAAGATCCGCTGGCAGGATGGCGTGGTCGCCATCTGGACGCTCTTGAAGTATCGTTTCACCCGATGAGGCCCGCGTCGTCACCCTTCGTCCCCCACGCAGCCGGCCCAGCCGCCATGCTGCTGCTCCTGGCTCTCGCGGGCTGCATTGCCCCCGTGCCGACCGGCAACGCACCCGCGCCCCGGCCGGGAGGTGGTCCGAGCTCGCTGCCCGGACAGAACAGCCCCGCCCCGACACGATCCACCGTCGCCGGCACAAACAACCAGTTCACTGTGGATGACCCCAAAGGACGCCGGCTCCTCGAGTCGCATGTCAAGCACCTGGACGGGCTGCTGGGAAACCGATCCGCACTCCAGGGGCCGATTGAGCTGCACGATTCTCACAGCCGACTCTTCCAGAAGGGCAAGTTTCAGATGACCCTGGACAGCCCCCACTCCACCTGGGACGGCAGCCGGCTGATCAGCGATACGCCGGTCCACGGGGTGACGGCCGACGAGAAGACCATCATCGATGCCCGCAAGGCAACCTGGGTCTCGGACTCCGGGCTGCTGATCCTCGAAACCGCCAGGATGCAGTCGATGAAGGGCGGGGTCGTGGAATTCACCGCCGAGGGGCCGTACGCGGAAGTTCTGAATGATGTCGTTACCATGAACCGGGGCGGCTCTGGACGGAATAAAGAGGGTCAGAGCATGCGGGGCGACCGGGTGCGGTGGAACCTCAAGACGAACATCCTGGACGCTGAGGGGCATGTGGTGGTGGACGACCCGGGCACGCGCGTCACCGGTCAAAGGCTGCATTCGGACACCAAGCTTCAGCGAGGTCGGGTGTGGGGACAGACCCGAACGGTGATGCAACGGAGTGGACCGGGTCGGAAGGGCGTCGCGGCCGGAAGACGCGCCGTGCGCCCGGGGCGACGCGCTGCAAGGGATCGATGAGGTGGAACCGATGATGACCCAGTCTGGCATGCGAACGGCATTCGTCCTTGTCTGGGCGCCCCTGCTGGCGCTCGGGCTACTGGCGCAACCGCGTCCGGTGCCCGCTCAGGTCGCCGGGGCTACTCAGCGAGTCCAACTCGGCGAGACGGTAATCCTGTCGGACGATCTGGAGTACGACCTCGCGGCTCGCCAGTACATCCTCACGGGCCACTGTGAGGTCCTCACGCGGGACAGCCGGCTCACCGCCGACAAGATGACGGTGCAAATGAACGCCGCCAACGAGGCAGAGAAGTCGGTCAGCGAAGGCAAGGTTAGTCTGGAGCGCCGCGACCTTGAGGCCGGAACGAAGATGACGGGCAAGGGCAACTACCTGGAGTACTACCACATCGATCAGAAGGGTTTTCTACGCGGCAGCGAGGCTGAAGGCGTGGTGATGACGCAGGAGTCTCCCCGGCTCGCGAGGCCGGCCGTGATCACCGGGCTCCGGGTCGACTTCGACCAGAAGACGAAGGTCAATGTCGTGCAGCGGTCCGCCTCCGCCCAGGCCAGGGCTCACGTGGAACCGAAGGGCACCGAGGGCAAGACCCCGCCTGAGCCCGCGGACTTGATCGCAGACAAGATCACACAGAATGCCGGGACCCAGGAATACGTCGCGGTCGGCTCGCCGAAGATGGTCCGGCCCAGCTCCACTCTTTCCGCGAAGACCATCCGGTTCACCGTGGAGCAGAAGAACAACGAGATCAATACCGCACTCGCCGAGGAGAAGGTCGTTTACGACGGGAAGAGCGACAACGGCAGCGTGGTCCATGCCACCGGCAACAAAGGCACCTTTGATCGCGAAACGAATCTGCTGACGATGGAGGGCGACGCGTATGCAACGGTGCTCGACCCGGGTCAGGAGAAGCCGCAGGTGTACCAGGGGACAACCTTCCTCTACAACAACAAGACCGGATACCGTCGCCTGAAGCAGGGGACAGTCTCCGTCCCCACTCCGCCAAAGAAGCCCGCCGGCGAGATGCCGCCCCCGGAGAAAAAGCCGGCCGAGAAACCCGCCGGCGTTGGAAGCGGCGGATGAATCCTTGAGCGAGGTCATCCGGACGGAATCTCTGATCAAGAGCTTTCGGAAGCGCCGCGTCGTCGACGGCATCTCCATCGAGGTGCGGAAAGGCGAAGTGGTCGGCCTCCTGGGCCAGAATGGCGCCGGTAAGACGACGACCTTCTACATGGTCGTCGGCCTCCTGCGCCCAGACCGGGGACGCGTGTGGCTGGGAGACAAGAACATCACCGGGACGCCCTTCTATCGCCGTGCCCGACTTGGCATCGGGTATCTGCCGCAGGAAGCCTCGGTCTTCCGCAAACTGACCGTGGAGGAGAACCTCGACCTGGTGCTGCAGTTTCAGCGCCTCGGGCGACGATCACGCAGCGCTCGACGGGACGCCCTGCTGGATGAGTTTAACCTGGCCCACCTCCGTCACCAGCGGGCGGCAACCCTGTCCGGTGGGGAGCGCCGACGGGTTGAGCTGGCCCGCTGCCTCGCGGTGGAGCCGGATTTCATCCTCCTCGACGAGCCATTCACCGGCGTCGACCCGATCGAAGTTGGCGCCATCCAGCAGTTCGTTCGCTCGCTGCGTGGCCGCGGGATCGGCGTGCTGATCACCGACCACAACGTCCGGGAAACGCTGGCCACCACCGATCGCAGCTACATCGTCAAAGACGGCCAGATCATCGCCAGCGGCACTACCACGGAGATCGCCTCGGACCCGCTGGCTCGCAAACACTACCTGGGCGAGGCGTTCCACCTGTGACCCCGCGAGAAGTTGGGGCCAGGGACGGCTAATGAACAGGAGCCAACAGGACGCCGCGACCTCCACGCGCGGCACGGAAAAGCCCCGTTCTGCCCGCCAGCCCGTCGGGCTGTACGACGTCGTGACCTGGCTCCCGCGCACGGTGACGCGGCTGCTCCTGCCGCGGCTGGTCGACCGCTACGTGCTGGGGGAACTCCTGAGTCCGCTCCTCTTCGGCTGGACGATGTTCATCATCCTGTTTGTGTTCACGATGAACCTCTTCAAATTGGCCCAGTTCCTCTCGCGAGGGGCGGACCCGAACACTGTCGCCGAATTGCTCTACCTTCGCGTCATTCTCTCCAGTGTCTACTGCCTGCCGATGGCGGTCCTGCTCTCCGGCTTGCAAGCCTTCGGGAGGCTGTCGGGCGAGAGCGAACTGATCGCCACGCAGGCCGGTGGGATCTCGAACTTTCGACCTCTCGCCATCGCCTTCTGGATGGGGCTGATCCTGAGCTTCGTCGGGCTGGCCATCAATGAATACGTCATCCCGCCCGCCGGGCAGCGCCTGCACTACCTGGAGGATCGACTGAAGGCGCAGCTTCAAGACCGTCTCTCCGCCGACCTGGCAGAGACGAAGGCGTTCGTGATCCAGGACATGGAGGGGAAAATCCTGCGGCGCCTCGTCGTGGCCAAACGGTTTACCCCTGAGGAAGGCAACCGGCCGGCCACCCTCCGCGACGTGACCTACATCGAGTACGACGATGCCGGAGATTGGACCACCATCGTCCAGTCAGAGCGCGCGGAGTGGCTCGGGAAGCAACGATGGCGCTTCTTCAACGCCGACACGCAGTTCCGCTTTGAGAAGATCGAGGGAAAGCGGATGCGCTGGCAGGGCGACGACATCGACCTGGTGCTGAAAAAGTCGCCCGAGGAGGCCAAGAAAGACCAGAAGGATGCGGACGAGATGAGCTACCGGGAGCTCAAGAGCTACATTGATCGTCTTCGCAACGACCGGGTTCGTGGTCGGATCATCCGAGAGCTGGAGGTCGGACTGGAGCGCAAGCTGGCGATCCCCTTCGCGTCGGTGATCTTCGCGCTGATCGGTGCTCCGCTCGGCATCCGGCGACAGCGGTCACCGGCCGCGATCGGCGTCGGGCTGAGCCTCATCGTCATCATCCTCTACTACATCGGCATGAGCTTCCTCGGCGTGCTCGGTGAGAATGGGCGTCTCTCCCCGACTGTCGCCGCCTGGGGCTGCAACATCGTGAGCCTTGTGGCCGGAGCCATTCTGACCTGGCGCGCCACACGCTGATTTCGGGGAGGCCTGGAGATCACATCGCGGCGTCTATAATGGATGGACCACCGTCGCAGCGTCGCCCCCGGTAGTCGGTAACCTATGCTCACCGCTCTGCTGATCCTGGCACTGCTGGTTCTCTGCGGCGCCATCGCCTACATCGGCGATCTCCTTGGGCGTCGACTCGGGAAGAAGCGCCTAAGTGTCTTCGGCCTCCGGCCGAAGCACACCGCTATCCTGCTCACGATCACGACGGGCGTGATCATCGCTGGCCTCACTTTCGCCAGTGCGGTGCTGGTGGTCCCCGGCTTCCGGCAGATCGTCACGCGCGGCGAGCGCCTGGTGCGCGAGAACCGCACCCTGGAGCGCCAGAACCAGCTCCGGCGGGCCGAAGCGGAGCGCCTGACCGGCGAAAACGTGCGGCTCTCCAACCAGAACGCCCAGGTTGCCGGAGAGAACCGGCGGCTGACCGGCGTGAACGACGAACTTCGAAAGAAAAGCGCGCTGCTTCAGCGTTCCAACACTGAGCTACTCGCGAGTAATGCTGAGCTGCAGAAAGGCAACACGGCGCAGCGGGCCGATCTGGCCCGCCTCCGCACGGAGGCCGCACTGCTGAACAGCCAGAAGCAACGACTGACCCAGATCATCGACCGCTACCGCTCAGAGCAGCGCGAGTACCAGCGCGGCACGTATGTCTACCGCCGCGACCAGCCGATCCACTCGCAGGTGATGTTCCCCAACCCCGGTTATCAGGACTTGGTCCGCGCGATCCGCACCGTGATCGGTGGGGCACGCCAGATCGTGCGCCGCACCCCCCAGGCGCCCCGGCTTGACCTGACGCCCGACACCAACTACCGCGGACCGCTGACCGACGAGGCGATGATCGCGTGGACGGCACGGCGTGCGCTGAACTTCAAGGACCAGAAGCTGGTCATCCGCGTCGTCGCCGGCGTGAACGTCTTGAGTGGGAAACCCGTGCTCGGTCGTCTAGACGTCTACGGCGACGCCCTTGTGCTGAAGAAGGGCAGCGAACTCTTCCGCGCCGGAGTCGATGGCCGGGGGACGGAGGAGTACATCATCGGAGAACTGGTGAATGTGCTCCTGGATGGGGTGCAGCGGCGTCTGGCGACCGCACCCATCAGCCTGGCCAATCCTGACGAGGCACTCACCACCCGCAAGATGCTGGCACTCTACGAGACCACCCGGCGCATCAAGGAGATCAATCGACCCGTCACCGTGGTCGCGCGGGTGAGTCGGGACACATTCCGGAGCGGACCCGCCGAGGTCGAGATGGAAATCGTCCCCATGCCTGTCGCCGCCACAGGACCCTGACGTTTGAAGAGACGACTGCGGGTTCTCGCCATCGATCCCGGCCGAGTCAAGTGCGGCCTCGCGGTGGTCGATGCCGAAGACGGCATCCTCGCCCTGGGTGTGGTTCCGACGGAGACGATCCCCGCAGTGGTGCGGCAATGGCTCTCGGCCCATCGCCCCAGCGTCGTGGTGCTCGGCGACGGCACCACTGCCCGCCGGGTACAGGCCGGGCTGGGGATGCTGCCGGTGCCTCTGGAGGTGGTGGCCGAACGGCACACCACAGAACGGGCGCGTGTGCGTTACTTCGTCGAGAACCCGCCCCGCGGCTGGCGGGCCCTCTTTCGCCCACTCCTGACCCCGCCCGTGCCGGTCGACGACTATGCGGCGGTATTGATCGCCGAGGATTACCTCAAGGCCATCGATCCGGATCAGGAACCAACCGAGTGAGGACCCTCCGCGTCAAGATCTGCGGCATCACAAGCCTGGAAGACGCCCTGGCGGCGGTCGACGCCGGTGCCGACGCCCTGGGATTTGTGTTCGCGCCTAGCCCACGGCGCGTTACTCCGGAAGCGGCGGCGGCGATCATCGCCGGGCTGCCCCCGTTTGTCACAACCGTTGGCCTGGTCGTCGATCAAGATCCCGCGCCAATTCTCGACCGCTGCCCGATCGACGTCATCCAGTTCCACGGCGCGGAGACGCCGCAGCAGATCGCCCGCTGCTCCCGTCGGGCCATCAAGGCGATCCGTGTGTCCGAAGCCGCCGACATCCAGCGTGCGGCCGTCTATCGAGGCACGGCGGCGGCCCTGCTGCTGGATGCCCACGTCCCGGGCATCGCGGGCGGCACGGGGAAGTCCTTTGACTGGTCGCTCATCACCCACGCGCAGGAACTCTGCACGCCCCTGATCATCGCCGGTGGCCTGACACCGGAGAACGTGGCGGACTGTGTCCGCCGCTTTGAGCCCTACGGCGTCGACGTATCCAGCGGCGTGGAGGCCCACCCGGGTCGAAAGGACCACGAGGCCATGCGGCGGTTCGTCGCCGCGGTCCGAGCAGCCGGCGCCTCGTAGCCACCGCTTCGGGTGACCAGTTTCACCAGGGGCAAGTACGGCTGCATGACCCCAGACTGTAGACCCACTGATCCGCGTCGGGATGTTGACGACGCCGCAGTATTCGGCTATCTTTTAGTTATCTAGATGTCTGCATCTCTTCCCAAACCCCACCCAATGCCGACCCGGCGGCCGGGCTCCGCGCAGATCACCATCGAACTGCGCCAGGCCATTGCCGGCGGCGAGTTGATTCCCGGCCAGCAGCTCCCTTCCATGGGAGAGCTGGCCCGGCGGCATGGGGTGACGGCGGTGACCGTTCGCCGCGCACTGAGTGACCTCGCCGCTGAAGGCCTCATCGAGATCACCCACGGCGTGGGCACGTTCGTCGCCGATCGGGTCCGGCAGTTCGACCTCCTCCCCAGTTTCCAGGCACAACTGGGGGAGCAGGGCCTACTGCTCGAGACGAGGCTTTGCGCCCGCTCCGCGCGGGTGCGCCACTCAGAAGCGGCTGTGGCGCTCGGCCTCTCCGCGGGTACCGAGCTGGCAGCAATCTCCCGACTGCGACTCGTCGACGGGCTCCCCGTGGCACTGCAATACAGCTACGCGGGGCCCGACCTGCGGGCCGCCCTGCTGGATTGTCCGGCAGATGCATCGCTATACACCCACATCGCTGCGGCGACCGGCCGCACGGCCTTTTCGGCCGAGGAGACCTTCCACGCCGCGCTGCTGCCGGACGGCGTCGCTGAGCTGCTCGGGGGGACGGGCTGCGGGTGGAAAAGCCTGCGCCTCACGCGGGACGCCGCCGGTCGGCCGCTTCTGTTCGACGAGGCATTCTTTCTCGCAGAAAGGCTGCGGCTGCACCTGCGCCGCAGCGCCTCCGGGACTTCCGCAGAGTGTGAGATCCTCCTCCGCGCCCCAACCTCGGGGCAGACCGGGGGCGACCGCAGAGATGAGGAATCGCAGTGACGACCAGTCCCGCCCTGCCGGACGAACGTGGCCGCTTCGGGCGGTTCGGGGGCCGATTCGTGCCGGAAACGCTCATGCCGGCGCTCGAGGAATTGACTCAGGAGTACTTGGCCGCTCGCGACGATCCGGCCTTCCAGGGGGAACTTGCGGCCATCCTGCGCGACTACGTCGGCAGGCCCACGCCGCTCACCTACGCCTCCCGGCTGACGGAGCACGCCGGCGGGGCTCGCATTTTCCTCAAGCGCGAGGATCTGAACCACACCGGTGCCCACAAGATCAACAACGCCATCGGCCAGGTGCTGCTGGCTCGACGGATGGGGAAGCCTCGGATCATCGCGGAGACCGGCGCTGGGCAGCACGGTGTGGCCACGGCCACCGCGTGCGCCCTGTTCGGCCTGGAGTGCGTGGTCTACATGGGCAGCGAGGATATCGAACGGCAGCGCCTCAACGTCTTCCGAATGCGCCTGCTGGGGGCGACCGTGCACAGTGTGGAAAGCGGCAGCCGCACCCTGAAGGATGCCATGAACGAGGCGTTTCGCGACTGGGTGACCAACGTCCGCACCACGCATTACGTCATCGGCAGCGCTGCGGGGGCGCATCCCTACCCCATGCTGGTCCGCGACTTCCAGTCCATCATTGGCCGTGAGGCAAGAGCCCAGATGCTGGCCAGCATCGGCCGGCTACCGGATGTCGTCGTGGCGTGCGTGGGCGGCGGCAGTAATGCCATCGGCATGTTCAGCCCGTTCCGAGACGACGCAGCCGTGCGCCTCATCGGGGTGGAGGCGGCCGGTACCGGACTGACACCCGGCATGCATGCGGCGACCCTGGTGGCCGGTTCCCTCGGAGTGCTCCATGGTGCCCGGAGCTACCTGCTCCAGGACGAGCGCGGGCAGGTGCTCGCCACGCACTCAGTCAGCGCGGGCCTCGACTATCCCGGCGTGGGCCCCGAGCACAGCTATCTGAAAGAATCCGGTCGGGCCGAGTACGTGGCCATCACCGATGCTGAGGCGATGGAGGCTTTCCAGTTGCTCTGCCGCACGGAAGGGATCATCCCAGCGCTAGAGTCCGCACATGCCGTGGCCCATGCGGCAAAGATCGCTGCAAGTCTGGGTCCGGGGGCCGTTCTCCTGATCAACCTATCGGGTCGGGGCGATAAGGACGTGGAGCAGGTGCAGCGCATCCTGGATCGCGCGGAAGCGGCGACGGTGCACCCCGCATGAGCCGCATCAGTCAGCGCTTTGCCTCCCTCCGGGCTGCCAGCCGCACCGGCCTTGTCGTCTACATCATGGCCGGTGATCCGGACCTGCGCACCACCCGTCGACTCGTCATCGAGCTCGACCGCGCCGGGGTCGACGTGATCGAACTCGGCGTACCGTTTACCGATCCCCTGGCGGATGGCGTCAGCATCCAGGCCGCCAATGAGCGGGCGCTGGCGGGCGGGGTTACCCTCGACGCCATCCTGGAGTTGGTGCGGGATCTGCGCCATGAGACTCAAATCCCGATCCTGCTCATGACCTATTACAACCCCATCTTCCGTGCCGGCCAGGACGGAGTCGCGCACTCGGCCGCAGCCGCAGGCGTCGATGGGATGCTGATCACCGACCTCCCACCCGAGGAGGCGGGGGAGTGGAAGGCAGCCGCCGCTGACGCCGGTCTCGACACCATCTTTCTGCTCGCCCCCACCAGCACCGAAGAGCGGATCGCCATCGGTGCCTCCCAGGCAACCGGCTTCGTCTACTGCGTTTCCCGAACCGGCGTGACCGGGGTTCAGTCGGAACTCCCTGTTGAGTTGCATTCCTTGCTCGGCCGGATCCGCCGCCAGACCGACCAGCCCATCGCCGTCGGCTTCGGGGTCAGCACCGCGGACCATGTGCGCCAGGTCGGACGCTCCGCAGACGCAGCGGTCGTCGGCAGCGCCGTGGTGAACCTGATCGCCCGGCACGGGGTGGAGTGCGTTCAGCCGGTGGTGGAGTTCGTCCAGGACCTCAGGCCGACCTCGGGGTAACTCTTCCCAGTTTGTCCGGCGACGGCCACCGCCGCCAGGACGAGCAGCCCGACCAGCATCAGGAAGCACCCCAGGCGAAACGACGCCGGTTCGTAGCGGAGGCGGACGACGGCCTCTCCCTGGGGCACTAGGACTCCCTGGAAGGCAATGTCGGCTCGGTGGACGCGTTCGCGACGGCTCTCTCCTGCGGCCTCGACCGTCGCACGCCAGCCCGGGGCGAACCCCTCGGAGATGAAGAGCATCGCGGGGCCGGTGCGGACGGAGGTGCGCGCGTCGATCATCCCCGGTGCCCGGCGCGACAGGACAGCGGTCCCCGCTCCGACCCGACCCGCTGGGGTCGGAGGGCTGCTTCCGGGCGACAGCGTCATCCGCCGCATCAGCTCCCGGTGCGAGTCGGCGGCGTTCAGCAGGTCGAAGGCCGCGGCGTCATCGGCAACCACCCAGTCGCAGGTGAATGCTTCCGGCAGACCCTGATAGCGAAAGAGCTCGCTGGACTGTGCTCCGCCGAGAGGCTGAGTTTCGACCGCGACGACGGGATCCCGAGAGGCGACCACCCCGACAGCGGTGAGTGCCAGCAGCCGGTGCCTCGGGTGCTTCACGAAGACGACGTTGCCGTTCTCCGGCGGGCTGGCACCGCCGGGCAACTCCGGAAACATCAGGTCGAAGAACCGATGGGTCGAGCCGAGCATGAGCGAGTCGTAACCCTGCACCTCTCGCCAGCCGTAGACCATGGAGGCATTGGGCGGCAGAATGGCCGGCGGGGTCTCCACCAGACTCCATCGACGATTCACGGTCGCAACCCGCGCCGGTTCCGTCGATAGCCGGTCCGTTTCGGGCGTCGAGGGATAGATGTCCGCTGCGGCCGCCGTCGGGTTCATGTCGCGCGACTGCGCCCAACCTCCGAGCACCAGAACCAGTGTGAGGACTGCGGCAAGTCGGGATTGCCATATCGGCGGCGGCAGCCGCCGGCCGAACCAGAGCACTCCGAGCAGTGCGCAGCCCATCACAGCCAGGAGCCCACCGCCCTGACGGATGGCGGCCGGTCCAGCGGCGTCCGCGCCGGCGACCGGGATCCGCGCCTTTGCCAGAAGGACGGCGGCAGTCAGCAGGCCGGCCGCCGCCAACAGCGCCCCGCCCAGATCCCGTACAGCCCGCCCGGGGTCGCGGCCCACCGCCTCACCGACCCGCGCCGCTCCAAACCCAACCAGGAGCGATTGGGCCAGACAGACCAACACCAGCGCGCGGGCTGGGGAACCGGATTGTGCGAAACCGGGAAGGTGGAAGTAAAACAGCGCGCAGAGTGGCGTCCCGGCTGCAAGCAGTAGTCCCAGCATGCCGATCGCGATGGCCAGACGCGCCCCGGAGGATCTGAGGCCGACCACCAGACCGACCAGCACCAACGGAAGGGCGGCAGTGGTCACATGTCCGGCGTACTCCATAGTGTTGGGGGCGCCGTACCTCCAGAAGCCGAGATAATCCCCGCGCAGCGGTAGGCCGTAGTAATCGGGCAGCAACAGCGTAACCCAGTGCCATGAGGGAAGGGCCATCGCCAGATAGCCGGCGTAGCCTTCGGTCGTCGCCGTCCCCACCCGGTGAGACATGCGACTGAGCTCCATCGACGGCAGGAGTTGCGGTGCGGCGATCATCAGGGCGAGGCCCAGGGGAACGGCTCCCGCAAGCAAGGTGGGCAGGACCCGCTGAGCGCGATCCTTGCCTTTCAGAGCGACGAAGGACTCCATCCCCCAGAACACCGCTCCGGCCAGAACGCCGTACAGGGCAATCTGCAGGTGCCCGCCCAGCAGCATCATCCCCCCGGCGGCGCTGGCAGCCGCCCAACGGCGCGGCGCAGGCTCCGCAACGCCTTCCCGCAGCAGCGCCAGGAAGAGCGGCATCCAGCAACCCACGGTGATGAAGCTGGGCAACTCCAGCCAGGTCACGGCGAACCCGGAAAACTGGAAGGCGACGCCAACAGCGGCCGCAGGCGCCGAGTTCAGCCCCAGCGAGCGACCAAGCCGGTGGGAAAAGAGCCCCGCCAGCATCAGGTGCAGCCAGGCCAGCCAGACCATTCGCACCGCCAGCGGGCCGCAGGGCAGCATGAGCAGCCAGTGCAGCGGGTAGAGCGGGGCCGATTGCGAGTTAGCGAGGAACGGAGTGCCGCAGAGCACTCGATCGTTCCATAGGGGGATCCGCCCGCCCATCAGCGACTCGACCGTGTACGCCCGCCAGGGGTAGAACTCGGCCATCCCGTCCCATTGCAGCACGTTCCACTGCGGAGCCGGGCCGGCCGAGCTTGTCGCAGCCCCTGCGGGCGCGACGGCGTCCCACGGGGCCATATGACTCAGGGGCCAGGCTGGCAACAGGGCTCGGCCAGTGAACAGGGCCGGGGCGAGCAGTAAGGCGGCGGTGAAGGCGAAGAGGAGTGCGGGGACCCACCCGCTGGAGGCGGCGAACCGGGGCATTGGGCGGCCCGCCTCAGCCCGTTCGTTCATCCCCGCGCGTCACTTCCTGAAAGTCCAGTACTTACTGGCGAGGAAGTTCCAGGAGACAACCACACCGACTGCGATCAGCTTGCCGAGGAACCCGGCTGGATCCTGAAGGTGGGTGACCGATCGGATCGGGGCCAACACGGCGTCGGGCGCGGTGTGCGCCACCGTGTTGAGGATCGCCTGGCTGAGCAACCAACCGATGACGTTGGTGGCCACGAACTTGGCGTAGCGCTTGCGATCAGACACGCCATCGGATTCAGCACCCCTGAAGGTCCACCGACTGTTCCAGATGTAGCCGTTCGTAACGGCGAAGAGAAAACCGATCGTCAGGGCGATCGGTCGGGCAACCGCCAGTGCGTGACCGGCATCCGCAATCCCGAAGGTGCCGCCGACCCAGTTGGCGAGGTGCAGCCATTCGATCAGCCCCAGGTACACCCCAAAATCGATGACGGTGCTGGTGGCGCCGACGAGGCAGAACTTGACGAATTGTCGGATGCCGGGACGCGCCAGGAGTGCGGAGAGCCCCCCCTGGGTCGTTTCGATTGCCGCCATGGATACCGCCGGAGAATCGCTCAGGTCGACCGTCCCGGGCGCGTGAACAGCAAGAACCGGCCAGTAACCCGAAAACCTAACCGAGTGTATAAGCGATAGGCGCTGACGTTGTCCAGTGTCACCGCAAGGCTGATGCGCTCGAACCCGGCGGCGCGGTAGGCCCAGAGGCAGCGCAGCAGCAGGGCCGAGCCGGTACCCCCCCGATGTTCGGGTGCCACCGCCAGGTTCCCGATGAAAGCTTCCCTGGGGTTTCGGATGCTGGCCATGACGTCACCACACACCTGGCCGGCGCGCACCAGGACCATCGTCCGCTGAGTGTCGAAGCGCCCAAACTTCCCCAGAATCGCCTCATCCCACATCCGGCGACAGCCCTCCAGGGTCTGAAAGTACTGCCAGTAGAGCCGCGCGTCGAGGGAGTCCCGATAGGCGGCGTGGTCCACGGCCGCGACATCCATCAACGATCCGGCACCGGACCACTCCTCCCACGTGCGGATCTCATAGCCGCGAGGGAGTGGTGCTTCGTCCCTCAACTCCCCCAGCTCCAGCGACATCGCCGCCCGCCACCTGCAGGCGACGCCCAACCGGTCGAGCCACCGGGCCACCGCCGGGGCGGGAAAGAGCGGGACATTACCGGCTGGTGTACCGGGAAACCGGGTCGTGGGTGGGTGCACCGGGATGGCTTACGGAGGCGGGGAGCGGAGGGGGCGGGGTCTGCTATTGGAAGTAGACGATGTGCCGCAATGCAGTGGCATTGGCTGGATCGACTTCAAGTACAGCCTCCAACTCGGCCCGCGCTTCATCCCTGTATCCGAGCATCGAGTAGGCGAGTGCGAGGTGGTTTCGTGCCTCGAGAAAGGTCGGATCCAGAGCGACGGACTGCTTGAGGGCATCAATGCTGCCATCGAAGTCTCCCGTGAAGTTCAGGATTAGTCCCATCTCGCAGTAGGCTCGCGCATGGGTGGGCTCCGACTCGATGACGGATCTCACCATCTCGAGCGCAGATTCATACTCACCTTGCTGCTTGAACAGAATGCCCTGTTGAAGCCGCTCTTCGGTTGTACCCTCAGCGGTTTGCGCACTCATTTCGTCGCGCCCCCGGCCCGCTTTCTTGTCCCTGCCCGGAGGCGGCGGTGAGCCGCCGAGCCCGGTGGGGCAGGGTTCCACCGGTTCCGTATCGACAAGCAGTTCATTTTGAGCTTACCGCAGTCACGTCGCCGCGCGTAGGATGGAGGTATCTTCTGCCTGCGGTCTACAGACTCCTCGTCATCGTGGCACATGCTCAGAATCCATCCTGCCATCGCTCTCCCGGCTCCACGCGATAACCACGGCAGTAGGCAGCGCCGTCCAGTCGAGCGCGGTTCTCGGGCTGTACATCCAGGAGACGGAGCCAGCCATCCGAGGTTGCTATGGTCAGATCTCGGGCATTGACGACGGTGCCCGGCTCGGCAAGGCGAGAGGCCGGCAGCGCCTCGGCCCGCCAGATCTTGACCACGCTCCCATGACGTCGCGCAAAGGCTCCCGGGCTGGGATTGCAGCCATGGATTCGATTCCGGAGGGATACGGCGCTGCGGTCCCACTGCAACTCTCCGTCTGCGCGACTGAGCATGGGCGCGAGGGTCGCCAGCGATGAGTCCTGGGGATGGCGCCGGAGATCCCCACGCTGCATCCCATCCACGGTTCGAAGCAGCAACTCCGCCCCCACGCCCGCGAGGCGCTCCGCCAGGTTTCCCGCAGTCTGTGCGGGGTCGATCAGCTCCGTCCGCTGCAGGAGCACGTCGCCCGTGTCCATTCCGGCATCCATCTGCATCGTCGTGACGCCCGTCGCCGTGAGACCCCTGATCACGGCCCACTGGATGGGTGCGGCGCCTCGCAGCGCTGGGAGAAGCGACCCATGCAGGTTGATGCATCCGAACCTGGGCACCGCCAGGAGCGCCGGCTTCAGGATCTGACCGTAGGCGACGACGACGATCAGATCCGGCGCGATCTCCGCGATTCGGGCGATGAACTCCGGATCCGAGGCTCGGGGGGGCTGAAGAACCGGCAGGCTCAATCCTACGGCAGCGGACTTGACCGCCGGAGAGGCCGGCCGCATGCCGCGACCGTGCGGCCGGTCCGGCTGGGTCACGACCGCCCGAATCCGATGCCCGGCCTGGTGCAGAGCGAGGAGGCTCGGCACGGCGAAGGTGGAGGTTCCCATGAACACGAGATCCAGCGTCGGTTCCGCCACAGCAGACCTCGGGCTACTCGGTCACTCGCCGCAGGATGCGGACGCGGCGCGGCTTCGCAGCAGGCTCCCCGCTTAGCATGGCCTCTCGGCGTTGTTTTCCCGAGGCCCGGCGTTCGAGTTCTTCTTCTTCGGTGAGCCAGTGGAGGGATTCACGGTCGGCCTTGTCTGTAAACAGCACACCGTTCAAGTGGTCGATCTCATGCTGGAAAATGCGAGCCAGGTAATCGGCTGCCTCAATGCGCACTCGCCCCCCGTTCCGGTCGAGCCCACTGACGACAAGCCGCGTCGACCGTTCCACGTCGCCCTGCAGACGGGGAATGCTCAGGCAGCCTTCCGTCCCCACCTCTGTGCCTTCCGCCTGCAGGATCTCGGGGTTGATGAGAGCCCCTTCCTCCGTGCCGTCTAAGTAGACGAACAACCGCTGCGGCACGAAGACCTGCGGCGCGGCAAGCCCAACTCCGGCCGCCTCGTGCATGGTTTCAAGCATGTCGGCGATCAGCCGCTTCATCCGTTCGTCGACGCGGGTGATCGGGCGGCAGCGCTGTCGCAGGACGGTCTCATCCTGGGGGATTCGGGCGATTTTCAGAAGAGGCATGGGTCTCGAGTTGGTCGGAGACCATCTTAACAGGCCCGTCGGCACGGAGGAACAACCGGATGCCCGCCAGGTCGTCTCCCGGGTTGGTAGGCATCGCCACGGAACTGCAGGTCTTGAGGGAGTGCAGAGATCGTCAGCCCTTTTGCCACTGGTCGCCCGTCGATTCAGGGCGTGCGGGAAGGTGCACTGCCGAAGGGAGGGCACTCTCCTGGCCTTGGTCAAGTTTGACGGCGACGGGCCGGCTGAGCTGAAGCTCTGAGTTCACAGGGCAACTCCCAGGATGGCTCCAGGGCGGTGTTCCCGGGTCAGATCCCGATCTCTATCAGCTCGCGCGAGGAACGGGTGAGAAGCTCGGCACCGCCGTCGGTCACCAGAACGTCCTCTTCGATGCGACAACCACCCCAGCCCGGGAAGTAGAGTCCTGGTTCCACCGTGACGATCATCCCGGGCTGTAGAATCAGTTCGGAGCGCTGGGAAAAGGCGACGTGATCGTGCACCACCCGGCCCAGGCCGTGGCCCAGGCCGTGGGGGAAGTGTTCCAGCATTCCCGCGGCCGCGAAGGATGCCCGGGCGGCGGCGTCGACATCCCGACCGGAGGCTCCGGGTCGGATCGCGTCGAGTCCCGCTTGCTGGGCCTTCAGGACTGCAGTATGGACCTCCCGCTGCCTCGCAGTTGCGGGACCGACCACGACCGTCCGAGTCAGGTCGCTGTTGTAACCGTCTATCCGCGCCCCGAAGTCGAGCGTCACGAAGTCGCCCCGCTCGATCTCCTTCTCCGAGGCACGCCCGTGCGGCAGAGCCGAACGCACGCCCGAGGCGACGATGGTGTCGAAAGCGCGGTCCTCGGCACCACGGGCCTTGATCCAGAACTCCAGCTCCGCCGCCACATCGATCTCCCGAACGCCGGGCCGAACCACCTCCAGAAAACGCTCGAACGCCCGGTCCACCAGCGCGCAGGCTCGGCGCATCGTGGCAATCTCGTCGGCGTCCTTGACCTGACGTAGCTGCTGAACCGGATTCGGGAGCGGCACGAGGATGACTTCAGACATCAGGGCCGCTAGGGCGCTCAGCCGGTTGACGGAGAGGTGGTCGCCGTCCACGCCCAATCTCACGACCCCCAACTCAAGGACGATGTCCGCCAGCAGCCGATCGATCGTCTGCCCACTTGCGATCACACGAATCTCCACGCCCTCACACTCGCGCCGTGCCTGCTCGGCATAGCGGCCATCGGTGATGAAGATAGCGTGCTCGGGTGTGACTACCACCGAGGCCGTGGATCCGCGGAACCCGGTCAGGTAGGCAACCTCCACCGGATCGTGCACCAGCCAGGCGGTGAGGCCCGGTTCGGGCAGCGCCAGCGTGAGAGTGGAGCGAAGCCTGTCAAGTCTCTGGTTCATTCAGCAGCGCGTCCCGGTCGGGCAAGG
This sequence comes from uncultured bacterium, assembly GCA_964609085.1. GTDB lineage: Bacteria > Armatimonadota > SYMT01 > SYMT01 > SYMT01 > JANPLG01. Next base: position 11,791 of record CAZSRZ010000010.1, on the reverse strand, counting down.
GCGAGGTCTCGGGCGGCCCATAGCCCGAGCAGGTAGCTGTTGAGGCCAAAGCCGACAATGACGCCGGCAGCAACGGGGCTGATGCAACTGCGGTGCCGAAACTCCTCGCGGGCATGGGTGTTGGAGAGATGCACCTCCACCACCGGCAGACCGATCGCCACCACGGCATCACGCAGCGCGATGCTGGTATGCGTATAGGCACCCGGGTTGATCAGGACGGCGTCCGCCCACGAGACGGCGGAGTGGAGGGCGTCCACCAGCGCTCCCTCGTGATTCGATTGCAGCGCACGGAGTTCGATCCCCTCCGCCGTCGCCACCTCCGCCAGCCGCTCGTTGATCTGCTCAAGGGTCAGTCGCCCGTAAATCTCGGGCTCACGCCGGCCGAGTAGGTTGAGATTGGGTCCGTGCACCACCAGAATGCGAATCACCGCCGGGCTCCTGTCCCCCCTCCGGGGTGTGGATCCAGTTCCGCTGCCCCGGCGGGAACCCCTGCATCGGTATCCACACCAAGACGGGCGGATAAGATTGTGGGGCCGGACGGATCCGGCAGGGGGAAGCGATGGGCGACGTTCGGAACGTGATCATCATCGGCTCGGGACCGGCGGGGCTGACCGCCGCCATCTACGCCGCTCGCGCCAATCTCAGCCCCGTCGTGATTGAGGGCAGCCAGCCGGGCGGGCAGCTCATGATCACGACCGACGTGGAAAACTACCCCGGCTTTCCCGAGGGAATCATGGGGCCCGAGGTGATGGACCTCTTCCGCAAGCAGGCGGAGCGCTTCGGCACAGAGCTCATCTGGGGAGACGTGCAGTCCGTCGAGCTGGGTGGATGGCCCTTCTCCGTGCGGACCGAGGATGCCGTGCTCCAGACGCGCGCCCTTATCGTCGCCACGGGTGCTTCGGCCAAGTGGCTGGGGATACCCACTGAGCGCCCCTGGCCGGAGGGCCTCGGCGGCCGCGGCGTCTCCGCCTGCGCCACCTGCGACGGCTTCTTCTTCAGAGACCAGGATGTGATGGTGGTCGGTGGGGGCGACACGGCGATGGAAGAGGCCAACTTCCTCACACGGATGTGCAAGTCAGTCACCGTTGTCCATCGGCGCGAACAGTTTCGAGCTTCCAAGATCATGGTCGACCGCGCTCACGCCAACCCGAAGATCCGGTGGGAACTCAACGCCGCCGTCGACGAAATCCTGGGGATGGAGACGGGCAAGGTGACGGGCGTGCGCTTGAAAAGCATGGTGGACGGGTCGACACGGGATGTGCCCATCCAGGGCGTCTTCATCGCCATCGGGCACCAGCCCAACTCAACGCTCTTCCGCGGTGTGCTGGATATGGACGAGACTGGATACCTGATTGTGAAGCCGGGCACCTCGATGACCAATGTGGATGGTGTCTTCGCGGCGGGCGACATCGCCGACAAGGTGTACCGGCAGGCAGTGACGGCCGCCGGAATGGGCTGCATGGCGGCGATCGAGGCGGAGCGATGGCTGGAGGCGCGGGGGGATCACTAGGGGGGTCCTGGGCGATGAGTTCCGTTCTCGATACCCGACAGAGCCCGCACGCCCGGTTGACACCTCTCCCGCTGGGAGCGGTCAAGCTGCGCGACGGCTTCTGGACGCCGCGGCGTCAAGTGAACCGGGAGACCACCCTCCCCTCCCAGTACCGCAAGTGCGAGGAGACCGGCCGGATCGACAACTTCCGCCGGGCCGCGGGCAAGATCGATCGTCCCTTCCAAGGCCGCTACTACAACGACTCTGACGTCTACAAGTGGGTCGAAGCGGTCGCCTACGCTCTGGCCGAGTCGCCGGATGCGGAACTGACCAGTCTGCTCGACGCCGTCATCAGCGAGATCGCCGCGGCCCAGTGCGAGGACGGCTACCTCAACACGCACTTCACTCGCCAGCGCGAGGAAGAACGGTGGACCAACCTTCGCGACCTCCATGAGCTCTACTGCGCGGGCCACCTGATCCAGGCGGCGGTCGCCGTTCGCCGCTGCACCGGGCGGGATGACCTGCTGCAGGTTGCTATCCGACTTGCCGACCTCATCTGCGCCCTGTTCGGCCCCGGTGGACGGGAGGGCACCTGTGGGCACCAGGAGATCGAACTGGCTCTCGTCGAGCTCTATCGCGAGACTCGTCGGCCGGCGTACCTCGCCCAGGCCGAGTTGTTCATCGAACGCCGGGGACGCCGCCCGGGGGTCATCGGGGGCAGCCCCTACCACCAGGACCATGCCCCCTTCACCGAGCTCGACTCCGTGGTTGGGCACGCTGTTCGCATGATGTATTACTGTTGTGGGGCCACCGATCTTATTGCCGAGACCGGGAACCCGGCCTACCGCCGCTCGCTTGACCGCCTCTGGACGAGTATGACCTCACGGCGTTCGTATGTGAGCGGAGGGATCGGCTCTCGGTATGAGGGTGAGGCGTTTGGATGTGACTATGAGCTGCCGAACGACCGGGCTTATGCTGAAACCTGCGCCGCCATTGGCGCGATGATGTGGGCCTGGCGCATGCTGCACCTGGAGGGCGAGCCGTCCTTCGCAGACCACATGGAATGGGTGCTCTACAACGCCATTCCCTGCGGTCTCTCCCTTTCCGGCGAGGAGTACTTCTACCAGAATCCCCTGTCGGATGAGGGCAGCCACCGCCGCCTGCCGTGGTTCGACTGCGCCTGCTGCCCTCCGAACATTGCCCGGCTCCTGGCGGCGCTGCCCGCCTACTTCGCCTCCAGCTCCGGAACCGAACTCTGGATCCACCTCTACGCGGCCGGGGAAGTACGCGCCGATCTGGACGGCGGGAGCCTGGCCATGCGAGTCGAGACGGACTATCCGTGGGACGGGCGGATCCGGCTGGTCATTGAGCGGGCACCGCGGACGCCGACGGCAGTGCGACTTCGCATCCCGGGCTGGTGTCGCGCTCCCGAGCTGCGGGTGAACGGCGAACCATTTCCGGCCGTGGCGGGAGAGTACGCCGTGTTGGAGCGGAGCTGGGTGCCCGGGGACGAGATTCAACTCAATCTGAGAATGGAGCCGCGCCGGCTGACCGCACATCCGCTGGTGCCCGGCGTTGAGGGCAGGATCGCTCTGGCCCGCGGTCCCCTGCTCTACTGTATTGAAGGGTGCGATCTTGGATTCGATCCGCGCGAGGCGGTGCTCCCCACGGCCGGCGGGTTGGAGCCGCGCTGGGTGCCGGAGGTGCTGGGAGGCGTCGTGGTGCTGGAGGCGGATGGTCTCCGCCGCCGCCCCGGGGCGGGGTGGCGAGACGCGCTGTATGCGGACTCCGGCACGGTCGCCTGGCAGGAGCCGCGCAGTGTTCGTCTGACGGCCGTCCCTTACTATGCCTGGGCCAACCGGGATCCCGGGGGTATGGCCGTCTGGATTTCAGGCACGGATTGAGCCGGCAACCGGTCTCCAGCAATCGGAGCCGGAAGGCATAATCCCGTTGGCGGTTGCGCGAGCCCGTCCCGACCGCCCGCCGGGGACCAAGCACCATGCAAGTCGGACGAATGCTCACGATCGCCGTATCGATCGCCATCCCGGCCACCATGTGGGGCTGCCTGGAGAGCTCCAAGAATGACCTGCTCTACCGTACCCGTTCGGTGATTTCCCAGATCAAACACGTGGAGGTGTTCGACGGGTCCGTCGCCTCACTGTTCCTGGGCCGGCTGCGCGCTCCGGAAGGAGATCCCGAGAGCCAGGCGGAGCGACTCGGCTATCTGTTCGAACGGTTGCGCGCGGACAGGGTCAGACAGGTCGTCTACGGCCGCGACTTCAAGGCTCCCAACCCGATGGGGGCGGCGTTTTCCGGCCGAGAGGTGCGCGTTCTCCGCGAGGGGGATGGACCGATGGTGATCCGTTGGGTGAAGCAGCGCGGCAACTGGTACATCGAGGACTACCGTGAGCCCGAGAGCGAAGCCAGCCGCTGATCGTCTCGCCCGAGATCAGTCGAGCTTGATCAGCCTGGCGTAGCCGGAGATCAGCTTCTTGTCGCCATGTCCGGGGAAGACAACCGTCACCTCCTCATCATCGCCGGAGCCGATGCTGCGGGTCACGATCCCGTCGCCGAAGATCGCGTGCCGGACGCGATCGCCCTTCTGGTACTGGCCCGCGCCACGCCGGCTCTGATCCTCCAGCATCCGTCGGGCGGCCGGTGAAAGCCCTTGGTTGGGAACAGGCCCCGCAGGCGCACGGGTGGGCGCGGTCGGTTCCGCCCGCGCGAACGCTGACTCGTCAACATCACGGTAACGGCCACGCTCCGAGGGAGAGTGTCCGGAGAGCCGGACGACCTGCTCGGGCAACTCCCGGAGGAACCGGGAGCGCGCCAGAAAGCGCGGGGCACCAAACACCATCCGGCGGCGTGCATAGGTGAGATGGAGCCAGCGGCGCGCTCGGGTCATCCCCACGTAGCAGAGACGCCTCTCCTCCTCGAGTTGGGCCGGATCCTCGAGCGAGCGGGTGTGCGGGAACAGATCTTCCTCCAGGCCGCACATCAGCACCAGGCTGAACTCCAGGCCCTTAGCTGCGTGGAGTGTCATCAGCACCACCCCCTCGTTGTCCGCTCGGAGGCTGTCCACATCGGAAACAAGCGCCATCTGCTCGAGGAAATCGGCCAGGCTTCCGCCGACCTGCTCATCAAACTCGTTCGCCACGTTGACCATTTCCTGGACGTTCTCCGCGCGTGCCACGGCTTCGGGGCTTCGATCTTCGCGCAGCGCCTCCAGATACCGGCTCTCGTCAACGACGTAGCGCAGAATGCGCGCGATGGAATTCGAGGCCGAAAGCTCCGCTGCGGACCGAATCACGCGCGTGAACTCCCCGAGCGCGGCCCTCGCCCTGGGGGTCAGACCTTCCACGTCGCCGGCGCGGGAAATCGCCCCGAACAGGCTGATGTCGTGCTCGTCCGCGAAGTTCCGCAGTCGCTCGATCGATCGGTCGCCGATGCTGCGGGCGGGTGCATTGATCACGCGCTGCAGTGAGTAGGTGTCGTTCGGGTTTAGCACGAGGCGGAGGTAGGCGATCAGGTCGCGCACTTCCTTGCGGTCGTAGAACCGAACCCCACCGATGAGTCGGTAGGGGAGCCGACGACGCTTGAGGGTGTCCTCCAGCACGCGAGACTGTGCGTTGGTGCGATAAAGCACTGCGACGTCGCCGTAGCGGATACCGGTCGTCCTAACCACCGTCTCGATCACGTCGCCCACATACCGTGCCTCGGCCAACTCGTCCTCGGCCGAGTGCACCTGGATCGGTTCGCCGGTGCCGTTCTCGGTCCACAGCCGCTTCTCGTGGCGGCCGGAGTTGCGCCGCACAACGCCGTAGGCGGCATCGAGGATCGTTTGCGTGGACCGGTAGTTCTGCTCCAGTCGAACCACCCGGGCGTCGGCGTAGTCCTTCTCGAACGCGAGGATGAACCCGACATCGGCCCCCCGCCAGGCATAGATGCTCTGATCGTCGTCCCCCACCACGACGAGGTTGCGGTGCTGCGCGGAAAGCGTGTGGACAAACTCGTACTGCGCCTTGTTGATGTCCTGGTATTCATCGACGAGGATGTGCCGGAACCGCTCCTGGTAGGCGCTGCGGACATCCTCATGCTCCCGAAGCAGCTTCACCGCGGCCAGCAGCAGATCGTCAAAGTCAAATCCGTGGTTCAGGGCGAGTAGGCGTTGATACTCGCTGTAGATCCGGGCGACCATCTCATTGAAAGGGGACCTGGCGGCGCGCGAGAACTCGGCCGGGCTCTGGAGTCCCTCCTTGGCACGAGAGATCGCGTTGAGTATCTGCCGGGGTTTATGCACCTCCGGGCTGTAGCTGCAGGCGTTCATCGCCTCCTTCACCACGCCGATCTGCTCCACGTCGTCGAAAACGACGAAGTCCCGGGGGATCCCCGCTGCGGCACCATCCTGTCGCAAGATGCGGGCGCAGAGTGCGTGGAAGGTGCCGATCCAGGCGCCGCTGTAGGGGCGGGGTGAGACGGCGTGCGGAACCAGTCGCGCGATTCGCTCCCGCATCTCGGCCGCGGCCTTATTGGTGAAGGTGACGGCCATGATCTCGCCCGGCCTGGCACCCTGCTCGATCAGCCACGCGACGCGATAGGTCAACACCCGCGTCTTTCCGCTTCCCGCCCCCGCCAGGATCAGCATCGGGCCAGACCCATGCATCACCGCTTCGTACTGAACAGGGTTCAGTTCGGTGCGGAGCAATTCGGGCGTCAGGGGTGAGATCGACATGCGGAGACGGACCGGCGGCGTGGCATCATCTTATCGCGCCGCAGCCCCGCTCTAGACCGCGTCGAGTTGCATCTCGGTCCACAGTCTCCTCAGTTTCAGGATCGCTCGGCGCTGGATCTGGCGGACACCCTCCCGAGTCATGCTGAGCCGGCCGGCCAGGTCGGCCAGCGGAACCGGATTCCCCCCCAGGCCAAACCGGCTCTCGAGCACCATCCGGTCGCGCTCCGGCAGCAGCTCAAGCAGGTAGTGAATCTGGGCGTGCTCTTGCTCGGCCATCAGCGGCTCCACGGGATTCACTGCCGCTGGGTCCGGGACGTCGAGGGTCATCTCCATGTCATCGCCCACAGGAGAATCGAGCGACATCGGTTCTTCCAGGCACTCGAGCACGGCGCGGAGACGGACCTCGCTGATCCCGCACTCCTCCGCAACCTCAGCCGGCTCCGGATCGCGACCCAGCCGAACGGACAGCTCCTCGCGTGCTGTGATCGCCCTTCGGGCAGCATAACCCACGTCGACAGGCACGCGGATGAGCCGCCCGCCGCGATCCAACGCCCGAAGCACACGCTGCTTGATCCAGTACGTGGCATAGGTGCTGAACCGAAACCCGCGCTCCCCACGGTACCGCTCCACCGCAGTGCAAAGGCCGATCATGCCCTCCTGAATGAGGTCTTCCGGGTCGAGATACGGATTGACGTACTGCCGGGCGATGGAGACCACGAGCGGGACATTCGCATCGATCACCCGGTCCCGGGCCGGCTGGTCCCCCCGCTGCGCCCGCGCGGTCAACTCTTGCTCCTCTCTGGCCGAGAGGCGCTCGCCGGATGCCGCGTAGTCCCAGCGCGGCAACTCACGGGGTACGTTGCTCGGGTTCGCCACCCCGCGCCCGGACGGGGACCGTTCCATCTCCAGCGTCGCCATCTGATCCTCCCGACCACCACCGATGCGTCTCATAGCATCACGTTTTCGTTATATCATCCCATGCTGATACGTCCACTCGGATTCGTGATATGTTCGGCGCAGACGTGATGTGTACTCCAGTGGGGCCGCGTATGATGCGGCGTGCCCGCCATCAGGCGGGAGGTCGTCACTCTCGCCCGCCGGCCGGGGTGGGAAGTGGGAGAAGGACGAAATGACATCGCCTCGCGGCACCGTGGTTCCCCGAGGGGCGAGCGCCGCGATTCTGCGGGTACTCGCTCTGGGGGAGCAGAGCGTAGGGGGCCTGGTCGAGGCGACCGGTCTTAGCCAGCCCAACGTATCGAACCACCTCGCCCGCCTGCGGGATCGGGGCCTCGTCTCCCGTCGTCGGGACGGGCGTCAGATTCTCTACCAGATCGCCAGTGCCGGTCTCGGACATCTGATCCTGGCTCACGGCGGGGACGGGGACCTGCCCGGTCAAGGCGACAGAGTGCAGCGCGCGGCGGATGGCTTCCTCGCCGCTGTCCTCACCCACCGAGACGAAGAGGCGGCGAGAGTGATCGACGCCGCCCTCGCCGCCGGAATCACCTGGCGAGAGATCTACCTGCAGGTGTTCGCGCCGACTCTCGACGAGGTCGGCCGACGGTGGGAGCGGGGAGACCTGCCCGTGGCGGGCGAGCACCTGATCACCGGAACGATCATCCGGCTGCTCCACCGTCTCTCTCTCACCCTCCCTGTGTCACCTTCGCCCTCGGCCCCGAGCGCGTTGGTGGCGTGCGTGGAGGGCGATCTGCACACCATCGGCAGTCGCATGGTGGCGGATTTCCTGGTGGCTCAAGGCTGGCGGACTTGGTACCTGAACGGGTTTCTCCCGATGGACCATCTGATGGAAGCAGTCCGTCACCACCTTCCCGACGCGGTGGTTCTCTCCATTGCGACCGAGGCCGGCGAACAGCCGCTGCGGGTCACTGTCGACCAGCTCAACGTCTGGCGTGGCGGTAGACCCCTGCCGTTGATCGTGGCGGGTGGCCGATGGTTCGCTTCACCGCGGGAGATTCCGGGCCTCGACCTGACGGGCACCGACATCGACAATGTCACCTCGGAGATGATGCGGCGGGTGGCCGCCATCCGGTCCGCGGCGGGGTGACGTAGACCCACGAACCGCCGATCCCTGCTCGGAGGGGTGCTTGACGCCATGTCATAGAATAGAGGGGTCGCCGCGGCGGCCCCCGTTTTTTTGTCCCCGTGCCGGGGAACGCATCGCCCTGAAGGTCCCCTGAATGAGTCGTTCTTTCTTCTTCACCTCCGAGTCCGTCACCGAGGGACACCCGGACAAACTGGCAGATCAGATCTCCGACGCCGTCCTGGATGCTCTCCTCGCTGACGACCCCTACAGTCGGGTTGCCTGCGAGGCGCTGCTGACCACCGGTATCGTCGTGGTGGCCGGCGAGGTCACAACGCAGGCCTACGCGGAGATCCCGGAGATCGTGCGCGGCGCCCTCCTGGCCGCGGGCTACACTCGGGCGGAGTACGGCATCGACTACGCGAGCTGCGGCGTGCTCACCGCCATCCATCGTCAGAGCGACGACATCGCCATGGGTGTGGACACGGGCGGTGCCGGCGACCAGGGCATGATGTTCGGCTACGCGTGCACCGATACACCGGAGTTGATGCCGATGGCCGCCATGCAGTCGCACAAGCTTGCCCGACGGCTCGCCGCGATTCGCAAGGACGGCACCCTGCCCTACCTCCGCCCGGACGGCAAGACGCAGGTGACTGTCCGCTACGAGGACTGGAAGCCGGTGAGCATCGACAAGATCCTCATCTCGGCGCAGCACGATCCGGATGTCGGTCAGAAGCGGATCAAGGAAGACCTGATCGAGAGGGTGATCCGCCCGGTCATTCCGGCGGAACTACTCCACGACGGCACGGAGTTCTATGTCAACCCCACCGGCAAGTTCGAGATCGGGGGCCCCCACGGCGACACCGGCCTCACGGGCCGAAAGATCATCGTCGACACCTATGGCGGGATGGCCCGGCACGGCGGCGGCGCGTTCAGCGGCAAGGACCCGACGAAGGTGGACCGCTCGGCCGCCTACATGATGCGGTACGTGGCGAAGAACATCGTGGCCGCCGGGCTCGCCGAGCGCTGCGAAATCGAGGTCGCCTACGCCATCGGCCTGCGCGAGCCGCTCTCCGTGATGGTAGATACCTTCGGGACCGGCACCGTCCCTGACACGCGTCTGGTGGAGTTGGTGCGTAAGCACTTCGATCTCACGCCCGGCGGCATCATCGACCATCTCCAACTGCGCCGGCCGATCTACAAACAGACTGCGGCTTACGGCCACTTCGGCCGGGTAGATCTCGACGTGAGTTGGGAGCGGACCGACATGGCGGACAAGCTCAAGTCCGAAGCCTAGCCCGACCCGGACAATCTATCGGAGGCGAGGCAGCGTGCAGCCGGAGCTGGATCTGGTCGGCGTGGAAGCCCGAGCGGCCGATCCGGTCGCCCAGGTCCTGTTGCTGCCCTCGCCCGCCGGGTTGCCCGAGACGTTGACCTACTCCATCCCCGTCGAGCTAAGGGGACAGGTCCGCGTGGGCTCGGCGGTGGAGGTTCCCCTGGCGGGCCGTGAGCAACTCGGCTACGTGCTGGCCGTGGGGCCGGACTCGGGGGCCATCGCTGCGTCGCGATTGAAGCCCGTGCTCCGTGTTCCCCGATCCGAGCCCGCCTTCAACGAGCGGATGCTCGCCCTGCTTCGGCTCGTCTCCGCAACGACTTACACGCCGCTCGCGGAGACGCTGCCGCTCGCCGTCCCGGAGAGGCACGCCATGGAGATGCGCAGCCTCATCCGACTGGCCAACCCTGTCGGCGCAACCTCCGCCCGGCTGGGGCTCTTGACGCGGCAGACACTCGAGGCCATGTTCGCGGCGCTGGCGGCCGAGGGCGGCGTCCTCACGCGGGAGGCTCTGGCGGAGAAGGTGGCGGCCCCGAATCTGCCGACCGTCCTCCGGCGAGCACGCAGTGAAGGGTGGGTTGAAGAGCACCGGGTGCTGATGCCCCCGCGGGTGCGCGCCCGGACATTGCAGGCGATCCGCGCCACAGGAGCGGTCTGGGAGCACCGCATTCACCTCCTCGCATGGGACGGAACCCATCCCCCGGGCGCACGCCACTGCACGCGCGCGGAGCTGAACGCCCTCTACTCAACGCTGCGGGCCGAAGGTGGCAGCGCCACGATGGAGCAGGTCGATGCGGCCGTTCCTGCAGGCAGGGGAGCGGCCGTCGTACGGCGGGCGAGAGCCATGGGCTGGGTGCGAGAGGAACGGCGTGCCGTGCATCCCGACATCCTCCCGGCCGAGCAACCCTCGGAGCCCGGAAGCGTCGTTCGCGGAGACCCCGGCCACCGTCAACGGGAAGTCGTCGATCGCCTGGGGGGCGGCCAGGCCGCCGTGCCCGTCGTGGCACTGGAGGTGGGGAGTTCTACGGTCGACGGACTGGTCCGTCGGGGTCTTGCCGAGCGGACGGAGGTGACCGTCCGGCGACGTCCGCGTGGTCTGGAGGGCGCGGCATCCCCTCCCGCACAACTCACGCCGGACCAGGTCGGGGCGCTGGCGGACATACACGCCATGAGCGCCGACAACGCCGGCGAGACCCTGCTGATCCACGGCATCACGGGCAGCGGCAAGACAGAGATCTACCTGCGGGCCATCGAGCAGACTCGGGCAGTGGGGCGCACCGCGATTCTCCTGGTACCAGAGATTTCGCTGACCCTGCAGGTAGCGTCCGCCGTGAGATCGCGCCTGGGAGAGCGAGTGGCGATGATCCACAGCGGCCTCTCCGACGGCGAGCGCTTCGACGAATGGGAACGTCTGCGGCGCGGCGAGGCGGATGTCGTGGTCGGCCCGCGGAGCGCGCTCTACGCCCCGATGGCCGAGCCTGGGCTGATCATCCTGGACGAGGAGCATGACGGTAGCTACAAGCAGTCGGAGCCGGCCCCACGTTACCACGCCAGAACTATCGCACAGGCACGGGCGAGAGATGGGCATGGTGTGGTCGTGTTGGGCAGCGCCACCCCATCCGTGGAGAGCTACCACGCCGCCGTCACCGGCCGCTACCGCCTCCGGGAACTCCCTACCAGGGTAGCGGGGCGGTCGCTGCCGGACGTCCACCGGTGCGACATGCGCCTGGAATCGCAACGCAACCCCACCAGCCTGTTCGGCCGGCCACTCCGGGACGCCATCAAAGCCCGGTTGGCCGCCCGCGAGCAGGTGATCCTCTTCCTGAACCGGCGAGGGTTCAGCCCCTTTCTCCTCTGCCGTGAGTGCGGCCATGTTCCGCGGTGCGAGAGCTGCGCAGTCAGCCTCACCTTGCACCGCACGGGTGAGGGCTCACTCATCTGCCACCACTGCGGCCACACGCGGGCGGCGCCCGGGCTTTGCGAGCGATGCTTCGGCCATAAGCTCAAACCCTTCGGCCTCGGTACTCAGCGGCTTGAGGAGGCCACACGTGACCTCTTCCCGACGGCCCGGATTGCGCGGCTTGATCGGGACAGCGTCGACTCGAAAGATGCCCACGCCCGCATCCTGAGCCAGATGCACCAGCGCGAGATCGACATCCTCATCGGCACACAGATGGTAACCAAGGGCTTCGACTTCCC
>CAZSRZ010000009.1:38402-73890 GCA_964609085.1 uncultured bacterium | reverse complement strand
GCGTCGGCGGCAAGACCGCTATCGATCTGCCCGAGGGAAAGAACCTCGTCGGCGCTTTCCACCAACCCCGAGCGGTCTTCATCGACCCGAGCACACTGGCCACCCTGTCCGCACGAGAATTCGCTGCTGGGATGGCGGAGGTGGTCAAGACGGCGGTGATCGGTCCGGCGGGGATGTTCGAACGCCTGGAATCGAACCCGGATGCCCGCCGCAGCCACGAGAGAGGAGGGAGGGCAGAGAGCGTCTGGTTGGCGCAGCTCATCGAGGAGTGCTGTCGCTTCAAGGCGGACGTGGTGACGGAGGACGAACGGGAAACCGGGCGACGTGCGATCTTGAACTATGGGCACACCGTGGGACACGCCGTTGAGGCGGCGGCCGGCTTCGGCACCTACCTGCATGGCGAGGCCGTGAGTATCGGGTTGGTGGCTGCGGGCTTGCTCTCACAAGAGTTGGAAGGTTACGATCCCGCGCAGGCGGCGCGGGTCGCGGAGTTGCTCCAACGCCTCAGGCTCCCGGTCCGGCTCCGTTCGCCTATCGAACCGGAGAGCTTGCTGATGGCCGCGAGGCACGACAAGAAGGCGGTTCGGGGAGGATTGCGCTTTGTGCTGGCACGGGGGCAGGGTAACATGGTCGTTCGAGAGGTAGACGATTCGTCTGTCATCGGCGTCTTGCGCCGCCTGCAGCCGGAAGCCAGCGGAGCTCCGCAGCCATGACGCCGTCAACCGCAGAGTCGGCCTGGCCTCATGGCAGAAGATGGCTCCTCGTCTTGGCAACGGGCGCAGCTTCCGTGTGGTTAGGACTAGTGATCTTTGCCTTTGGCGCCCTGGCCCTGTCGCCGCTGGAAGACCCGGTTCTGCGTCGTGCAGACTCCGTCCCCGGCGTGCTTGCGGTAGAAGGCATCGTCTTCGCGCCGTGGGGTGGAGGCGTCTTGTTGGCGATCGTACTCTTCGTCGGTATAATCTTGCGAATCCGCCACCCTCGGCCCATTGCCACCCCGGACCCCGACTCCGTTGTTCCCACCGGGGGGGGAGAGACATGAGTTCGGAGACGCAGGCGCCGCGATTGCCGGGCGGTACTCCCGGGGAGGGTGATTCCTCACCCATCCAGGAGCGGTACGAGATTGGGGAGCGACTCTCCGAAGGGTCGTTTTTCACCACCTACCGCGGTCGGGAGCTATCCACCGGCAAGGCTGTGGCCATCAAGGTGTTGAAGCCGGCTCACGCGGCGGACGAGGTCTTCGCGGCCCGGCTGCTTGAGGACGCCGTCCGCGCCTCACGTCTCCGTCACCCGAACATTGCCGAGACGCTGGAGGCGCGGCGCGACCACAACACCGTGGTCATCGTCACCGAATGGGTGCGCGGCATCAACCTGAAGGACCGCATCCTGCGCGTGGCGCCGTTCCCGCTCACCGTGGCTCTGGACATCTTCCTCGCCTGCGTCGATGCGCTCCTCTACGCACACCGGCAGCAGACGCCCAATGGTGATGTGCGCCCGGAGAATGTCGTCATCACTCCGGACGGGCGGGTAAAGCTCGTTGACTTTGGGTTGACCCAGGGTTTGCTGCAATCCACGCGGCACCAGGCGCTGGCGCTGCCGCTTGCCGCTCCCTATCTCGCGCCGGAGATCACCCGCGGTCAGCCGCCCAGCGTCAGCGCGGACATCTACTCGCTCGGCTGCGTGCTCCACGAGATGCTCGCGGGCGAGCCACCGTTCACGGCGGATAACCCACTCGCGATGGCAGTCCGCCACCTGAACGAGCCGGTCCCCAGCCTGCGGCGATTCAACAGCTCTGTCCCGCCGGCCGTTGAGGGTCTCGTTCGGAAATGCCTGCAGAAAAACCCAGCCGACCGATATGCCGGCCTGGAAGACTTGCTCCAGGACGTGCACGCCATAAGGGATGCACTCAAAAACGACCGACCTCTTAATTGGAGCCCGCTGGCGGAGCCGGTTCGCCCTAATCCGCCTCCAACTTCCGTCAGCACTCCCCCGAGCGTGTTGAGCGCCCTCGACACCACCCCAGGAGAGCCCGTGGCCGCAGCCGGCAAGAGAGCCGCATCCGGGCGCTCATCGGCCGCCCGCCGCCGGCCAGAGCGCGAAGTCGATCTCGGCCCCAGCATTCGCCTGCTGGTCGGGATGTTCGTCGTCATCCTGGTCATGGTGGGAGGTTTCTTCGCCGCGGCGCATCTCATCGCCCAGGCCCCCGCCACGGTCGTGGTCCCCAACACTCTCGTCGGGATGACTGAGTCAATGGCTCGGGACGAGTTGAACCGGTGGAACCTGCTGGCGCATGTCCGGAAGGCGTTCAGCGACAAGCAGCCTCCGGGGGAGGTGATTTCCACCGATCCACCGGGCGGTCGCGAGATCCGCGCCGGGAAGACCGTCGTGCTGGTGATCAGCCAGGGGGGTGAACCGGTCACCGTGCCGGATGTGATTGGGAAAGCTCTCACAGCGGCGCAGAACCAGATTCGGTCGGCCGGCCTGAGCCTGGGGCCGACCAAGGAAGAGTTCAGCGAAGTCATCCCCAAGGGCCAGGTGATGTCGCAGTTGCCCACCGGGGAACAACAGGCAGCGCGGAAGTCTCCCGTGGAGCTTATCTTGAGCAAGGGACCCGAGCCGCTGACGAATCCGCCCGATCCGGATGCCCCCGGTGAACTCACGAGGCCGGTGCCGCCTGTCCCGGACGACAGCGGCGGCGTCGATGAGCCCCAGCAACACCAGGTTTCCATCGAGATCCCGCGCCGGCTCAAGGGACCGCAGCAGATCCGGATCGTCGTCGTCCGCGAGGACGGCTCCGAGGACGTGATCGTGGACGAGCAACGGAATCCGGGCGATGTCGTCGAGCAGACCGTAACCACGCAGGGCCCGCGAGGTCGCGAGAAGATCCGCGTCTATCTGAACGACAAGCTGATCCCCCAATCCAGTTATGGCGGTTGACGGACACTCGACCTCGCGATTCCACATTGCTCCCTCCCTCCTCGCGGCGGACTTCGGCAGGTTGGCGGAGGAAGTGGCTCGGGTGGAGGAGGCCGGCTGCCGCTGGCTGCATCTCGATGTGATGGACGGTTGCTTCGTGCCGAATCTCTCCTTCGGACCGCCCGTCATCGCCGCCCTGCGGCCGCGCAGCCGCATGCTCTTCGACGCCCATCTGATGATCGAGGCGCCCGAGCGACTCATTCCGGACTGCGTCGAGGCCGGTGCGGACTCCATCACGGTGCACGTGGAGACGTGCGTGCACCTTCACCGCACGCTCGCACTGATTCGGCGCCTGGGAGCCCGGGTGGGCGTCACGCTCAACCCCGCGACCCCGCTCTCCGCCCTGGAAGAAGTATTGGACCAGGTGGATCTGGTGCTGGTGATGTCGGTCAACCCGGGCTACGGCGGCCAGTCGTTCATTCCCCGCAGCGTCGAGCGGGTTCGGCGTCTGCGGGAGACGCTCGACCGACTCGGCAGCCAGGCCGACATCTCGGTCGACGGAGGAGTCACCGCCCAGACGGCAGGCGCAGTGGTGCGTGCCGGCGCGAGTGTGCTGGTTGCCGGGTCGGCCATTTTCGGCGACGCCCGCGGCGTCGGCGCGGCCCTGGAGGACCTCCGGAGCGGCGCCTCAGCCGGAGCCTGACCATGCCACTCCATCCCATCCTGGCTCCACTCAGCTTTGCGGTAGCGGTCTTCTTCGGGCTCTACATGGCCTACGAGATCTGGAGATGGTTCGCGGGCAATCGGGGCGAGCTGACGCGGGGCCAACTGGCGCGTCGGCTGGTGGGAGGCGCGCTGCTGGAGACGGCGCTGCTGATGTGGGTGCTGGCTCAACCCCTGATGGCGAACCGAACCGCGCCGGAGAAGCTGCTCTACCTCTTGTGGTCGATGCTGTTCGCCGTGCTGGCGATGCTCTTCGCCGTCCGCGAGGCCGCATTTGTGGTGCGGCAGTACGCCGCCGCCAGAAGAGAACTGGCCGGCAACCTGGGCCGGCGGGACGAGTGATGCGGCCCCGCCGTTTCTGGATGCGCCACGCGCTTTCCCTTGCCGCGCGAGCCCGTGGCCGAACGGCCCCGAATCCGATGGTTGGGGCGGCGGTGGTGACGGCCGGCCGGCTGGCGGGCGAAGGCTGGCACCCGGGGCCGGGGTTGCCCCACGCGGAGGTCTACGCCCTGCGCCATGCCGGCGAAGCCGCTCGCGGCGCGGATCTCTACGTCACGTTGGAGCCCTGCTGCCACCACGGTCGCACCCCGCCCTGCACCGATGCCGTGGTCCGGGCAGGGATTCGCCGCGTCTTCGTCGCCATGCCGGACCCGGATTCGCGTGTCAACGGCAGCGGCATCCGGCAGCTCCGGGAATCCGGTGTGAAGGTGGAAGTTGGCTTGCTGGCGGCCGAGGCAGCCCGGCTCAATGCCGCCTACCTCAAGGCACGCCGGACGGGGTTGCCCTGGGTCCACCTCAAGATGGCGACCTCGCTGGACGGAAAAACCGCGACCCGTACCGGGGAAAGCCGGTGGATAACCGGTCCCGAAGCGCGGGCGCACGTCCACACCCTGCGGGACACTCACGATGCGGTGATGGTTGGGGCAGGGACCTTCCGCGCCGATGACCCGCTGCTGACCGCACGAGGCGAGGGCCAACGCTCCCCCACACGGGTGATCGTCTCCGCCGGCGCCGACCTCCCCCGCAAGGCAACGATGTGGACCACGCTGGATCTGTCCCCCGTGATCGTACTCTGCGGAGATGACGCGTCGACCGCGGACCTGGAGGCACTGGGCGTCCGTGTGCTCCGTGTCCCGTTGCGCGAGGGTCGGGTCGATCTCGGCGCCGGCCTGGGCAGGCTGTGCGAGGCTGGCATCCACTCGCTCCTGTGCGAAGGGGGGGCTGCATTGGCCGGGGAGTTGCTGGCTCGTGGACAGGTCAATGAGCTGTCCTGGTTTCTGTCGGGTCGCCTGATCGGCGGCACCGCCGCGCCTGGGGCGGTGGGCGATCCCGGCGTCGACCGCCTCACCGACGCGCCACACCTCCAGGGAAGGACATGCACGGAGATGGGGGACGACCTCCTCGTGCACGGCTTTCTCGAACCCGGTTCAGAAATGGGCGTATCATGAGTCCAATCCAATCAGCCAGGGTGGGGGATGTTTACCGGTATCGTTGAAGCGGCAGGTCTGGTCACGTCACTGTGCGAGGAGGCCGGTGGTGCGCGGCTGAGTGTCTCCGCTCCGGAGATGGCCGCGTCCGTGCGCGTCGGCGACAGCGTCGCCGTCAACGGTGTCTGTCTCACCGCCGTCGATGTCTCGGATGGCGGGTTCGCCTTCGTTGCCATCCCCGAGACCATGTCCCGCACCAATCTCGGTCGGCTCAAGGCGGGGGATCGCGTCAATCTAGAGCGGCCATTGGCGGCGGGAGGGCGTCTCGACGGGCACATCGTGCAGGGACACGTCGACGGAGTCGCTCGCATTCTCTCCCTCCGCCCGGAGGGCAACTCCCACCGCATCCGTCTCGAACTGCCGGGGCAGCTTCGTCCGTATGTCGTCTTGAAGGGCTCCCTTGCCCTGGACGGGATCAGCCTGACAGTGGCCGCCGCCGCTGACGACTGGGTGGAGGTGGCGATCATCCCCCACACCTGGGAGGTGACCAATCTCTCGGGTCGGTCTGTCGGCGACGAGCTGAACATTGAGGTCGACGTGATCGCGCGATACGTCGAGCGCCTGCTCGGCAACGCTGCGGTCGGGAGGGTGGCGACTTGAATCCTCGATTTTGCAGCGTGGAGCAAGCGATAGAGGAGATCCGCGCCGGGCGGATGCTGGCGGTGGTGGACAGCGAAGACCGCGAGAACGAAGGCGATCTGGTGATGGCCGCCGAGGCCGTGACTCCGGACGCCATCAACTTCATGGAAACCCACGCCCGAGGCTGGGTGTGCGTCCCGCTCACCGAGGAGCGCCTCGGCGAGCTGGAATTGCCATTGATGGTGGAGCGGAACACCGCCCGGCTTGGCACGGCTTTCACTGTCACCGTGGACGCGCGGCACGGCACCACCACGGGAATCTCCGCAAGCGAGCAGGCGCACACCATCAAGGTGCTGTGCGACCCGCATACACAACCCGCGGACTTGCTTCGGCCGGGACACGTCCGGCCTCTCCAGGCGGCCACCGGCGGTGTGCTGCTGCGCGCCGGCCATACCGAAGCCGCCGTTGACCTGGCGCGACTGGCTGGCTTCCAGCCAGCCGGGGTGATTTGCGAGATCAAGAAGGCCGACGGCGAGATGGCCCGGCTGCCCGACCTGGAACAGTTCTGCCAACGCCATGACATCCGCATGCTCACCATTGCGGACCTCATCGCCTACCGCCGCCGCACCGAGCGGTTGGTGCGCCGCGCCGCAAGCTGTCGGCTCCCGACCGCGTATGGTGAGTTCACCGCGCACGCCTACGAATGCAGCGTCGACACCAAACCTTACCTCGCCCTCGTGATGGGCGAAATCGAGCCCGGTGAGCCGGTCCTGGTGCGCGTCCACAGCGGCTGCGTGACGGGCGACATCCTGCACTCGCTCCGGTGTGAGTGCGGCAATCAGCTCCACGCAGCCCTCACCCGGATCGAACGAGAGGGGAGAGGCGTGCTGCTGTATCTGCAAAGCGACGAGGGCCGGGGCATCGGTCTGACGAACAAGATCCGGGCCTACGCCCTGCAGGATCAGGGCCTGGACACCGTGGAGGCGAATAGACAACTGGGTTTCGCGGCTGATATGCGGGACTACGGCATCGGCGCACAGATCCTCTACGACCTGGGCGTGCGAACGATGCGTCTGATGACCAACAATCCCCGCAAGCGGTCCGCCCTCCACGGGTACGGTCTGGCCGTGAGTGAGATTCTTCCCCTGGTGGTGGGCGTGACCGAAGAGAATCGCCGCTACCTGGAGACCAAGCGGGACAAGATGGGCCACATGTTGCCGGATGAGTTGCTCATCGCCGAGGACCCCCGGCAGGAGAACTGAGAAGCCAATGCCGACGATCCAGGGCCGGTTGAGCGCCGAGAACATCCGTATCGGCATCATCGTGGCTCGCTTCAACGAACTGGTGACCGCCTCGTTACTCCACGGTGCGGTGGATGCGCTCGTCCGTCATGGGGGCGATCCGGACGCCGCGGATGTGGTCTGGGTCCCGGGCGCGTACGAGATCCCCGTCGTGGCGGCGAAGATGGCGCGGAGCGGACGCTACGACGCCGTGATCTGCCTTGGGGCGCTCATCCGCGGCGCGACCTCTCACTACGACCATCTGGCCTCCTCCGTCACGAGTGCCCTCCAGTCGATCGCGGTCGAGGCCGGGCTGCCCGTCGTGAACGGCGTGCTGACCACCGAGACGCTCGAGCAGGCGCTGGAACGGGCGGGTTCCAAGGCGGGAAACAAGGGGCACGACGCGGCGGTAACGGCGATCGAGATGGTCGACGTGCTGCGACGGCTCGTATAGCCCGACCGGAGGCGCACTTGGAACTGGGACTCGTCGGGTGCGGCAGCATCGCCGTTGAGCACATGCGGGCTCTCGACGGCATCCAGAGTCACTCGGTGGCGTGGGTGGTAGGCCGGGAGCCGACATCTACAGAGGCGTTTGCGGGCGAGTGGGGTATACGGCGCTGGAGTTGCCGGCTCGACGAGGCGCTCGGATGGCCCGCCTCGGGCGTCATCATCACCTCGCCCAGCGACCTGCACGCAGATCAGGCCCTTTGTTGCCTTGAGGCAGGTCGACATGTGCTGGTGGAAATCCCGCTGGCAACCAACCTCGCGGACTGCCGGCGGGTTCAAGCCGCGGCTGCGGCTCGGGCACTGCGCGTGCAGGTCGCGCAGACGCAGCGCTACCATCCCGCCTTGCTGGAACTCCACCGCCGGATCGAGTCGGGCGTGATCCGTCCGCATCACCTCGTCTGCCGCTGGTTCTTCCTGCGGCGGGAGAACATCAACTGGATGGGTCGCCGCCGATCCTGGACCGACAACCTGCTGTGGCACCATGCCTGCCACGTGGTGGACGCGGCGCTGTGGCTGCTGGGCGGTCCAGCGTCGGGGGTGCAAGCCCAGTTCGGCCCGCTGCATCCTGTGCTCGGCATCCCGCTGGATCTGGACCTGCAGTTCCGCGTGGGAAGCGTGCCCGTCTCGATTGCGATGTCCTACAACAGTCTCCGCGCCGAGCAAGAGTACACGCTGATCGGCGAGGAGGACACGCTCGCGTTCACTCGCGGCGGTCTCCTGGATGCCACGGGCAGACTGTGGGAGCCGTCGTCGGACGCCGAGGAAGCCATCCCGGCCCAGAATCGCGAGTGGCTGGACGCGATCCGAGAAGGACGGGAGCCCGAAGTTGCTCCCGCCGCCGTGCTCGCTGCCATGGAGGTCCTCCACCAGGCGCAGTTGAACCTGGACGCGATCCAGTAGGCCGCGCCGGTCTCGCCGCTATTTGGGCTTCTTCGCCGTGGGATCCTTGAAGGCTTCTCGTTTCACGTTCAGATCATCGAACGTTGAGGTGCTCACCTCAAAGACGGCAGAGCCGGTGCCCTTTGCGTAATATCCATTGCCGCCCTTTTTCCCGAGGATGAACGCCTGGGACGTGCCCCCGCCTGGGCTTGCCAGGACCGTGATAGCGGGGGTGGAGAGTCCGTAGCGGGCGAGATCGGCCGGATTCTCCTCGACGTGCTTGGAGGCGGTGGCGGTGACGGCATCGACCACGCGCTGCGCGGCGTCGTCCTTCGCCCGCTCCGGCTTCCCGCTGGGTCCATCCAACACTTGCCACTGCGCGCTTCCCGGCATCCCCACTCTCTGCAGGCGGACCGTTCCCGAGCCATTGCGCAGTTCCAGGGTGACAATCTTGTCCCGATCGAGCGTGACGACGCGCAGATCGCGGAGATCTCCCGCGTTCTTGTTGACGGCGTCGAAGGCGAAACGGGTAACCTGGGCGACCTCGCTCTCGCCCTCGCGGGCGAAGTAGACGCGCTCCGTGGTCCCCTCTTTCACACTCTTCCCGAAGAGCAACACCGTCTCGCCCTTGCCGTTCTTCACGCGGGCCCGTAGCCGCGGCTTGTCGAGGCCGTACTTCGCCAGGTCCGTGGCCTCCTCGGCGACGAAGCGCTCGGACTCGGCCCCCAGGCTACTGATCAGCGACTCGACATTGATCTTGTCGGCGGGGGCATTGAAGGGTTCGGAAAGGACCCAGCTTTCCGCGGGTCCACGGCGGACGGTGGTGCGGCCCTCCGGCCGCTCCAGCGTGATCTGTTGCACCGATTCCTCACCGCCCAGGTCGGACATCCGCTTGTCGCGTAGCTCGTCCACCTTTTTCTTCCGGACATCGTCCGCCTGCGCGGTGGTGATGAGGAACAGGCGATGATCTTCTGAAGCGCGGGCATAGTACGAGCCACCGACGCTGCCGGCCTTGAACTCTGCGCCCACCCGCAGCGTGTGTGCCTTCCCCCCGTCATCGGTCAGCACCAGCTCGGCGACGGGTTTGTCCAGGCCGTAGGTGGCGTCGCCTTCCGCCTTTCCGGTGACGCTTCGACTGACGGTCGCGTCTTCCAGCAGCCCTTTCAGCCAGGTGTTTACCGTCTCGGGGTTAGCCCTGTAGCGGCGCGGAGCCTCAAACGACCAGGCCGTTCCCTGACGGGCAAGGACGAAACCGTCAGTGGGTCGCTTCACTTCCACACGCCTGACGCGGTCGGAACTGAGGCCCATGAAATCTGAGATGGGGGGCTGTGTCCCCGGATCGCGAGGTTTGGGGCCCTTCAAGTCGAGCACATAGAGCCCGATGAAGAGACCCAGGACGAGGATTCCGATCAAGCCGCCCTTGCCCTTGAGTGGACTGCGGTTCGAAGAGCTTGCTGCCATCAGGTTTCCGCTATCGGCGCTTCACGTAGACAAGCACGGCCAGGATCAGTCCCAGCAGGGGGAAGTCAAGGAAGTGAATCAGGAGGAGGAGCCGTCCCTGGTCTTCGGTGAGGAACACCTGCTCGGTGTTCTCGTCCTTTGGCGGGATGGCCACCAGGGCGTCTTCCTCGGCGAGGTAGTTCACCATGCCGGCGGCCAGTTCGGCGTTGATCGCCTGCGGCACCAGACGGACGAGGGAGTCGTAGGTGAAGTCGCAATCACCGACTACGAGCACGCGGGCCTTCTTCGCCTGGTCGCCCGTCCCGATGCTCTTCTCCGCCAGCGCGGCGATCGACGCCGGGCCGGGTGTGGCGTTCCGCAGCGCTTGCTGGAAGTCCATCTTGCCGGGGGTGAAGTTGGGGACGACTTCGCTGCCGGCACCGCTCTTGAAAAGCTCGGTCACTGTGACCCCCGCAGGTGCCGGAGTGAGGGATGTGACCGTCCGGGCTCCGGTGAAGAGCGCGCGCTGGCCTCGCAACACCCGGACGCTGGCGTGGGCATCGGGCGCTCCCGTCACGACCACCAGTCCACCCGAGCGAGGGTCGGTCACCATGTCCTGGCGGGTCTTGATCCCCCAGGGCGCGAGGAACTTCTCGTAGGTTGGGCCGGAGAGGTTCAGCAGCAGGAGCACGCGGCCGCCCGCGTCCAGGTACTGCCCGAGGCGCTTCAGCTCGTCTGCGGTGAAGTCCCGCAGGGGGCCGGCGATGATGACGGCGGCCACCAACGCGGGATCCGGGACTTTGGCATCCTTCCCGTAGAGGTCCAGCGGTTCCACGGGCCACTGCTGGGACTTCAGGATCGAGGTGAGCGTCTGTATGCTCTGGCGCGGATCGCCGCCGGCGGCTACCACGGATGGTTCCCCGTGCCCGGTGGTGAAAAGCAGCTTCTTGGGGGCGTCCCTGGTCAGGCGCAGGATCGCCGAGGTCAGGCTCTTCTCGTTGAACTCGATAACGCCCTGCGGCGCCTTCCCCTCGACGCGAAGCTGGATCCCGGTGAGATCGTCGTTGAGCTGCGGGTTGGCGGCCCGGACCTCTTGCGGCTTACTGACCGAGTCGACCACGTTGAAGGTGAAGCGGTCACTCGCCTGGGCGTACTGTTCCAGCAGTTCGCGAGGGCGGGGGTCGCCCCCGCCGGGCACGAACAGGGTGGCCTTCACCGGTGATTTCAGGCTCTTCAGCACGTCTCGGCTCTGCTGGGCGAGCGTGAATCGCTGATTCTTGGTGAGATCCCAGGTCCAGGGGAGTCGCCGGCGGGCCATGGTGTTGGCCAGGATGAGGACGGCGATCATGGCAACAGCAATGAGGCTGGTGTTCAGCCCGCCCGTGCGACGCCAGGCGACCAGCCGGCCAGCGATGAGGGGCCATTGTCCCCAGGCCCACGTAACGGCGAGGCCGACGCACAGGATCAACCCGGCGCGGGCCCACCAGTCGATCGACCCGAGGAAGATCCAGCGGTGCAGGGCGAGAATCCCCGCCAGCATCGCGGCCCAACCGCTGAATGCGGTGAGGGCACGGTCGGCGCGTTCCGCCTTGTCGAAGGAAGCCGAGAGCTCAGTGTTGTCCGACATCGAGGTTTCCGGATCGTGGTGGAAGCAAGGGGATCCGTGGGCTCGGGCTCACGCGGCCCGCGCCGTGGTGAGGGCGCGGACGGTGAAGAAGAGACAGATCAGGATCAGAGAAAGGTAGAGCAGGAAGTCCCGCACGTCGAGGACCCCACGGGAGAAGTTGGCCAGATACGTTTGCAGGTTGAGGGCGCTGATCACCTGACCGATTCCATACCAGAGCCAGCCGAACCAGTTCCCAAACTGCTCGCCGGCGTTGGCGTTGGCAGGGAGTTCCGGAGGCGTGGTCGGCAGCATGCTGGCCACCCAGCCGAGCAATGCCGTGAGCACCAACAGAACGGCGGCGGTGGATACCCACGCCACGATCTGGTTGCTGGTGAGGCTGGAGGCCAGCAGCCCGATGGCGATGTAGACCGCGCCGAGCAGCAGGAGCCCGATGTAGGAAGTCAGTGCCGGCCCCCACTCTCCCATTTGGGCGGCCGCGAAGAGGGTGCAGATCAGCGTGCCGACCGCCAATCCGCCCGTGAGGAAGCCGAGGCCGCGAGACTCATGGAGCGCCGCAAGGGGCAACACCACCAGCGTGGCACCGGTGAGCAACAGCCCCAGCCCGGTGGGGAAGAACAGGCTGGCGCCCTCTTTCCGGATGAGTCCCATCACCAGCACGAACGGCAGGGTGCTGAAGAGCAACAGCGCGTGGTACGACAGCGCACCGAAGAACTTACCCAGGGCGACCTGCGTCTCCGTCACGGGTGAGGTCATCAGCAACTCGAGGGTGCCCTGGCGTTTCTCCTCCGCGAGCAGCCGCATGGTGATGGCGGGCAGCAGGAACAGGAGCCAGATGGTGGTGTTCGGCACTACCCTGCCGAGACTGGCCACCCGACCCGCAACGATCGGGACTACGAAGAAGTACCCGGCCACCATCACGAAAAAGGTCATCACCACCCACCCGAGCGGGGCGATGATCAGTGAGCGGAATTCGCGTTGGGCGATGGTCGAAACGGCTCGCATCCTCACGCATCCTCATCCGGTCCCGGTGCCGCCTCATCGGCGTCGGGCTGCGATTCAGGCTCGGTCGGCTCCGGCTCGGCCGACTCTTCTTCGGCCGGAGCGGGCGCGGACGCCTTCTGCTGAGTCAGGCTCAGGAACACATCTTCCAGCGTCGGCTCCAGCCGCTCAAGTTCCAGGAGGGGCCAACCTGCACCGACGATGAGCCGTGAGATCTGCTCGCGCAGGTCCACGTTGCGCTCGGTCTCGACAACGAACCGGGGATTGGGGCCTTCGATCTGCTCGATCCGCTGCACGCCGGGCAAAGCCTGCAAGAGTTGCCGCACTTCGGCCGCCGGACCGGCCGCCTCCACGCGCAGCCGGAGCATGCTTTGCACCGCGGCGGCCAGGTTCTCAGTCGTGTCGACGGCAACCAGCTTCCCTTCGTGGATGATCACGATCCGATCTGCGAGCATCTGCGCTTCGCTCAGGATGTGCGTGCTGAGGATGACCGTGTGATCACCTCTCAGGCCGAGGATCAGCTTCCGGATTTCGATGATCTGCTCGGGATCGAGCCCCTCGGTCGGTTCATCAAGGATCAGGACCCGGGGATTGTGGACGAGGGCCTGCGCCAACCCTACGCGGCGACGGAGTCCCTTGGAAAGCTTGCCGATGATCCAGTTTCGGCGCTCGTCGATGCGGACAGACCGCATCACCGTGTCCACCCGGTTTGCGACCTCAGCGGCCGGCACTTCTCGCAGCCGCGCGCAGAAAGAGAGGTAGCCGGTCACGGACATGTCCTCGTAAAGCGGCGCCGTCTCGGGAAGGTAGCCGATCAGCCGTCGTGCCTTCAGAGATTCCTCGCGGATGTCGTGGCCTTCAACGCGGACCGTCCCCCGAGTCGGATGCATGAAGCCGGTCATGATACGCATCGTCGTCGTCTTGCCGGCACCGTTCTTCCCGAGGAATCCGAGAATCTCCCCGTCACGCGCCTGAAACGTCAGGTTCTGGACGGCGAACGTGTCTCCATAACGCTTGGAGAGGTTGTCGACCTCGACCAAAGTGAGTTCCTCCGGGGCACGACGCCGCAGGGTGCGGCGGAAACGGGGGCGGGGCGGCGCGGGCCTTGCACGGGCAGCATGGCTGGGCCCAGTTATCTTACGAGAGAGGTGCGCGTCGAGTTCCCGGAGAAACACATGCGCACGGACACACCCGGCGATCGGGCAAATGCCGCGGGCTACATTTCACCAGCCCTGCCTACTCCTTCGGAAGGAACGCGATCTTGCGCTCCGGGTAGTTCAGCACCAGGCGGAACTGCCCCAGAAACCCCGTGCCGACGTTGCCGGCCGTGTAGGCTTCAGTGAACGCGCCCTTCTGCGCCTCGGAGAACTGCACCAGCGGAT
Source organism: uncultured bacterium (assembly GCA_964609085.1). Classification (GTDB taxonomy): domain Bacteria; phylum Armatimonadota; class SYMT01; order SYMT01; family SYMT01; genus JANPLG01. The sequence goes on along the minus strand of CAZSRZ010000009.1, from coordinate 60,074 downwards.
TCTCGAAGCGGCGACCTCCGAGGGTGAAGTACTCAATCCGACCGGCCTTCAGTTGGGTGAGTCCACCTACTCCTCCGCTCTGCGCGGAGCGGGTCTCGCGCCCTTCCAGCAGGCGGAGCCGCTGCACGGTGGGCGCATGGAAGACGAGCGTGTTGTTCGCGCCGGTGTCCAGCGTGAACAGCGCTTCGCGGTTGCCCTCGAATCCCGCGCGGACCACTGGGATCTTTCGGTTCAGGAGAAGTTCGCTCCAATCGCCCCCTCCCGGTATTCGGTAGCGCCTGGGATCATGGATCTCTACCACCGGTCGTGTGACGTCCATGCTCACGATGGCCCGCCCGAACACCTCGTAGCCGCAGATTCCCGCGATGGGCACGCCGAAGACCTGGGCGATCTGGCCCAGGTCAATCTCGATGAACGTCGGTTTGCCGAGTGTCAGCGGCCCCAAATCGAACCGCTTGGCCTGGCAGAAGCGCGACTTGATGGTGCCGCCCACACCCACCGCGGCGATCCGGCCGAATCCTTCCATCTGCAGCTTCCGGGAGACATCAGGGGTGATGACCATGCTGCCGGCCCCGCTGTCGAGGATGAACCAGCCGACGTCCTCACCATCGACGCGAGGGTGGACGAGGATGTGGCCGGTTCTGGCCCGTCTAGCTTCCACCAGGGGCGGCACGTCCTCTGCGAATCGGAAGTCGCCGGTCGAGCCCACGGGCATCGCATAGGGGCTGCGAATGAAGGTCGGCGCCGGGCGGACACGGGTGATCTGCATCACCTGCTGCTCGCCCTGGCCCGCCATCTCGATCACGTGCGGGTAGCGGACGCCCTCGGCCAGCCGATAGTCGCGAAACGTGATCGTCTCCGGTTCAGCAGCCGTGATGTCGGTGGCCACTCGTGGCAGCCAAGAGGCGCGGTCGATGCTCAGGCGCTGCCGCAGCAAGCCGCCCTTCAGCGACAACAGCAGCACCAATTGGGCGTCATCAGGCTGCGCCTCCTCCACCTCGATGGTGAAGGGGCCATTCGGAGCTAGCCAGCGGTAGCCCATGAGCCAGTTCGTCGCCTGCTCGGACTCCAGCTCCCGCAGATCGAGCCGGCGGAGGATGCCGTTCCAGTCGACGGCCCAGGCCGTCTTGCCGTCGAAGCCTGACTGCGCGGGGAGCCGGCCACCGCTCGTCTGGGCGAATTCCCCGCCGGGACCCATGGTGAGCGTGAATGGTGCCTCGAGCCCCGCGGAGTTGGCGGTGCCCTCCAACTGCACCCCCTGCTTCATCGCGCGGAGACGGGTGAATCCCACGGCCGAGCGCACTCTCTCCAGCACCTGGGGCGCGGAGAGACGCGCGGGCGCCGCGGTGGCCGTCGAGACGACGGCCACGAGGGCGGTGATCAGCAGCGCCCGCGGTCGAATCCAGGCTTGACTCATCGTGCTATCTCCACCCATCAGGACGGCGCGAGGGAGCGGACGGTTACCGCAACTCCCCATGCTCGGTACTGACGACGGCGCCGTGCGCGTCCGTGAGGGTCAGAAAAAAAACAGCCGGCCGCTGGGCGGGTAACGGCGCGCTGGCGGAGTGCAGGTCCGGCACTTCGCCGGGCTTGCTGCTCCACTCCCGCTGCTGCCAGGGTTTGCCAAGATCCGTCGTCCAGTGGATCTGGGCCTTGTGGATGGCGACGTCGCCGTCGTAGGTGATCCTTGCTTGATCGCCGTCGATCACCGGCAGGCTGACCGAAGCCAGTTTCTCGCCCTTCCGCAGCACCGAGTCAACGAACAGCCCGATCTCCGCTGGGGCCCACCCGGCTTCGTGGCCATGGGGCATCTTCACCGTGACGCACAGCTTCCGGTTGACCACGAGGCGGTACGACTTCTGGTAGCTATCCAGGGGGTAGGCGAAGTCGTTGGTCCCGTTCACCCAGAGCACCGGGATCTTGCACCGGTCCAGGTAGCGCGAGGGGTCGAAGTTGCGGACCCACTCCTCTCGTTCCGCCGCCGGCAACGATGCGAACACGGGCAGCCACACGCTGTTTTCGTGGAGGAACCCGCAACCGTAGACGGGCACTGCGACCTTGAAGCGGCGGTCGAGGCTCATGGCGATGCTGGTGAGGTAGCCGCCCCAGGAGATCCCCGTGATGCCGATGCGGTCACGGTCGACCTCGGGGAACGAGCGGAGCACGGAGACGGCCCGCAGCACCGCCGCGACGGCGTGGTAACTCCACGCGTTGCGAACGCCGTCCTGGAGCCGGCGGAACTTGGTGTCGTCGTCCTGCTCGGGACCGCCGTCCGGCATGCGCACGCGATCGGCACCACGGCCGGACAGGTCCATGGCGATAGCGGCATAGCCCCGGGCGGCCCAGAGGCGAGCCCACTGCGGAAATGCGGTTCCGCCACCCCCGTGCACGAGGACCATCGCCGGCAGCTTCTTCTCTTCAGGAAGTTCCGGCCGGGCGTAGTAAGCGAACACGCGTGAGGGCCGGCCCATGTAGGTCTCACCGGCGTAGACCAGACTGTTCAGGCGGACATCTACCTGGCCTTCTTTGACGCGGGTCGTGGTCAGTTGCTCGACAGCGGGTGTGCGAGCCAGGGCGCCGAGGTCCCAGGGGCCGGCGGATTGGGTCCGCCCGGGGGACTGCAGGCAGAGGGCACCCGCGACAAGGGAGAGGATGAAGAGTGTTCGAAGCGGCATGGTGGAACGGAATTCGCTGCGTCGGCCGGCGTCTCCTGTAGGAGACGTGGAGACGGCCCGCACCGGGTGGTGCGGGCCGTCTGCGTCCAGGAGAGCCGGAGGCCTTACTTCTTTGCCCCGGGCTTTTCCACCGGCTTCTTGGGGTCCGGTTTGGTGGGAGGGGAAACGGTGCCGGCGGGTGGCGCAGGCGCAGCGGGCTTCGGAGCGGGTTTGGGAAGGTCGATGATCGTGCTGAGGAGTTTGCCGTCCTTCGCGTCGAAGATCTTCACCGTGCCGTCGAAGCCGCCGATGGCCACCAGCTTGTTGTCGCCGCTGAACGCGGCTGAGAGCAGCGCGTCCGGCTGATCCTTGATCGTCACGATCGCGCCGCCGTTGGCTGCGTTCCAGATCTTGGCGGTGTGATCGTCACTGACGGAGCACATGAGCGCACCGTCTGGGGAGTAGACTACTTCCTGGATGGTCTTGTCGTGCGCGGTGGTGTTCCTCGCGGCCTGACCGGCCGAGGCGTTCACGTTCCATGTTCGCAGCACCTTGTCGGCACCCGCGGAGGTGAGCTGGTTGCCGGCGACGTTCCAGGCCAGCGAAAAGACGGTATCCGTGTGCCCGGCCAGCGTGTAGATGCGCTTGCCGCTGGCCACGTCCCACACCTTCACCGAACGATCCGCGCTCCCGGTGGCGATCAGGGTCCCTGCCGGGTTGTAGGCGATGGCGTAGACGGCGTCCGCATGGTCCTTCAGCGTCTTGACCTCGGCACCCGAGGTGATGTCCCAGATCTTTGCAAGCTTGTCGTAGCTGGCGGAGGCGATGTTCTTGTTATCCGGGCTCCAGGAGATGGAGTAGATGAAGTCCGCGTGGCCGTTGATACGTCGCACTAGGTCGCCGCCCGGGACGTTCCAGATAACGATCTCGCCCATCTGCGACGGGGGGCCGCCGGAGGCGGCGAGCATTTTGCCATCCGGACTGAAGGCGACGGAGTGGACCTTGTCCGCGCACCCGCCCAGCTCCTTGATGGTCTGCCCGGTGGCCGGATCCACCAGTCGGACGGTCTTGTAGCCGCCTATCGCCAGGATCTTGCCATCCTTGCTCCAGCCCAGGGCCGTGATCTCGGGGAGCATCGGGACCTTGAGAGCGATCTTCGGGACGCGGACAACAGGAATCGCTGTCTCGCTGATGACGACCTGGTCCGGCGGCACATCCGCTTTCGCGCCAGCGTCAACCCACGCGCTGATCCTGGCGATTTGCTCCTTCTTCAGGCTACCGCCGATCGGCATCACGGGCTTCAGGGTCCCATCCAGGTACTTGACGAGCCGGCTGTCCGCCCCCTTGGGCGCCAGGACCTTGCCGCCCTTGCCCCCTTTGACCAGGCCGGCGTAGGAGACGAGCGACAGGCCTCCCTGGGGGTTTCGGGCCGAGTGACACTTGGCGCAGGCCTCGCGGAAGATCGGCACGATCTCCTTACTGAAGCTGATACCCGTCTGCGCGTGGGCGGGCGCCGTGACGGCCAGCACCAGGGCCGCCGAGAAGAGACTGGTCGAAACAAACCGCATAATCAACTCCCGGCGGGCCGGTGAGGCCCACCGATGGGCCGCTCTTCGCGGCACGTCTCCGTCCGCACCCTTCATCATGCCCCGAAGGGCGGCATTGCCGCCCTTCGGGTTTCCTAATCTGAGTTCCCGCGTTCGCCTAGTGGTTGAACACGAACTCCTTGCCGTTGATCAGAGCCCACAACAGATCTTCCAGCACCTGCCGTCGGGCGACCACCGGGTCGATCTTCGGAACTTCGGCTGGCTTGGGGGCCATCGGCGGCGTCACCGCCGGAGCCGTAGCGGGCGTCGTCGCCGCCGGCTTGGCCGGATCCACAACGGCCGGCTTCTTCGGGTCTACAACGACCGGCTTCTTGGGATCCACAATGGCCGGCTTGACCAACTGCGGCTTCTTGGGGTCCACCCGCGCCGGCTTGACGAGCTGCGGCTTCTTGGGATCCACGACCGTAGGCGGGGTGGCGGGCTTCGTAGCGGCCGGCTTCACCTCTACCGGGACGACGGGCTTCGGGTTCACTGCTTCGTCCACGGTCGCCTGCGCAGCTTCGACCTCCTGCTTCGTCGGCACGCGACCGAAGCAGGTGAGGTAGAGCTCCTCGATGATCTCGTTGTCCTTCTTGCCGGCCTTGATCAGGCGATCCAGCAGCCCGCCCTGTGCGGTGATCTTCTGGTTCACCCCCTGACCGTTGATCAGGTGGAGCGCCTGCGCCATGTTCGGCTCCTGGGCCCGCTCACAGTCGCAGGTGATCTGGCGCGGCGGTCGGCCGAAGACATCCAGGAAGTAATTGTTGACCTTGGTGTCCGGAAGCTGAATGGCGCGGTAACCGGCGGGCAGGCCGTTGAACTTCTCGGGCTGCCCGGTAACGGTGCAGATCGCGTCCAGCAACTGCTCGGCCGTCAGCCGCCGCACGAAGTAGCGGCTGTAGTGCCGGTCGTCCTTCTTGTTCTCCGGCCGCGGGCGGCTGGTGAGCTGGTAGGTCCGACTGTTCAGGATCTGGCGCATCAGGTGACGCAGGTCGAACTTGTGATCGACGAGATCTTTGGACAGCGAGGCCATCAGCGGTTCGTTGGAGGCCGGGTTGGTGGCGCGCAGGTCATCCACCGGCTCGATGAGGCCGCGGCCCATGTAGTGCTTCCAGATGCGGTTGACGATGGAGCGAACGAAGTAGTCGTTCTTCGGAGAGGTCAACCACCGGGCGAGGTAGTCGCGACGGTCTTCCCGGGAGTCGGCAGCCATCGGTGCGCCGTCGTAAGGCGACGGCGGCAGCGGCTTGCCGGTCTTCGGAAAGGCGATCTCTCCGCCGCTCGCCGCCGCGATCACCAGGTCGGACGGGTGCTCACCCTGCTTCCGGTTGACCCGGGAGAAGAGGTTGGCGAATTTGTAGTAGTCCTGCTGGGTCCACTTTTCGAACGGGTGGTTGTGGCAGCGAGCGCACTGGACGCGGATTCCCATGAACGCTTGACTGACCGTCTCGGTCAGGTCCTCGGGAGTTTTGCTGGTCCGGTAGAAGTTGCTCGGCCCATCCGAGAAGTTGCTGCCGTTGGCGGTGACGACGGTGTAAACAAGCTGATCCCACGGCATGTTGTCCGCGATGGCCTGTTGCAGCCAGCTCTGGAACGCCCACATGCCCTTTTCGAGCATGGTCTCCCGGTTGATCCGCAGAAGATCGCCCCACTTGTAGGTCCAGAAGTCGACGAATTCGGGCCGCTCGATCAGGGCATCGATCAACTTGGCTCGCTTCGAGGGATCCCGGTCCGCTCCGAAGGCGCGAACCTCCTCGGGAGTCGGCAGCGTGCCGATGGTGTCGAGATAGGTGCGGCGGAGGAACTCTTCGTCGTTGGCGAGTTCGGAGGGGAGGATGCGGAGTTTCTGGAGCTTCGCCAACACCAGGTTGTCGATGTAGTTGCTCCGCGGCATCCCCTGGTACTGCTTCGCCGTGACGGTGTTCGGGAAGGGAACGGAGACGCGGGCGAAGGTGACCTTGCCCAGATACCAGACGGTCACCGCGGTCTCGCCAACGCCCGCGACGCTGACTTTGCCCGCCTCGTCAACGGTGGCGATCCCCTCTTCATTCGAGCTGTATCGTGCCCAGTGCGTCACATCCTCGACGTGACCGTCGTTGAAATGCGCGCGCACCGTGAGCTGCTGGTGGCTGTTGGGGGTCAGCACGCGCTCGGCGGGCAACACCTCAACCTTGGTGATGGCCGGGTCCTTCTCGGTCGGGGCGGGGAGCCCGGCGGCGATCCAGTCCGCGATCACGCGGTACTCGAGCGAGTCGGTCTTGAATCGCATGCCGCCGGCATGCGGCACCGCCATCGTCGCCTTCTTTAGTACCAGGCTGTTGCCCGGGTCGAACTTCACGAGCCGGCGCGCGCCACCCTCGTGGAGCAGGCGCTCGTAGTCGAGATCGGTATCGTATCCGCGCAGTGTGAGGCGGAAGCCGGCCTTGCCGGCGGCCGCACCGTGGCACGCCCCCATGTTGCAACCCGTCTTGCTCATCACCGAGACGACGTGGTTGTGGAAGTTCCAGACGAAGGGGCTCTTGAAGTTCTTCGCCTGCACCGTGACGGTTGCGGTCTTGCCTGCGGCCTTGACCAGAACAGCGCCGGTGCCGTCTCCGGTAGGCCGGGCGACTCCGTCGGCGCTCACCGCCACGACGGAGGGGGCCTTGGATGTGTAGACAGCGGCGTCGGTGAGGTCCACTACCGTGCCGTCGCTCCGAACCCCCGTCACCAGAAGCTGGGCGCGGGATCGAGGGCCGTCCAAAACGTTGGGTTTGAGCACGCTCAGGCTGATCACCGGTGCCGGGGGGATCGCCGCCGGCCGAGCGGGCATGGTTCCGGCCGTCCGAGTCGCGGCCTTCTTGGGGGTCGCCGGGGCGGGCCTGGCTGTGGCGGCGGCGCACTGCCCGGCCACGAGACCGACAACCCCGAACATCCCCAAGATTGTCGTTGTTCGCTGCGAGAAGCTCATCCCGTTACTCCTCCGCCGGCCAGGATCCAGGGCACTGCCTCTGAGCCGCGGTGTCTGCGCGTTCTGACGTGGGCCGTGCCGGGAAGTTTCGCACAAAGGGTCGCCCCGGAAGCGTGCAACAAGGAACCAACACCCGGGCTGCGTCCCCGCCGTACCGGCTCAGGGTAGCAGCGTGATTACCGGCCGCGCCGTGGACCCCGCGGTGACGATGATGTTCCCCTGCGTACGATTCGGGAAGCCGTTCGCGGTGACCTGAAGCGTGTAGGTCCCCGCCGGGATCGCTTCGAAGGTGAACTCGCCGGTGGCTGCGGTGATGGCGTCTGCGGGCCGGGACGGCCCCTCGATCACTGAGACTCGGGCGTTGGCGACGGGCCTCTGCCCCAGGTCGACGACCTTCCCGGCGATCGCGCCGGACTCGCTCGTGCGGTGGAGTGTGAACTCGACCGCCGTGGTGATGCCGGATTGCACCGTCAGGTCACGCTTCTCTTGCTTGATGAAGCCACTCCGTTCCGCTCTCACCGCGTAGTCGGCTCCGGGGCGCAGGTTCCGGAACCGGTAGCTGCCGTCGGCCGCGGAGGTGGTGGTCAGCGGTGAGGTGGCCCCCCGGAAGAGGGTGAGCTTTGCGCCGCTGATGATGCCGCCGCCGAAGCGCCGCACCACGCCTGCCAGGATGCCCGCGGCGCTGCTCAGTCGGCTCAATTCCGCATCCACCGTCACCGTGGTGCCGGCGGCGACTTGAATCAGCGACTGGCTGAAGATCCCGTACCCGGATCGGCTGAACCTCAGGGTGTAATCGTTGTCCGGGATCACGCCTTCGATCCGATAGTGGCCTGCTCCGTCGGTGATCTGCGCCAGCCCGGCGCTCTCTCCCGCCAGGATTTCTACCAGAGTATCGGCCAGGATCTGCCCGCTTCCCGCCTCCCGCACCGTGCCCTGCAGCGCCCCCGGAGTCACGGACTGGTTCACGAGGACGAGATCGGTGACGGTGGTCGTCCCCTTGGCGACCGTCAGCCCAGAAGCCCCGCTCGGGGAGTAGCCGAGGAGCGTCCCCACAATCGCATAGCTCGATGCCGGAGTCAGTTCCTGGAAGAGATACCGGCCGTCGGCGTTGGTCTGCATCTCCAGCCCAGCCTGCGGTCCCGCCGTGATCAGGACATTGGCAAAGGGCAAAGGCCGGTCGTCGAGGTCTTTCAGCACCCCGGTGAGCGAGCCTTTGTTGCGCACGTTCGGGATCAAGTAGAAGTCCTGGAAAGTGGTCTGACCCAGCCGGACCTCCAGCACCCCGGCTGTCTGGGTGGCGAAGCCCTGTGCGGACACCTTCAGGTAGTAGCGGCCGGGGATCAATCGGTTGAGCCGGTACTGCCCGGACGCGTTGCTGGCAGCCTCGCGCAGGGTCAGGCCGTCCAGCACGACGACGTCAGCTCCCCGCACAGGGACACCCTCGGCGTCGCGGACGACCCCGGCAAGCTCGCCGTTCTGGTTCGGGTCGCGTTTCAGGGCCGCGCGCGCAGTGGTCAACCGGCCTCCCTGGACGGTGAACGTAGGAGAGGTGGCGTCGAAGAATCCGGCACGGTGGACCCGCACCTCAAACGTGCCCGGCTCGAGACCGGGGAACACGGCGGAGCCCACGCTGTCGGAGAATAGCCGCGTGAGGAAGCTCCCAGCTCGGTAGAGGTCCACCGTGGCGTTTTCCAGCTCACCGCCATTCGCGGCGCGCGTGATCACCTCCACCGCACCGGCTGTAGCAGAGCTGAAAGCCAGTGTGAAGTCCACCACCTTTGTCGAGTTGGCGTTCACCTGCAGGTTCTGCTTGAGAACCGAGGTGTAGGCTGGCTTCTGCGCGAGGAGGTGATAGACGCCCGGGGGCAGGTCGTCCAGCTTGTATCGCCCACTGGAATCGGTGCGATCCACGCGGATCTCCGGCCCGAAGGTGACGCGCACGGTCGCGTTCGGCACGGCGCGACCACGGTCGTCGGCGACGGTTCCGACCACGTCCCCGGTGGATGCCGACGCACCGGCTCCCGGCCTGCCGCAGAGAACCAGGACGGCGGCGGTGAATAGGAGCAACGCGCCGCGACCAGTCCGACCCGCTGATCGGGGTAGAGGCGAAGGCTTGGGTGTGGCGTTCGATCGCATGGGAGAGCTCTGACGGGGCGGGGCACCGCCTTCTGTTGGACGTCCGCCGGGCCGCCGCGGTCGCGGCGATTCCACCGGAGTCTACCACCTCCAGCTCCACTGACGGATTCAACCGGGCGGAAGGCCGAAAAGGGCCCAACGGAAAGGGCGGCCGGGTCACCCCGGCCGCCCTCCTCACCAGTCCCAGCCTCGCCGCAGGTTACTGCTTCCCGTTCTTGATCGGGACCGCCGGGTCGGGCTTGCGCTCCGGTGAGTTCTTGCCAGCGTCGTCGCCGCGCAGTCCGTTCTTGCCGCCGACGCCCGGGTCACTCTTCGGGGCCGGGGGCGCCGGGGGGGCCGGGGGCGTGGGAGCCTGCTCACGAACGGGTGCCATATCCTCTCGCGGACGATCCACGGGATTGGGCCTGTCCGCCGCACGATCGGGTTGCCGCTCGTCCATCCGGGCATCTCGGCGGTCTTCCGTCGGCGCGGGGGCGGGAGCGGGAGCGGGGGCGTCCGGTCGGGGCGCCTGCTGGGTGAGGGTGCACAGCCGGAATTCGACTGAGCGCCGGTCCGCGTTGGTGACCTTGAAGGTGAAGATCCCGGTGCGGCGGGGGGTGAAGTTGAGCACGGCCTCACCGGAGGGGCCCATGTCCTGACCGACCATCCGGCCGGCTTCGTTGTAGACGTAGAGATCGACGTTGCCGTCGCCTCGGGCACGGACGCTCACCTGTTCACCGGCGGCGAAGGGTGCGGCAAACGTCTCGGAAGCGCCGGGGCGCAGAGTCTTGGGTCGGAAGCAGCGGCGATCCTGCTCACCAGCGGTTGCGGGGCTAAGCGCCGTGAGCAGCGTGCCGGCGGCGACGAGGATGGGAGCCGTCAGGGCCAGGCCGCGGACGATGCTGCGGCGGGAGAGGGGGGAAAGCGTGTTCATCGGGGGGTCTCCAGGGGATGGTTGACCGCCCCGGTTGGGCGGCCACTTTTCCCGGATGGAGAGGGGGGCGGGGTCTTACAGCGCGGCCAGATCTTTTTTCGGAGTGCTGAGCGGGCAAGAATCGGACGAGGCCCCGGGGAGACCCCGGGGCCCTTTCGGCCGGTGGCTGGGCGGTTTGCTGCGTCCGCCAGGTTGTAGTAAGGTCCGATCCCGACCTCCGGCCGAAGCCTTGCTCGCGCCGGATCAGTTGGTGCAGAGGCGGAAGTCCACGGCGCTGCGATCGGCGTTGACGATCTTGATGGTGAAGCGGCCGGTCCATTTCGGGGTCCACGAGCAACTCGGGCGGCCGTCGTAGGCGGTGTCCTTCACGATCAGACTGCCGTTCTCATCGTAGACATACATGTCGATGTCGCCGTCTCCCGTGGCCCAGGCCCGAGCGACTTCGTCCTTGAAGAACGTCTCGGTGAACGTGATCTGGTAGCCGGCGGAGAGGGTGCGGGTCTGGTAACAGCCGGGGTTCGGCGACGAGGCCAGCACCGGGCTGAGGCTGGCGGCGGCGACCGCGGCGACTGCGGCGAAACCGGCCACGAAGCGGCGAAGGTGGGAAGTTCGGGTGTTCATCGGTCAGGGTCTCCAGGAAGAGATCGTCGCGCTCCGGATGAGCGGACATCCTTCCTGGATGCACAGGTCCGGCGCCCCTTACAGCCGATGACCGATGATTTCATCGCTGCGACGAGTCCCCGCCTGTCTTCCCGTCAAGAAAGCCGCGCAGCCGGCCCGGGCTCCGTCGATGCTAAGATGCATCAACACGGTGTGGCCGCCGTGGTCGACTCAACGATCGACTCAACTCTGGGGTAGGCTGGCACCATACTCCATGCGACGGAGCCGACGCCGGACGGAGAACAGAGGCATGGAGCTGACGCAGTCACGTGGGGACCGGGTGAGGCTGGGCACCCGAGACAAAGCCCTGCGCATCAACCTCAACGAGCGCAAGTACGGCGCTTTCGCGGAGATCGGCGCGGGTCAGGAGGTGGTCCGCTGGCTCTTTCGCGTCGGGGGCGCGGCCGGGACGATCGCCAAGAGCATGTCGGCCTACGACCCGACCGTTTCCGATGCGATCTACGGGACGTGCAAGCGCTACGTGAGCCGCGAGCGCCTCCAAACGATGCTGGAACACGAGTGGGGCCTGATCCTGGAGCGACTCGGCGCCAAGCGGGGGGCGGATACCGAGTTTTTCGTTTTCGCCGACACCGTGCGCGCGCAAAGCTACCAGGGCAACAGCGAGTGTCATGGCTGGATGGGGGTGAAGTACCAGAGTGCGCCCGGCGGCGATCCGAGCGAGATCTGGATCCACGTCCGGATGCTAGACCGGGAGAACGTCCAGCAACAGGAAGCCCTCGGCGTCGTGGGCATCAACCTGATTTACGCTGCGTTCGAGTACTCGGGTCGCCCCGATCTCGTCCTTGAGTGCCTGCTCGACGACCTCTCCACCGAACGGGTGGAGGTGGACATGATCAAGTTCTTCGGGCCGGACTTCGAGCACGTCGACCAGCGCCTGATGAGCCTGAAATTGGTGCAGATGGGGCTCAGCAATGCAGCCATGTTCGCCGCCGACGGCGAGATCCTGCAGCCCAGCGAGGTGCTCTACAAGCGGCCCGTACTTGTGGAACGCGGCAGCTTCCGTCCCGTGACCCTGATTCATCTGGACATGCTGCAGTGCGCCCGGACTCAGTTCATCAAGGACCTGGGCCGCGACGCCGAAGAGCCCGTGGTGCTGATGGAGATCACCATGCGGAACCTCATGGCGGAAGGCGAGATGGACTACGCCGACTTCCTGGGGCGTGCCGACATCCTGGCGGCGACCGGCCAGACCGTGATGGTCTCGAACTACTTCGAGTACCATAGGCTGGCGGCGTACCTGACCCGCCTCACCAACAAGCGAATCGCTCTGGCCCTGGGCATCCCCACGCTGATGGACCTCTTCGAGGAGCGCTATTACGAGAACCTGGACGGGGGCATCCTCGAAGCGTTCGGCCGGCTCTTCAAGAACGACCTGCGGATCTACTGCTATCCCCTGAAGGACAACGATACCGGGCAGCTCGTCACGGTCGAGCGGGTGAAAGTGCGCGAGAACCTCGGCCAGCTCTACGATTACCTGGTTGAGAGGAACTGCATCGTCCCGATCGACTACTACCAGAGGGATTACCTCGGCATCGACAGCCGGGAAGTGCTGCGGATGATTCGCCAGGGCGAACCCGGCTGGGAGGCCAAGGTGCCGCCTGAGGTGGCGTCGATCATCAAGGAGCGACGCCTGCTGGGCTGCGAACACGGCCCGGTCGCCTCCGAGACGCCGGCCTCGCTCCCCGGCTGAGGCTCCCCTTACTGGCTAGTTCGGCGTAAAGGTTTTCATGCTCGCGTCCAGCGTCTTCTCCAGGCGCGATCCATCCTCGACGGCCGCCGTGGCGGAGACCACGAACTTGGTGGTCCCTCGCCCGGGGAAGAAGTAGGCGAGCTGGCGCAGCGTGGTGCCCTGGCGAGTCTGGTCGCCCGCCAGCCGAACACCGACGAGGCCACCGTCCGTGGTGAAGCGAGACCGGCCGCGGCTCCGGTAGCCCTCCTGCAGCGAAAAGCCGCGTTCGGCCGCATCGGCGTACTGTTCCGCGCCGCCGGCGAGGCGCTGCTCCGAAACGGTGATGCTGGGAGCGTAGCCGCCGGTGCCCGCGGGGCCCACCACAATACGGTACTTCATCCCCGAAACCGAGCGTGCCTGCCACCCACGGGGGATGGCGAAGGAAAAGCGCGACTCTTCCAGCCGGTTCTCGGCCCACACCGCACTGCCGAAGCACAGCGCGGCAGCGATCCAGGGACCTGAACTCTTGGGGATCCGCATGGGCACGCTCCGAGGGTGGTGCCGGGATCGGCTCGAGGCACCTATGTTCGACGCCGCCGCACCCGACGCGGTTTCTCCGACCTAGCAGCCTAGGCGTGGTGGTGATCGCAACCTTGCGGCTAGCCCCGAGCGACCGTTTGGCGCTAGGATGAGGCTCATTCTCGCGGTCCGGGGGGCATGGGGTATGGCTGAGCGCTACGATGCGCAATCCGTCGAGCCAAAGTGGCGGCAGCGTTGGGAGCAGGCGGGCATCTACGTCGCCGGGGAGGACGATCCTCGTCCTCCTTACTACGTCTTGACGATGTACCCCTACCCGAGTGGCGATCTCCACGTCGGCCACTGGTACCCGATGACGCCGACCGATGCCCACGCCCGGTGGATGCGCATGCGGGGCTACAACGTCCTCTTCCCGATGGGGTTCGACGCATTCGGCCTGCCGGCCGAAAACGCCGCCATTCGCAACAACATCCATCCGGCTCCGTGGACCCTGGCCAACATCAGCCGCATGGAAGAGCAACTCCGCACGATGGGCGCGGGGTTTGACTGGACCCGCGAGATCATCACCTGCCTGCCCGAGTACTACCGCTGGAATCAGTGGTTCTTCTTGCAGTTCTACAAGCGCGGGCTGGCCTATCGCGCCTTCGCGCCCGTGGACTGGTGTCCGAAGTGCAACACCACGCTGGCACGGGAGCAGGTGATCGGCACGAACCGCATCTGTGAGCGCTGCGAGACTCCGGTCGTCAAGAAGGAACTGAATCAGTGGCGACTGCGCATCACGCAGTACGCCGAGGAACTCCTGAACTTCGAGGGAATGGACTGGCCGGAGCGCATCCAGACCCTTCAGCGGAACTGGATCGGGCGGAGCGAGGGCGCGGAGCTCGCGTTTTCAGTTCGCGCTTCGGCAGCGACCATTCGAGTCTTCACCACGCGGCCGGACACTATCTACGGCGTTAGCTTCTGCGTGCTCGCGCCGGAACACCCGCTCGTGGCGGAGTTGACGTCGCCCGACTGCAGGGACGCAGTGCAGGCTTACGTGGGTGAGGCGACTCGTCGGTCGGAAATCGAGCGGCAGAGCACGGAGCGCGAACGGACAGGGGTCTTCATCGGTGCCTACGCTATCCATCCCTTCACCGGTGCGGAGGTGCCGATCTACATCGCGGACTACGTGCTGATGGGCTATGGAACAGGCGCGATCATGGGCGTGCCGGCCCACGATGAGCGGGATTTCGACTTCGCCCGTCGCCACCGACTGGAGATCCCCGTCGTCATCGCTCCTCCCGACTGGGACGGCGAGCCCCTGACTGCGCCCTACCTTGGCGACGGGCTGATGGTGAACTCTGGTCCCTTCAGCGGACGACCGGCCGTTGAAGGCAAGGCAGCGGTTTCCGCGGCGCTGGCCGATCGCGGGATCGGCGGACCCGCCGTGACGTACCGCCTCCGCGATTGGTTGATCAGCCGGCAGCGGATGTGGGGAACGCCCATCCCAATGATTCACTGCCCCGCTTGCGGGGTCGTCCCGGTGCCGGAGTCGGACCTGCCGGTGACGCTGCCGGAGATAGTCGAGTTTCGCCCTACCGGGGAGTCGCCGCTGAAGTCCCATGAGGCATTCCTGCGGGTGACCTGCCCTGCGTGCGGCGGCGCTGCGGAGCGCGACACGGACACCATGGATACGTTCATCGATTCTTCCTGGTACCAAACCCGCTACCTCTCGCCTCACAACAGCGAGGTGCCTTTCGATGCCGAAGCTGCGGCCCGCTGGCTGCCCCCAGGGCTGTACACGGGCGGGGCCGAACACGCGGTGATGCATCTGCTCTACTCCCGCTTCTTCCACAAGGTGATGCGCGACATGGGCCTGTTCGATGCAGCACGACGCCTCCACCCCGACAGGAACTGGGACGAGCCTTTCCCGCGGCTGTTCAATCAGGGCGTCATTACGGCGATGACCTATCGCGACCCGGCCGGACGAGTGACGCCCTACGCCCAGATCAGCTTCGACACAGACCCCCCCACCGTGGCCGCCACGGGGGAGCCGCTGGTCGAGTCGATCGAGAAGATGTCCAAGAGCAAGGGCAACGTGGTGGCTCCGGATGACTACGTCCGTCGCTACGGCGCGGACGTGGTTCGAGTTTTTCTGATGTTCATCGGCCCGTGGGAACTGGGCGGACCCTGGAATCCCCGCGCGGTGGATGGCGTCGTCCGATTCGTGAACCGCGTCTGGACACTCGTCTCGGATTCTGCCGCGGCTGCGACGGCCCCAGGTACGGCCGAAGACCGGGAGCTGCGGCGCGCCGTCCACCAGACGCTTCGCAAGGTGACTTCGGATCACGAGCGGTTCTCCTTCAATACGATGATCTCGGCGCTGATGGAGTTGACCAATACCTGCTACCGTCTGCGGGCGGCCTGCCTGGGCACTCCGGCTTGGGGTGAGGCTATGCGCACACTCACGCTCATGCTCGCTCCCGTTGCCCCCCACTTGGCGGAGGAGCTCTGGGCCGTCCTCGGCGGGGAGTTCAGCGTCCACGTGCAGACCTGGCCCCGGTGGGATGACGCGCTGGCCGCGGATGACACCATCGAGATCGTCGTTCAGGTCAACGGGAAGGTGAGGGACCGACTCACCGTGCCGGCGGACGCCTCCGAGGAGCACGTCACCGGCCTGGCCACGAGCGCGGAAAAGGTCCGGGCCGCCATCGGCACCGCCGCGATCCGGAAGCTGATTTACGTACCCGGACGCTTGATCAACATCGTGGCGGGGTAACTTGAAAAGCCAGGCATGCTCGCCAGGCTCCGCTCCCAGAGTGGAATCTGCGGAACTTAACTGGTAGAGTCGGGCGTCTCCAAGCAGGTCGTTCCGTCAGGGGACGACCGAAGTCAAGCAGGTATCCATGCATCGCTCACAAAAGCGGGCGTTCACCCTTATCGAACTCCTAGTGGTGATCGCCATCATCGCCATCCTAGCAGCCATCCTCTTCCCTGTCTTCGCCAAGGCCCGCGAAGCGGCCCGCAAGGCGTCGTGCCAGTCTAACCTGAAGCAGATCGGCCTCGGTCTGCGGATGTACAGCCAGGACTACGATGAGAAGTATCCCGCCAACCGGGTCTCCGGTTTCACCAGTTGGACCGGCATCTGCTCCAACGGCGGCGGCAACTTCGACAACTGGAAGACCCTCATCCAGCCCTACATCAAGAACTACAACCTCTTTCGCTGCCCGTCCAACCGCGCTCAGGAGTCGCGCGACGAGACGCAGGACGTCAACAACCGGTGTTCCTACGGCATCAACGGCGCCCTCTTCCCGAGTTTGCTGGCGGGAAGCACCAGCAGCGGTCCGGCCGACGCGACCATTCAGCAGCCCGCCGACACCATGGCGGTGCTGGAGAGCGAGTGGGGCTGCAGCGACCTGGGTTACTGGGCGACCGCGGGCATCCCGTGCCACCACAACACCATGCAGAACTGGCTGTTGATGGACGGCCACGTCAAGGCTTACAAGATCAGTCAGACCTTCAAGCCTACCCGAAGCACGGCGCCGGCCGACTGGCATGACTTCTGGTGGACCGACAACGCCACGGCTGCGACGTACGCAGCGGGTGCGAAGGTCTGCCCGTAGTCGCACACCGGTCGACTTGAGTTGAGGAAGGGCGGGTCGCGAGACCCGCCTTTTCTCATGCTCCACCGGCTCCGACCCCGCCTCGGTGCACCGAACCCGACTTTCTGCCCGGCGGCCTAACCCTTGCCGCCCCCGCGGTCTCATGGTGAACGGGGACTGACACATGAGCGAGACCGCAGCGGCCTCAGGTTCGACGCAGGCGATGTTTGAGGAAGTCCAACATCCCCACTGGGGGGTGGTCGCCCTGGGCATGGGAGCCACCACGGCCGGGATGATGATGATGGGGCGGGGACTTGCCTGGCCCGCCCGGGTCGCGGCGGGGGCACTGACGGCCGGCGGCGTCGGCGCAGTGCTCGGCGAGTTCTTCGTGCCGATGGTGACGACGGTCGCCGCCAGCGAGATCGAAGTGCGATTTGGCCGTAAGACGCGCTTCCGCATCCCGCTCCGACACGTCCGCGAAGCCTACGCGCGCGAAGTCCAGCCAATGCAGGAGTTCGGCGGATGGGGAATCCGGCGCGGCCTGGCCGGCTACGCTTTCAGCATCCGCGGCAACCGCGGCGTCCAGCTCGTGCTGCGCAGCGGCCGACGCTTGTTGATCGGCTCGGCGGACCCGATTCGGCTGGAGGCAGCCATTCGTGAAGCCCGTCTGCACCTGGAGCCTGCGCCAGACTGATCGGGAACCCCGCTCGACTATCGACGGACGAGGCGGATGCTCCCCGTGTAACGCTTCTCGACGCCCCGCAGCTTCTCCGTCCAATCCACGTAGGCGAAGATCTCCCGGCCGCTCCGCAGCACGCGGGCATTCGAGATGATGGCGTTCCCCTCCAGTTCGGAGTCATCGGGCGGTGCCGCCGGCTTCGCGCCAACGCCGGCCGGCGGTTTCGGCGTGGGCGTGCCGGCAGCCGGTTTCTTGGCCGGAGCCGGCTTCCCCGCCCCCGGATGCTCCTGGGGGGTGTCCGGGAAGTAGGCGTACAGGTCCGCATAGTCGATAGTGGCGGCACCCCATGTCATCTCTTCCTTCTGCCGCGTCTGGAAGATTCCCAGGGGGGACGGGTTGGAGTGACTGACGTGCTCGAGCCGGAACACCGCCTGCCCGCTGTAGGCGGCACCGACCTTTCCGCCGCCGCTGATTCCGGGAAGATTCCGCATCGTCAGCCGGCCGGCGCCCTCCTCGCTGTAGAAGCGCAGGCGGCCACGGCCCGACGGGGTGGGTCGCTCGCTGGCCGACACGTCCGTGCCTGCGGCCACGCTGCCGATCACAAGCTCCGCCGCCCGGAGTTGCTTCTGCAGGGCCGCGGGCGCGTCATCGATCGCCACCTGTCGCGCCGTGCCGTTCGAGGGCCGCATCCAGAGGCCGCCGGGACTACCGACCTGCGCATACAGGTAGCGCCCCGCGAGCTGCCCCAGGCTCGCGGGCCAGACCCCCTTCGGGTCCACCGCGGCGGGTTTCGCGGTGTCGCCTCCGCCTTGCGCCGTCGCCGCACCCGCGAGCAGGATGCCAATGAGCGCCGCCCCACGGGCGGTGAGGACGCGACATTCGCGTGAGTGATGCCGGCTGCGCAGGTTCATCGTACTTCCTCTTCGAGCCCCGGGTTCGGGTGCAGGCCTGACAACCCGGAGCATGAGAAACATGACACCCGGGATCGGAATCCGGCCGCAGCATTTGTTCGCCTCGTCTCGGTGATGCCGCGGCCACGCTGTATCTGTCGGGATGTGCGCTCCCAATCGGTAATAAACCTCGTAGTTCTCGTGGCGCACCCACGTACCGGGCTGTGGGACCGTGCGTTCATGAGTGGGTGGCCGTGGCCGATGTTCCTCCAGATGCCGGTCCGGCGCAACCAGGATGGTCAGCGGTGGTGAATAAGCACCACCGGTATGCAGGCGGAGCAGGGGGCGGCCGATGAATGGTGCTGTGGAAGGACGCGTGCTGGAATGAAGAATTGGCAGCGAACGATTGGGACGCTCATGGTCGGGTTGGGGAGCCTGTTCGGTCAACGCACGCCTCCTGAGCCGCAGGTCATCGCCCAGACCGCGCCATCGCCCCGGCCCACGGGCACGCCGACCGCACCGAAACAACCCAAGGACTTTCCCTTCGGCCCGCCTCCCCCCGATCTACCCCGTCACGATGATTGAAGTGAGGGGACTCTCCAAAGAGTACGAGGACCCTGATGGCGGGTTGGTGCAGGCGGTCAACAACGTCTCACTGACGGCTCGCCGCGGCGAGGTGTACGGGCTGCTGGGACCGAACGGCGCGGGGAAGACCACCACGCTGCGCTGCCTCGCCACCATCCTCACGCCGACTGCCGGCACCGCCGAGATTTCCGGCTACGACTTGCTGACCGAGCCGGAGGACGTCCGGCGCAGCATCGGGTTCCTGACTGCCAGCACCGGGCTCTATGGACGCCTCACCCCTCGCGAGACCCTGCGATTCTTTGCCGCGCTCCACGGCTGGAGCGGTGATCGGCGCGAGGCGCAGGTGGAGCGAACCCTGGGCCTCTTTCAGTGCACGGAGTACGCTGATCGCCCCAACGAGCGCCTGTCAACCGGGATGAAGCAGCGCGTCTCGCTGGCCCGAGCGGTGGTGCACGATCCCCCCGTTCTGATCCTAGATGAGCCGACGACCGGGCTCGATCCCGTGGTTGGTCGAGCCGTCGAAGAGTCGATCAGCGGCCTCGCCGCGTCGGGGAAGTGTGTGCTCTTCTCCACGCACGATTTGCAGCAGGCCGACGCCCTCTGCGCGCGGCTCGGCATCATCGTGCGTGGGCAGGTGGTGGCGGAGGGCACCGTCGAGGAGATCTGCACGGCCACGGGAACAAGCAGCCTGCGTGAAGCCTTCTTCGCGCTCGCGAAGGGGAGCGACCTGTGAGCAGGGCACCTTCGGCGCACGGGCCGGCAATCCGGTCCAACATCGTCCGCGAGGTCTTCCTGAAGGAGGTGCGCGAGACCCTGCGCGACCGTCGCAGCATGGCGATGATGTTCGGCATCCCCATCCTCCTCTACCCGCTGCTGACCATGGGAATGGCCGGTCTGGCCCAATCGACCGTCCGGAAGATGCAGGAACAACCGGCTCGGCTGGCCATCATCGGGGCAGAGTCGGCCCCCGGGCTCACCAGATTGGCGCGCGGGCGGCCCGAGAAGCTGAGCTTGCGCCCGCCAGCCGGAGCGTCCGAAGCGATAGCCGCCGGTGCCCTGGACGCGGTGATCGAAGTTCCCGACGGCGCGGAGCGCAAGGCCCTGGCAGGCGAAGACGTCAAGCTGCGAATCAGGGTAGATCAGTCTCGCCAGTCATCGGGCATCCAGCGGGGCAAGGTCGAGGATTTGATCGACGCCTACGAGCGCCGGATCATCGAGGCACGCCTGAAGTCGCGCGGGGTTTCCGCGGACGTGCTGAAGCCCCTGACCCGCGAGACCATCGACACGGCAGGGAAAGAGCGTCGCTTCGGAGCGCAACTCGGGACCCTGCTCCCGATGATGCTCCTGATTACGGGCATGCTCGGCGCCTTCTTCCCCGCGGTGAACACCACCACAGCCGAGCGTGAATTGATGACGCTGGAGAGCTTGTTGGTGACCCCGGCGAGGAAGCTGGAGTTACTCCTGGGCAAGGGGCTACTGGTCCTCATCTGTGCGCTCCTCACCTCGGCGCTGAACATGGCGAGCATGGCCCTGGTGATGTGGCGAATCACCAGCCAGGCGGCAGGCGCGGACGTGGGGTTCGCGGTGCAGCCGGGGCCGATGATCCTCGCCTACCTTGCTGCCGTGCCCACGCTCGTCTTCTTCGCCGGCGCGGTGATGGTGGTCGGCCTGATGGCTCGGAATTACCGGGAGGCAAACTCGTACGCCACGCCGGTGATGCTGGTCTCCATGGTGCCGATGGCCGTGTCGATCAGCGATCCGAAGACCACGCTTGCACTGCTGGTCACCCCGTGCGTGAACGCGACGATCGTCATCCGAGACGTGCTTCGCGGCCATGTCGACCCCGGCGCGTTCGCGATCTCATTTCTCTCCTCCGCGGTCTACGCCGTGCTGATGCTGGCCATCGCGGCGCGGCTCTTCACGAGCGAGAGCCTGGTCTCACCGGCAGCATCCAGCTTTAGCTTCCGCGGGCTCATGCGAGGCGGAAAGCGACTGCCACGTCCGCCCGCCCTGGACGAGGCGCTGGGGCTCTTCGCCGTCTCCATGGTATTGCTCTTCTACGTCGCTCCCTCGTTGGCTGGTCAGAGCATCTGGGTGATGCTTCCGGCGGTGCAGGGGCTGCTGGTTGCCGGCCCCGCCCTGGTCGGTTGCTGGCTTTTTCGCTATCCGTGGCGAGAGACGCTGTCCTGGCGCCGCTCCACCGCCGCGCAGAATCTCGGGGGTGCCCTCCTCGGCATCGGGTGCATCCCCGCCGCGAATTTTGTGGCCAGCGGAATCGAGCGCTTGTGGCCTCACGACCCGGCCGCCGGCCAGGCCGCGCAGAGGTTCCTGACCGAGGCGCTGAGTGGATCCACCCTCCAGGCAGCGGCAGCAATTCTGGCCATCGGCCTCTCCGCCGGCATCACCGAAGAGCTCCTCTACCGGGGTCCCATTCTCGATGCGTTTCGCAGGAAGATGCCCGCGTGGGCGGCGGTCCTGGTCTCCGCTCTCCTGTTCGCCTCGGCCCATCTCGATCCCCAGGGGATTCCGGCCCGGGCCGCGCTGGGGTGCGTGCTCGGTTGGGTTGTGATGCGCAGCGGCTCACTCCTCCCCGCCGTGCTGATGCACGCCGCCTACGACTGCTTCGCCCTCGGCCTCCATCGCTGGGCACCCAAGGGCTCCATCCTCGACCTGAGTCTGGCGGGCACCATCTCGCCGGGCTCAGTCTTTCCGGTGGCGCTCCAACTTGGCTTCGGACTCGCGATCACCATCATCGGCTACCGCCTGCTGGCAAGCAGCCGGCCCCTGGTCGAAGCACCTTCGAAGACAGAC
>CAZSRZ010000009.1:17520-38302 GCA_964609085.1 uncultured bacterium | reverse complement strand
CCCGAGGTCGTTCACTTCTCGCCGGAGCGGCTGCGCGCCCGCATCCGCGCCTCCCGGGTTGTGCCTCCGGGAGAATCTGCGACGGAGCTCCTGGACCGCAATCGGAGGGCAGCCGGTCTTGCGGACGAGGATTAGAACGCTCTATTGGGACGCAAACTGCTTCATCGCCGTGCTCAACCACGAGGCGACTACATCTCCAGACCAACTGGCCGCGTTAGAGGCAACCTTCCACGACATGATGGACAGTAGGGGGCACGGAGGAATCATCCCGAGGTAAAGTAGACCACCATGGCTGCCCCCGAGACAGACAGGACCCCGAAGCGCACGGCGGCACAAGGCGACGTCGCCTCGACACTGCCCGAGGCCATGACCGGCAGGGCCAGCCCCGCGCGGGCCGCCGTCGGTGATAAGCCGGTCTTTGCCTACATCGCCAGCCTGCCGCAGCCGCAGCGCGGCATCGCCGAGCTTGTCGACGCCCTGGCCGCCAAGACGCTTCCCGGTCTCCAGCGCGCCGTGAAGTGGGGCATGTCGTACTATGGCGTCGGCGACGGGTGGTGCTTCTGCTGCGGCGGCTTCGCCGGCCATGTGAAGCTCATGTTCGTGAACGGCGAGGCGCTCGAGCCGGTTCCACCAGTGATGCCGGTGGGGATGGGCAAGTCTACACGGGGCGTGGAGCTCAAATCCGTGGACGACCTCGACGAACGCCAGGTCGCGGCGTGGATGAAGCAGGTCGCGGCCATCCCAGGTGTCGGGGGGAAGAAGCGATAGGCCTGACTTCGGCCGCGAAGGCGAAGCTGACGTCGGAGCGCGGTGCGGCTGCCCGACAACCGGGAATGCGGTCCGACCAGTCCGACCAGTCCGACGAAACCGGCTTTCTCACAGTGGCGTAGGAACCATGAGCGGAGATGGGGGCATCCTGCAGCCGCACGGCGCCGGAAAGGCCGTCTGGGGTTGCGCCGGCTACCCCGATTGCCTGGGTACACGCCCGCACTGACGACCGACACCAGCCCGAAGGGCCTCGAACGCCGATCGTGCGGCACATGACCGGCACGGACGGTCTCGCCGTCGCCCGGAGAGGGGTCGCCTCGCGGTCGCGGTCCTACGGCGCCACCGGCTGCAGCGTCGGCAGCGCGCAGGCCGACGACCGGGCGTACGCCCTGGATGTGCCGCAACTCGTCGGGAGCGCCCGCTGCTGCCCGGACGCTGGCGACGAGAAAAGGCCGCCGACAACCCGGGAGGATCCCCCCGGATGTCGGCGGCCGTGCTGCACCGCTCAGAGGTCGCCTAGTTGTTCAGGGCCTTCAGTTCCGCGTCGGTCAGCACCGTCTTGCCCTTGTCCGGGGCAACGGTGACGGCGGCTGTCTTGCCGGAGCGGAAGGTAACGCTCTTCCCGAGGGATAGGTAGCGAGCCCAGTCCTTGTTGGCCGTGAGGAGTTTGAAGTAGGCTTCGCTGCCGTACTTCACCACCACGGGCTGCTGCTTTGCGGGGACGGTGGAGTCTAGCCAACCCTGGGTGCCCCATCGGAAGCTGCGGCCCGCCACGGTGCGCGTCTGCTCCGGGATGTCCAGGGCTTCATCGCGGGCGTCGAGCCCTTCCTTCTCTTTCAGGCGTCGGAGCGCTCGGCTCGCGTCCACGGCGTTGGCTCCGGTGGACTGTCGGTAGCCGTAGTTCAACCGCTGCTGTTCGGCCACCCCGGCATCGCGACGCTGGGCCAACCGTTTCGCCGCCTCCGACTGGGGCGGTGCCGCCGGCTTGGCGGCTCCCCCGCCTGCCCCACCCATCGGTCCGCCGGCACCACGACCGCCGAATCCACCGGCTCCGCCGCTGCCCGCAGCCCCCGCATCCAGGCGATCTCCCAGACTGAATCGCGTTGCGACCGGAGCTCCCCCGGGTCCGATCCCCGGCTCCTCGACCAGGTAAGCCGTGTACGGCGTGACGATGCCGAACTCTTTGCTCAGGCGGATGACCTCATCCTTCAGCTCCTTGTTCTCCCCCTTGAGGCGGATCGTCTCGAGGAGTAGGCCGATCTTGCGACTTGCCCAGAGTTTGGGGATGAATTCCTGGGCCGGTTCCCGCTCCGGCAGCACGGCCTCGTAGGTGAACTGCTGGGGCTTGCCGTTCAGGTCGCCACTGAGGTGAACCTGCACCTTGCCCTGGCCCGTGTAGCGGCCGAACAGCAAGAGTTGCGTGCCGGCGAACACATCCGGAATCCGCCCGGGCAGTACTTCCGATACTCGTGCCCCGTCGACCGTCACCTTGACGTTGGAGAGCACCGGGTCGGAGATCTTCACGAAGAATCCGCCGATTTTGGTCTCCAGGTCGTCGTTCTGATCCACATAGTCAGCCGCGCCCCGGTGGTCGCCCGCCACCCGGTCGAGCAGCAACGTATTCACGTCCTGTCCCACGCCGAAGGAGAACACCCGGACGTCGGCCGGAGCCGCCTTCTCGGCATTGGCCAGGATCCGGTCGGGTTCCGTCTGGCCGATGGTGGGCAGTCCGTCCGTCATGAAGATGACGAAGGCACCGCGGCCCATCCGCTCTTGTGCGGACGGAAGCGACGCGAAGGCAGCCTGGAGGGCGTCGTCGATGGCCGTGCCGCCGACAGCCTTGAACTCATCCACGAATCCCCGCGCGGCCTTGCGGTTGTCCCCGTTGGCTGGCACCACCCCAGGCCGGAACGGCGTGATGTCGCTGCTGAAGCGGATGATGTTGAATCGGTCGGCATCGTTCAGCGCTCCGATGATCGTCTGGAGCGCCTTACGGGCCTGCTCAATCTTTGCCCCTTGCATGCTCCCCGAGGTGTCGAATACAAAGACCACGTCCTTGGGCTGCACCTCGGCCGCCTTCACCTCGCGCTTCGGCGCGAGCATCATCATCAGGTAGCCGTCCTCACCGGCACGCCGGTGCGCCAGCGTGTTCAGACCGAATGCCTTCTCGCTGGTGGAGTAGAACAGCAGGAAGTCCCGGTTGGCCCGCAAGTCCCGGGCCTCAAAGGTGATTCGCGCCTCGTGGTCCCCCTCGCGGCGCACCTGGATTTCGTGGGAGGGGCTGTAGATGGCCTTCAGCGTCTGTGGGCTGCGAACCGTGCAGTCGATCGTGACGTCTCCCGCGGTGCCGCCCGTGACGCGCTCCGAGTTCAGCGGGTAGACCACCTTGTAGACGCCGGACGAAAACTCCAATGGCTGGCTGTAGGTGAGGAAGATCTGGCGCTCGCCGCCGGCGGGGATCGGAAAGACGCGCGCCTGGAAGGCATTTCGCCCCACGTATTCGAGGATCGCCGGGTCCACGTTTCGTCGCACATAGGACTCGTAGACTCTGCGCGCCTCCTCGACGGTCAACAGCTTCCCGTCCGTCGGCTCCTTGTCGATGGTCAGGCGGAAGTTGCTGACGGTGGCACCCTCCGGGAGCGGGAAGAGGTAGGTGCCTTCCATCGCCACGGAGTTCGGGTTGGCGAAGATCTGGTCCACCTCCACCTTCAATGCCCCGCTGCTGACCGTCATCTTGACCTTTTGAGTCTTGACGTGCAGCGGTTGCGGGGCGGGGATGGGCCGGACCGGGCGCCCGATGATCAGCCCCTGGGCGCGAACAGGTGCGGCGCCGAGCAAGAGCCAGGAAAATGCGGTCGCGAAGAGGAGTCGTCTCATAGCAGCAGGTGCCTCCACCGCTACGATGCCCGCGGGAGAGCCAGGGTTACACTCCGGCGGCGGGCCGCAGCGCACGATGCACCCTTTTCGGAGCTCACCGTATCCATCCAGTTGAGGGGTCGCGACCGGCGGCCCCGTCCGTAGGAGGGAGTGGCATGGTCATCCAGAAGTGCGGAGCTTCCGAAGCTCGAGAGCGGCTCCGACAGGGCGGCTGCCAGGTGGTGGATGTCCGCGAGTACCCCGAGTTTGCGGAGGCGCATCTGGTCGGATCGCAGTTGATCCCGTTGGGGGAACTCCGGGCTGATCCGAAGTGCGTCCAGGCGAGCGGTGAGGTGCTTCTCCTCTGCCGCACAGGGCGACGGGCACTGGAAGCGGCGGAGTTACTCAGGGCAGCCGGCGGGGTCGATCCGGTGGTGATCGACGGGGGCCTGGATGCGTGGATCGCGGCCGGCTATCCGGTGGCGAACGCAAAGGGGCCGATCTCGCTGGAGCGCCAGGTGCGCATCGCGGCGGGAGCGCTGGTGCTGACCGGACTGCTGCTGAACCTGGTGCTGCCGGGAGCGGTCTTCCTGTCGTACTTCGTGGGTGCCGGGTTGATCTTCGCCGGCATCACCAATAGCTGCGCGATGGGCATGCTGATAGCACGGATGCCGTGGAATCGCCGGAAGCTGCCGCGCAAGCCCGATGCCGTCGGTGCGGGTGCTGTCCGCCCCTAGCTATCGCTATCGGCCGTCGAAAGGAGGGGTGCGGTGATGTGGACGATCGGCGTCGTGGCGGCGTTGCTCCTGAGCGGGCTTGTCGGCTTCTCCCTCGGGCTCGTCGGTGGCGGCGGATCCATCCTCACCGTCCCGATCCTCGTCTATGTGGCGGGGTTGCCGGCCAAGGAAGCTGTCGCGTTGTCGCTCGCCATTGTGGGGGCGACAGCGGCAGTCGGTGCCGTGGTTCAGTATCGCGCGGGCGATGCCGATCTCCGCATCGCCGGACTGTTCGGGGGGACGGGGATGCTGGGGGCATTCCTCGGAGCGCCGCTTACACGGTTGGTGCCCGCCCACGTGCTGATGCTGATCTTTGCTGCGCTGATGGTGCTGGTGGGAGTCAGGATGCTGGCGCAACGAGGGGCGGAGACCGCCCCGGAAGAAACCATGTCCCGACCCCGTGCGGCCCAGCAAGCCCTCCGATGCGGAGTGGCCGGGCTTGGCGTTGGGATCCTGACCGGGTTCCTGGGCGTGGGAGGTGGATTCCTGATTGTTCCGGCGCTGCTCCGTTTCGCAAGAATCCCCATGCGCAAGGCGGTCGGCACCTCACTGGTGGTGATCGCGCTCAACTCCGCAGCGGGGTACCTGGCGCATCGAGGCGAGGCGGTCCACGCCGGACCAATGGCACTGGTGTTCACCGTCGCCGCAGTCGGCGGTCTCGCGGGAGGTCTGGTGGCGGGGAGACGGATGCGCCCGGCGGGATTGCGCGCCGCGTTCGGCGCCCTGGCGCTTGCAGTGGCGGCATTTCTGGTGTTGATGAACATTCGTCCGGCGCTGGGCTTCTGACCCCGCCCCGGCAGAAAAGGGAAGGAAAAGCGATGATTGTCGAACGGTTCTTCGTGGAAGGTCTGGCGCACGCCTCCTATCTCTTCGGCAAGGATGGCCTGGCCGCCGTCGTGGATCCGAAGCGCGACGTGGATGATTACATCCGAGCGGCGGAGCGACAGGGATGGTCGATCGTCGCCATCTTCGAGACGCACCCCCATGCCGACTTCGTCTCCGGGCATGTCGAGTTGGCGGAGCGGACGGGAGCTTCGATCTATGTCTCGAACCAGCTTCCGGCCGAGTACCGCCACATAGCGCTCGCGCACGGTGAGCAGTTCGCCATCGGGGGGCTGGCGGTCACCGCGCTGCACACCCCGGGGCACTCGCCGGACTCGCTCTCCATTTTCGTGGAGGACGGGGACGAACGCGCCGTTTTTACCGGGGACGCCCTCTTCGTCGGCGACGTCGGCCGGCCCGATCTCCGCGACATGCACGCGGATCCCTCGGACATGGCCGTTTCCCTCTATGACACGCTGCGGCATGTGCTCTATGCCTTGCCGGACGACACCGTTGTCTGGCCGGCGCACGGGGCGGGCTCGCTCTGCGGCAGGCGGCTCGGCACCGCGCCCAGCACCACTATCGGGAACGAGAAGACCGGGAACTGGGCTAACCGCTTCGAGACCCGGGAAGCCTTCGTCGAGGCGATGATCTCCAACCTCCCGGAGCGCCCGATCTTCTTCTACAAGAGCCCGTTCCTGAATCTGGCGGGCGCGCGACCTCTCTCCGAGGTTCCCCGCCCGGAGAGGATCGACCCCCTCCGGCTTGCCGCTCCCCACTCGGGCGTGGTGCTCATCGATACGCGCCCTTCCGACCAGTACGGTGCGGCGCACATCCAGGGCAGCCTGAACATCGGCATCGAGCAGCCGGTCTTCTCCACGTGGGTGGGAAGCTTACTGCATCCCGACGAGGCGCTGGTGCTGGTGGTGAATGACGAGGCCGACGCGGCGAAGGCATGGCTCGACCTTGCCCGCATCGGCTATGAAAACGTCGCGGGATACCTCGTCGCCGATCTCCCGGCCTGGAAGTCGGCGGGGCTGCCCGTTCGTGAGACGCCGCAGCTCGAGGTGACCTGCGTGGACGAGTGGGTGAAACAGGGACGGCACCTGCTGGATGTGCGCACGCCCGGAGAACTCGCCGCCGGCAGTATCTCGGGCTGCATCAACATGCCGCTTTCGCGGCTCCAGGACCGGATGGAGGAGTTGCCGGCCGGTCCTCTGGCCACGACATGCGGCGGCGGCTATCGGTCGTCCCTTGCGGCCAGCCTGCTGGAGCGCGCCGGCAGACGCGACGTAGTGAACCTGCGCGGCGGTTGGGCGGCGTACGCCCACCGGGATGCCTCGGAGCCCGACAGCCAACAGCTCTTCTGCCAGGCCCTGTTCGATCGGATGCCCGTCCCGGCTTGAGGAGACACGTCCCGGCTGGGCTCACATGGCACGTGTGCGCCCAGCCAGGGGACCCTACATCGCCTCGGGGTGGAAGTGCGACTCCGCGTCTCCCAGGATCATCTGCAGGTAGGCGACCTGGCCATGATGGTGGAGCATGTCCACGATCGGCATGATCGATGCCCTCGCCAGCGGCACCTGCATGCCCCGGTAGATGGTGACGCTGTCGCCGAGTCTCTCGGGGTTCAATTGCAGGATGAGTCCGGCGAAGGCCTCCCCACCTTCCGTCAGCATCTGCTGGGCCTGCGCGCGACTGGTGGGAAGCTCGGCCAGAACCATGACGAACTCCTCGCCTCGAATCACGGTGCTCATCGATCGGATAGCCACGCAGACGTGCTGGACAATTTCTAGGGCGGAAGGAGCGGTGGGGCTCGGCTTCCAGTCCAGCTTGTCGTCCGGAATGAAGTCCAGGTTGAAAGCGGTGTTCCGGGCGGCCCAAATCATCAGGCCAGCCATGTTTTGCAGCGGGTGCATCGGATCCCTCGGATGGATGGGGACGAGCGCCGGCCGCCACGCGGCGACTTCCTCGCTCCCCGACTCAGTTTGCCTCAGCCCGCTGATCTCCAGCCGGTCAGCCCAATCTCCCGCCGCCGCGCAAGCCCACGCGGTCATCGGCCTGGGGACACCGTGGAGGGGCTGGGTGATCGGGTGGCGAAGCAAGACCTGCCGGCAGAATCAGGCCGGAGGGGGGCAATCCGGTGCTGCGACGATCTTTCGTATTCTTCTTCTGCGGGGCGGGGGTCGGACTCTCCGCCCTGGTGGCGGCGCGTGCCCAGCAGCCCGCTCCCAACTTCAAGAAGCACACGCTGGCCCTCGGTAGTCCCTTCGCGAGCGCCGTCATCGCCGACTTCGATCGCGACGGCAAGCTGGACATCGCGACCGCCGCGACGGAGGAGGTCGCCTGGTTCGCGGCGACGGGTCGCACCGGTTTCTGGCGAAAGACCTCGATCTGCAAGCAGACCGCCGAAACGGGCACCCTCACCTGCAATGACCTTTCATCCGCGGACCTGGACCGCGACGGAGATGTCGATGTCATCGCCCACACGGGCGGCACCGGGCACCTCGTCTGGTATGAGAACCCCGGCCGGGCCGAGGGTGGATGGAATCGGCACCGCATCGACACACTCAAGAACCCCCATGGCACGGCCCTGGAGGACCTGACCGGCGACGGCAGGGCGGAGATCGTGGCCGTTCAGGAAGGCTCCATCGTCTGGTACGAGGTGCCGCGCAACCCGTCCGGCGCAACCCCGGCCGGGGACACCCGCCCCAGCGGCGATCGGCCGAAGTGGGAACGCCGGACACTTTCGAGCCGCGGTGCTGGTGGAATCTTGCATCACCTCGCCTTCGGGGACGTGAACGGGGACGGCCGTCGGGATCTCTGCTCCGCAGCGTCGGACGGTGGCTACTCGGCCTGGTGGGAACGCCCTGTCGACGGGACGATCCTCTGGACTCGGCACCTGGTCAGGGAGTCGCCAGGAGGCACCCACCTCCTCCCCACCGATCTCAATGGGGATCGGAAAGTGGACCTGCTGCTCGTCCACGGCCACAAGCAGGGCATCCTCTGGCTCGCCGGCCCGGACTTCAACCAGGCTGCCACCGTCGACGACGCGTGGCTCGACTCACCCCACGCCCCCGCCGTTGCGGATCTCGATGGGGACGGGGATCAGGACGTGGCGTGTGTGGGCCGCACCAACAACCGCGTGGCCTGGTGGGAGAACGATGGCAAGGGGCGTTTTTCCCGGCACGAACTCGATGCTGCTCAGTCCGGCCTCGACCTGCGCGCGGCGGATATGGATGGCGACGGCGACGCGGATCTGGTCCTGGCCGGCGAGAACAGCCGCAACCTCGTCTGGTTCGAGAATCTCAAAGCAGCCACGAAGTAGCTCGCACTCCTCACGGATTACGCCGGCACCGCACAGGCTGCCGTGGAAAGGCGCGATGAATCGCACCCGCCCGGTTTCCAGCCCCCCCAGACGGCGACTGCTTCAGGTCGGCGGCCTGGGCCTCTTCGGCTTGAATCTAGTTCGCCGGGCCGAGGCCGCTCGCTCGGAACGCGAGCCCGCGATCCGCGCCTGCATTCTGCTGTTCCACTACGGCGGTCCAAGCCACGTGGACATGTGGGACATGAAGCCCGATGCGCCCTCGGAGGTGCGCGGGGAGTATCGACCGATCGAGACATCCGCCCCCGGGATCCGCATTTGTGAGCACATGCCGATGACGGCCAGGGTGATGCACCACGTAGCCCTCATCCGCTCCCTCCATCATCCGATGCGCAACCACAACTCGGCGGCGGTTGAGGCCCTTTGTGGTCGCACCCCGCTGGGCGGGGACCTGGAGTTGCTGGCCGACACGACGGCGAGCTTCCCCTGCTACGGATCCCTCCTCGCCTGCGTTCAGCGAGAGCGTGGGGCGGTGCTTCCGCACGTGGCGCTGCCCCACCCGATGCGCAATGTGGTGAAGCTGCCCGGGCAGACCGCAGGCTTTCTCGGCCCTCGCTACGAGCCGTATCAGGTGGACAGCGACCCCAACGAGGCAGCCTTCACACCGGGTGAACTCGACTTGCCGCCGGGGATCTCTACCCACCGGTTGGCGAATCGGGAGCGGCTGCTCGCGATCGTCGATGCTTCGCTCGCGCGGCAGGAGGCTCAGCTTACCCGACGGGCCGCGTCCGCCCCCTTCACGCAGGCGTTCGGCATTCTCCGGTCCGCCTCCGTGCGGGAGAGCTTCGACCTCTCCCGGGAGCCGCACGCCGTCCGTGAACGCTACGGGCGGCACAAGCTGGGGCAGAGCCTCTTGCTCGCGCGTCGTCTGGTGGAGGGTGGGGTCCCCTTCGTCACCGTCTACGATCGGTTCGTAAACGGTCAGGATGTGAACTGGGACAGTCACGCCACGCTCTTCTCACGGCATCGTGAGGAGCTCATCCCGCCGGCGGACCGTGGCTTCTCAGCTCTGATCGAGGACCTGCACCAGCGTGGTCTGCTGGAGTCGACCCTGGTCATCCAGATGGGCGAATTTGGCCGTACTCCAAAGATCAACGGCTCGGGCGGGAGGGACCACTGGCCGGACTGCTTCACCGCAGTGATGGCCGGAGGTGGCGTTCGCGGTGGCACCGTGCTGGGTGCCAGCGATGAGACCGGCGCCTACCCGGCGGAGGACCCGGTGACCCCCGGCGATCTGGCCGCTACGCTCTTCGCCCGATTCGGGGTCGATCCGGCCACGGAAGTCCACGACATCACCCAGAGGCCGTGGAGGGTCGCGGACGGCCGGCCCCTCGACCGGCTGTTCGGCTAGGACTGCGCCCAGCCCGCTGAGCCGCTGCATCTATAATCTACCGGACCCAGATCGGAGCCTGTCGCAGCCTCTCAGAGGCGATTCCCGGCTACCGGGGTGGTCTGCCACGCTAGTTTCGGACACGTCAACGAGCCCCAGGAGGCCGGCATGAGCAATTCCCTTCCCCCAAGGACGCTGGATGAGATCCTCCAGGCACTGGAGCGCCGCGGCGACGCGAGGGTCCGCGAGATCAGCATGCGGAACGGTGCCGGGGAGAACCAGTTCGGCGTAAAGATGGGGGACATCCGAACAATCGCCAAGTCCATCAAGACTAACCACCCGCTTGGCCTGGAGCTATGGGCGAGCGGCAATGTGGAGGCGATGCTCCTGGCAACGCTGATCATGAAGCCGACGCTGCTCTCGGAGGAGGAGCTGGAGCGGATGACCGCTGTGGTCACCTACACCTGGCTGGCAGACTGGTTGATGACCAATATCACCAAGCTGCATCCCTCCAAGGAAGTTCTCCGGCAGCGCTGGATGCAGTCGAGCCATCCCATGCTCGCTCGGGCCGGCTGGAGCCTGACGGCGGAGCGCATCATTAAGAGTCCCGAGGGGCTGGACCTGGTAGCTCTGTTGGATCGGATCGAGCGTGAGATGGCGGACGCGCCTGCCCCCACGCAGTGGACGATGAACTACTCCCTGGCGGAGACCGGCATTCGCTTCCCCGAACACCGGGTCCGAGCCATCGACATCGGTGAGCGGATCGGGCTCTACCGCGACTACCCCTGCTCGAAAGGCTGCACCTCTCCCTTCGCGCCGATCTGGATCAACGCGATGGTCGCTCGCCAGGGCTGACCTCCGCGTGCAGCCTCAGTCCGCCCGAGTCGTGAAGCCAGGGAAAGACCCCCTTAGCCGTCCCGGAGGGCGACATCCCAGAGCGCCTGCTGGAGCAGCCGGCGTCCCCGGTGGATCCGTGAACGGACGGTTCCGACAGGGCAGCCCAGCAGGTCGGCGATCTCCTGGTAGGGGTAACCGGCGATGAGGTAGAGACACGAGGCCTCTCGGAAGTCGTCCGGAAGTTGGTCGAGTGCCCGAACGACAGCCTCCGCGTCGAGCTTACGGAGCACCAGGTCCGCCGGATCGCTGTCCGCGCCCAGCCACCCCTGCTCCGTGGCTCGAGAGAAGAGGAAGAGCTGCTCCGGCTCCTCAATGCTGGTGGTGAGCGGCCGCCTTCCCGCGGCCCGGCGACGCTGTCGGTAGGCGTTCGTCAGGATGCGGAAAAACCAGGCGCGGAAGTTGCTCCCGGGCAAGAACCCGGAGAACGCGCGATACGCCTGCAGGGACGCATCCTGCACCACATCCTCGGCTTCGTCGCGATCGCGCGCCAGCGACCACGCGAGCGCAAAGGCGCTGCTGAGGATCGGTGCCAGCTCCGCCTCGAAGAGCTGTTGCTGGGTGGATCGCGGTTCAGTACTCACAGGGCGGTGGGCGTCGACGCCGTGGGGCATTACCGGGGAGCGGGCTCCCGGAGTAGCTCCTCGACCGCTTCACTCATCCACCGCTCGCCACCTGCCATCTTCCACTCCAGTTCTCCCTCCCACCGGTAGCGGACATGTCCCCGCTTGTCGATCAGCCACACGGTCGGCCAGTAGCGTTGTCCCCAGCGCGACCAGTTCTCCAGTTTCCCATCGATGAGGACGGGGTACGCGATCTGGAGCTTTTTCACCCGGCTCCGAACGTTCGCCGGATCCCGTTCATCGGCGGTTTCCGGGGTGTGGACGCCGATGATCGTGACGCCGCGTGGGGCAAACCGCTGCTGCCATCGCTGGTAGCTCGGGAGGTTTCTCTGGCAGTTGATGCACCCGAACGTCCAGAAGTGGAGGATCGTCACCTTCCCGCGGAGTGCGGCCAGCGAGATCGGCTTCCCGCCTGGTGTGTTCAGCCACTCGCCGGGGGCCAGAGCCGGAGCCTGGATGTCGAACTCCACGGGGTTGGCCTGAGCCGACGCTCGGCGAGTTACCGGCACCAGCGTGAGGGATGCGGCGACGATCGCGAGTAGAATCCGGCGCGGTGCAAATCTCTGGGTCATCGGGGTCCCTCCTCTGGGGGATCGGCCTGGCCTTCGGCGGAGAGTAGTTCGGAGATGCGGCCCATCATGCCGTCGGGAGCCTGGATGCGCGCCAATCGGGCGCGCAGGGTCCGGATCAGGCCAGCTTCGAATCGGAACTCCTGGGCACAGACCTCGCAAAGCCGTAGGTGCTCCTCGACGTGGCCCATCTCCACAGGCGAGATCTCTCTGTCCAGGTAGTCGTCCAACCGCTGGAAGGCTTGCTCGCAGGTGTAACGATCCGGCCCTATCATCACCCATCCTTCCGCGGCGCGACCGGGTGGCCCCGCCGCCGCATCACCTACTCAATGCGGACTCGGTGTCGGAAGTTCCCGGAGTGGGAGATTCCTCAACAGAGTCAGGGCAACCGGGGGTTGGAGCTGGATGCCGGCCGGAAGAATCGTGGCATCGGATCCAGGAGCGGGGGTTCGCCGGCCGGGATCGTCCGGCCCGTGATGGGGTGCTCCGCCAACAACGATCGCGGCAGGGCGTCGGTCGGCATCGCCGCGCTGGGCGTCGGCGTTCCAGGCAGGTTTACTCGCCCCGGCCGTAACCAGCCGACCCACTCACTCCCGCCGCCACCTTCGAGTCGGTAGAGGTAGACCCGCTGGTCCGCTGTTGACACGCGGGTAACGGAGGCGACGTCACCCAGCGCGCGAACCACTCGCCGCAGCGCGACATAGGGCGGATAGACTCCACGGACGCGCCGCTCTTCCGTCCGCGCATCTGCCTGCGTGTCGAGCATGCCCGACCAGGCCCCGAGCCCGGCCCCCGCCTGGGCGAGGGGGAGCTTGAGCCAGGCGAGATCCTCGATGTAGGCCGTATTGATCCAGGCGACCTTCTGGCTTGCCGCGACGATGCACATTTTGATGACATCCGCAGCACAGCGCTCGCGCGCCCAGGCAACGGTGAGACGATCGTTCGCCGTCAGCTTGCGGAACGTCGCGGCGAGTGCGGGTCGATCCTCCTCCCGTGCTGGCGGGATGAGCAGCCCCAGTCGGGCCGGGTCATCGCCACTTCGTGTGGCTGGTCCCCAGGCGATCAGGGGATTGACCATCGTGTCCGAGATGATGATGGGGCGGTCGTACTTGCGCCGGGCCATCTCCCACCGCAGCCACCGGCACATCGGTTCGATCTCCTCGGGCTCACCCAGCGCGTGGATGTTGGCGGCGTCGAACCACTCCGGATGGTCGAGCACGCGGCGAATGTCCGCCAGCTTCTTGTGCATGATCCGCGCTGGGGCCGCCTCAAAGGCTCGCTCATACTGTGCCGCCGGGGGATCCTTCGCGAACACCGTCGTGGTGAGGAAGGCCGCATGCATTAGGCGGACTTCGGGGGAAGCGGCCCGGGCTGAAGCCGCGGCGCGTCGGAGCAAGTCGAGGTAGTCGGTGGTCGGCTCCGGCTCATACGTCGAGAACTCCGTCCCGATCTCAAACCACCGGACGGGTCGACGCAGCCCGGGCATGTCCTCGCGACCATCGCCGTCGTAGCGCTCGACAGTGGCGCTGATCCACCGCTCAAACTGGGGCCAGTAACGTGGCTGCGGCGCGAAGTTGAGCAGGAAGTTCCGGCTCGCCCAGCGGTTTTGCGGCTTCAGCGCGAGCATCAGGTCGAGGAATCCGCAGGAGTGCGACTCGCGGACCAACCGATCCAGGGCGGTGAAGTCCAAAGGTGCTTCCGCGGATCTCTGCATGCGATCCCAGGCGACGTGCTCCGGATAGTGCTTCAACGCGGTGAGGCCGGTCTCGGCCATACGCGCGGCGACTCCCGGCATCGCGTACTCCGCGCCGATTCGCATTGGAACAGCCTGCGGCCCGGCCTCCGCGCCCATCAGGCAGCCGATCAGCGCGAGACCTGGGCACAGCCGATGTGGCTTCATCCGACTCTGCTTCAGCTCTTTACGAACTTCTCCACCGCGCTCCCGCCGGGGTCCCCCTCGGCGGCGATCCGGGTGATGATGGAGATGTGATCCCGGTCTGCCAGGGTCTCTTCGCGGACGTCCGCGCCTCGATCCTTCAGCCCCTTCGCCAGCAGCCTGGCCGATGGTTGGAGCCCCGGCAGGTCACGGTCGCCGACGAGGATGAGGAACCGGGGCATCTCCTTCGCCGGCAGATCGTCCAGGTGGTTCAGCGGGAATGCCCCGCGGCGGGCGGCCGCGTCATCGCCGAAGACCTGTTCGAAGGAGCGTCCCGCCAGGATGTAGGGGCCGCTGATGCCGATCACGCCTTTGAGGCGACTCGGGGTGAGGCCTTCAGCCTTCAGGTAGGTTGGATCCAGTGCGATCAGCGCAACCAGATGACCGCCGGCAGAGTGGCCGGAAGCGAAGAGTCGGGTAGCGTCGAAGCCTCGGGCATCGGCATTCCGTGCCAACCAGCCGATCGCCCGGGCCACGTCTCGAGCGTGCTCGGGGTGTTTGACCGCGGGGGACAGCCGGTAGTTGGCGGCGGCAACGGCGATGCCGCGACCGGCATAGGCGCGGCCGAGTGCGGCGTAGAGGTCTTTGCTCCCACTCGTCCATGCGCCGCCGTGCACGAACAGCAAGAGCGGCGGTTTCTTCTCTGCCGCCGGGGGAAGATAGAGATCGAGCCGATGACGCACGGGATCCGCGTCGGCCCCGGTGAAGTAGGCGATGTTCCGCTCTTCTCGCACGGCCTGCTGGGTGCAAGCGGTCACGGCGGGGAGCAGGGTGCCGGCCCCAAACAGGACCGATCGTCGGGTGATCATGCGGTCTCTCCAGATCGGTAACGGACGATCCCGGATGACGGCACGGCCGGCAGGGGATGGCCGGGTTGGGCGGGATCACTCACCTTGACGCGTGAACCGGGCGTTGGTTCACTGCGCGCGACGGCGGCGGCACCGGGCGCGGACGCAGGGATCGCCGCATGGCCGCCTTCAGGGAGACGGCAATCGACTTGCAACCCAGATCGTTCGGGCTGGTGCCGTCCACGAGTCCCTCGTCGTCCTTGGGACCAAGCAGGTCATGCCCCTCAATGAGGACAAGGTGGGCGTCCCCGTTCATCCGCTGGAGCGTGACCGTATTGCGAATCATCTGGCGGCGCAGTTCCAGTCGCTCCCTCGCCTCCTCCTGGTAGTGTTCGACCGAGTCGAAGATGGGGGTCATGCAGAAGATCGGGGTATCCGGTCGCACCTCCCGGAGGGCCAGGAGAAAAGCCGGGAGGCCGTCCCGAATCCGCTCCGGATCTTGCTCGTCGCGCCCCAGGTCGAGAAGGTAGCTGTGGGCTTCGACTTCGCCGAGCAATCCGGCGAACTCCCGATCCGGTCGGCCGGCACCGCGGAATCCGAAGTTGACGATGTCCAGATTGAGCTCTCGGCCCAGGATCGCCGGAAAGGCAAGCCCGGTTCGGCTGGCGGAACCCCCCGCCGTGACTTCGCCGCCGAAGCAAACGATCGGCGAGCTGGCGGCAAAGGGTCTGGGCGGCTCGATCCTCGCGCCGTCGTCCAGACCGATGGCGGTGAGCGAAAGGGGCGCTGTGAGCGGCAGGTAGAGCACAAAGTCGCGGAGGCGCCGGGTGGCACCGCTGACAAGCGGATCTTCGATCTCGGGCTTCTCTCCGGGGACGGTCGTAGCCCAATATCGATCATTCACATACAGGTCCACACCCGCCTGTCCGGCCGGAATGACGCCGCGCCCCTTCGGAGTCTCCGGATAGCGGAGGCGAACGGCGAGGCTGCCCGTATCACTGCTGAAGCGAATCCGTGCCCCCGCAGGCGCCAGCGCCTGTGCGAACACCGGTTCGTGGATGGACCCGCGCACGCGGTTCGGGAGCCGTTGAAGCTCGGGCCGCGTCTCTGCCCAGAAGGGCAGACCGCTCACGATGAGTCGCTCATCCGGGAAGGGGATCCAGTGCATGGTGTCGGGGCTAGGGAGCAGAGCGCGGAAGGTCCATGCGGGATAATGCCTGTCCAGGGGCGACTCTGCAGCCCATTCCGGCCGCCTAGCACCAGCGGAATCGCGAGACGCCGGCCCCCGGGGATGAAACCGGGCTTCTCCCCTCGAATACTGTGCGGTCCCGCTCGCTTGATTCTGGGCTGCGGATCTCGATATCTGACCTGTGGGCACGCGCAACTCGATGCCGGTCTTCGCACACTACGACACGGAACCCGCCACGGAAGGCCGAGTCTTCGACGAGGCAGTGGATGCCCGTGGAGACGTGCGGCCCCATTACCGTGCGCTCGCCGCCACGCTCGACCGCCTGCCTCAGGCCACGCGTGTGGCTCGCCAGCGCGCCACCGACTCCTTCTTTCTGCATCGCGGCACCACGTTCACCGTCTACGGCGACCGCGCCGGCATTGATCGGGCGTTCCCCTTCGACCCCGTGCCCAGGATCGTCCCCGCCGACGAGTGGGCGCACGTGGAGGCGGGCCTCAAACAGCGGCTATTCGCCCTCAACCGCTTCCTCCACGATATCTACCACGAGCAGTTGATCCTCCGGGACGGCAGAGTCCCGATCGACCTCGTCCTTGGCGCGAAGCACTTCCGGAGGGAGTGGCGGCATGTCCCCGTTCCGCACGACATCTACGTCCACGTTTGCGGCACCGATCTCATCCGGGACCGGGATGGGACGTATCTCGTGCTGGAGGACAATCTCCGCTGTCCATCCGGGGTCTCCTACGTTCTGGAGGGGCGGCTCGCCATGCAGCGGCTCTTCCCCGAACTGTTCGACGGCTACGACGTCCGACCGGTCCAGGACTACTCGCACGTGCTCCGATCGGTGCTCGAGCACATCGCGCCGGCCCACGCGGATGAGCCCGTCGCCGCTGTCCTTACCCCCGGGGTTTTCAACTCCGCCTACTTCGAGCACACCTACCTGGCGAAGCAGATGGGCATCGAGCTGGTTGAGGGCGGCGACCTGCTGGTGGATGATGATGTGGTCTACATGCGGACCACCCGCGGCCTGCAGCGCGTCGATGTGCTCTACCGTCGCATCGACGACGACTACATCGATCCCATCGTCTTCCGACCCGACAGTGCGCTGGGGGTCACAGGGATCGTGAATGCCTACCGGAGCGGTAATGTCGCGCTGGCCAACTCACTCGGGAGCGGCATCGCGGACGACAAGGCGGTCTATGCCTTCGTCCCGGAGATCATCCGTTACTATCTGGGCGAGGAACCGATCCTGGCGAACGTGGAGACCTACCTGCCGACGGAACCGGCGGTGCTGGATCATGTGCTGACCCATCTGGCGGAGTTGGTGGTGAAGCGCGTCGATGAGGCGGGCGGCTACGGGATGCTGATCGGCCCCGCAGCGAGTCAGGCCGAGCTGGACGACTTCCGCCGCCGGGTCCAGGCCGAGCCGAGGGCCTACATCGCGCAGCCCGTGATCAGCCTCTCCCAGCATCCGACCTGGGTAGGCGACCGGCTTGAGGGCCGCCACGTTGATTTGCGGCCCTACATCCTCTACGGAGAGGAGATCTACGTGCTTCCCGGCGGACTCACGCGGGTTGCACTGCGCAAAGGGTCACTCGTGGTCAACTCTTCCCAGGGTGGGGGCAGCAAGGATACGTGGGTACTCCGTGACTGAGCCGAACATGAATTCCCCATGCTAAGCCGCGTCGCCAGCTCGCTCTACTGGCTGGGTCGCTACCTGGAGCGTTCGGAATGCGCCGGACGCTTCCTGTGGGTGACCCACGGTTACGCCCAGGAACTCCGGGGGCTCTCGCACCTTGCTTCCGATCAGTGCTGGCAGGTGGCGCATCGGCTGATCCTGGGCGAGGAGGCGGGGGAAGAGCGACGGGCCCTGACCTCCCACAGGATCGTCTTCGGCAGCGAGACTCCGCGCAGCCTGATCTCCTGTGTCGAGCGAGCCAGAGAGAATGCACGGGTGGTTCGGGACGCCATTCCCAGCGAGCTTTGGGAAGAGCTGAACATCTTGTACCTGCGCATGCAGGGCGAGCAGGGGCAGCATCCCGAAGAGGCGACGCAGCTCTCACTGCTCCGGCGAGTTCTCAACATGGTGCACCTCTATCACGGGCTGCGCGACAGCGCCATGCTTCGTGCCGACGAGTGGCTCTTCCTCACGCTTGGAGGGCACGTGGAGCGCGGCAGCATGACGCCCGGTATGCTGGGCGCGATGTTCCAGCATCCCGCCCTGCAGGAGGTGACCGCCGAGGGGCCGGTCTTCGACACGATGCACCTGACGGCGATTCTCCGCACCTGCTCCGGCATGGAGGCGTTTAGCCGCGCCGGGCACTCTCTCTCTGCTGCCGCAGTGGCTGGCTTCCTCCTCCTCGACTCGCGATTCCCTCGCTCGGTGGAGTTCTGCGTCCAAGAAATCGGCCGAAACTTGCACACCCTCAGCGGCACGCCGCAGGATGTCTTCAGCAGTGAAGCCGAGCAACTCTCAGGTCGGCTGCTCGCAGAGCTCCGCTTTGCCTCCATTGACGAGGTGATGGCCAGGGGGCTGACCGACTACCTGGATGACATCGTGCTGCGCCAGGCGCAGATCAGCGCCGCTGTCCAGGGTCAGTACTTTCCGTGAGATCCTTCCCATGCTGATCGAGATCGTCCACGAAACCGACTTCCACTACTCCGAGTCCGTTACCGAGAGTTACCTGGAGTTGCGGCTGACCCCGTTGACGGACGGGTCGCAGCATCTGCTGCAACACCGCCGCCGATCGGCGCCCACCCGCCCGATCCGGGAGTACGTGGACGCCTACGGGAACGTGGTTGCCTACCTCAATGTGCCGAACGGGCACGACCGACTGGTGATGACGTTTGAGAGTGTGGTCGAGACCAGGGACGAGGCTTTCCGGGGGCCGGCGTGGACGGAAGCGGAACTGGCGCAGCCCGCCGTGTACCTGGAGCTTCACGACTTTCGCCAGCCGACGCCGCTGACCGAACCGTGCGAGAAGTTCCTCGACTTTGTCCAGCCCCTGGAGGGGTTGCGCCGCCTCGGACCGCGCGAGGCCGCGACGGCGCTCCAACATGAGATCCACGGCCGGTTCAGATACGAGGGAGAGGTGACCGATGCCTCGTCGCCGATCCAGCACCTCCTCGAGGTCGGTGGGGGAGTGTGTCAGGATTTTGCCCACCTCACGATTGCCTCGGCACGACACCTGGGGTACGCGGCGCGCTACGTGAGCGGCTATGTTCTGCCGGAGGAGGAAGGAGAGGAGGCGACCGCCAGCCATGCGTGGTGTGAGATCTTCTGTCCCGGCGAAGGTTGGCTGGGGGTGGATCCCACGCATGACACTGTGGTCGGAGAGCGCTGGGTGAGGATCGGCGTTGGGCGCGATTATCGGGACGTGCCACCGAACAAGGGGCTGTTTCGTGGCGTCGCGGCCGAGGTGATGTCGGTGCGGGTGCGTGTTGCCCAGACGACGGCGGAAGCACTGTCCCCGCGACTGCAATGGACTGCCAGGAGTGTCGCAACGCCCGCACGGACCACGCCTGAACGGGTGACCCGGGCCGCACGGAAGCCCCCGAGGGTCAGCCTGGCACAGCAGATTCAGGCGCAGCAACAGCAGCAGCAATGAAGCCAGGCGGGTACAAGATTACGGCCCGCTGTCCGGACAGCGGGCCGTAATCAACTCACCGCGCCGGCTTCGGGACCGGCACGCGAGATTCCGCTACTTGCGGCGCAGCCGCTTCAGCGCGAGACCCATCGGGAGGAGGCCCGGGAGCAGTAGCGCCAGGGCGCCCGGCTCGGGGGTGAGGTCCCCATCCAGAGGCTCCAGGGTACATGCCTGCCAGGTGACGCTGCCGTCACCCGTAAGGTCGACCTTGAAGTTCTTGATGAGCGCGTTCGAGGCGAGCGTGACGCTGCCCGTGAACAAGTTGCTGCCTGGTGCCTTGGTCACTCGGATCGATGTGCCGACTGGGCTGCTGAACAGCGCGGACGGCCCCGGAGAGAAGTTCCACGCACCGTTAGCGGTGGCGTCGCCGCCGCCCGCCGTCGAACCGGCTCCGGCCGTCGCGTTCACCAGCGAGCCGTCATCGCACCGAGCCGTGAAAAAGCTCAGGTT
The DNA here is from genome assembly GCA_964609085.1 of uncultured bacterium. Taxonomy (GTDB): domain Bacteria; phylum Armatimonadota; class SYMT01; order SYMT01; family SYMT01; genus JANPLG01. The sequence goes on along the minus strand of CAZSRZ010000009.1, from coordinate 18,272 downwards.
GAGCTGGATCACGTCCTGGTTGGTGAGGGCGCTGCTGCTGGTGACGGTTACCGTGAACGGCAGGGCCGTACTGGCCCGCGTCGCGGTGACGCCGTAGGACCCGGTCGCCCCGGTCCCCACGGGGAGCGCGTCGAGACTGAACGTCTCTGCCGCCGCCGGGCCCGAACCCAACAGCAGCATCCCCAGTCCGCACGCGGCGGACCAGAGTAGGCGTTTCATTTGCTGACTCCTGATTGCCCACAGCCCTGAGGCTGCGCTGGGCTTTCGATTGAATTGACAAGCTTTCCCATGTTCCGTGGTCTGCCGGTGGATTCCTTGCGGAGCCCGTGGGCCTGGCGGAGCTGCCCTGATCGGCGACAACTTTCTTTACGCGATCGGACGGGAAAGCACGTCCGCGTCGCCTATTCGTGTTGATTGCATCCACAAACTGCCGTGCCCCGGAGGAGCGTGCAGATCTGTTTCGGAGGCCGATCTCGCTGTCGCGATCCCTGACCCCATCTCTGTCCCCACTCCTGGTCCCGTGCATGACAATGGCCGCTCCCCGAAGGGAGCGGCCACTTCAAGACCACGAGTGGTTCGCGGTTTACGGTTTACTTGCGGCGTCGGCGACGGATCGCGGCTGCGATCGGTGCCAGGCCCGCGAGGGCCAGGGCCATCGAAGCCGGCTCCGGGGTCACCACGGAGTTGAACTCCGTACAACCCTGCCACGAGACGCTGCCGTCACCGGTGATATCGGCCTTCATCTGGAGGAT
>CAZSRZ010000009.1:0-17420 GCA_964609085.1 uncultured bacterium | reverse complement strand
GGCGAAGAAGTCGAAGGTCTCGGCACTCGCCGGGAGGGCGGTCAAGAGACCGACCGCGCCGAGCGCGAGGATAAGGATTTTTTTCAACGTCTTGGGCTCCTTTCTTCCCAACTGGCGTTGAGCTGTTCTAATCGCACCGGCGAACCGGCACGGAATTCGGAGGAGGTATAGTAGCAGTTCCTGCCTGGGGCTTACCAGTCGCGCGTGCTGCGAAACCGCGGAGGCGTAACGCGCACATGCCCCTTCCTTTTCTGTTGTCAGGCTCCGTCCACATTTTACCATGCGGACGCGCCTCTCCTCCTCTTGGGGGGAGATTTTATTTGTTCGACGCCGTGTGGCGCAGGCAGGCACCTGGTCTGCGCCCCGAGAGCCGCAGGCCAGTTAACTACCAGATGCGGCCGGCGAAGGCAACGTGCATGCTACTCGTTCCACGGGTGGCGCCGGGGCCGCCGTCCGACCGGAGTCGAAACGCAGCGGGTCGAAACCCAGGCGGTCGGGCCGTTTGACCGGTCACGCCGGGCTGCCTATAATCCGGCCATCCCACCGTGCTCACCGCCATCGACCGTTTCCGACACCATCTCCAGACCGTGCGGCGCTGCTCGGAGCTGACGCTCAAGAGCTACGGCGAGGACATTCTCCAACTCGTCGAGTTCCTGGATCCCGGGGAGGACGGCCGGACCACACAGGCTCCGTGCACCTCCTGGTCCCAGGTGACCGCCCACGACATCCGACGATTCCTAGTGGCGCTGTCCGAGCGCGGGTATGCACGGCGCTCCGTGGCGCGGAAGGTGGCGGCCATCCGCAGCTTTTTCCGATTCCTGATGCGCCACGGGGAGATCCAGCGAAACCCGGCTGAGGGTTTGCCAACCCCGCGTGTGGGCAGATCGTTGCCGCACGCCCTGCGCCCCGCCGAGATCGAAAGCCTACTCGCCGCGCCGGATCGCGCCACGCCGTTGGGCTGCCGGGACGCTGCCCTGCTGGAAACCCTTTACAGCAGCGGCATGCGCGTGAGCGAGTTGACCGGCCTCGCCGTGGATGACATCATCCGCTGCCGGGGTGCTCTGCGCGTGGTCGGCAAGGGAGACAAGGAGCGGACCGTCTTCCTGGGCCGGGCGGCGCTCGAAGCCCTGGGTGACTACCTGGAGGAAGCGCGACCGGCACTCCTTCGGTCCCGCCGGCGAGCCGGTCCAACGGCCTCCGCCCTCTTTCTCAACAAGAACGGCACCCCGCTCACGGACAGGGGGGTGCGGGATGTGCTGACACGCACGGTCGCCGCGGCGGCGCTGCGTCAGGCAGTGACGCCGCACGCCCTACGGCACAGCTTCGCGACCCACCTGCTCGAGAACGGCGCGGACCTTCGGGCGGTCCAGGAGCTTCTCGGTCATGCCAGCCTCTCCACCACACAGATCTACACACACGTGACGCGGGAGCATCTGAAGAAGGTCTACTCCGCAGCGCACCCCCGCGCGCGCCGTGGTGCGGAAGGGACGGCGCGATGAAACGGATGCGGTCCACAACCATCGTGGCCGTTCGCCGAGCCGGGCTGGTTGCCCTGGCGGGCGATGGACAGGTGACGCTCGGCGACCATGCCGTGAAGCACGGTGCTCGGAAGGTGGTCCGGCTCCACGAGGGTCGGGTGCTGGCCGGGTTCGCGGGCGGGGCCGCGGACGCTCTGGCGCTGCTCGATCGGGTGGAGAGCCACCTGCGCGAGTCGGGCGGGGATCTGGAACGCGCGGCCATTGCCTTCGCGCGGGACTGGCGGACAGACCGCATGCTGCGCCGCCTGGAGGCGATGTTGCTGGTGGCGGACGCGCGGCAGACCTTCGTCATCAGTGGGGGCGGCGATGTTTTGCGGCCGGATGAAGATGCGGTCGCCATCGGGTCCGGCGGCTCGCTGGCCCATGCGGCTGCGTTGGCGCTGCTGGGCCATTCCGCGCTTTCAGCTCCCGAGATCGCCCGCGAGGCACTGACGATCGCGGCTCGCCTGTGCATTTACACCAACGATCAGATCAGTGTTGAAGTGCTGGGGGAGACCCCGTGAGCGACTCCGCATCAGGCTCTGCGATGACCCCCCGCCAGATCGTGGCGGAACTCGACCGCTATATCGTCGGGCAGGCGCGCGCTAAGCGTGCGGTTGCCATTGCCCTCCGCAACCGCTACCGCCGCCGGCGCCTCCCTGCCGCCATCCGGGACGAGGTCATTCCCAAGAATATCCTGATGATCGGCCCCACCGGCGTGGGTAAGACGGAGATCGCCCGACGCCTGGCCCGCCTGGCTGGAGCCCCCTTCGTCAAGATCGAGGCCACAAAATTCACCGAGGTGGGCTACGTTGGCCGCGATGTGGAGAGCCTGGTTCGCGATCTCGTTCAGGCTGCCTACCGGCTGGTGGAGGCCGAGAAGCTGGCGGAGGTGCAGGATCGCGCCAGGGCCGCGGTGGACGAGCGTCTACTCGATCTGCTCTACCCAATGCCTCGTCAAGAGACACCTACCTCTGGATTCTACGGCTTCGGCTCCGAACCCCCGGCCCCATCACCCGAGGAGACGGAGCGGCACCGGAAGCGCATTGAGCAGGCGGAGCGTGTCCGCTCCCGATTCCGCGAGCAGCTCAAGAATGGATTCCTGGAGGATCGCCAGGTGGAGACGGAAGTCGAGGAAGCGCCGCCGTCAGCCTTCACGCAGGTCTTCTCTCCCCAGGGCATGGAAGAGATGGGCTTCAACCTCCAGGAGATGATGGGCAGCGTCATGCAGCCACGCCGGCGGACACGCAAGATGTCGATCGCCGAAGCGCGGGAGGTCCTGGTGCAGGAGGAAGCCCGGAAGCTCATCGACCAGGATGCGGTGCGCCGAGAGTCCGTCCTCCGTGCCGAGCAGGACGGCATCGTCTTCCTGGACGAGATCGACAAGATCGCCGGCCGGGGCGGCGAGTCCGGTCCGGACGTCTCCCGCGGTGGGGTGCAGCGCGACCTGCTCCCCATCATCGAGGGGTCCACCGTGCAGACCAAATTCGGCCCGGTCCGCACGGACTTCGTGCTGTTTATCGCCGCCGGAGCGTTTCACACCAGCAAGCCGAGTGATCTACTGCCGGAGCTGCAGGGGCGACTGCCGATCCGCGTGGAGCTGGACAGCCTCTCGGAAGGGGATTTCCGACGAATCCTCACCGAGCCTCAGAATGCCCTCACCCGGCAGTACGCGGCTCTCCTTGAGACAGACGGCGTGCAGATCGAATTCACCCCCGAGGCGATTGACGCGATGGCCGCTTACGCCACCCGGGTGAACGAGACGACCGAGAACATCGGCGCCCGTCGGCTACATACGCTCATGGAGCGGTTGCTGGAGGAACTCTCCTTCGGGGCGCCGGAAGACGTGAGCGGCCCGGTCACCATCGATGTGGCGTTCGTCCGCGAGCGGCTTGGCGCCGTCGTGGCCGACCAGCAACTTTCGCGATACATCCTCTGACGCGCCACGCGTGCGTCCACAAGGAGATCCCATGCCGGCCACCTACGAGCAAATCTGCGAATATCACACCCGCCTGTCCCAGCACGACGACCCGGTGCTCCTGCGGATGGAGGAAGAGGCGCGGCAGGCGAGATTCCCCATCATCGGCCCGGCCGCAGGAAAGTTCTGTTACATGGTCGCCCGCGCGATCGGTGCCCGCCGCGTCTTCGAACTCGGATCGGGCTACGGCTACAGCACACTCTGGTTCGCGCGGGCCGTACGCGAGAACGGGGGGGGAGTCGTCCACCACACCGTCTGGGATCAGGGCCTGAGCGACCGAGCGCGCACCAACGTTGAGGCGGCAGGCTACTCCGACCTGGTGCGCTTTCACATGGCCGAGGCGGTCCAAACGCTGAGCGAGACCGAGGGCCCTTTCGACATCCTCTTCAACGACATCGACAAACACGGTTACCCAGACAGTCTGCCGGTGATGAAGTCGAAGCTTCGGGTCGGTGGCATGATTTTGATCGACAACATGATCTGGCACGGCGCCATCTTTGATGAATCCGATCGGAGCGAGAACACCGAGGGTGTGCGGGAGTTCACCCGTCGGCTGTCAGCCGACTCCGACTTTGTCTTCCAACTCGTCCCCGTCCGCGACGGCATCATCGCCGCGCTTCGCGTTTCTTGAGGCGGCGGAGTAGACCACCATGTCACGCCACGCCGTGATCGATCGCCGGACGGCAGAGACGGCCATACGGCTCACGCTGGAGCTGGACGGCGACGGCGAGTCGAGGATCCAGACCGGCGTCGGCTTCCTGGACCATATGCTGACCCTCTTCGCTCGCCACGGGCTGTTCACCCTGGAAGTGGCCTGTGAGGGGGATCTGCATGTGGACCAGCATCACACCGTCGAGGATGTGGGCATCTGCCTCGGCCTGGCGCTGCACGAGGCCGCCGGCGACAAACGCGGAATCCGCCGTTACGGCAGCGCCACCGTGCCGATGGACGAGGCCCTGGTGCTGGTGAGCCTGGATCTAAGCGGTCGTCCCTACCTGGTGAGCAACCTGGATGTCGGTCGGCGTCGGATCGGCGAGTTCGATGCCGAGCTGACGACGGAGTTTTTCCAGGCCGTCGCATCCCACGGGCGGATGAACCTGCACATCCATCAGTTCCATGGCCAGAATGCGCACCACCTGGTCGAAGCTGCCTTCAAGGCCTTCGCGCGCGCGCTCGATGCAGCCGTGCAGTTCGACGAGCGTGTGACGGGAGTCCCGAGCACGAAAGGCGTGTTGTAGCACGCCCGCCCAACGATCACTCTTCCAGGCTGACGCCGAGTTCGCGGAGCCTGGCCGCCAGCCTCTCCGCCCGTGCGGCCTCGGACTCCGCCCGTGCGGCCTCGGACTCCGCCCGCGCGGCTTCGGCTTCCGCCCGCGCGGCCAGTTCGCCCGCGCGGTTTTCTGCGTGCTCGACCGCGAGGGCGAGTTCCTGGAAGGTGCGAAACGCTTTCCCATCCGGCCCGTAGAGCACCAGACCTGGCCCCTCGACCGCAAACCGGATGCCGAGTCGCGGGCTGGTCCAACCATCCATCTCGGAAACAGGCTCAAGCCGACCGTGCGTGCGGAGCAGGCCGAACAACTCACCGGTATCGGGGTCGTAGGTGTAGTACTCCTCCACTCCATGGGACTGATAGAAGAGCAGCTTGTTCATCAGCTCGCCGTGACGATAGCCTGGGGAGAGGATCTCGAAGACGACCTGCGGCGGGATGTCACCTTCCCGCCACTGCAGGTATGCCCCCCGACGGCCCTTGGGGCGGCCGAAGGCAACCATCACATCGGGGGCAACCCGAAGCCGGTTATTGCCCTCAACCGGGTACCAGAGGAGGTCCCCCGCGACGAAGACCGCCGGATCATCCCAAAAGAGCCGCTCGAGGTTTTCCTTGACCGTGACGATCCACTCAAACTGGAGGGTGTTTTCGGCCATCGGTTCCCCGTCGCTCTCCGGATACTCGATGTCCGAACCCGGCCTGAGAATGACTTCCATACGTGCTGCTCCAGATCGCTAGATCGAGTATACCGGGCGCTAAAGCGCCCTTCAATACTCCGGAGTCACCTGCGGGCGGAGTGAACCGGGGGGTCGGTCCGGGCGGGCCAACCCCTCGGCAGGAGGCGAGGTCGCAGCAGGCTCACTCCAGGATCGGCTCCGAGATTACCGTGGTGGACGCCTCCTCGGGCGTCTCCTTTACCTTGCCGTCCAACAGGCAGCTCACGTTCATGTCCCCCATCACATTGATCGCCGTTCGGCACCGATCCAGGAACCAGTCGACAGTCAACAGGATCGCGATGTAGTCCGTCGGCAGGTGGACCGCGTTGAAGACGAGGGTCATCGTCACCAGACCGGCGTTCGGGATGCCGGCGGCGCCCACCGAGGCAAAGACGGACGTGACCACCACGATGAACTGCTGCCCAAGGTCGAGCTGCTGCCCCAACATCTGCGAGATGAACAGCGCCGACATCGCCTCGTACAGCGCAGTCCCATCGTTGTTGAAGTTGGCTCCGACCAGCGCGCCCAGATTCGCGGAGGAGGCCCGCAGGCCCACGCGCTCGCGCAGGCAGGCGTAGGTGACCGGCATCGTCGCCGTGGAGCTGGCGGTTGAGAAGGCCATCACCAGGGCGTCACGACACCCGCTCAGTAGGCGCCGCGGGTTGACCCACGACCCGAACTGGACGCGGGTGAGATAGTAGACGGCCTGGAGGAGCAGCGCCAGGATGACCGCGATGATGAACGCCCCAAGCGCCTGGAAAGCAGTGAAGCCCTTCTCTCCGATGATCGACGCGACCTTACCGAACACGCCGAGCGGCACCAGCGCGACGATCCAGTGCAGGATCGAGATCATCACCTCCATGGCCGTGTCAACCAGGTCGGCAACCCGCCCGACCGGCTGATTACGTCGCGGCCGAAGGGCGATCCCCACAGCGACCGCGATGAGGATGACTCCGAGCACCTTGTTTTCAACCAGCGGGCGCAGGAAGCTGTCCGGGATGTTGTCCAGAAACTGCTGGTAGGCGTCCTTCTCTTTGGCCGCCGGTTTCAGGTTGAACTTCTCCGCCAACTCCAGGTATCGCTTTTCCTCGGGGGTCCCCCCTTGCGCGGAGAGCGGCTTCTTCGGCTCGGGCGCAAGCCTGCTCCACTGACCGGGCCGGACCACATTGGCCACGGTGAGGCCGATCGCGATGGCCACCACGGTGTTGAGCAACAGCAGTCGCACCAGCCTCCCGGCAATCGGTCCGGAGATGTTGGCGGAACTGAGCGCCTGAATCACCGCAACCAGGATGAGCGGTGGGGCGAGGGCACTCAGCATTCGGAGGATCAACTCCGCCGGCAGCCCGAGAAACCCCGCGCGCGGGCCGAGGATGACGCCCATCACAACGCCGAGCGCCATGCCCACCAGGATCTGGACGTAGAGGGGGATCCGCTTCAGCGGGCCGACGCCGCGCGGCTCCGCTTCAGCGGGGCCGGAAGTCATGGCTAGGGCACCTGTTCGAAGACGAAGACGCCCTTCTTGTTGCTCACCGCGATGTCCAGGCGGCGGTCTCGGTTCACGTCCGCGACGGTGAAGTGGGTCCCCACGCCCGAGTCTTCGTCGATCGCGTGACGAAGCCAGCGCACGCCCGATGATTCACGCCGGAATTCATACCACCGCAGCACGGCTGGGTCCGCCGGGTTCACATCGCCGTTCGGACCGTGAGCCCAGAAGCGCTTACCCGTAATGAAGTCCGGGCGGCCGTCGCGATTCAGGTCGGCCATTACGAGAGAGTGCGACTGCGAAAAACTGTCGTCAATCACGTGCTGTGTGAACTCCACGCGCCCAGTGGGGGACTTTCGCTGCTCATACCACCAGATCCCGATCTGATGTGCGGAACTGGAGATGAGATCCCTGTCACCGTCGCCGTCGAAATCGTAGACGTGCATCTGGGCGCAGGCTGGGCCGAAGGCGGCGGGCACAAACTGCCACAGCGTCTCGCGGCCACGTGGCTGCCGATAGTAGCCATCCGCGCAGAGGATGTCGGCGCGTCCGTCTCCATCCACGTCCCCGGCTCCCAGCCCGTGACTGAACCGCTGCACCCCCGGCTGTCCCGGCGCACCGACGAGCTGCTGAGCCATCCCATCCCGCGGCCGGTCGCCGGGAGAGTAGTAGGCCATTTGTGATTCCTTGAAGGGGGTGATCAGCTCTGGCGTCCGGTCGCCCACGATGTCGGCGAAGATGGGGCTCTCATTGCAGGCGCTCTCCGTTACGGGGTGCTCCGTCCACGACCCCACTCCCTTGCCCGGGTTGCGGTACCAGACAGATTTTGCACCCGGGAAGCCGACAACGATCTGGTCGACTTCCCCGTCCCGGTCGACATCCGCGGCGAAGTTCAGGAAGCAGTTGCTGTAGCCTGTCGCGCCGTTGTACTCCTGGGGAGGGCGGATCTCGTGCCGCTTCCACTCCTTGCCGGTCGAAAGCGGGTTTTCGAACCAGAGATCCCCGGTGAGCACATCCGGATACTTGTCGCCGTTGACGTCCCCAATCGTGGCCCCTTCCGACCGAAAGCGCGTGTCCAGGACCGTCTTCCGCCACCGGATGGAGTCCGGAGACCCGGGCTCCGCCGCCTGCGGACGAGGCATGGTGAGGCCCGCACTCAGGGCAGCGAGCGCGAACGGGAGCAGGCGGGACAGGCGGGGCATAAGTGGTTCCGGTCAGGGACGGCGGTTAACTGTCGGCCGCCGTCCCCGCCGATTCCTGCCGTGCCCGATCCTCATGCATCCAGCAGGCGGCAGGCTGCGCGAGACTCCGCAGAGGCGTAGGTCTCCAACTCCCTCCGTACCGAGTTGAGGCCTCGCAGGCATGACTCGAAGCTGCTGGAGAGCTTTCGCAGCACGGGCGCTTCTCGGGCGTAGCTGCCGTGGTTGAAGGTGGACGCGATCGCATAGGATCGACGCCCCTGGGCCACGTAGTCGACCAGGTGGTCGCGGCGATCCGGCGCGCGCAAGCGGCCGAGCATTCCGGGATAGAGGCCTGCCCAGAAGAGCGTGAAGTCGCCGATGTGCTTGTGGACCTCGCGCTCGCGGTCAAACGACGTGGCGTTGAGCGCGATGTCACCCTCCAGCAGCATCTCACCCACTTGTTCCAGTCGCGTTCCCGCCACGTCACGGATGCTGAAGATACGTTCCGCACTCGTAAACTCCACGAGCAAGTCGGCAACGTAGCTGCTCAGCTCCGGTTCGGCGAGGGAGAGGTCCCGCTGGAACGCCCGGGAGACCACGCAGGAGAAGAGGTCCCGAATGGGATGGTCGTTGGAAATCTGGCCGGACATGGTGCCCCCTCGACAGGTCTGCGGCCTGCCGGCGGGCGACCCTCACCGCCCGCCATCGGGCAGTAGACTCTCGCCCCTGCCCTCTCGCCTTCATATCGGTCTCCCACCGGCGCTTTCTAAAGGCGGAGTTTGGAGACACTCCGCCAGGTCAGGCCGATGGGGTCGATCGCTACTGGGAGGACCCGTGCGTGATGGGGAGGTTCCGGGCTATCGGGGTCTTTGGGGGGATATCAGGCGCCGAATACTTCCGCGCAGGAGAGGCAGAATGGAGTGAACGGCAGGGCTTCGAGCCGTTCGACTGGGATAGCGCTGTGGCAGCGGATGCAGTAGCCGTAGTCGCCGGCGGTCATTCGGTTTTGAGCCTGCTCGACGTCCCGCAACTCCTGGTGGAACTGCTCCAGCATCGCGGCGTCCTGCTCCCGGTAGACGATCTCAGTCGGCGGATCGGCCTCTTCATCTCGATCGATGACGCTACTTTCTCGGGCACCCACCCCATCGGCGGTTTGGATGGCTTCGATCTCCTGTCTAAGCCGCAGGCGCTCGCCTTCCAGCGCCTGCCGGAAATGCTCCAGGCGTAAGTCCGTTCGCGTTGCAAGTCGGCCGGCAGTCATCGTTTCTCTCCGTGTCGGGCTGGGGGCATCCTGACAGACGTCAGCATACCCACGCCCAGCCCCAGTGAAGCGGGCCGGCGAGACGATCGGGATGGCACGGCGACACCAGGTCAGGGGGTCTGGTTATCCAGGCTTTCGACCACCCCGGCGCACCGCCCGCAAAGGTCAGGGAAGGCGGCACTCTGTCCGACGTCCGGCAACACCAGCCAGCACCGTTCGCAGCGCGGCCCGGCCCGGCGGACGACTTCCACCTGAACCCCGTCCGTCGGGGTGCCGGTCAGCGTCACGACCGGGACCATGAAGATCGTCGCAAGCATGGCTTCGTGCTTGGAGAGCAGCGGCAGCCAATCCGGCCCGGCCGACAGTCGCACCTCGGCCTCCAGGCTGCTCTTCAGAACGAAGTTGGGGTCGTTCTTGGCCTTGGGCTTGAGTAGCTCGATCGCTGCATTGACGCGGTCCCGCACCGACCGGAGCCGTTCCCACTCAACCGCGAGGCCTTCGTCCAGCCACCCCTCCTCGGGGACCGGGAAGGGTGCCAGATGCACACTGGCGTGCCGCTCGCGTGCGCCCGGGACTGCCTGCCAGACTTCCTCGGATACGTGAACGAGAATCGGCGCCATCAACCGTGTCAACTGCTCGACCAGCTCGTACAGGACGGTCTGTGCCGCGCGCCGTTCGCTCGAATCCGCCCTGCCGCAGTAGAGGCGGTCCTTGATCACGTCCAGATAGAAGGAGCCAAGGTCGGCCGTGCACAGGTAAGGGATCTCGTGCGAAAGCTGCTTGTACTCGTACCTTTCAAAGGACTCCTCACAGGCGCGGAGGACACACGTGAGGCGGTGCAGTGCCCAGCGATCGAGGCTCCCGAGCTGCTCGTACGGGACGGCATCCCGCTGCGGGTCGAAATCAGCCAGATTCCCGACCAGAAACCGGAAGGTGTTGCGTACTCGAAGGAAGACATTCCGGACCTGGTCCATGATTTCGCGGCCGATGCGCACGTCGTCGAAGTAGCCGGTGCTGGCCACCCAGAATCGCAGCAGGTCCGCCCCTCCGGCCTCGATCTCCTCGAGGGGGGAGACGAAGTTCCCCTTGCTCTTGGACATCTTCTCGCCGTGGGGGTCCATCACGAAGCCGTGACTGATGACGGTTCGGTACGGCGCAGTTCCTCGCAGCGCCGTGGCGAGGGTGAGCGAACTGTTGAACCACCCCCGATGCTGATCGGAGCCCTCGATGTACACATCGGCGGGAAACGCGAGTTCGGGCCGCTGTTCGAGCACCGCGCTCCAGGTGGAGCCGGAGTCGAACCACACGTCCAGCACATCCGTCTCCTTCGAATAGGGACCTGTGCCGGCGCAGTGCGGGCACGCAAATCCGGCGGGCAGGATGGAGTCCGCAGGCGTGGAAAACCAGGCATCCGCGCCTTCTTCGCGAACCAGCCTCACCGCGGCCGCGAGGCTCTCCGGTGTATGAATCGGGTGGCCGCACGGCTTGCAGTAGAAGATCGGGATGCCGACACCCCAGGCTCTCTGCCGCGACAGGCACCAATCCGGTCGCCCCCCTGCCATCGACTCGATCCTGGCAACGCTCTCCGGCGGAAACCACTTGACCCCCCGGATGGCCGACAGCATCCTCTCTCGCTGGGTGCTCCCGTCCTCCATCACGTGGTCGATCTGCATGAACCACTGCACCGTCGCGCGGAAGATGAGGGGACCGTGGCAGCGCCAGCAGTGCGGGTAGTTGTGGCGATAAGGCTCACGGTGCAGCAGGTTCCCGCTGTCGGCGAGCGCGTCCAGCACGGCTCGATCCGCCTCGCCGGAGCGGATTGCCTTCCCCACGAACGGGCCTGCCTCCGAGGTGAAACGACCCGAGCCATCCACCGGGTTGAGCACCTCCAGGCCGTACTTCTGGCCCGTGCGGAAGTCCTCTTCTCCGTGACCGGGTGCCGTGTGCACCACGCCGCTTCCCTGCTCCAGCGTGACATAGTCCGCCAGAACAGCCGGCGAGGCCCGATCGAAAACAGCATCCAATTCATGCAGGGGGTGGCGGAACACCGTTCCCGCTAGCGCTTCGCCGGTGCAGCGATGGACCACCGTGTTTTCGGCCAACCCGCAAGCGGAGAGAGCGGCTTCGCGCAACCCCTCCGCGAGCAGGTAGTCCGCGTCGGCCGTCCGTGCCACACTGTACTCCAGCTCCGGATGGAACGCCACGGCGAGATTCGCTGGGATTGTCCAGGGCGTGGTGGTCCAGATGACTGTGTAGAGTGGGCGATCTCGCCGGCCCACCGGCCGAGGGTCGGCTGAGCCCGGATCCAGCGGAAATCGGACGTAGATGCTGGGGCTGGTCTTCTCCTCGTACTCGACCTCCGCCTCGGCCAGCGCTGTTTCGTCGTAGGGGCACCAGAGGATGGGTTTCAGCCCTCGATACACGAAACCCGCCGTCGCCAACTCGGCGAACACCTCCACAATCCGGGCCTCGAACTCTGGGTCCATGGTCAGGTAGGGGTGGTCCCAGTCTCCGCGCACGCCCAGGCGACGGAACTGCTGTTTCTGGACTTCGACCCACCGCGCCGCGTACTCCCTGCAGCGTGCGCGGAGTTCCACGCGAGTCAGCGTCTCTCCCGCCTCGCGAGCGCTCTGGCTCACGGCGTACTCGATCGGCATGCCGTGGTTATCCCACCCTGGGACGTAGGGAGCTCGAAAGCCCTGCATCGTACGGTGGCGCGTGATGATGTCCTTCAGGATCTTGTTCATCGCGTGCCCGGTGTGGATGTCGCCATTAGAGTACGGGGGGCCGTCGTGAAGCACGAAGAGACCACGCGGAGCATTGCGTTCCACACTGTGGCGATAGACATCCTGGTCTTCCCAGAACTGCTGGAACTCAGGCTCCCGAGTCGGCAGGTTGGCGCGCATCGGCAGAACATCCGCCGGCAGGTTGAGAGTCGATCGGTAGTTGCGAGTGCTCACGACAGGGGACCAGGCAGGGGCGCGGGCCGGTGAGGGGCCGAGAGAGGGTGCCGCAGGAAGCCGGCTGCTTCGGGCGCGGCAGCGAAGGCGATGTGGGCGGGGAGCTGGGGTGACGGACGACAGCAACCGGCGGCCGTCGGCCGTCGGCAATTCACGCACCCAGGTTGGAGGGCTAGATCCCCACGCAATCGGTCCTTGCCTCGCCATCGGTGGCGAGGGATTCAGTGTAGGTCTGGCAGACGGCGGCGGTCAAGGGTTGGCAAGGTTTGGGGGACGCGAATCGCGCCTCGGCTCCATCGCCGGGGGGACCGCTGGAGGATTGGCACGGCGCGTTTTGAGAACACAGTTCGGGCGGGGTTGGGGTGCGGCGGTATTCTTGTGCTCCGTTCGGTCCCTTGGTGGGTTGAGGAGTGAGTGATGGGGCGGACTCGCCTTTGGGTAGCGTGCGTCTGTGTGGGGATTTGGGCGACGGGAGCCTGGGTTCGCGCCCAGTCTGCGCCACAGCCGGTGCCCGAGCCGCCTGCTCCAGTCGCATCGCCACCGGTTCGGATGCTGCTTGAGGACGCCGGACGCCTGACTCAATCCCGCAGCTATACCGAGGCCCTGGCGATTGCCGACAGGGCAGTCGCGGCGGCGGCCGAGGCGCAGGATGTCGCCGGTCGCGCGCGTGCCCAGAGGGAACGCGCGGTCAATCTGGAGGAGTTGAAACGCATTCCCGAGGCTCAGGCTGCCTGGAAGGCGGCTGCGGAATGCTGGCAACAGGCCGGGTACGGCCCCGGGCAGGTGGAGGCGTTGGTGAGATTGGTGAGGGCCGATGAGCCAGCGCAGTCTCGTAAGCTCCAGGTCGAGTCGCTCCTCAAGTCGCTCCTCGAGTTGCTGCGACGCGAAGCCAGCCGCCCGGCCGCTGTGGCGATCTCACTGGTCGAGGGCGCTATCCGGCTGCACCCGCTCGGGCTCCGCGAGGAAGCGCAGATTCTACTCACGGCAGGCATAGATGTGCTGGAGCCGATCCGGCCACTTGAGGCGGCACGCCAGCTAAACGGGGCTGGCACGGTCATGACGCGGACCGGCGATTTCGCTCGGGCCCAGGCGGCTCACGAACGTGCACTCAAGATCCAACAGCGCGACCCCGCAGCCGCGCTCGACTCCGCGGGCACGTTGAACTACCTCGGCGGGGTGGCCATGCAACGCGGCGACCCCAGGTCCGCGAGACGGCACCTCGAGGCGGCGCTGTCGATCAACGAGCGACACGCACCCGGCTCAACGCACGTCGCTGCCAGCCTGAATCAGCTCACGTCCCTGGCGTACTACCTCGGTGATCTGCCCGCAGCACGCGGCTACGCAGAGAAGGCGCTGGCGATCCAGGCGGTGCTCGCCCCGGACTCGGCGGAGTTGGCTCGCTGCCTCAGTTTCCTCGCCGTAATCCTGTGCGATCAGGGTGAGTTGACCAACTCGCGCCGCCTGCAGGAGCAGGCGCTTGCCCTGCGTGAAAAGCTGAGCCCGGGCTCACGTGACGTAGCCGAGAGCTGCGGAAACATGGCCGTGGTGCTTGCCGCCAGCGATGACCTGGAAGGCGCGGAAGCGTACCAGCAGCGCAGCGTTGCCATTCTGGAGCGGATCCAGCCGGGATCACTCGGACTGGCGGACAGCCTGGGAAATCTGGCTGCTCTTCGGCTGGCGAGGGGTGACGCCGCCGGTGCTCGCGCGGCAAACGAGACCGCCTTGGGCATCGCCACCCGGGTCTCCCCCGATTCACTGGTTGTGGGGGGCATCCGGGCAAACCTGGGTGCGGCGTGCCAGGTGCTTGGGCGAACGGACCTTGCCCGAGACCATCTCAACCGGGCTCTCGAGATCTTCGCCAGGCTAAGTCCGGAATCCCTCAGGATGGCCTTCTGCCTCGGGCTCTGCGCCGATCTCCTTCAGGGAATCGGGGATCTACAGGGTGCCGCCACCTACGCCGCCCGGGCCCTGCGCATCCGTGAAAAGGTGGCTCCCAATTCACCGGACGTGGCCGACAGCCTCGTCGGCCTCGGCTCCCTCGCCGAGCAGCAAAGGGATTTCTCCCGCGCTCGGCAGCTCTACGCCCGCGCCCTCGACATGTACCGGGAGATCAACCCACGCTCCCGTGATGTTGCCACCTGCCTGAACAACCTGGGGAGTATCGCAGCGGCGCTCGGCGAGACCGCGACCGCCCGGGCCAACTACGAGGCGGCCCTGAGCATTCTGGAAAAAGAGTTCCCTGGAGCCGCCGGTATCGCCACCTGCCTCACCAACCTGGGGAGTGTGATGTCGGAGTCCGGGGATATCGCCGCCGCGCAGCCCCTGTTCGAGCGAGCACTTGCCCTACGGGAGCGTGCCGTCCCCGGCTCGTTGGAGCATGCCCAGGCCCTGAACAATCTGGGCGTTATTCTTGGAAGGCGAGGCAACAGGGCCGGCGAGCTGGCTCGGCTCCGGGAGGGATGGGCGATCGTCCGCCGGCAGGGAGAGTTGAGTCCCGGCACGGACGATCAGGCCGCCTTCTCCTCTTTGCGCAGCCAGTGGAGCGGAAACCTCGCGCTCGCGGAAGAGGCCGCGGGAAACCTCTCCGCCACCCTGAGGGTACTGGAGGAGGGTCGGGCTCAGGGAATGCTCCGCCTGTTGAGCGACCGGCGTACCGGCAGCGGCGCTCCAGAGGCCCGCCGAGATTGGGAGAGGGCCGCCGCGAAGGAGCAGCGGGCAGAAGCGCTCGTGGCGCAGGTGACCGCAGCCGGGCGCCCGGACCCCGACGCGGTGCAGCGGGCGCGAGAGGCGTACGAGGATGCCCGGCGAAAGTCCGCCGTCGCGATGGACCGGCTGCGGGCCCTCGTCAGCGATCCGGCAACACAGTTGGTGAAGCCGGAGGAGGCACGCAGAGCCCTCGGCGCGGGGGATCTCTTCGTGGCCTATGCGCTGGGTGCCAATGGCGTGTTGATCCTCGCCGTCGACGGCCCCAACGGGGCGATTCGCTCCTGGTCGGTTGTGTGCACCCCGGCACGACTCGCGAAACACGTTGCTCTGCTCCAAAGGGCGGTGACGGCGCCGATCGGCCGGGGACGGGGCACCCGTGTCGCGGCCGCGGTGCCTGCTGATCCGCCGGCTTCTCCTCGTGTAGCCGGCGCCGCGCTGGCTCGCCTGATCCTGCCGACGGAATTGAGTAAGCTCCTCGAAAACTCCAAACGCATCATCATCTCCCCGGATGGAGCCCTCTGGAATACGCCGTGGGCGGCGCTCCCGCTGGGAGCGGGCTGGTTGGGACAACGCAAGCCGATGGTGCTCGCGCCATCACTTTCAATCTATGCGGTCTCAGTCCGTGGTCAGCCCACCGCCTGGAGTTCCCGGCCGCGGGCGGTGGTGGTCGGTGATTGCCTGTTTGATGGACCGGAGCACGCCGGCGCGAGGTTGCGCGGAGACGCCGTCCCGTCTCGTCCGGAAGTAGCCGCTGTCCGAAATGGGATGCCGGGAGGCAGGTTTCCACGCCTACCGGCAACCCGATCCGAGGCGATGACAGTCGCGGCACTCTACGGCACCCGTCCTCTCCTCGGTCGTGCAGCGACGGAGTCCGGTTTGCGACGGACCGCCTCGGGTGCGGACATGATTCACGTCGCGACGCATGGCGTGCTGCACGCGGCGGTCTACGGCAGTAGTGGGCTCGTGCTGACCCCAGGCGATGGCTCCGCCACCGACGATGACGGCGCCCTCCAGGCCTGGGAGTTCGTTGGCCCCAAGGCTCTGCGGCTCCGAGCACAAGTTGTGGTGCTCTCCGCCTGTCAAACAGGTTTGGGAGAGTACAAGATCGGAGAAGGGGTGATGGGGCTCACCCGGGCATTGCAGTTGGCGGGGGCGCGGAGCGTCGTTGCCAGCCAATGGTCCGTGGCGGACCAGAGCACCGCGCGGCTGATGGTGTCCTTCCACCGTGGGCTTCGGCAGGGCCTCGCGAAGGACGAGGCGCTGCGCCGGGCCATGATCGCGACGGCGGGCAACCCTCGCTGGTCGCATCCAGCGTACTGGGCTCCCTTCTACCTGACGGGGGATCCGCGGCGGCTCGGCCATTGAGCCGCTCGCCCCGGCTTGTGACGCGGGCTCGGGTGGGGGCTAGACTTTGGGGCGAGAGGTAACGGTTTGGCCCCCATTGCGGTAACCGGCGCGGCCGGATTCATCGGCTCCCATCTCTGCGAGGCGCTCATCGCGCGCGGGGAACGGGTGATCGGTTTCGACAATTTCGACGGTTTCTACGCGCGTCCGATCAAGGAACGCAATCTCGCCAGACTGACCAGCCACCCCGATTTCACCCTGGTTGAGGGGGATATCCGCGAGTCCGATGCGGTGGCCGGACTGTTTGGTCGGCGGCCGCGTGTGCTTGTCCACCTTGCCGCCCGGGCCGGCGTCCGGCCCTCGCTGAGGGACCCCGCCGGCTACGTGGATACCAACATCACCGGCACGCTGAGGCTGCTGTCGTGCCTGGAAAGGCATCCGGTGGAGCACTTCGTCTTCGCGTCATCATCCTCCGTGTACGGGGATGCGGCCCGCACTCCGTTCCAGGAGGAGGATGACACTGACCAGCCCGAATCGCCCTACGCCGCCACGAAGAAGGCCGGCGAGTTGCTCTGCCACACCTATCACCGGCTCACCGGCGTGCCCACAACTTGCCTGCGCTTTTTCACGGTGTTTGGTCCGCGTCAACGGCCGGACCTCGCCATCAACAAGTTTGTCCGACTGATCGAAGCCGGCGAACCGGTCCCCTTTTACGGGGATGGCACCACCCGTCGTGACTACACCTACGTGGCCGACACGGTAGCCGGGGTCCTGGGGGCTCTCGATCACCCGGACGGCCACGCGATATACAACCTGGGCCGAAGCGACCCGGTCAGCCTTAGCGAACTCGTCGCCACGATCGAGCGGGTGTTGGGCCGGGCGGCCGTCCTCGATCGCCAGCCCGAGCAACCCGGGGACGTGCGAATGACGTGCGCGGACTCATCCCGGGCCAGAGACGCCTTCGGTTACTCTGCGAAGGTGCCGTTCGAGGAGGGGATCCGTCGCTT
>CAZSRZ010000008.1:0-75457 GCA_964609085.1 uncultured bacterium | reverse complement strand
ACTTCGGAGAGGGGTTCTACCTTGCTCGGCGCACCGGAAAGCCCACGGACGCCGATCCGCTGACCAGGCAGCTCGTCGTCGAACCGGTGGAAGGCGATCTGTACCTCGTCCGGTGGATCGGCGACACGGTGGAACTCACCGGCCTCACGGTCACGAGCGTGGATGAGAAAGACAAGGAATTGGCGACGCGATCCTGGAAGCAAGCGCCATTCCGAGGGGGCCTGAAGGTCCCGACGGAAACGCGTTTCGTGCGTGTGGATCTAGAGTGGAAAGACGGCACCAAGGTCGGGATGCGCATCCCGGTCGCTCGCTTCCGTCAACTCGCGCCGGTGGCCGGCGCTCCCTCGCCCGCGGGTAAGTAGCGCCGGAAGAATTCCGTCACGCGGCGTTGGTAGGCACCAAAGGCCGTCCAGCGGGCCCAGGCGTGGTGCGTGTGCGGCACCACCCAGAGTTCGCTCGAAGTTCCGGCAGCCGTGTGCAGTCGATGCGCGTGCGCGACCGGGATGAGGAGGTCGCTCGCGCCGTGGATGAGCAGGAGCGGCCGACGGAGCTCCCCGGCCACCGCTTCCGGAGAGACGGAAGTCACGTCCGCGCCGCTCATCTCCTCGGCTCGTCGCCGCACACGCTCCGCCAACGTGGTTCGGAGGCTGGGCGGGACGAGGAGAAAACGCCGCGCGACAATCTCCTCCAGGCGTGCGAAAGCGGAGTCCGCCACCACCGCCCGCACCGAGGTCGTCGCGGCAGCGGCGAGCAGCGCAGAGGCAGCGCCCATCGAGATGCCGAACAGCCCGACTTCCTGAACGCCTCCGGACTCCTGAAACCACTCCACGGCCCGAAGGATGTCCTGATGCTCGTGATGCCCGTAGGTGCACATGCCGCCCCTGGTCCGACCGTGTCCCCGGTGGTCAAAGAGGAGCAGCGCGTAGCCGGCTCGATGGAGGGGGCGGAGGAGCGACGTCACCTGGTTCCGGCAGGCATTGTGGCCATGACACAGGACAATCCCCGTGGTTGAGGCACTGGGCGGGTTCGGAGGGGGGATGTGCCACCCAGAGAGGAGCAAGTCGCCCGCCGGGATCAAGACCTGCTCGTGCGGCAACTCCAGCAGGCGGGGCACCGGGAGCACGGGCACACGCATCGGACGGAGAATCGACCGAGCAGCCGCCACCGCCAGCCGGTCGAGCATCCACTCACCTGGTCGAACGATTCGGTCGGGATCCGTTCGCATCGCACAGTCCATTCTACCGAGGTACTGCACCCCAAGGCGGGACCGCTCGGTGGCTTGCCCCCTCGGCTGGCGACGAGGCGTAGAAGTGCGGGCAGACGCCGACCTCCCTCTCGAAAGTGGCCGCAACATGTGCCTGGAAGCGCGGGACAGCACCTCGCCGGACCAGGCTGACGGTGCAGCCGCCGAAGCCGGCCCCGGTCAGCCGGGTGCCCAGACACTCCGCCCCGCTGTTCGCAGCGGTGATGAGCGCCTCGATGGCGGGCGAGCTGACCTCGTAGTCGTCGCGGAGACTCACGTGGGCCCGGCGCATCACCCCGCCCAACCCGACCATGTCGCCGGCGCGTAGGTGTCGGCACGCCTCCAGCACCCGGGCGTTTTCCGTCACCACGTGTCGAGCCCGGCGAAGCGCCGCGGGATCCAGACCATCGGCGTGTGCCTCCAGGTCGGCGATGCTGATGTCGCGCAGGGAGGCGACGTACGGCAGCGATCCTTGAAAGTGAGCTACCGCTGCCTCGCACTCCGCCCGGCGGGTGTTGTAGGCGCTGGCCGCCAGCTCGCGGCTCTGGCGCGAGTCGGTGATCACCAGCGCGACGCCGCTGTCGTCGAAGGGAATCCACTGGTGTTCGAGCGACGCGCAATCGAGGAGGAGAGCCGTCCCTCGGCGGCCGAGGCAAGAGATGAACTGGTCCATGATCCCACACCGAACGCCCGCAAATCGCCACTCCACCTGCTGGCCCAGCTTCGCCAGAGCAATGCGACTCATCCGCTCACCTGCGAGAGCGATTCCGACAGCCGTCTCCAGAGATGCGGAGGAACTAAGGCCGGACCCGATTGGTACCGTCCCGCCCACCACGACATCCGCGCCCGGCGTGGGGATGCCGGCCTCGGCGAGCAGGCCGACAACTCCGCAGACGTAGGCAGTCCATCCCTGGCTGGAATCCGGCTCGCACCGTTCCACCGAGAATTCGTGGTCGCTGCCGAAGTCGAGGGCGTGGAAACGGTAACGGCCGTCCCGTCGCGGGCGGACGAGGGCCTGCGTCTCTCGCTCAATGGCGATGGGGAGAACAAAGCCATGGTTATAGTCGGTGTGCTCACCGATGAGGTTGACCCGCCCGGGCGCCCGCCCCAGCACTGACGGGGGTTCCCCCGGAAAGCGCATGGCGAACGCTGCGGACAGGCGATCGGTCAGCGGGTCGGCGCTCATTCGGCCGGACCGAGGATGACCCCACGCAACTCGGCTGCCTTTGCTTCGGCGAGGGTGTCGTTGATGAAGCAGCCGGCACCGCTCTCCACGCCCGCCAGGTACTTCAGCTTCTGCTCCGTGCGCATCGGCGGGTAGAACTCGATCCGCAGGTGGTCAAGTTCCGGGTCCCGCCCGTCTGTCGGCAACTGCTTCACGATCATCATGTACGGCATCGGACGCTGCCAGAGCCCGTCGTAGCGGGCCACGACCTCGTGCAGGATCGCAGCCAGGCTGCGAATCTCATCGGCGGTGAGCTCCTTCAATGAGGCGCGATGCTGCCTGGGCCATACGTGGACCTCATAGGGCCAGCGTGCGAAGAAGGGGATGGCGGCCACGAAGTCGGCCGTCGAGGCAATGACGCGAGTCTCGGCCCGCACTTCTTCCGCGACCACGTCACAGACCAGACAGCCGCCGGTCCCCGCCCGGTGTTGCGCCAGCGACTCCAGTTCGCGTTCCTCGCGCGGTGGGACGAAGGGGAAGGCGTAGATTTGGCCGTGCGGATGGTGCAGGGTGACGCCAATCGCTTCGCCACGGTTCTCGAAGATGTAGACGTAATCCACTTCCGGCCGGCTGCCGAGATCCGTGTAGCGGTCCCGCCACACCCAGATCAGCTCCTCAATTCCATCCACGCCGATGGAGATGAGGGAGGCATCGTGGCTGGGCGAGTAGACGACGACCTCACACGCGCCATCCGCAGGTCGCACCGGGGAGAGCGAGGTGCCCGTAACGGCCGGCGGCGGCGCGTCCGGTCTCAGGCTCGGGAAGCGATTCTCGAAGACGGCGATGCCGAAGTCGGCAAGCGGGAGCTCCCCGATCGTGTCACCCGGACCACGCGGACAGAGCGGGCAGAAACCGGGCGGTGGCAAGAATGTGCGATCCTGCCGCTCCGTCGCCGTGATCACCCATTCCCGAAGCAGTGGGTGCCAGCGCAGTTCCGACATCCCGCCGGCCGGCTACTTCGTCGGGGACGAGGCGGAGTCCGCAGTGGTCGACTTCGGAGGAGCCGAATCCCCCGCGGCAGGTGTAGCCGGCTTGCTTTCGGCCGGAGTTGCCTCGCTCCGAGTTGACTCACCCGGGGTCGGTTTCGCCGATTCCTCGGTCTTCGGTGCCTCGTCGCCAGGGGTCCGCGAGCCGCCGTTCTTGTAGTCCGTAGTGTAGAATCCTGCGCCCTTGTAAACAACCGCTGGGGCGAAAAGAACGCGGCGCAACTCACCCTGGCACTCCGTGCAGACCTTCAACGGCTCGTCGGAAATGCGCTGGCGGACTTCCGTCCGAGCGTCGCAGTTGCGGCAGGCATAGACATACGTAGGCACGGGTTCGACTCTACCTTCCCACCGACACCGGGTTAGAATTGGCTGCCCGACCCGACCGGCGGTTGTCTCAAGTTAGCACTCTGTGGGCACGAGTGCCAACAGAGTATAGCAGGCGGTTCGGAGCGCAATCAAGGGAGGAGCCGGTGGGCGTGCTGCTGGGAGAGTTGGTGACCGAGCAGGTGAACACCCACACGGCAGATCTGGACCTGCTGCCGGTGGCGGAGGCTCTGGAGCGGCTGAACGACGAGGATCAGTCGGTCCCGGCGGCCGTGCGAGCGGTGATACCGAGCATAGCCAGGGCCGTGGAGCTGATCGAGCACTCGCTGCGCCTCGGTGGACGCCTGATCTACGTCGGCGCCGGGACCAGCGGACGGCTGGGCTGCCTGGATGCGTCCGAGATTCCGCCGACCTTCGGGATGCCCGCTGATCGTGTAATGGCGATCATCGCCGGTGGGGATCGAGCCTTGCGAACGAGCATCGAGGGCGCTGAAGATGACCCTCGCCAGGGAGCCGCGGCGATCGCAGCGGTGCAGGTGTCGGAAGGAGACACCGTCTGCGGCATCGCGGCCAGCGGGCGAACCCCGTTCGTGCTGGGGGCGATCGCAGAGGCTCGGGCCCGCGGTGCCGCGACGGTCGGGGTCACCACCAACCCCGGCAGCGAGTTGTCGACTCGCGTAGACGTGGTCATCGCGCCGGTCGTGGGACCGGAGCCGGTCAGCGGCTCCACTCGCATGAAGAGCGGCACAGCACAGAAGCTCGTCCTGAACATGCTGTCGACCATGGCCATGGTCCGGCTGGGCAAGACCTACGGCAATCTGATGGTGGACGTGCGGGCGACGAACCACAAGCTGGTGGACCGTGCGGTGCGGCTGGTGGTTTCGGTTGTGGGATGCGATGGGGAGCGAGCGGGGGAGCTGCTGGAGACCTGTGGGTGGGATGTGAAGCTCGCGATCCTCGTCGGCCGGACAGGATGGGGGGCTGACGAGGCCCGTGCCCGACTAGAGCAGGCAGGCGGGATGTTGCGCCGCGTGCTGCACGGCGTCAGCCCGGCAGGGGAGGAGACAGCTTGAGCCCGGCCGGCCTGCCGGGAGCCTGGCACGCAGATGCCTGCGTCGGGATCGGGCTGATGTCCGGGACCTCCGCCGATGGCATCGATGCCGCCGGGGTCCTGTTTCCCGCGGACGGGATGCCGCTGCTGCTCCAGTTTGAGAGTCATCCCTACCCGCCGGATGTGCGTCGAGATCTCTTTGCCGCCTTCGAAGACCGCCTCTCGGTTTCCTCGTTGTGCCGACTGAATGGCCGGGTGGGCGAGGTCTTTGCCGAGGCGGGGCAGGGGATCGGCCTGGCACTGCAGAGGCTCGGGCACCGACCCAGTTTTGTGGCGTCCCATGGGCAGACAGTCTGGCACATCCCCCCCGGTGCCCAGGAATCCATCGGGGCAACCCTGCAGATCGGCGAGGCGGCAAGAATTGCTGCGCGGCTGGCCCTGCCGGTCGTCTCTGACTTTCGCCAGCAAGACATGGCTCTCGGCGGGCACGGTGCCCCACTCGTCCCGTTGGCCGACTTCCTGCTGCTCACGCATCCAACCGAGTCCCGGGCGGTTCAGAACCTGGGCGGCATCGGCAACGTCACCTACCTCGCGCCGTCCGGGACGTTGGATCAGGTGCGCGCGTTCGACACGGGTCCGGCAAACTGCCTCATTGATCGGGCCGCGGAGCTTGCCTCGGGAGGTTCGCTTCGCTGCGATCTGGACGGCCGGTTGGCCGCCGCCGGCAAGGTAGACCACACGGTCCTGGCCGCCTTGATGCAGCACCACTACTTTCTGCTGCCGCCCCCGAAAAGCACCGGCCGGGAGCTGTTTCGATCAGAAATGGTTGCCGGCCTGTGGTCCGAGGGTCTGCGCGGCCCGGATCTCGTCTCGACGCTGACGCAATTCACGGTGGAGTCGATCCGGCAGGGTTACGCTGCGTGGCTCCCGCAGGTGGATGGTGTCGTCCTGGGAGGGGGTGGTGCCAGGAATCCCGAGCTGGTCCGTCGCTTGGAGCGGGCGCTGGCTCCGACGCAGATCTTGAAACCGGAGCCGCAGCGATTCCGGGCGGAAGCCAGGGAAGCCGTGGCATTTGCTCTTCTCGGCTATCGGACGTTACGGGGTGAGAGTGGAAACGTCCCAACGGCGACGGGGGCCAGCCGTCGGGCCATTCTGGGAAAAATCACGCTGCCGTAGGTCGGGCGCGGATCCCGGGAGTGACGGCCGCACGGGCCGTCCGTGGCTCATCAGCCGGGCAACGTGTCCCGGTCGATTTCGATGCCGGTGACCACCCCGCGACGGAATCGCAACAGGACGCGGGTTCGGACCCCTGCTTCTCGGTCCCACGCAGGTGGTGGTAGGTCCAGACACGCTCGTTTGGAGTATAGCGGCTGCCGCCCGTCCACCTCGGGGTTCCCATCAGGTGTCGCACCTGCTCCGGCGTATGTCCGATCCGCAAACCTCGAGCCGTGCCGAGGTAGCCCAGTCTGCTCCTCGGCATCTTGGATGGGCTGGGAAGGTCGTAGCCGCGCTGGGCGATGAGGTCCGGGGCGAGGGCCAGGTGCCGGTGGCCGCCGTCGCACATACCCCTTCGGATCAGGTAGTAGCCAGAACGCGAGTCTCGGACGGCAATAGGCCGGGATGTACGTAGAGTAAACCCGCTGAGAATCCGGTCCGCGGCACGGAGTTCGGTGCCTGAACTACCCCGGGCCTGCCCGAGTTGGAGAAGGACTGCGCAGACGCACACCATCCACCGCCGCATAGGAATCGCCCCCCAAGCTGATCTTCTCTCTACCCCGCATGAGTGCAGTGGTCGCTGACACCGTCGGAGTTCAGGGCCGGCTTCCTCGGGGGGAACCGACAAGAGAAAACGGCACGCTCCCGGAGGAGCGTGCCGTCTCCATGGGGGGGTCGAGTGCGCTAGGGCAGACGGAACCGAAGCACCTTGCCGAACTCCTTGCCGGCGAAGTTGCCTTCGAGTAGCAGCCTTGCCTTGATGCCGCTGTTCCCGATCGAACCGGGGAAGCGGATGCGGACAGTGTTCGAGGCGCCTTCGCCCAGGGTGCCGAAGAAGAGTGGCAGCGTGGTTCGCGTGCGCGCCGTCTTGTTCAACGCCTTCAAGCGAGCCCGGGTGATTTCACCACTGGCTGCGCCTGGGCCGGCGTTGAAGAAGGTCAGCCGGACGTGGATCTCATCCGTGCTGCGGCGGTAGAGACTCTCCACGGTGACCTTCACCACGGGGCTTCCGTCTCCGACCGTGAAGAAGGTGCGATCCGGGCTGACGACGATGGTGCCATCGGCCGTCATGCTCTTGACGCGGTAGTGGTACTCGGTGCTCGGGGCGAGACCCGTCAGCATCACGTCGTGGCTAGTAACCAGCGCCGAACTGCGAACGGTGCCGCCGTAGTCCTCATCCAGGCCGAATTCGACCACCGAATCCGCAGGACAGGGCGTATCCCAGAAGACGCGAGCCGTCTCGGGCGTCTGCAGGGAGATGTCCAGGTTGTAGATCGCCATCTGGGTGATCTTCGTGATGAACGCATCGCCCTTGCCGTTGTAGGAAGCATCCAGCGAGCCATTGGTCACGGCGAACTGGGCAAACCCCACGTAGCCGGTCACGTAGTCATTCCCGCATTCGTCCACGGCGATGGAACGGCCGACCTCGTGGCCCGGACTCCCGAGGAACGTGCCAAATCGCAGCCCATCGGTCCCGGTCAGGGTTGGATCGATGTGGACCACGAAGACGTCGGAGAGCGCCTGGCCGGCGTTGGCCCGCGGACGGAACAAGGAAAACTTGCTGGGGAAGTTGTTCGACTGCGTGTCGCCGGTGATGTGCGCGACGCCGATGGCGTCAATGGCGACGGAGCGAGCAACGTCGGATGCTGTGCCCCCGAGCAAGGTTGAATAGACGAGCGTCGTCCCCGTGAAGTTGAGGCGACTGAAGAACGCGTCGATCGTCGGGTTGCCCAGGGGGTTGGAGGTGAAGTCGAGCTTCAGATCCTGCTGATAGGCCCCCGCCGTGGTGGGGAAGAGCACGGAGTTGGTCGCGCCAACCACGTAGGCTTCGCCGGATCCGTCCACGTCAATCCCGAGCCCCTCTTCGATGAGGCCGTCGTGGGGGCTGCCGAGGTAGGTGGAGTAGCCCAGAGCAAGCGTGCCGCCGACGCCGTCAATCCGCGCCACGAACGCCGTGCCGGCCTCGTCACCTTCCGGCTGGAGGGCACCCGCTGAGATCGGGAGATCCGTGGATCGGGTTGAGCCCACCAGGTAGATCCGACCAACGGAATCGAGGAACACGCCATTGGCAATGTCTACCCGCCCCCCCCCAAAGTAGGTGCCGGAAAGGAACGACGCGTCGCGAACCTCCCATAGCGCGAACGCTGCGGCGAAGGCATCGCCCGTGTCCGAATTCAAGGTGGAGTCGAACGTGCCGACGGTGGTGGGCAGGTCGGTGGAGAAGGTTTGCCCGGCGATCGCCGCCACGCGGATCGGAAAGCCACTGCCGTTCGCGGAGAAGGAGGTGCCGTCCGTCAGAGAGACGCCGTAGGCGCAGTCGTCAAGGTCGCCGCCGTAGTAGCTGCTGTAGATCAGGAACGAGCCGTTGGAGTTGATCTCCGTGACGAAGGCGTCCCAGTGGTTCGTCTTCACCGAGCCGTCGGGGTTGAGTTCCAGATCCGGGTCATCGGAGATGTAGGCGTTCTTCGCTGTGGTTGGGAAGTCTGTCGAAAGCGTGCATCCGCTGATGACCGCGTACACCAGGCCGTCGGCCGGGTTCCGGAACACTTGGATGCCGGTCCCCATGTCGTCGCCATCGCCGCCGAGATAGGTCGAGTAGATCAGCGCGGAGCCCTGGTTGTTCAGCTTCGAGATGAAGGCGTTCGTGCCGCCGTTCGCGTTCGTGTCGAAGGCGTCTCGCGTCTTCCGGAAGTCCGTGGAGGCGGTATAGCCCGTGATGTAGGAGTTACCCGTCTCGTCCACGGCGATCCCGAGACCCTCGTCCTTCCCGGTGCCGCCGAGGTAGGTCCCGAAGACCAGGGATGGGTCGATGATCAGAGGACGGCTGCGATCATACTTGCCGAGGCGGAAACTCACCTCGCCGTTCTTAGCGAGCGCAAATTTCGAGGCCACCGCCCGACGCGTTCCGTTCACATCCTGGTAGCTGATCGGCGCCTGCTGACGGATCAGGCCGCCCGGAACCACGATATCGAGATTCCCACGGGAGTCGAGCCGGACGTCCCTGGCCCCACGCATCGAGAGGCGGATCCGTGAGGGGTCTGCACCGGGCGCAACCCTGAAGTCGTACTCGAGCGAGCTGCCGTTGCCGTAGTAGTCGACCGCGATGCCCCGATAAACTTCGGCGAAGCGCACGCGTCGGAAAGTGGCGAGGTCGGTCTTCCAGTTTGCCGGATTCTTGCCGATCAGGTAATTCGCCTTCCCGGGAAGCTTGCCGAGGGCCTGCCCGCTGGCTGCCGGATTGCCGCCCAGGAGGTCCATGGCTACCGCCGCGCTGCGGGTTGCCGTGGCCGGACCGCGGCCCGGGGTGCGAGCGTGCACCGTCAACAGGGCAGTGGTTGGCCGAAGATAGACCCCAAACCCGGCACCGCGGCTCATGTAATTGACCTGCGCGGGCGCCTGACCCAGATTAGGCTCGAAGGCCAGCGGCAGGCGGCCGTAGCCGGCCAGCGCTCGATCGGCTTCCTTCTTTGCCACGTGCGTGGCCGCTGCCGCATTAGTGGGGCGGGCCGCGCCTGCAAGGGCGCCGGCGACGAGCGCGCCGACGACCAGCGTGGCTCCCAGGAGCCGGGGGCGGGACTGGACGGACATGATGGGGTACAACCTCCGTGGAAACGGATGCGCAGGCGAACTGCCTGTGACGGATCAAAAAAAGTCGGCCGAGGAGTTGGTGACGAGGCCGGTCGAGGGGGAGCTTGACCGCTACTATTTACTCCGTGACCTCTCTAAAGGCAAGGTTGACGGCGAAAGAGGCGCTCTTACGCCCCTACGTCTCATAGTTGGTCACGCGGGGCCTGCCCACCTCCCTTTGTCGGGAGACCGTAGGTAATCAGGTCGATGACCGAGGCGGCAGGAGCATCGCGCGCCCTGTACCAATATCGGCCAGCCACTTGAGGAATCCAAGAGCACTTGCGCGGGGGGGTGCGTCACAGGCGTGCAGCCTGGCGCGGAACGGAGACTTGAATGCGGAAACGGAACGGGTTACGACTCCTCGCATCGGCGGCATTAGCTATGGTAGGGTTTCTCACCCTCGGTCGTGGCGAGGCGGCGGTAACCACGATTGAGACGGGGCTCAAGCAGCCGAACCATCTCGCAATTGATGACGCGTCTATCTATTGGACCGAGATCGGCGGCTCGCGAGTCTTTCTGCGGAAAGCTGCGAAAACCGGCGGGGCGGTGACCACCCTCTACTCCGAGCCCGCCAAGGACAACCGAAGCCTGCGCGTGCGCTACCTGCAGATCCAACTCGCAGGCGGGAGAGTCTACTGGTCTCGCGTGGCGACCGGATTCAGCGAGCATTACAGCATTCTCAGTATCCCTGCGGACGGGGGCACCGTGCGCACGGAACTGCCGCGCGATATCAGCGTGGCGCCGATGCTCAGCTCGGCCTGGCAGGTTCGCGGCAACAGCCTCTATGTAGTGCTGGTCTACCCGCGGGATCTCGGTCTGCCTCGCAGCTCGCGGATCGGACGCCTCGACACCGTGAATCGCACGTGGAGCGAGTTCGTCGGCAACCGCTACGGCGTCGCGAGTGTCGCTCTTCTTACCACGGACGATCAGTTCGTCTATGTCCGCGGCAAGCTGGAGACCGACGAAACGGAGATTGCCAGCGTTCCGCTGGAGGGCGGCCCGGGGGACCTGGTCACCCTGCAGACGGACAGCGAGGTGGACCGCAATTACACGGAGCCGGGGACCACAGACGGCGTCTCGCTCTTCCATTGGAGCCAGTTCGCGGGCGGGCCCCACCGGATTCGCCGTACCCCGATCGTGGGCGGCGCACCCACCACAGTCGTCTCCACGGGGATCGGTGCCGGTCTGACCCACGCGGGGGGCAACCTCTACTTCGTCTCGAAGTCTGCCCTTCGGCGGGTCTCCGCCGCCGGTGGCCAGGTGACGACGCTCAGCACCAAGGTGTTTGGATCGGCGGCGCTTGGCGGCATTCCGATCGACGCGACCCAGGCGTACGTGGTCCAGAGACTGGCTTCTGGGAAGTTCCGCATCGTCGCCGTCCCACGCTGACGCCGACAAAGAAAGTGAACCTGGGCACCGCCCTACCGTCTGTCAAGTAGGATGGAGGGCGGCACCCCCGATGATGGCAAGCAGTGCCTCGGTGATCACACTCGGCAAGACCGGCGTACAGGTGGATCGGACATTCGACGGCCTCGTGCGAGAGCACAAGCACCGGATCTACACCTACGTCTGCCGGCTGACCAATGACTCGCCGGATGCCGAGGACCTGACACAGGAAGTCTTCGTCAGGGCGTTCCAGGGTCTTCGGGCGTTTCGCCGTTCCGCGGCGGTCGACACCTGGCTGTATCGGATCGCCACCAACCTGGTCATCGACAGGTACCGGCGGGAGCGCCGAGCCCCCCACTGGGTGCCCGTCGAGAACGACGATGAGACGGGAGCCATGGAGCTGCCGAGCGCGGAGCGCGCGGGGGACCCACAGGCATCCATTCAATTGACCGAATTGCAAGGGCAAGTGCAGAAGGCCGTGCATTCCTTGCCGCCCAAGTTGCGGGCCGTGGTGGTGCTCCACGACATGGAAGGGCTTGCCTACGAACAAGTGGCGGAGACTCTCGGGTGCCCACTGGGGACCGTGAAATCGCGACTCTTCAACGCGCGAGCCCTGCTTCGACGCAAACTGCAGCACTATATTGAAGGCTAGGGTTGGGAACCGAACTACGATGAAGACGCACGACTGCAACCGAATCCGTCGGCTGGTGGAACTGGACGAGAACTGGACCCCCGGCTCCGCGGGACGCCTGGATGCCCACCTGGCTGAATGCGCGGAGTGCGCCGCGTACGCAGCGCGAGGCCAGGCGCTGCAGGCGTTGCTCGCGGCCTCGCCCTCCCGGAGTGTGGAAGAAGGGTTCGAATCTCGGCTCCGCGAGCGGGTGTCGCGAGAGCACATCTCACCCCTGGCGTGGATTGAGCGCGCGTGGATGGCCGTGCAGTGGCGCCTCCAGGGCCCGGGAATGCTTGCCACCGCTTCGCTCGCGGCAGTGCTCGTCGTCGTGAGCGCTGGTCCGCGCCTGCTAAATCCCCTCGGGCAGCGGGATGCGGCGCGCAGTGCGTTTGTTCGATCCGCGGCAGACAGGCACGTGCAGTTGGGAGAGGCCGCCGCGATCAACTGGGATGCCGTGGATGCCAGCATCGAGATGAACTCCGCCGACATCTATTCGGACGCACCGCCGACGCCCTGATGCCGCGGTCAATGCTCAGCTCTCCTCCGGCCATCCCAGCACGGTGCGCTCATCCCAGAACGCTGGTCATCGCCCTCGCCGTGCTTGGTTCTGTCTCGTCGCCCGCTCACGCAGCAGAGGAGCCGGTGCAGATCCTGCTGCGCAGCACCCACCCGACGAAGACCAACTTTGTCGGTGAGCAGGTAACCCAGGTGATCCGCCCGGGTGGGCAGACGGCCCGGACGCAGCAGCGTGTCTTCCGGTCCGGCTCGATGCTGCGGGTCAATTACCGGAATGGTCAGGTGCTGTTCGACGACGGTGAGAAGCAACTCATCTACATCCCGAGGCAGAATGTGGTGGAGCAATCGCCTTCACGGCTGGGCGGGCCTGAGGCAAAGTCGGACCTGCGGGCAATGGTCCGCCGCCAGGTGATCGCCATCGAGCAATTGCCCGACGACGCGGTTGCCGGCCGGCCGACCTACGTGATCCAGGTTCGACCGCTCAACAAACCTCGCGTGCAGCGGAAGTTCTGGATCGACAAGGAGAGCTATCTCCAACTGCGTCTGGATGAGCTGCAGGAGAATGGAGCTCAGGTCTCCACGCAGTTCCTCTCCATCAATTTCGGCGTGGAGCCTCCCACCGGCACCCTCCCATACATCCCCCCTCCCACAGCGCAGATCGTTGCACGAGGCGAGCGGCGACCTATCCCTCCGGCGAGGGCTTTGCGCCTGGCGGTGGGTTGGGGCGGACCGCTCCGTCCCCGCTTCGTCCCGCCCGGCTACGAGTGGAGCGGGTTCTTCCTGCACAACTTCCGTGGGCGGGAGGTTCTCGTGGCCGTCTACCGCAACCCGCAGGAGCAGAGCACGCTCTCTGTCTTTCAGGGCCCTGCGATGGGGTTGGAAGGCGTCGGCCAGATGGACAGTGCCACGCGCCTCCGAGTCCTCACCGGCAAGCGAGGTCAGGCCAACGTCGCCGTGGTCGGACCGCTTCCCGACGGCGTGCTACGGCGTGTCCTGGAGTCAATCCCGGACCCATGAGTTTCGTGCCAGACGTCTGTCCGGTCTGATGCTGTCCGGCCGACCTCGTCCCCTTCTTCCCCGGCACGAGGGGCTCACCGCGGCGCGCAGATCCGGATCGGCTTCAAGCGTGAGCCGTGGCTGAGATAACCTAGCCCGGACCGTTCCGCCCCCGGGAATCCCGCCCGATGCGCGCCGGTCTACCCGTGCCCATGGAACAAGTCTCCTTCGCCTCGCGCTACCTCAGGCTTGCCCGCCTCTCAGTCCTCGCCAGTCTGCTGCTCCCGCCGATGGTGTGGGCTTACAACATCATGAAGCCCGGGCAGAAGCCGGACGCGTTGGGCCTGGGGTTCAAGCTGCTCGGGATCCTGGTGCTCTTTGCCATCGCTGGGGTCGCCTGCTTCCTCTACTACCGGCGCATCGACAGGTTTTGCGAGGAACAGAGCGAGGAGCAGACCGGATTCCTCGAGTCGCTGCCCGATAAGTGGATCAACCCGGCGATCCTGGTCTCTGCCGCCGTTAGCCTGGGCTTTCAGCTATCGCTGATTCGATGGCATGGCACCATCTTCGAATTGTTCAGTATCTACAAGAATTTTGGGCTTCTGGCCTGCTTCACCGGTCTGGGTCTCGGCTACGCGCAGTCCCACCGCCGGCACATTCCGCTACTCGCGGCCGCCCCGCTCTTCGCCTGGCAGGTGATCCTGCTCCTTTTCTGTCGCTATAACCCGACCGATTGGGATGCTGGGGTCCTCCGCACCGTCCCGGTGCTCGAAGAGTTGGCGATGGGGATGCAGAAGACGGACAGCCTGCACGACTATGCCGGCGCCATCATCCTCCTCGCCGTCACTTTCGCCTTGACCGCGCTGGTCTTTGTGCCCATCGGACAGGTCTGCGGTGCGCTGCTCGACCGGCGACCGAAGCTGACCGCCTACGGGCTCAACCTGCTCGGCAGCATCATCGGCGTTGTCGCGACGATGGCCTTGAGCATCGCCTGGACGGCCCCGGCAGTCTGGTTCGGCGCCAGCTTTCTCGCACTGCTGCCGTTTCTCACCTTCAACCGTCGGGCGACGATGGTGGGCGGCGCAGCCTTTCTGGTGACCATGGGCGCCCTCTCCTGGCCGTTGAACTTTCCCTGGGCCCCCACCTACTCTCCCTACCAGATCATCGAGCGCGGCGCGGACAAGTTCGGCCTCACGCGGCTTCTGGCTGCGGGGCAGTACTTTCAGCGCATTCACTTCCTGACTCCCGCCCTGGTGAACGCCCCCGGCAACGAGCACCTGAAGGCGATCGCCAACTACTACGAGTTCCCCTTCACGGTCGGCCACCACGCGCAAGACATCGCCATCGTCGGGTCGGGCACCGGCAACGACGTCGCAGCCGCCCTCCGGATGGGGGTGGAGCACGTCGACGCCATCGAGATTGATCCGGCCATCGTGCAGTTCGGAAAGTACTACCACCCCGAGGAACCGTACAAGAGCGACCGGGTGAGCGTGATCGTGAACGACGCGCGGACCTATCTGCGTCAGACACCCAAAGAGTACGACATGGTCGTCTATGGCCTGCTCGACTCCCACACGCTCCTCAGCAACGCATCGAATGTCCGGCTGGACTCCTTCGTTTACACCGTCGAGGCGTTCCGGGAAGCGCGGGCGCGGCTGAAGTCCGACGGCGTCCTGAGCCTTTCCTTCTGTGTGCTGTCACCAGAACTGGGGCGGAAGTTCTACCTCATGCTGAAGCAGGCGTTCGACGACATCGAGCCGGTCTGCGTGGAGGCCAGATACGACGGCGCCATCATCTTCCTGATGCGGAAGAACGCCCGGCTGGAGGTCCCCCAAGACGCCATCACTCGAGCCGGGTTCCAGGATGTGACCGCTCGCTATGCCGATCCCAAGCTGAAGGCGGACCTCTCCACGGACGACTGGCCGTTCCTCTACGTGGTTCACAAGATCTTCCCCTTCTCTTACATGGTCGTGATGGGGTTGCTGGTGTTGATCGCGATCGGGATGACGCGATCGGTGGCCAGGGTGAAGCTGGAGCCGGACCACGCCGCCTTCTTCCTGCTTGGGGCGGGCTTCATGCTCGTGGAGACGCGCAGCATCACCACCCTCGGGTTGAACTTTGGAAACACGTGGCAGGTTGTCGGCTTTGTCATCCTCGGCATCCTGACCATGGCATTCCTCGCCAACCTCGCGGTGCAGAAGCTGAACATCCCGCAAAAAGCGCTGCCGGTTGCCTATGTCCTGCTGCTTTCGATCATCGGCGTGGGGATGTTCCTCTCGTCCCGAGGGTTCGACTCCAGCCTCACGGGACGGTTGACGGCGCTGGTGGTGCTCACGTCACCGCTCTTCTTCTCCGGCATCATTTTCTCAACCCTCATCCGATCGACGCAGCAGATCTCAGGAGCGCTCGCCGCCAACCTGGTCGGGGCAATGCTGGGCGGGCTGATCGAGTACACGTCGATGTGTTTCGGCTTCAGCTTCCTCTACTGGATCGCTCTCGCGCTTTACGGCGGTGCCTTCCTCTGCAGCTTCCGGAAGGGGCCGCCCGCCGCGGTTGTGCCCGCGTAATCCCTAATCGCGGGTCACCGGGTCAAGACGCCTGGTCGGAGTTGGGGTGGGCAAGGAGGGTCACACCCGCATGCGGATCGCCGTGCTGAACACGGTGCGTGCCTTTGGTGGCGGCGAGAAGTGGGTCATCCAATTCTCCGCAGGCTTGCGCGGTCGCGGGGAAGAAGTGCTCGTGCTCGCTCACCCCGGCAGCGAACTGCTCAACGAATGCCGTCGGCTGGGAATCCCTGCGGAAGGGCTGTTGGTGAAGCATCAGCTCGCACCCGCGACAGCGCTGACATTGGGGCGGCGACTCCGCGGTTTCGGCCCCGATGTGCTCATCTGTTGCGATCCCCGAGCCGCTCGGGCGGGATCCCTCGCCCTGCGGATCCGTCCCGACGCGAGACTTGTCTACCGAAATGGACTGGCAGGCAGCTTCGGCGACAGCTTGATGAATCGCCACATGGTCGCCCCGATGGCGCGTCGGTTCGTCGTCAATGCCGAAGCACTGGCCGATGAACTCCGCGGCTTCGGATGGATCCCCCGGGGGAAGATCGCGGTGATCGCGAACGGGGTAGAGCTGCCCCCCCTGACCGAGCGCCGCCGCCCGGCGGATGGGGCGGCCGTCTTGTTGAGTGCGGGGCGGCTCGTAAGGGACAAGGGCCACCGGTATCTCGTCGAGGCGATGGCCCTGCTCGTGGCGACCCATCCCGGGGCCCGGTTACTCATCGCCGGCACCGGAGAGGGCGAGGCCGAATTGAGTGGGCAGATAGAGCGACTGGGTCTCCGCGACCGGGTGTCGCTGCTTGGATTCGTGGCCGACATGCGCGGGCTGATGGGTTCCGTCGACCTGCTGGTGCATCCCTCCTTGCGAGAAGGTGCGCCCAACGTCGTGCTGGAGGCCATGGCCGGCAGCCTCCCGGTGGTGGCGACCGACGTCGACGGCTCCGCGGAGATCGTCAACGCGGGCGTCACGGGGATTCTTGTCCCGCCCGCCGATCCAGGGGCCATCTCCCAGGCGGTCTCTGCCCTCCTGGACGACCCGGACCGCATGCTGCGGCTGGGCGCTGCGGGACGGTCGCGTGTGATCGGACACTTCAGCGTCGGGACGTCGCTGGATCGATGGCAGTCCCTACTGCGCGAGGTGATGGCGGAGGGCAGAGAGTAGCCGCAGTACGCAGAAGGGCCGACGACTTTCGCCGTCGGCCCTTCTCAGCTCAGTCGAGTCGGGGCTAGAACCCGCCCATCCCGCCGCCCATGCCACCCATGCCGCCGCCGCCACCGGCGGGCGCGGGCTTCTTCTCCTCGGGGCGATCGGCAACGAGGCACTCCGTCGTCAGAAGCAGGCTCGCGATCGACGCGGCGTTCTCGATTGCGCTCCGCGTGACCTTGGCCGGATCCACGATACCGCGGGCGACCAGGTCGCCGTACTCTCCGAGGCGGGCGTCGTAGCCATGACCTGCCGGGAGGCCACGCACCGTCTGGACGACGATGGAGCCCTCGGCGCCAGCGTTCTGCGCGATGATCCGGGTCGGCTCCTCAAGAGCACGCCGGATGATGTTCACACCCATCCGCTCGTCCGCATCCTCGCCCATGTCGTCCGTGAGAGCGGGGATGATCTGGAGGAGCGTAGTCCCACCACCGGCGACGATCCCTTCCTCCACCGCCGCGCGCGTGGCGGAAAGCGCGTCCTCGATGCGCTGCTTCTTCTCCTTCAGCTCGGTCTCCGTGGCGGCGCCGACCTTGACCACGGCCACCCCACCCGAGAGCTTGGCGATGCGCTCCGAGAGCTTTTCGCGATCGTAATCGCTCTCGCTCTTCTCAAGCGCGGCCTTGATCTGGCTGATTCGGCCCTGGATCGCGGCGCTGTCCCCGTACCCCTCGATGATCGTGGTGTCGTCCTTGGTGACGACCAGCCGCTTGCAGCGACCCAGCATCTCGAGCCCGGCGTTCTCCAACTTGAGGCCGATGTCCTCACTGATGAACGTGCCGCCGGTGAGGATCGCCATGTCCTCGAGCATCGCCTTGCGGCGGTCGCCGAAGCCAGGGGCCTTCATCGCGATGGCGTTGATGGTGCCGCGGATCTTGTTGACGACGAGAGTCGCGAGCGCCTCGCCCTCGACATCCTCGGCCACGATGGCCAGCGGGGCACCGTCGCCCAACACCTTCTCCAGCAGCGGGAGCAGGTCCTGGATGCTGGTGATCTTCTTCTCATAGAAGAGGATGTAGGGATTCTCGAGCACCGCTTCCATCCGCTCGGTGTCGGTGACCATGTACGGGCTGAGGTAGCCCTTGTCGAACTGCATCCCCTCGACGAACTCGAGCTGGGTCTGCGTCGTCTTCGACTCCTCAACGGTGATGACGCCGTCCTTGCCGACCTTCTCCATCGCCTCAGCGAGGAGCTCGCCGATGACCGGGTCGTTGGCGGAGATCGTGGCTACTTCCTGGATCTTGCCGCGTTCGGCCACGGGCGTTGCGAGCCGGTGCACTTCCGAGATCGCCCGAGCGACGGCGAGGTCGATTCCACGCTTCACCCCCATCGGATTGGCGCCGGCCGCGACGACCTTCAGGCCTTCGCGGAAAATCGCCTGAGCGAGCACCGTCGCCGTGGTGGTTCCGTCGCCGGCCACGTCGTTCGTCTTGGAGGCGACTTCCCGGACGAGCTGAGCGCCCATGTTCTCGAATGGATCCGAGACGCTGATTTCCTTGGCGATCGTCACCCCGTCGCTGACGACGGAGGGCGAGCCGAACTTCTTCTCGATGACCACGTTGCGGCCGCGGGGGCCGAGCGTGACCTTCACCGTGTCGGCGAGGGCATTCACGCCGCGCTCAAGCGCGCGCCGGGCGGCCTCGTCGTAGATCAGGTCCTTAGCAGGCATACCTTATTAGACTCCTGGGAGAGAGGTTGAGAGTTGACCGGGAGTGCCCGGCCGTTGAGGCTAGTTCTCGACGACGCCGAGAATGTCGTCCTGTCGCAGGACAACGTACTCCTTGCCGTTCAGCTTCACTTCCGTGCCGCTGTACTTGCCGTAGTAGACGCGGTCACCGACCTTCACATCCATCGGGGCCACCTTGCCGTTGTCCAGGACGCGCCCGGGCCCGGCGGCGATGACCTCGCCCTGCTGCGGCTTCTCCTTGGCGGTGTCCGGGAGGACGATGCCGCCAGCGGTCTTCTCTTCGGCCGTGATCGCGGTGATGATGATGCGATCGGAGAGCGGCTTGAGGCTTGCCATATCTGAATTCTCCTCGCGTGCGTGAAACACTCGACTCAGTCGCGTGCCGCGGGCCCGAATGGTCGTAGGCGGGAAGCCGGGCCGGAACGGGATCCGCGGCACTGCGGAAGCGATTTAGCACTCACCTAGAGGGAGTGCCAACCTGGCGTATTCTAACCCCGCCTGGTGGGGATGGCAACCCCCTGGATGGGTGCGGGACGGGCTCGCGAGCAGGCGGCCCCGGGCCGGTGTCGGGGCATAGAGGCTGGCAGTGGCCGGCGCGGATTGCCAGCCGGGAACTGAGCCGCCTGGAATCTGGCGTTCCATTGTGTCGTGGGAGGCCGAGGTGCTAAAATGCGGCCGCGCGGCGGAGGCTCCCCGAAGGGATGCCCGAGCGTCCGCGTCCGGGGCCGCAATCGGGTGGCCACGGTTGAGAGAGAAGTTGAACCTGATGTCCGACATGCAGACGGCCCCCGGCAGAGCGGGGCGCCCTCCGATCGGGACGATTCTTGCCCAGGGCGGCGAAGTGCCCGACGCGGCAGAGAAGGCCGGGTCCATCGACTTCGGCGACGCCCTCCGCTCGCTCAGCGAGGGGGAGATGGTGCGAGGTCGGGTGGTGCACATCGACCGGGAGGGGGTGCTTGTGGACGTGGGCACCAAGTGCGAGGGGCTCGTGCCCCCGAACGAGTTGTCCCGAGAGTCCGGCCGTAGGCTCGAGCAGATCGTGCGTGTCGGGGACGAGATCGACGTGCTCGTGCTGAACGCCGGGGACGACGATTCGGACCAGGTCATTCTCTCCAAGAAGCGCGCCGATTTCGAGAAGGCGTGGGACAGGGTGATCGAGGCCCAGAAGCAGCAGGAAACCTTGAACGCGCGCGTCACGGAACGGGTGAAGGGCGGCCTCGTGGTGGACCTCGGCATCCGGGGCTTCGTGCCTGCCTCCCACGTGGGCAACGGGCAGGCCCGGAATCTGGAGAAGTACGTCGGGACGATTCTCCCGCTCAAGGTCATCGAGGTGGATCGTGACCGCCGAAAGGTGGTCCTCTCCCACAAGATGGCGACCAAGGAAGAGCTGGATGCGCTGAAGCAGGAGACTCTGGCAAACCTCGCCGAGGGTCAGGTCCGCACCGGAATCGTGCGCCGAATCACCGACTACGGTGCCTTCGTGGACATCGGCGGCGTGGACGGCCTGCTGCACATCAGCGAGATGAGTTGGACGCGCATCAAGCACCCGAACGAAGTGCTGAAGGTCGGAGATGAGATCCAGGTCGTCGTCCTGAAGATGAATCTGGAGCAAGGTCGGATCTCCCTCGGGCGGCGTCAGATCCTGCCCGACCCGTGGATCGAGGCACCCCAGCGGTTCCAGGCCGACGACATCGTCTCCGGCACGGTCACCCGGCTGGTGCCCTTCGGTGCGTTCGTCCAACTCGACGGTGGGCTCGAAGGCATCGTGCCGAACGCGGAACTGGCAATCGGCCGGATCACCAAACCCGAGGATGTCGTGCAAGTCGGCGACACGGTCGAGGTTCGAATCCTGGAGATCCGAGCCGAAGAGCGGCGGCTCACGCTCTCCGTCCGGCGAGCGCAGGAGGCCGGTTACTACGGCGATGACGAGCCGGTTGCGACGGGATTCGTGGACGAAGAGGACGAGTTCGAAGACGACGAGGAGTAGCTCGCCGGTGTGCGGCGAGTTTGATGGTGACGGCGCGGCGGGGGGTTCTCCCAGGGAGGACCGCCCGCCGCCTTCCTTAGTACAGCAACTCGCCGGGCGCACGCCCCGCTGCGGCAGCCTGGCGCTGATCGGGCTCACCGGGGGCATCGCCGCCGGGAAGAGCACCTACGGCCGGATCTTCCATCGCCTCGGATTCACAGTGATCGACGCCGACGAGTTGGCCCGCGACATTCGGAATCCCGGTGAACCCGCCGTGGCGGAGATCGTGCGCGCCTTCGGTTCTGAAGTCCTCGCGCCGGATGGCGGGATCGACCGGGCTCGTCTGAGCCGGCTCGCTTTCAGCGATCCCGCGCGCCGCCGGATTCTGGAGGAGATCAGCCACCCGCGGATCACCGCCGCGCTAGAACTGTACCTCGATGAGTTGGACCGGCGACTGCGCCGGCGCTCCGCAAGCGCCCGGCTGGTTGTGATCGAGGCTCCCCTGCTTGTGGAGGCAGGGTGGCACGAGCGAGTGGATTTGGTGGTGGTGGTTCGTGCGCAACAAAGGACGCAGCTAGCGCGTCTAACGGCGGAACGCAGGATGACCCGAGCGGAAGCCCTGGCCAGAGTGCGGTCCCAGTCAACCCAACGTGCTCGGATGGTCCACGCCGACTCCGTGTTGAACGGGGAGGCAGGGCCTGCCGACGCTGAAATCGCGGTCAAGAGGATCCGGAACGCAGTGCTCCTCTGGCGCGAGGCGGCCGACGAGGTAACTACCTGAAGTCGGGTGCACGGAAATGGGGAGGAACACAGGCTCCCTCTTCGGAAGTTATTAAGGTCGAGTCGAGCGTGTCACGCGGCGTAGGTCCGGGTGAGCGCCTCCAGGGTCGTCTCTGGGCTCGACGCGGGTGAGGAGATTCGCCTTGATGCCAGATCGATCTGTCCACACGAGCCGGGCGCTTGCCTACTTCGGCGCCGGCCTGCTCCTGTTGGGCGTCTCATTGTGCGGCTCTGCAGCCACCGGCACGGTCGTCCCACCGAGGACCGCTCCTGGGGCGGGCGGCGGGCAGCGCCCGGACAAGCCGCTTCGGTCGCACCGCTTGGACGATCTGAATCTGAGCCGAATATCCCGTGAAGACTTTGAGAACTGGAAGAAGACTTGGGCCGGCGCCGGGGCGCAGGGCGTCCGGAAGCAGGCGGCAACGCCGCCTCCGACCACGCCTCAGTTCGTGGACCTGACCACCAACCAGCGCCCGCCGCTCGTCGGCCCCTCCACCCGATGCGTGGAGAAGCACCCGATGTGGTCGTGGGATCAGCAGTACATCTTCCTCTCCTCTAACAACGAGGACCCGATCGGCAACTACGGGGCGAGCGTCCCGAGCAACCAGGCCAGGTTCAAGGTTTATCGGATCACCCAGGACGGGGCCTTCGTCCAGCAGATCACTGGCGTCAGCGGCGTTGAGATCAACGGCCAGCAGGAATACCCTGCCGTCAACCACGCCCAGACCAAGCTGGCCTACGTCGGGAAACTCACGACGAACGACACGGGCCAACTCTGGGTGCGGGATCTTCGCACGGGACAGTTCCAGCAATTGACCGGCGTGGTCGTCCCCAACAACCCGCTGAACGAAAACCTCGTCAGTGTGCGGCGACCGGCCTACGATCCGACCGACGTCTACGTCGCCTTCGCGGCGAAGGACAAGCGGATCGCCAACGACCCGTTCAACATCTACCGGATCAACGTCATCACTCGCGTGGTGGAGAAGTTGACCA
This sequence comes from uncultured bacterium, assembly GCA_964609085.1. Taxonomy (GTDB): domain Bacteria; phylum Armatimonadota; class SYMT01; order SYMT01; family SYMT01; genus JANPLG01. The sequence goes on along the minus strand of CAZSRZ010000008.1, from coordinate 53,033 downwards.
ACATGGCTCCGGCGAGTGGGATCGAGTGCATCGACCCCACCTACCATCCGGTGTTCGACACGAACGCCGTTCCGCGCGTCCCTGCGCGTCTGGTTTTCGCCGCCAACTGTGCGGGCGTCACGGCCGGAGGCTTGCTGGACGCCGCGCTGCCCCTCCCGTTGACGGATCACAACCTGTTCCTGATGAACAACTCCGAGACCGGGGCGGACGTCGAGCAGGTGACGACCGATCCCGCGGATGACATCGAGCCCAGCTTCTGCAAGAGCGAGTATCCTCCCGCCACCAACCCGCCCGCTGGTGCCTACAACAACTGGCTGGCATGGTCATCCAAGGACCGGTCCGGCGGAACGACCTACGACATCTGGTTCTTCGACTTCCCGCGTGCTGAGTCCGACACGGTGATGGGAGATCCGCCTGGCCCGGTGGAGTCTCCGCAGATTCCGCCCGTCCGACTCTTTACCCCGGACACCAACGCTGGAGCGGTCCCCCTGAATCTGACCGACGAGCGCTACCCCACCTGGTCTTCCTCGCTGCCCCCGCAGCGGCCTGTGGATAGGATCGCGTTCTCCAGCAACCGGCAGAACAACATCAACGACCTGACGAAGCCGCTGGTGGGCCCCCCGGGGGAGACAGACATCTGGGGCGCTGAGGTCAGCGACATCACGCCGCCGACGCTCTTCATGTTTGACGAGACGAAGGGCGAGGTGATGCGGATCGCCAATGCGCCGCAGCCGATCGACCCCAACACCCCCGACCCCGGGCGTCGCATTGGCACGGCGGGCGACACGTTCTACTTCTCGGCCCGCCTCAAGGACCTGCAGTACGGCATTGACTCGATCTGGGCGCAGATCAAGGACCCGGACGACCACTTCACAGACATCGATCCGTCCGCCGGCGGCGACCACAAGCTCTACGGCTCCGACAACGCGTTTACGGTTCGCACCATCGGCGGCGGACTGATCCCCTCCCACTACCTGCTCATGTCGTGGGAAACGGACTACGAGGGGATCGGCGTCAACGATTACCAGAACTTCCAGGCGGCGCAGGTGCCGGACATCTTCAGTACGGCCCGCTACGCGTCCTATTCACCGGGAGTGGACGACTCCGTTCGGTGGTCCGGCAACCAGTTCCCGCCGCCAATCAATCCGCAGACGATGCAGCAGCGCTGGTTGCGGTTGCTGGACGACGGTGTGTTCCCGGACCTGGTGAAGGGCGACGACGTCTTCACCGCCCAGTGGACAACGCCGGTCAACGCTCCCAGCGACTACTACGTCGACCTGATCGCCTACGACAAGGCGATTGACCCGGCCGACACGAACAACCGCAGCAACTGGATCATCTACGACAACATCTGGGGTTTCAGCACGGAGCCCTTCATCTCGCAGAATCCGGTGCTGTATGTGGACGACTACGGTTGCGGCCAGAAGTGGCCCCGCGGCCTGAAGGGTAGCTTCCGACCCTTCCCGACCTTCCGTTACGGCACCGAGTCGGACATCATCGATCGGCCGACCCAATACCTGCCGAAGGTGATCCGGACGCTCGACGCCAACGGGCTCGTCTACTCGCCGGCGACCACGGTTCCGAACCAACTCTCCTACCTGACCGAGCAGACAAACTTCCCCTTCCCGCCGAGCACCGCGATTCGGGCCTTCCACTACGACGTCTGGCGCATCCTGGCCAGGGGTCCAGTGCCAGAGTTCGTGATGAACGACTACCTGCCCACGGTGGATGAGCAGCCGCTCAACGTGGCAGGGACAAGCACGCTTCAGCGGCCGGTACCTATCCGCGCTATCTTCTGGAACGCGCCCTACACGGGCGACATCTTCCCCGGCGCGGGCAGCATCCTCGATCAGGCCACCCAGGATCTGCTGCGAAAATACCGCAATCAGTCCGGACGCCTGGTGATCAGTGGCGGCGACCTGATGTGGGCGCTGACGGTGGATGGAACCGCCACCCAGGCCTTTGCTCAGGATGTCCTCGGGGCCAACTACCTCGCCGACACTAACCCCTATCCCAACCCGCCGCAGGGTGACAACGACTGGGCGTTCCTGATCCCGGCAGTCATTGATGACCCTGCCTGGGACATCACCATCGACGTCTTTGACAGCTTCGGCTGTCGCATCCCGTGCCCGGCGCTTGTTCCGCTGACGCCGCTCAGCATCAATACCGTGGGCCCAGGGTTCTTCGGCGGCAACAACCTGTTCACGTTCTCAGACGGAACCCCGTTCCAGGTGCAGGACGCAGTCACCATGCGGGCGGGCCGGCGAGAGGTTTACTTCTCGCACATGAACGTCGTCCACGAGGCGCGGACACCCGCCAATCCGAACGCAACGGATGCGAAGATCGTCTTCGGTAGCTTCAGTTGGGCGTCGATGAGTCGGCAGTACAGCGTCACGGGCGATGTCTCGCCGGTGAGCACGCTCAACTTCCGTGCCATCCAGTCGCACTCCATGTTCTGCTGGATGTTCAGTTGTGAGCTCGTCGGCCAGATCCTGAACCTGAACGGTGGCGCGCCGGTTCCCGGCGCCTGGGTGCAGGCCTACCGAGGCGGGGTCCTCGTCGGGAGTGCTTTCAGCCATGCGGACGGCACGTACGCCATCCGTGGGCTCCCGGTCGGCGGCATCGCCACGGGTGGGCTAACGATCCGCGTGGATAATCCTGGCTTTGGAAGCTACACAAAGGCGAACGCCACTGCCGGCCACGCCTTCAACCAGTTGCAGTTGGACGTGTACCTTATTCCGGCGGCCCCAGGCTCGATCCAGGGGAAAGTCCTCGATCAATTCAACCAGCCGGTTCCGGGCACGGTGGTTCAGGCAACGCTTCAAGCTTCGCCGCTTTACACCGGCACCCGAGACTTCTTCGGCACCACAGGCGCCGACGGACGCTACATCATCCCCAGTACCCCAGTGGGAACGTATGTGGTGTCGGTGGCCAGCATGCCCGCCGGATTTGCCAATCCCGTCCAACAATTCACGCCGCCGGTCACCGTGCCGCCGGCTCAGTTGGGTCAGGACGCGGTCGGCAGCACGGATATTGACTTCGCTGTCCGAGCCCAGTCGGGTCCGCTGACCGTACAGGTCATCGAGCAGTTGGCGGACGGCACTGACGGCCCGGTCATTCCTGGGGCGGAAGTGACCGTGATCGACAGCGGTGGGACTACCCTGCCGACCCAGCTCACCGATGCCGCCGGACTCACCTCCTTCCCGAACATCGTGGCGGGGCCGGCGACGGTGAGCGCCTTCAAGTTCCTGCGGCGGGAGTCGTTCGCGGTGGTGAACATCCCGCAGCAGAACTTCGTGATCCTCCGGCTGCCGGAGGCCTCGCTCAAGGCAGTCACGGGCCGGGTTATCCGCAAGATCGACGGCCAGTTGATTGTCGGCCCGCTCGCGCCCCCTCTGACGATTGAGTTGCGCCGACAGAAGAGTCAGCAAGTCCTGCGGACGACGGCCGTCGGCCCTCCGGACAACAGCTTCATTCCGTCGACGAACTACTTCTTCCCGGATGGTCAGGACGGCGACTTCTCGGTGGCGGTCAGCAACACGGACCCGCGGTTCTTGCCCGCCCGCGTCGATTTCACCATCGGCGGCACCCAGAATCCGTTCATCGCGCCCACCCTGCAGCTTGACGGCCGGGACGGCACGGTGACGGGAACCGTGGCAGAGAACAGCGCGGGCACGCCACCCATTGGTGGTGCGCGAGTCGACCTGATCTCGACGGTGGTGAATCCGGGGACGACCGTCTCCAGCGTCGTCAGCCAGGCCGACGGCACGTGGACGACCGGGGCACCTATCCCTTCGGACGTGTACGACATCCAGTACTCGGCCTTCGGCTACACCTCGGCGGTGAAGTCCGGCGTCTTCGTCGCTGGGGACACGGATGCCGGGCAGCAATTGCTGTCCCGGGCGCCACGCGGGAGTGTGTTCGGGAGAGTCCGCCGAGCCCTTGATTTCGCCATTCCGAATCCGGGTGTCGAGCTCGAAATCTGGATCCCGCAGGGTCAGCCGTTCGGTCCGCAGTTCGTGACCTCGGTCACGACGGACACGTTGATGAGCCCTGGGGCGGACGGTCAGCCAGCCAACTACCGGGCCGGTGGCCTGACGCCGATCGACCCGCTGCTGCCGGAAGGCACGTATGAGTTGCGAGTGGTCAACGATACGCGCTACGCGACGTATCCGCAGTTCCCCGCCCGCACTTTCACCATCACGGGAACCCGCTCCACCCGGTTGGACTTCGACGTGTCGCCCCTGGCCGGGACGGTTACCGGCTTCGTGTATGAGAACGACAACGGTGCTCCGGGACAGCCGATCTCCAACGCGACAGTACGGCTGATCCGCAATGGCCAGACGGCCGTGACGCTCACCACAGACGGCTTCGGGCGCTACCAGACTCAAGGTCCGATCCCACCGGGTCCTTACTCGGTTATCGCGAGCCACCCGGCGTTCTTCGACAACAGCGCTACCCCGTTGTCGATCTTCGTGGAAGGCAACATCGCGCCGCCGAAGGTGGGGGACATCCTGTTAGTGCGCATCCCGCCCGCCCAGGTGTCGGGCTCTGTCCGCAGCAGCGTGGATAACCGGCTGATCTCGGGGGTGCTCGTTGAGCTGATCCCGATCGGAGCCGGCATCCCGCCGCCCTATCCCTCAACGCTCACGGCGGGCAACACCGCCCCCAACTACCTTCTGGTTGGGGCATCCCCGGGCAACTACATCATCCGGGCGAGCCGGACGGGTTGGAAGCCAAAACAGCAGAGCATCAACATCACCGCAGGGGCAACGCTCCAGAACATCAACTTCCTGCTTGATCCGGAGCATGTCTTCGGAGCGGGCCTGTCGTTGATCTCCCTGCCCTACGACACCCCCGGCGTGGATGCCGCGGCAGCCCTTGAGCGTGATCCGAACACGTTCAAGTCGGCCTACTGGCTGACACAGATGCAGATCTACAGCATCTACCCCGAAGCGGCGGCAGCGGAGTTCCGCCTGGGCAAGGGGATGTTCGTCCGGTTCCCGGTTCGGTCGGCATTCACGAATGCCGCGAACGGTGCTCCAGCCCCCGATGCGCCGTTCAGTATTCCGCTCACCGCGGGATGGAACATGATCGGGAGCGTGCGCCGGACGCGGATCGAATGGCTGCGGGTAAAAGTCTCCACGTCCAATGGGCAGATCCTGACCATGCAGCAGGCCATGCAGCAAGGAATCGTCGCGAATGGGCTCTGGGCCTACTCCGACGGCTATTCGCAGTCGAACTACATGGATGCCTTCGCGGGCTACTTCGTGAAGGCGAGAGCAGACTGCAACCTGATCGTGCCAGTGGATAACACCAGTGGAGCGCTGCCAGGGGGTTTGGGTGCCCGAGTGGCCCGGCTGCCTCGGATGAGCCCCGCACAGGTGGAGCGAGAACTGCGGGCAGCAGGATTAGCGCCCGGCAGCAGGACAGCGAGGCGCGGGCGACTGACCTGGGACGGGACAGCCCAGGTTATTGACTGGCGACGGCAGGACGGATAGGTCACTGGGAACCGGCGCTTACACAGCACGGCGCACCCTGGCGGGTGCGCGAGAGAGATACTGCTCTTCGTGAGGAGGACCAGCTTGTGAGGAATCTACGTCGACATCCCGCCACCAGGTGGGTTGCCAGGGTGACCGCCGTCCTGATGGTGGTTCAATACCTGCTCGTCCCGGCACCGGTGAGCGCCCAGCGCAGCACCCCTGCGGTGTACGTGCTGGACTTCAACAATGCGACCACGGTTGGCGGGGCGCTTCTCGGGAAGGTGGCGGCGGCGCAGATGTCGCTGCAGCTATCCGAGTCGCAGAACTGGGACGTGGTCCAGGACGGCCAGGTCCAGAAGCGAATCCAGGAGCTGAACCTTCAGCCCCCATTCGACCGGGTAAACCGAGTACAGATCGCTACCGGAATCGACGCAACCGCCTCGATCTACGGGAAGATCCTGGACGCCCGTGTGACTGGCGGCACCATGCCGCAGGCCTACGTCAAGCTCCAGGTGGTGGTCGAGGACGTCCGCACCGCGACGTTGGTGAACGGGGCCATTTCCGATGGCATCAGCACTCCTCGAATGGGTTACTCGGGCAACGCCGACATCCTCCTCGAAGAAGCGATTGGTAAGGCGACTTTCAAGGCGCGAGAGGCGATGGATCGCTTCCGCCTTCCTGAAGGCACCGTGCTGAACACCAACGTCATCGGGGGTAGCGACAACCCGGCCGTTGAAGCCCTGCTTAACATCGGCATTCGCCACGGTGTGAAGCGCGGGATGGAGATGATCGTCACGCGGCAGCGCGAGCCCGTTGGTCGGCTGCGCATCACCCAGGTGGACGCTGATATCAGCACCGGCCGCGTGATCGAAAACATCCAGGGCGTTCGGCCGGAAGATCGCGTTCGAGCGATTTTCAACTTCAGCGATTTCGCCATCGGGGGTAACCGCCGGGCCGCGCTGAACGGCGACGGGCCCACCGCGGTCGCAGGCACCCTGCCTGGCGCTGGCGTGGACCCCGCCCAACCGCGCGTGGCCCGCGTGCCGCGTGGAGGTGAATTCGTCCAGGCAAAGAGCCCATCGGACGGTTCGGTCCAGATCACCCAGACGACGGTACAGCCGCCGCCCCAGGTGGTGATCGATGAGCCCGACGTCGAAACCAAGTCAGGCGGTGGCGCCTCTCGAGCCCTCGGCGGCGGTGCCCTGCGCATGCTCGTCGGTGGCGCGCTGGTAATGGGAATCCTGATGGTTGGTGGCAGGGGCGGCCAGAATGCCTCTCGTGTCCACGGCGTGGATGCAGCTGCCTACCAGCGCGTTCTCGGCCAGCAGGGCGCGTTCATCAAGGTGCAGTGGGAGCGACCCAAGTCCGTCAAGAGCAGCCAGGTGCTGGGATACGTGGTCTGGCGGGCGGATGACTTCGGAGGCTTCCAGGTCGTAGGGGGGTTGGACAACGACGGGACGCAGGTGTTCATCGACAACACCAGCACGCGGGATGTGACGGCGTATGATGGGGACCCCGGGTCAGACGATGCCGGAGGGCGCACGACCTTCGCAGACGTTCCGGGCATCGTGCCAGGACAGCAGTACCGCTACCAGGTGGCCACCGCCTACCGGAACGGACTCGAAGACAGAGACGGCGATGGCATGCCCGATCAAGATGCGGAGTTCATGTCGCCGTTGTCTTCCAGTTCGACTTGGGTCACGGCGATCGCTCCGCCAGTTGTTTCAGGCATCAACGATCAGACGCCCAGCCCCGCCCGCGAGGTGGACTTGAACAACCTGGCCGTCAGTTGGCAGCAGACACCCGGCTCGGACCAGTACCAGATCCTTGTTAGCGGCGATCCGGATTTCCATGGCTCGCAGGTTTACAAGTTTGGTCCTTACCGGACCTCTCCTGTCGATCAGGGCGGGCCGAGCGAGGTAACGAAGAAGATTGATGCTAACAAGGGGACCTTGCGCCGCCTCAATCGCGTCTACGTCGCGGTGGGTGGGCGCAATTCGTTTGACCGTTCGGAACCAGTGCCGCGCGGGTTCATCATCAGCAGCTTCGTAACCGTCAAGCCGATCCTCACGCCTCCGGATCCGCCGGGCAGCAACAAGCGCAACGGACCGAAGGTGAAGCCGACCAAGGAAAAGGGCCCGACCGTCCAGCCGACTAGCGTCGGTAACGGCAAGGGCTAGCCTACCAACAGGCCCGGAGGGTGTGGCCAACCGGCCCCGCCCTCCGGCCGAACTTCTCGGCCCAATCTCCAGTAGGAGAGGGTGAATGATCTCAGTTCAAAAGCAAAGAGCACTTCTCGCATCCGTAGTTGCGGTCTCGGTCGTGGGGCTGGCCTCTGCCTTCGTCCCGCGAGCCAACGCGGCAGGCAATGTCCGTCAGCCATTCCCGCCCGCCTACAACGGGCCGAAAGAGATGCCTGGCGAGGTGCTCGTACGGCTGGCCCCGGGCGTGAGTGCGATCCAACTCGCAACGGACTATGGCCTGACGGTCAAGCGCAAGCTGCGGTTCGCTCCGCAGGGATGGGTGGTCTTCTCCGGTGTCCCCGGCAACCTGGCTACTGCCGTCCAGCAACTACGTCGGGTGCCCGGGGTCCTGCACGCGCAGACCAACGGCGTCTACCTGCCGCAATCGCTGCCGATCATCCGCCCGAACGACCCCCTCTTCAACGAGCAATGGGCGCTGCAGTTGATCCGGGCGAAGGAGATGTGGGGCATCACCGTCGGTGAGCGCTTCATCAACGGCCCGCCTCGGTCCGCGTTGGTGGGCATGATCGATCTCGAGCCCGATACCAGCCATCCGGACCTGCGGGGCCACTTCGATCCGAATGGCTACGATTTCATTCAGGACCAACCCCTAGGTGGGGGCGGGTTCTTCGGAGGCAGCAGCCACGCCACCAACGTGGCGGGCTGCATCGTCGCCACTCCGAATGACGGTTCCGGGATAGCGGCGCTTCCGTTCGAGGCCGTCTCGATCCTCGCGTGCGTGGCGGGCGACTCTGAGAGCACAACAAATTTCACCACACCGGTCATCCAGGCCAGCGCCGTCGTAGATGCCATCTACTACTGCATGCAGCAGGGTGTGGACATCATCAATATGAGCTTCGCGCTCACGGCGAATGGCGGGTTCGGGCAGGGTGATGCCGCGGTGACACAGGCTTGCACCGATGCCTACGCGCAGGGCATTGTGCTGGTAGGCGCGGCCGGAAACTCTCCCAGTTCATTCTTCGGCGATCAAGTCGCGTTCCCCGCGTCGCTCGACTCCGTGATTGCTGTCGGGGCTGTCGGCCCCAGCGGTGAGCACTCCTACTACTCCCAGACCGGCCCCGAGCTGGACCTGGCGGCCCCGGGTGGGAATGATCAGGGCACCACCAACGACGCGGCGCGGGTGATCTGCACCGATGCCGGCGGGTTTTTCGGCTCCGGCGTTGCCTATCAGCAGGGCACCAGTTTGGCCGCGGCCTACGTCAGCAGCGCTGTGGCGACCCTGATCACTCAAGGCGCAGTGGATGAGAACCTGACCCCGACCGAGCAGATCGATCAACTGAGGGACCTGCTGCAGAACACCGCTCGGTCGCCCTCCGGCGGCCAGAACATCACCTACGGCTTCGGGATCATTGACATGGAAGCAGCCATGAAGGCTGCCACCCATTACATCGACATCAGCAGCCCCGAACCCAACGAGGTGACAGCGAGCTTTGCAGAGCCCGTGGAGTTCCAGATCGTTCAGCCGATCCCGCACGTGCTTCAGCAGGACGAGTTCGATGTGCAGGTGAATGGCACTTCCTACGCTGCCGATGCGGTGATCACCGACCAACTGGCCGGGCGGGTGACTTTCGAGCCGACATCCCAGAATCGCTACTCGATCGGAACGAACCGGATCAACATCGAGGCAGATAGCGCCGTCCTCGTGGATGGGACCCGATCCATGACGGGCCCGGCTGTCGGGAACATCCCCGAGCGGTCGTACCAGTTCCGAGTTCGACCGCATATCACCTATCCGGGTGTCCAGACCTTGAGCGTGCCCTTCCAGTTCCAGAATGGCTCGGATGACCTGCAGTTCATCTTTGGTGGCAACCTCATCAGGCTGGCCCGGTGGGTCACTTTGCAGCGCCGCTATGCCATCTTCGACGTGGCAAGTTCACCGCAGGACCCGCAGGCTGCACTGCTCACCACCGACGCAGGCGTGGCGAAGCGACCGATCGGAGTGGGGTTCTGGGCCAGGGTGACCTCGACCACCCAGGTTCAGATCCTCGGTCGATCGGAGCGTGCGGGACTCTATCGGATCCCGCTCAGTCCGGGTTGGACACTGATCGGGAACCCCTATCCGTTCCGGGTGCCCTTCAGCGCGTGCAGCGTGCAGTTCGGGAATGAGATCCTCTCTGTAGCTGAAGCCGCACGACGGGGCCTGATGAAGGACTACATCTGGCGGTACGTGGACGGCGGCTACAAGTTCTCCGTTCTCCCTACCGGGCAGCTTGTGGACTGGGAAGGAAGCTGGCTGTACAGCAATGCCAACCTCACCCTGCTGGTTCCAAGGATCGCCTCACAATTCGCCGGCAATAGCCTGCAAAGCCCCGCTGCCCCGCGTTACGCTCGGAAGGACGGAGCCTGGAGCACCAAGCTCCGAGCAATGGCTGGGGGCAGGTTGGTCGGAGAAGTTGGTGTTGGGCGGACACGCCTGGCTTCGATCGGGCAGGACCGGTTCGATGTGCTGGCCCCGCCCTCACCTGACCAACGCCCCGAGTTCCGGGTGAAGTCGCGGAGCAGCGGCCTCGCGCTGGCTCAGGATGTGCGGCCGGCAAGCGGAGGATCGCAGCGATGGGTCCTGGAGGTTGCAACTTTGCGGCCGTCGACAGCAGTCCAACTGTCGTGGGCAGATCTCCCAGTCGGACGAGAACTCAGGGTGAGGCTGCCGGGAGAGGCGCGCACGCGTGGATTGCGGCCTGGGAAGACCCTCGAGTTCAAGCCGCAAGCGGCCGGGGTGCACCAGATAGTCCTTGAGGAGTGGCCGCACGGCGCGTAGGTACCCTGCGAGGCGAGTGCTGGAGTCATCAATGCGCGGAACGAGTGATACGGGAGCAAGATCTATGAATTTGAAGCCTGGAAAGGCCGGATGGTTAACCGTGCTCGGCGCGGCGCTGGCCGTCGGTCTCCTGGTCGTTATCCCGGCGAATGCGGAGAAGGCACCGACCGTCGCACCGCCCACGTGGATCTCGGATTCCGCCGCGTACCACATCCAGCAGGGCAGCAATCCGGTGTTCCATTTCTGGGAGCCGATGATCCAGAATCGGTATGTGCTTCTCTGGCAGTACCATCAGGGAGCTGACCTGACGTCCTGGAACCTCTGGTGCGCCGAGGGTGACCCCACGGTCACGGGGGACAACGAAGACTACTACCTGAGCTATGACGCGATGGGCGTTCCGCAGGCATACCTCTACCCGTGGGGCAGCCCGATCTACTCCACAGAACTCCCCGGCCGCGGCGCGAGCAACACCCGGCCTCATGCCGACTTCATCAGCCTGCGGCTGGATGACCCCGATGACCCGGGCACATGGATCGATCAGCGCTTCCCCGACAACGGCGCGGCTCGTATCGATTTCGTCTACACCGATGGGCGCGTGGGCCCCGTCGGTATCCAGCCAAATTCACGCGCGACGTTCGCGCCTTACCTCTACACGGGAGGCACTGGCCCGACCGCTTATTCCGTGATCGTCAGCCAGAAGCTCAGCTTCGTTCGAGATCTGCTCCGGGTGGAGTTGAACGTCCGGAACATCGGCAGCACGACCCGTCGGGTCGGCTTCCGTGCGGCCCTTAGCCCATATGCAGACGACTGGGGCTCATCCGTCTCGTTCACGCTTCCGCAGAATCACGACCGCATCACCTTCGAGCGGGATTACGGCAAGGCGGTCGGCACGACCCGACCGCCGACCATCGCAGGGATTCCCGACTCTTATGAGGTGTACGACGACGACATCGGCCCGCTGCACACCTTTGTCTCCAAGGGGATCCTGCGAGGCAACGGTGCGGTCACCCCCGACAGAGTGGTGTTCGGTAATGGCTTGGATATCTTCGCCCAGTCCCTGGGGGGTGCTCTATGGGACTACGACATCGATCCTGAGTCGTCACTGCAGTTCGCGGATCTCAGCACGCTTCTCTACTGGGATCCGGTTACGGTCGGCCCCGGGCAGTCGAAGGCATTCGTGACCTACGTCGGAGTCGGTGTGGCGTCCCACGGGACAAGCGCCTTCTTCCAGAGCAGCGTGCCCACGGATGCGGAACTGCGTGGCTACGTGGGGGCCCTGCAGACCCCGTTTGCCATCCCCCTGTCCGGGGGAGATGCAGACTTCGCCGCCATCAGTGCCGACTGTTACATCTACAACACGTTCCCGGATCTCCCCGCTGGCGGCAACACGGCTTTTGTAACACTCCCGGACGGCCTGGAGTTCTTCAACCCGAACGCCTCGCCGACGCTGAATCTCCCGAACACAGGGCGGGCTGGTGCCGTCGGTGAAGAGGTTCAGGATCGCTGGGTATTCCGAGCAAACGGGGCGCTTGCCGGTTATCTTCCGATCACGGTCAACTACGGTAACAACCTGGGTGACACTGCTGCGTTGACACGGCACATCCATGTGCCGCAGGGACGGCTCTACCAGTTCGATGACGACTGGCGAATGGTCACCTTCCCATTCACCTACGCCAACGGCTCGAGTGATCCGATTGATGCGCTGGGTCTCACCGCCGGCAACTTCCAGGCGGTTCGCTACAACCCGCTCATCAACCAGTACGAGCCGGTTTCGGAGTTGAAGGCCGGAGAGTCCTACTGGCTTCGGATGCGGGGCCTCGGCGTCACGCCGGTTCGGCTCAACAACGCCACGGCCATTGACCTGCGGCAGGGTGACCAGATCTTCTCCAGTTTGCGACGCGGTTGGAACCAGATTGGGAACCCGAGCCCCTACGCTGTCCCGGTCCGCGATCTGCGGTTCATCACGACGAGTGCGGTCATCTCCTTTGACGAAGCTGTGCGCAAAGGCTTCATCAAGGCCACTCTCTACGAATACAACTACCGCACCGCCCGCTACGACGCGCTCACGCGTGATTCCGTCGTCTCGCCAGGTCGCGGAGTATGGATGTTTTCGGCAACCGAGCGGAACGTGCTCTGGCCCGAACCGATCGGTCCGGACATAGAGGTAATCCCCTAGCCTACGGGGAAAGAAAGTCCACGGGGACAGTCGGCTGTCCCCACGGGTGCAAGGAGAGTTTGATGACCAACGGATACAGGTTGCTCGGAGCGGCCTTGATGACGGCAACGCTGGCCGTCCCCATCGCTGTGGGAGCCCAGGAAGGTCCGCCGGTCACACCGGTTGGCGGAGCGGGTGCGCCCGTGGGCGGTGGTCGCGGCCCTGGGCAGCTATCTGCCTTCCGGGCACCGTCGCCCATCCGAGCTGGGGAGCAGATCTCGGTGCTCGTGTTCCCGTTTGGTTATCGCGCGCCGGACATGCCCTCTGCCGATGATACCGCAAAGCTTGCGCCCGAAAAGCTGGACCTCGCGGCAACGGTGACCGCAAACGTGAAGGCCGGGTTCCTCGCCACCCCTGCTTTCACTGTCGCGACCTACGGACCGCAATCGTCGCTGATCCTGCGGGCACGCCGTGACGACATCCTCAGCGCCGCGCAGGTCCAGGACGTTCTCAGCGCCGAAACCGGTGCCGTTGATGTAGCCAAGGCGCGAATCATCGCACATCGGCTGGGCATCCAGACCGTGCTGGTCGGCACCATCGAAGACACGTTCGATGCGAAGAAAAACTCGCTGGAAATCACGCTCGACACACAGTTGCTCAACAGCACCACGGGCGAAGTGCTCCGCGCCGCCGCGGTGAGCGGAGCTGCTGCGGGTGCCGAAGGGGTTGCGATGTCCGCCCTGGTGGATGCTGCCGCTCGAGATCTGGCGGTGAAACTCTTCCCGGCGATTGGCATTCAACTGGTCCCGCAGGGCGCAGTCCCCGCTTCTCGTGCCTCCAAGCCGACGCCCAAGGCCGCGCCGAAGGCTGCGCCGAAGAAGGACCCGAAGAAGACGGACCGTAAGGCCGAACGCGAGGCAGAGGCCGCCGCCAGAGTGGCCCGAGAGCAGGCCGAGCGCGATGCCCGCGCTGCTGAGCGAACTGCTCGCGCTGCGGACGACGCCGCAAAACGAACGACCGAGAAGCGGGCCGCTGCGGCGTCCGATTCCCGTACGGGCGGGGACAAACCCACCAGCAGGGTCGGGTTGGCTACCGCTGAAGAGGCTGCCGCTGAGATGCAGGGTGCAGCCAAGCCCGCCAGTTCACCTCGTGCCGTTCAAGGAGTCTCCACAGCCGCTGGCGATCCGGTCCCCTATGGCTACGCCATACAGCCCGGGCAGAGTGTGCTCCCGAAGCGTGACCGCAGCGGGCTCCGCGTGCCGGCGTGGTTGGGCGTGGCGGCATTCCTTACGGGAATCAGCTTCCTGCTCTGATCGCCGGGTCATCCGGTCCGTCCGGAAGTGCTGCAGGTTCGGACCCCGGGGTAACCCGGGGTCCGCTTCGTAGAGGGCACGTAAAGGGTTGCGTCCGCCACCGATCGATCCGCTGGAGGCTGCCGTTGTTCGGCAGTTGCTCGTCTCCATCGCGGAAGAGATGGGGGCCGTGCTCGAGCGGTCGTCGCATTCGCCGAACATCAAGGAGCGTCGGGATCATTCCTGTGCACTCTTCGATGCCCGGGGCAGGTTGTTGGCTCAGGCAGCGCATATTCCGGTCCATCTCGGGGCGTTTCCCATGATGATGAACCGGCTCGCCGTTGAGCAGACGTGGGAGGAGGGCGACGTCCTTGCATGCAACGATCCGGAGTGCGGGGGGACGCATCTTCCCGATATCAGCGTCGTCGCGCCGGTTTTTCATGACGGGGCGCTCCAGGGCTTTGTTGCCAACCGCGCGCATCACGCGGACGTGGGCGGCATGTACCCCGGGTCCATGGGCCCCGCGAGGTCGTCGTACGCAGAAGGGCTGATCATCCCGCCGGTAAAGCTCGTGCGGGCCGGCAAACGTGACGATGACATATGGCGCCTGGTGCTTCGTAATGTCCGCACGCCGGAAGAGAGAAGCGGTGACCTCTCCGCCCAACTAGGATCATTAGCCAACGGCGTGTCTCGGTGGCGGGCCCTCCTGCATCGATGGGGCTCGGAACTCCTGTGCCGGCACGCGGACGCTGCTATCCTGTCGACCCAAAGGGCTACGCACTCCTTCATTCGTCGGCTGCCGGGGACTCCCGCAAGCGCGGAGGATCAACTAGACGCCGCAGAGGATCAACCCGTCCCCTACCTGCGCGTCGCCCTCTCCCGCGTCGGCAGGAAGCTGCGGATCGATTTCACAGGCACATCCGCCTCGTGTCCCGCGCCACTCAACGCCCCGCCGGCTGTCACGGCGTCGGCCGCCTATTACTGCCTCGCTTGCCTGCTGCCCGCTGGGACAGATCTAAACCAGGGGATTCTGGACTGCCTGCAGCTTGTGCTGCCCGAGAATAGCCTGGTCTGCCCGGGGCGGGCCTCACCCGTCGCCGCCGGCAACGTCGAAACCAGCCAGCGACTGGTCGATCTGCTTCTGCGGGCCTTCTCGGCGTGGTTCCCAGACCGCATCCCCGCGGCCTCTCAGGGGACGATGAACAACATCAGCTTCGGCGGAGAGACTCCGGTCCCCTGGTCCTACTACGAAACCATTGGCGGCGGCGCTGGGGCGGGGCCTGGAGGGCCGGGTGCCTCCGGCATCCACTGTCACATGAGCAACACGCGGAACACACCTGTAGAGGCGCTGGAGTTCCACTATCCGATGCGAATCCGGGCCTATGCGCTGCGGACAGGATCAGGCGGTGCCGGCGGGAGTGCCGGTGGCGAGGGGGTGGTTCGGGAGACGGAGGTCCTCGAAGCGGCGACCGTCAGCCTCCTGACGGATCGTCGCGGCTCGGCGCCTTATGGGCTGGCGGGGGGCGGATCGGGAGCGAATGGGCGGAACACGCTGATCCGGTCCGGCGAGCTCGAGCAGATTCTCGGAGCGCGGGGATCCTGGGCCCTGCGACCCGGAGACCGCGTTCGCGTGGAGACACCGGGCGGTGGAGCTTACCGGCGGGCGTCCGATCCCTGATCGCCGAGGTGGCCAGGCTCCCGGGGTGGTTGGGCCATCTCACGAACCAGGCGGCGGCGGATCGTGTAGCTGACCCCCGGTTCCACGCGGAGGGCGATGGACTGAGAGGCGAACCCGGGGGCACTCAGGTCGACCTGCCACTCTCCCACAGGAAGACTGAACCGCAGCTTGCCCCGGCCGTAGCTGATGCCGTTGACGCGAACTTCGGTGGCCTGTGGCTCGACGGCGACACTCACGTTGTCCCGTGACTCCCCGTGACTCCCTTCGTGAGCTCGATCAGCATACGAACCCGCGCGCAGGTCATAGAAGGGATCGTAGAAGGGACTTCGAAAGAACCCCGGCCCAAACGCCAGCCACGAAGGGCAGTAGTAGTGCCGGCGGTGATGCCGTGCCGGGCGAGGGCGCTCGCCGCCCGATCCGCGCCCCGGTGATCGCTCCCCGCTTCCCGTGGTGGGTCGATCCGGGCGATTAGCGCCTCCCGGCAGCCGGCCCTCGGGGCGATTTACACTCGGAAATGGCCGCGTGGGGAACCGGGAGAGCGGACCGCCACCCGATCGCGGTGCCGCATCTACGCCGACCGCGGAACCTGAAGCGAGGCTGGTCCCGAGCACGATTATCACGGCCAGGCTGAAACGGTGTGGCGTGTGCACGCTGGCATCCCCCTCGGGGGATTCTACGCCGAACTGGGTCCCACGAACAGGGGCGGTTCGGAGGGGAGCGAGGCGCTCAGATGCTCCCGTCTCGCCATGGCCCGGGCACGATCGACCCGATCGATCAGGACAAATCGGCCGCCACGCTGCTTGATCTCGCGGGCCGCGGCAGTGAGGTGGAGCATGCCGTCGCGGCTCAGAAACTCCAGTCCCCGGATGTCGACCTCAAGCGAGCGGCAGCCCCGCCGGAGGGCGAGGTTGCACAACTGTTCACACCGGTCGACTCGGGCTCCCTCCAGCCGGCCGCGCAATTCCAGTCGCAGTGCCCCCTCACCGGGGCTGGTCATGCGGATGGAGAATCCATCTGCGGGTGGGGCGGGCAGAGATGCCGGGGTTCCGCGTCCAGGTTGCGCCAGCCTCGGTAGGTTGATCCCCCAGGCGGGGGAGTCGGCCGCCGTGGCGGACCACTCACGACATGCTGGCGAGTCGAGAAAGCTCCAGACACCATCCTCACCGTCGAACGCGAGCACATGGCACTGTCGCGTCGAGCCGTCAGGCGCACTCCCGTGCCAACCCTCGATCCGAAGTGTGCCGGGGGCACCCAGGGCCGCCAGGATAGCCCGCGCGTGGGCAATCTTTCTCCCCTTCGCAGCGCCAGGGCTGAGCCGACAAAGCGATGATTCTCCGACCGCGCCCGGCCAGCTCATGTTCACGATCTCGGACATCTCAAGCCGCTGGCTCACTTGCCAGCCGGCGTCCGTCGCTGCGGCTAGGGCACGCTCGATCAACTCGCTGCCTCGACCGCGGTCCGGACCGGAGTCGATGGTAGCGGCGGCGGATGGCTCGGAGCCCAGGAACACGATGGCCTGCGTTTCGTCCATCAAGCGGTAGCACTCCCAGACGTATCCAAGCCCTTCCGTGTTGAGTTGACGCCTTAGACGCGCCACGGCACGGAGGCCCGCGCGCACGCCGGTGGGGTTCCCTGGGGGAGATAGTACGATTAGCTGAGTATTCAAGAGGGCTCCCGCGCAACGCTCCCGTGCACGACCTACCGGAGGGATGTCGGCGACCGGCCTGCAAGATTCATTATCGGTAGATCAAAGCGACTCATGGAAGCCCGGGCGACCCGGTCATGCCCTCCGGACCAGCGACTTTGGAAAGCACGAGCAAAACCGGATGGGAGCCCTCGTCGTCGGTGGGCGCGGCCAAAGGGCGGCGCCGGGCGGAGATTGCGCTTGCCTACGGCCTGCTTCTGCCCAGCGTGCTGATCATCGGCCTGTTTGGGCTGATTCCCCTGGTGAGTGCCGGGGTGATCAGCTTTCGTGATTGGCGCCTCACCCCAGGTCCCTGGGTCGGATTCGACAACTACGCCCGCGCTCTGCTCCGCGAGCCCCAGTTCTGGCAATCTCTCCAGGTAAGTGCGCATTACGTGCTCGGCACCGTGCCTACCACGCTGGTCATCGCCTATCTGCTGGCCGAGTCGCTGCATGGGCGACTCCGCGGCGCCGGGTTTTTTCGCACGCTCTACTTCCTGCCTTACGTGGTCTCGCCGGTGGCGGCCGCCGCCGTCTGGCGATGGATCTTGAACCCGAACTTCGGCGTGGCCACGGCTGTCACCCGACGGCTCGGGCTGGACGTGCGCTGGCTGTACGAGGAACGCGGCATCGGCACCCTCTTGTTCTCCGCGGCGGGCGTCGGCGTACCCGGGTGGCTGGCCGGCCCCAGCTTGGCGCTCGTCTGCATCATCGGCGTCACCATCTGGCACAACCTCGGCTTTGCCGTCGTGGTCATGCTGGCGGGTCTGGCGGCCGTTCCCGAAGAGGTGGTGGATGCGGCGCGCCTTGATGGTGCCCGCGGCTGGACCCTGGCCAGGTACGTCAAGCTCCCGCTGCTCTCGCCGACACTTTTCTTCCTCGTAGTCATTTTTACTATTCGCGCGTTCCAGACATTCACCCAGATCTACGTGCTCAGTCCGGACCGCATGGGGGGGCCGAATGGGACGACGAGGAACCTGACGCTTTACATCTACCAGTGCTTCAACGACCAGATGGCCCGATTGGGAGCCGGCTACGGGTCCGCTGTCGCCCTCTTGCTCTTCGGGATCGTGCTCAGCATCACCCTCGTGCAGTTCCGGGTCATCGGGCGGCGAGTGCACTATGGCTAAGCAGCCTGGCCGTTCCCGATCGCGCCCGAGGGCTCTGCAGTTGGCGCGCTACCTGGTGCTGGTGGCCGTCGGGGCCGTGATGGCCTTCCCCTTCTTCTGGATGCTTTCGACGGCGTTAAAGACCAGCGCGGAGGCAGCAACCTTTCCGCCGACGCTCCTCCCGGCGATACCGCAGTGGACCAACTACCCTGAAGCGCTCGGCGCGGCACCCTTCGGTCGCTACTTCCTGAACAGCTTCGTCGTGGCGGGGTCGGTTTGCCTGTCGGTAGTGGTGTGCGCTCTCTTCGCCGGATACGCCTTCGCCCAACTTGAGTTCCCGGGGAAGCGCCTGGTGTTCACCCTCTATCTGGCGACGATGATGGTGCCGTTCGAGGTCGTGCTGATCCCCAACTTTCTGATGATCAGTCGGTTGGGCCTCCACAACACCTACGCGGCGATGATCCTGCCCTGGGCGGCCAACGTTTTCAGCGTCTTTCTGGTCACGCAGTTCCTGCGCACGCTGCCCCGTGACTATTTCGAGGCCGCGGCCCTGGACGGCTGCTCGCACTGGAGTTATCTCTGGAGGATCGCAGCCCCGCTTTGCCGTCCCGCCCTGTCGACAGGCGGCCTGTTCGCCTTTCTCGGTAGTTGGAATTCTCTCCTGTGGCCGCTGCTGGTCACCAAGGACGATCAGTTCCGGACCGTGGAGGTCGGTCTTCAGAGCTTTCTCCAGGCAGAGGGGCCCTACCCGAACCTGCTCATGGCCGCCTCGACCGTCGTCATGCTGCCCGTGCTCGTTCTCTTCTTCCTGGTGCAGCGGACGTTCGTGGAGGGGGTGACATCCGGCGTCAAAGGTTGAGTTCGACCCACGTCGGGATGTGAAGAGAGCCGTGCTTGTTCGCTCCTTCTCCGGTCGACGATAATAGACCGCGCCGGCGGCCCCCGACCGGCCATTCGGAGGAGGTCACATGCAGAGCTGGACCCGGCGCCTGGGTCTGCTGGTGCTGGCGATCGGGACTGTCGCGGCGGCCGGCTGCAACGGCGGAGGGCCCGACCGCTCCGCCGCCGGAGTGCTGCGGCTTGAGTTCTGGCACACCCGTCGGCGTGAGCAGGAACAACTGCTCCAGAAGCTCTGCAAGGACTTCGGCGCAGCCCATCCCGGCGTTGAGGTGGTGCCCGTTTTTCAGGGCAGCTACGACGACCTCAACAAGAAGATTCGGGCCGGGATTCAGGCCAAGTCCCTCCCGGCCTTGAGCGTCGCGTATGAGAGTCATGCCACGGAGTACGCCAAAAGCGATGCCATCGTTCCCCTCGACGACCTCGTCGCCGATCGGCAGATTGGCCTGACGGAGGAGGATCTTCAGGACATTCCGCCGCTCTACCTGCAATCGAATCGGTTCGCGCAGTTCGGCGGCAAGCTCCTATCGTTTCCCTTCACGAAGAGCAACCTCGTCCTCTACTACAACAAGACGCTCATGAAGCGCGCGGGGATCGAAGCGCCTCCGGCGACGTGGATCGAGTTCGAGCGGCAAGCCGGGGTTCTCAGCAAGATCCTGGGACAGCCGGCGTTCTCTTTCATGGCGGACCCCTCAACCCTGGACGGCATGATCTACTCTCACGGCGGCGAAGTCTTCGATCCCGCAGGACAAAAGACTGGCTTCGGCTCGGCCGAGGCGGTGGCGACGATGGGATTGCTGCGCCGAATGGCCCTGGCGCGAACGCTGGCGGAAGACGCCGCCGACGACGTTCGGGGGCTGTTCACGGCCCAGTCTCGCGCCTTTGTGCTCGACAGCAGCTCAAGCCGAGCCGGGTTGGAAGAGCAGATCGGCTCGAAGTTCGATTGGGATGTTGCGGTGATCCCCCACGCTGAGGGCGTGAAGCCGGTCACCGTGATGTATGGTCCCAACATCTGCATCTTCCGCACGACGCCGGAGCAACAGCGGGCGGCCTGGCAATTCGTGGCCTGGTTTACCTCGCCGCCGATCACTGCGGAGTGGGCTCGCGGCACGGGCTACCTGCCCGTACGCCGCTCCGCGGTGGATCAGCCGGAGATGAAAGCATTCTATGCCGCCAACTCGCGCGCTTTGCACGTCTACGAGATCCTGAAGCACGCGAAGGGCGAGCCCAACGTGATCGGGTGGCAGGAAGTCCGACAACTGCTCGAAACGGCGGCGCGCTCGATCGTGTCTGGCAGAGCAGATCCGGCAACGACCGCGCTCAAGCTGCAGCGCGATGCTGATCGAGTGCTGGCTGAGGCCAATCGCTAGGATGAACCGCCCTCGGAAGCCGCCGCGGGGGGACGCATCCAATGAGAGGATGATCTGGGGTGATGCATGTTCCGTGACCTCCTTCAGAAGTACTTTCCCGCATTGAACGGCGTCACCGAGTGGCTGGCGAACCTCACCACCGCGAAGGTGCTGCTTGCCGTTGGCATCCTGATGCTGGTGCTCGCGATCGCCAGACTGCTTTCCCGCGAGAAAGAAGCGCGTCAGGACTGGGTCGTGGAGAACGTGCAGGTCGCGCTCTCGGTGGTGGTCGTCGTCTTCCTCCTGATCCGACCGTTCCTCTTCCAGGCGTTCTACATCCCCTCCGGGTCGATGGAACCGACCCTCATGGGTCCGGTCAATGAGATGGGCAGTCCTATGGGAGGCCCCGGCACCGGCGGCACGGGAGACCGGCTGCTGGTCAACAAGCTGATCTACCGATTGGGAAAGCCGCAACGGCGCGACATTGTGGTGTTCAAGGCGCCTCCCGCTGCGGCACCGGATGAGAAGGAATTCATCAAGCGTGTTATCGGCCTGCCCGGCGAAACGATCGAGATTCTACCCGCGCGGCTGACCATCGATGGTCACACCGCCCTCCGCCTGACTTCCGAATCCGGCGGGATCGACATGGATCGGGACGAACACTCGGCCCCTGAGGTGCAGGCAAGCCTGGCGCAGATCCCGCTTGGTGAGGCCGAGAAGCTGCGGGTGATCGCATCGCCGAACTACCGACTGAACTTCGACGCCTACCGTGTGGAGATCGACGGCAAGTTGGAGTTGTCGGACGTGAGCGGACAGATTGAGAATCGCCCCCTCGACTCTTTCGGCGGGGATACGGGCGTGGAGGGGACGGTGTTCTCCATCGGCGGGCGTCCGCGTCTCGCCGTGGTCCGGGGCAAGAAACTGGCCTTTGATGAGGGGCACGTCCTGGCCGCGGGTCAGCGCCTGCGCGAGGACTACATCGCTGAACCTGCCGTCTACAGCTATGGTCCGCGAAAGTTGGGCCCCAACGAGTACTTTATGATGGGCGACAATCGCAACAATAGTAACGATAGCCACAGTTGGGGCCCGCTGACCGGGGACAGGGTGATTGGCCGAGCGGAAGTCATCTTCTGGCCCGTGCAGCGTTTCCGGCTCATGGAATTCTGGCTGATCGCCGCGATGGCGGGGATGGTAGTTGGCTATCAGCTCATCCATCGCGCCATCCAACCGCGCCCCGCGCGATAGGCACCGCCATTCCATGAGTGAGAGTTGTCCGGGCCGCGGGGAAATGCGCTCGCCGCAGTTCGGGTCGCCCGCCACGCCCGGGGAAGAGGGGGGCGGCGCCCATTCTGCCGACCATTCCGCCGACCATTCTGCCCACGTGGATGAGTTGGCTACCAGCCTCGGGCTTTCCCGTGGGACCGTTCCACTTCTGCGACGAGCCCTGACCCACCGGAGCCTCAACACTGGCTCCAGCGAGAGTGACAACGAACGCCTCGAGTTTCTCGGAGATGCAGTCCTGGGTCTGGTCGTCAATGAGCACCTCTACGATGCATATCCGGCGGCGACCGAGGGGGAACTCTCGCGCATGAAGAGTCGGCTCGTCAGCAAGCGAGCGCTCGCGGCGGCAGCGATCCGGCTTGGGCTGCCGGGGCAGTTGAGGCTGGCCGTGGCCGAGGACGCGGCGGGTGTCCGCGGAAACGCCGCCGTGCAGGCTGACGCCGTGGAGGCCGTGATCGCCGCCGTCTACCTCGGAGAGGGGCTGGAGGCGGCTCGGGCCCTGATTCGGGAAAGATTGATCGCCGTCACTGACGTCAGATCCGACCCGGACTTCAAGAGCCGCCTGCAGGAACATTGCCAGGAACACTTCCGTGAGCTTCCGGTCTACGAGGCGGTGAGCACGGAGGGTCCGCCCCACGACCGACGTTTCACCTGCGCCGTCCGACTCAAGGGAGAGATGCTGGCAACGGGGGGTGGCCGCAGCAAGAAGGGCGCCGAGCAGGTGGCGGCTGAACTGGCATTGAAGTCGCTGCGGCGAGGCTGGACGCCCGAAACCGCCGGTGCACCCGACTGACCGACCACGTGTGAGTTTGCCCGGGAATTGACACTCTCGACCCGAGAGTGCTAATTGAACGTGGGAGTGGCAGCGAAACTCCGCGAGAAGTCGGGGGAGAGGGATACCCGCACTTCGGACCTGGCAACACCTATGGATCTGGATCGTCGAAAACGGCAAATCCTCCAGTTCATCGTCGAGAGCTACGTCGAGCGTGCGGAGCCCGTTGGTTCCCACCTGCTCGCCGGGCAGCCCTCGCTGGGAGTGCGCTCGGCCACCATTCGCAATGAGCTGGCGGAAATGACCGACATGGGGTACCTGCGCCAGCCCCACACGAGCGCCGGCCGCATCCCCTCTGATCAGGGGTATCGCTACTACGTCGACCACCTGATGACGTGGGAGCGCCTGTCCCCAGCGGATGCGCGGACCCTGCGCCCACAGCAGCGCTGGACGGATGGCGAACTGGAGCAGTTGCTCATCCAGACCTGTCGTGCGCTCTCCATGCTGACGCACTACACGACGGTTGCCGCCCCGCCCACGTCGCAGGAGGTGACCCTCAGGCAGATCCACCTGGTTCAGATGACGGGTCGTCGGGTTCTGGTGGTCATTGTCCTTGACAACGGTCAGGTGGTGCACCGCCACGCCGAGCTTCGACAGACGTTGAACCCCGGAGAAGTGACCTTATTGACCAACGCGCTTGATCGCGCGCTTCGCGGGGAGAGCATCAGCCGTGTGTCGCTCGTCACCTTCTCGGACGATCAATTGCGGCCGTACCAGGAGTTGTTGACGGAGCTGGTGGGGGTCATCAACCGGGGATTGAGCCAGCACGAGGAAGAGATGGTCCTTGAGGGAGCGAGCCGGATGCTGGAGCAGCCGGAGTTTCGCGACTCCAACCGGGTCGAGCCGCTGGTCCGGTTCCTCGAGGCACGGAGGACCGCCGTTGAGACGCTGCAGCGGCTGCTCGCCGTCAGTTCCCTGTGCGTCAGCATCGGGGAAGAGAATCCTCACGCGGCGATGCACGAGGTCAGTCTCGTGGCTGCCCGGTACCAGGCTCCCATGGGCCGGTCGGGGTGGATCGGGGTGTTGGGTCCAACGAGGATGCACTATACCCAGGCTGTGCCCGCGGTACGCTATGCGGCCCAGGTGCTCACCGACGCGTTGGCGCGTCTGGCAGATGAATAGCCCTACGCGGGCAGACCCTGTAGGATGGACGCATCCGGCCGGCGTCTGCCCATTGGTTGGGCCGCGCGGGCGACGGGGGGCAACGGATGCCATTCATGGGGCATAGGCGAAAGAAGGAGAGGCGTGTGGGAGGGGACGAGATGGATGTCGCGCCCGCGAATGAGGGACGACCGGTCGAAGACGGCGAAGTGCCGACCGAGCAGACGGATGAGGCGGCCCGAATCGCTGAGCTGGAGGGCGAGGTCGCGGATTGGAAAGACCGAACTCTGCGCGCCGTCGCCGAACTTGAGAACTATCGTCGCCGGACCCGGAACGACCGAGACGAGGCCGCCAGGCTGGCCGCCGAGCGGCTCATAGCGCAGCTCCTGCCCGTGGTGGACAACTTCGCACGGGCGTTGGACGCCGCCGAGGTCGGACAGGAGCAGTCCTCGCTGCGCTCGGGAATCGAGCTGATCCATCGGCAACTACTCGAGGTGCTGGAGCACTCGGGGGTCGAAAAGATCGCAGCGCTGGGGAGCCAGTTCGATCCAAACCTGCATGAGGCAATTCTGCAGGTGCCTGCTGCGGATGGTCAGGCTGCCGGCGTTGTTGTAGAAGAGATCCGCGCCGGATACCGTGTCCACGATCGAGTGATCCGGCCCTCGCTGGTGAAGGTGACCGCCGGCTAGAACCCGGCGTCCGGCGGCCGCTGCCGCCGCCCAATGGCCCCATGGCATCGATACGCCGCCTACGCCTCGCGCTGCTCTCGGTGATCCTCGTATGGTGCAGTGGCTGCGCGGGCTATGTCATCATCGAAAAGTGGCACCTGGGTGATGCGATCTACATGACCGCCATCACCTGCGCCGGGGTAGGTTTCAGCGAGGTCCACCCGCTCTCTCCGGCCGGGCGCGCCTTCACCATTCTTCTCATTCTCACGTCGGTGGTTGCCAGCCTGGTCACGGCCGCGAGCTTTGCAGATTTCCTGATCGGTGAGGCACTCCGCGACACGCTGGAGCTGCACCGCCGTCGGAAGGGGCTGAAGAAGATGGATAACCACGTCATCATTTGCGGGTACGGTCGCATGGGGCGAGAGTTGGCGTCGGAGTTCCGGCGGCGGCGACAGCGGTTCGTCGTAATCGAGGTCAGCGAGGCTCGATGCCGCGAGTTGCGGGAGGCGGAAACCCCTTTCGTCCACGGCAACGCGGCGGACGACGCCAACCTGATTGCGGCAGGAGTGGAGAGGGCGGTCGCGCTGGTCACCGTGGTGCCCAAGGACGCTGACAACGTCTTCATCACCCTCAGTGCGCGTGCGCTGAACGCCAAGATTCGGATCATCGCCCGATCGGAGTCGGAACCTGACGTGCACAAGCTGGAGATTGCCGGCGCCGACCGTGTGGTTTCGCCCTACATCATCGGCGCACAACGGATTGCCTCCGTGGTGACGCGGCCCGCTGTCGCGGATTTCGTGGATGAAACCTGCTCTGCCCATGGGGTGAGGTGGGAGATGCATGAGGTGGGGATTCCCGAGCGCTCAATCCTCGTCGGCGTGACCCTGGAGCAGAGCGGGATCGCCGGCGCGAATGGGTGCGTTGTGCTGGCGATCCGCGAGGCAGGCTCATCCAGCTTCCAACCGAACCCACCGCGTGACCAGTTGCTCCGCGGGGGCGACACGCTGATTGTGCTCGGGACGCCCGAGCAACTCGTCGAGTTGGAGAAGCGGGTCGGGCGATGAGCTCGCCGCTGCGCCCGTGTCGAGGTGGACCCATTCCCGGCCGAACAGGTAGAATCTTTTTTGATACGGATCGCTCCGGTGAGCGTCTATAGAGTCGTCAGATGCGACCTCGTATGCAACATGGTGTTCTCCGCCTAGCGTGCGGCCCATCCTGGTCCCGAATTGGGCTGGTGGCCGCAGGGCTATTTGCGAGTCTCATCGGCCCGGCGATAGCGCAGTCCCCGCCTCCGCCGCGGACGCGGCAGGCTAAGGCTGAGGTCGTCCTTGGCTCCCCCGGGGATTTCATCCACAAGCTGCGGTTCATCCGCACGTTGTCCCAGTTTACCGAGTGGCCTGCGGACTCGTTCCCCCATCCGCGTGCCCCCATCCTCGTCGGCATCCTGCAGCCTGAGACCCCGAGCCCCCGAGGGAAGCGCATGCCGCCGACGATGATGCTCGCGGAGCGCCACCAACTCCAGGGATCCCGTCCCGTCATGACGATGACGATCAGTTCCTATGACGATGCCCGTCTCTGCCACGTGCTCTTTGTGCCCGCCGCCGCCACGACCCGATCGCAGAAGATCCTCAGCGCGCTGAAGGAGTCGCCCATCCTCACCATCGGCGAGACCGAGTCGTTCGCCAAGGACGGCGGGATCGCCACCGTGACGATGTCGAAGGGTCGCTGCGAGTACGAGATCAACGAGGCTGCTGCTCGCCGGGCCAAGATCAGCATCAGCTCCCGCGTTCTGGCGCTCGCCGCTCACGTTTACCGCGACACAGAGCCCCGCTGAGATGGCGGGGCCCCGAGGCTTCCGGCGGCTTAACCTCCGCCAGAAGTTGGTCGTCAGCACCACCCTCACCAGTTTCGTGGCGTTGGGACTCGCCTCGGCGGGAATCATCTACTACGACCAGTTCCTTTTCCGCCGACAGGCTGCGCGGGATCTCACTACGGTCGCTGAGATCGTGGGGGCGAACAGCGCTCCGGTGCTCGCGTTCCGTGACGCCCGCGCCGCCATGGAGAATCTAGCGGTGCTCCGGGCCCGACCGGAGATCAATGCCGCTGCCTTCTACACCCGCAGCGGCGAACTCCTCGCCTACTACCCAGCCCGCGTCCTCGACCGTCGGACGCCCGTCATCGTCCCGCCCGGTAAGGACATCCCGCCTTCCCCAAGGGAAGACCGGGTGAGCATCAGCGCCTCCAGCATCGTCGTCAGCAGAGTAGTCACCTTTCGTGGTGAGCCCGTCGGTGTGGTCTGGGTCCGACAGGACATGCGGCTGTGGGCCGAGCAGTTGCGCCGATTTCTGCTCATCGTCGGGGCACTCTTCATTCTCTCCGGCTACGCGGCCTATGCGATGGCGATGCGCTTCCAACGCTGGATCGCGGACCCGATCGTTCAACTTGCGGACATGATGGTCCGCGTCTCCAGGGAAGAAGACTACTCCCTCCGGGCCCCGGAATCGGAAGAGGCCGAGATGGCCGTGGTCGCGAACAGCTTCAATACCCTCCTGGGCGGAATCCAGCAGCGGGACGCCGCGCTGCTGACCGCGAATGAAGGGTTGGAGCTTCGAGTCCGCGAGCGGACCTCGGAGTTAGAACAGGAAATCGCTGAACGCAAGCGGACCGAGGTCGAGCTCCAGAGAGCGAAAGAGCTGGCCGACGCAGCGGCGCAGGCAAAGAGCGAGTTCCTCGCCGTGATGAGCCACGAGATCAGGACACCGATGAACGCCGTCATCGGCATGTCCGGCCTGCTTCTCGATACCCCACTCTCCGGCGAGCAGCGCGAGTATGCCAGCGTGATTCGCGAGAGCGGCGACTCCCTCCTGGCCATCATCAACGACATCCTCGACTACTCCAAGATCGAAGCCCACCAGTTGGATCTGGAGCAGCAGGTGTTCGATCTCCGGGAATGCCTGGAGTCGGCGCTCGATCTGGTGGCGGCCAGGGCGGCGGAGAAGCGGCTCGATCTCGCCTACATGTTCGACCCGCGCACCCCCGTCTCCGTCGTCTCGGATCCGACGCGCCTTCGGCAGATCCTCGTCAACCTATTGAGCAACGCCGTGAAATTCACGGACGCCGGCGAGGTCGTGGTCACGGTCGTCACCACCCCTCTCGACGGTAGCGAATACCTGGTGCGCTTCGACGTGAAAGATACCGGCATCGGCATCCCCCACGAGCGCATGGACCGGCTGTTCCGCTCCTTCAGCCAGGTGGACGCCTCCACCACCCGGCGTTACGGCGGCACAGGGCTGGGGCTGGCGATCAGCCACCGGCTCACCATGATGATGGGTGGCGAGATGTCGGTCACCAGCGAGGTCGGCGAGGGATCGACCTTCAGCTTCACCATCCGGGTGCGCGCGGCAACGGAGCCGGTGCGGATCTATGCCCAGCTTTCGCAGCCGATCCTGCAGGGGCGGCGGCTCCTCATCGTGGACGACAACGCCACCAACCGCCAGATCCTGGTTGCTCAGGCCCGAAACTGGGGGATGGCGGCCGAAGAGGCCGCCGGCGGGAGCGCCGCCCTGGCTCTCATCGAAGGCGGCCAGAAGTTTGATCTGGCAGTGCTGGACGTGCAGATGCCGGAGATGGACGGAATGGAACTTGCCCGCCGCCTGCGAGCGCGGGAAGAGACCGCCCAACTCCCCCTCATCGCCCTGAGTTCTGTTGGCCGGCGTGCGGCCGAAATCGAGCGCAGCGGGTTCACGGCTTTCCTCACCAAGCCGGTGAAACAGTCCCAACTCTTCAACCTGCTGGCCGGCATCTTTGCAGGGCGGCCAGTGCAGGTACGTGAACAGGGGGTGTCAGAGTATGACCCCGGTCTGGGCAAGCGCTTCCCGCTGCGTATCCTGCTGGCGGAGGACCTGGCCGTAAACCAGCGTCTGATGCAGACCATGTTGGGACGGATGGCGTACCGGGCCGACATCGCCGCGAACGGAGTGGAGGTGCTCGATGCCCTCGAGCGCCAGCATTACGACCTGATCCTGATGGACGTTCAAATGCCGGAGATGGATGGCCTGGAAGCCTCTCGCCGAATACGGGCTCGTTGGCGGGAAGACGAGCGGCCCCTGCTCGCGGCCTTGACCGCCAACGCCATGCGCGAAGATCGTGAGGCGTGCATCGCGGCCGGAATGGACGACTACCTCGCCAAGCCCGTCCGGGTGCCCGAGCTGATCGCCGTGCTCATCAGGGCTGGCGAGCGAGCGCAAAAACTGGGTCGGGCGCCCCGTCATATCGGTGCCGACGGTTCTCATCCGTCGGTCCGGGCACATGCCGAGTCGCCCCGCCTCGGTAACGAACTCGACGACGCCACAATCGCGGAACTCCGGCGGATGCGAGATGCGGGCATGCCCGAGATCCTGGAGGAGTTGATCGAGGCCTTCACCGCAGACGCGGTGCCCCTCATGGAAACCATGCGGAATGCGATCGACGTAGGCGATGCCTCCCAGCTTCGGGCAGCCGCCCACGGTCTCAAGGGCGCGTCGGCCAATCTCGGCGGGGTCTACCTCTCGTCCCTTTGTTTCGAGTTGGAGCGACTCGGGAAGGCCGGACGGGTGGATGGAGCCAGGGAGATCTTTGAAAAGGTCCCGCCGGCATCCGAGCGGCTGATCGCGGCCCTCGCCGGGTCGTCGGGGGAGACCGCAGATGAGTGACGCCCAGGCCGTTGAGCCGGCGGATGTCCTGGTGGTGGATGATCTGGCGACTATCCGGCTGATGCTGGCGCAGCACGTCCGGCAGCTCGGGCACCGCCCCACCCAGGCAAGTAATGGCCGTGAGGCGCTGCAGGTGTTGAGGGAGCGCCCCCATGACCTCGTGCTGCTGGACGTGATGATGCCGGAGATGGACGGGTACGCCGTGCTTGACGAGATCAAGTCCGATCGTGCGCTGCGCGCGATTCCTGTCGTGATGATCTCCGGCGTGGACGAAATCCAGAGCGTGGTCAGGTGCATCGAGCGAGGTGCCGAAGACTACCTTCCCAAGCCGTTCAACGCAACGCTGCTCCGAGCCCGCATCAGCGCCTGCCTGGAAAAAAAGCGCCTGTGGGATCGCCTGCAGGAGCGTTATCTGCAACTCCGGGAGTTGGAAAAGCTCCGCGACAGTCTGACCCACATGGTGGTCCACGACCTGCGGACGCCGCTGACCTCTCTCATCACCGGACTCTACACGGTCGAGGCCGTCGGGGAACTCAACGACGAGCAGCGTGAACTGTGGGAGATGTCGATCTCCGGGGCGGAGACCCTGCTCGGGATGATCAATGATCTGCTGGACATCAGCAAGATGGAAGACGGCTCCCTGCGGCTGGCGTACAGCAATCCGAGCGTGGCCGGGCTGCTGGAGCGTGCGGAGCAGCAGGTGCGCCAGATCGCCCGCGAAAAGGGCCTGACCCTCACCGTCCGTGCAGAGCCGGGACTTCCGCTACTCACGGTCGACGAAGACAAGATTCGCCGGACACTTGTCAACCTGCTCGGGAATGCAGTGAAGTTCACCCACGGCGGGGGGATGGTCGAACTGACGGCGATTCGTGAGGGGGACTGCATCCACTTCACCGTGCGGGACACTGGCGAGGGGATTCCGGAGTCGGCCTATGATCGGATCTTCGAGAAGTTTGGGCAGGTTGAGACCCGCCAGGCCGGTCGCCGGAACTCCACGGGGCTTGGCCTGACCTTCTGCAAGATGGTGGTGGAAGCGCACGGCGGTCGCATCTGGGTGGAGAGCGAGCTCGGAGAGGGCAGCATCTTCCACGTGGTGGTGCCGATTCGGCCCCCCGCGCGGGGCGCAAACGGGGCCGAGAGGTGAGAAACTTGCAGCCGAGAGCCCGCCCCATGGCGGTCGGGCGGAAGGAGCAGCGTGTTACGGAGCCTGCGCAACCGTTTGTTGAACTCCCCCCTGGGTTTTTGTTTCGTGGACGCAATCATCCGCGGACTGGGGTACGAAGTCTTCAGCCCGCGGACCATGCGGGCCGCTCAGTTTGATGCCCTCCGACTCCGCGCGCGCAACGCCTGGCCACGGCGGGATGTCCGGCCGGAGTTCCCCCGCCTGCACCTGGGCTGCGGGACGAGGCTCGTCGAAGGGTGGGTGAACGCCGACGTCGTGGGCTCACCGGTGATCGTCGATCTCGCCTCGGGCTGGCTCCCCTGGGCCGATAGTAGCTTCGATGCGGTGGTGAGCCAACATGTGATTGAGCACCTGGAGCTACACTCAGAGCTACTGCCCCTGCTGCGGGGGCTCAAGCGTGTCATGCGGCCCGGCGGTGAGATCTGGCTCTCCTGTCCTGATCTCGAAAAGGCATGCCGAGGCTACACGGAAGACCGCGGAGCGGCATTGCTGGAGGACTTCATTCGGCTCTTCCCGACGCTGGAAGCATGGCGCGAGACGCCGCAGCACATGATCAACTCGCTCTTCCAGCAGGATGGCGAGCACAGAAACCTCTTCGATGCCGGCCTGCTGACCTGGGCGCTGCGGGAAGCGGGCTTTACAGAGTGCCGTCGAGTTACGGAGCCGGAGTTGCTCGGACGGTTTCCGGAGTTCCCCCCGCGCGGGGATGACTACCATAGCCTGTATCTGTCCGCGATCCGCTAGCGCCGCCGACTTTTTTGCCGGTTCGATTGATGCGCCGGGTCCGGGGTCGTATACTGTCATTCGGTAGCGCTGGCAATTCTGCCCTAAAGTGTTGCTGAGATCTGCCGATACTCCATCCGGCGGGGTGTGTCGCAAACTATTGGACGCCACCCATGGCCTGCAGAGGGATTTGTCCATGCGAAACTGGGCCCGAATTCTCATCTCGGCGATAGCCGCACTTGGCCTTCTGCCAGCTCGGGGCGCGTCCGCGCAAACCCTTACGGGGGGCATGCTTTTCTCCGCCAACGCGTCTGGGGCTGCCACAGGGATTCAGCGGTGGAATACTCGCGGCGGAGACGGGTTCTGGAACCTCTACGTGGTTGCTTCGAGCAGCCTCGCCGGGGCTTTCATCAACTCTGGAGACGGCGCGGGAGCGAGCATCAGCGTGCCGCTGGCTACCGGGGCGAACAACTTCGTGATCTTCGCCAACCGATATGAAGATCTGACCCACACCGGGTTGAATCTCTTCTTCGATGGCGGCGTGGGCCCAGGCATCTCCGTCACGGCACCCGTGAGGACCGGAGGCCCCATCCCCGGCTTCTCGGCCAACTCCAGCCCCAGCACCGTCCGTCTCGACGGCACCACAGTCGCTGGCAGCGGCGCACTCGTGACTCCCTCCGGGGGGCGCTTCGTCACCCTGACGAAGTACTACCTGGCCGCCCCGGGCGTCCACTCGCTGGATCGCGTGTCTCCTTTCGTCACCTCGCCCGACGCCAACCTGGACTTCGTCGGGGAGTTCACCCTGGAGGTCGGTGACACAGTTCCCGAGCCGACCAGCGCCGCGCTCCTGGTGACCGGGCTCATCGGCGCGCTGGGCTTGCGCCGCAAACGTCGGGCCTGACCGGCTGGTCCGAACACCACGCATCAGAGAGGCCAGGGGCGTTCGCTCCTGGCCTCTCTTTTTTCAGCCGGGGGGCGGTCCCGGAACCTGGACGGGGGCCCTGCCGATTCAACTCGCGCCGATCAGCACTGCCTGCTCCGCGGCGAGCCTGCTCATCTCCTCCGCAGCCAACGCCATCTCCATCGGTGAGGCTCCCGGCCGGCGGACTTCGCGCGACAATTCGTCCAGCCGGAGACTGATCTCCCGGAGCCGCACATTGGTATCCGTCGGCGGAGCAGCGGTTGTGGAGGGGGTCTCCGGAGCGGGCTCCTCCCGCGCAACTCCTCCGACGATGTCTGCGTCGCCGAGCCCCTCGGCGGCAGCCCCCGCTGAGTCACCTTCAGTCGCCTCCGCCGCTGCCTTGCGAGCATCTTCGCCCGCACGCCCGCGCAAGAAGTCGGGAAGGTGCTCGCGAAGCAGCTCGCCGAGTTCGTTGATGCTTCCCGGGAAGCCGACGATCTTCAGATGGCCGGGGGACGCCGAGACCACGCCGCCGTTTGCCCACCAGCGCTTCTCGTCCTCTTCCTCCCGCAGGAAGGAGACGAGTTGGCTTGCGGCGACCCCGACCTCGTCAAACGAGGCTTCCTGCAAGAGAGGCGTGAAGAGGTCGGCGGGTGCCACCCCCATGTCGTGCAGCCGGGAGAGGATGGCGTTGTACTGGTGCACTGCCACCCCCTTGCCCCCGGCCAGTTGTCCGGTGAAGCTGGCGTCCCGCGCTGTCTTCGCAAGGCCGCGCAGCATCCGTCCGAGACGACGGATCTCTTCCTTCTGAGCGGCGGTCCGCTCCGGTTGTGCTGTTGTGTCGGTCATGGTCTTGGGCTCCACCGCGGCTGGGGTCGCCCGCCGCGGAGTTGGTGTGGGGTGACTCGGACTGTTCCAGGTCCGCCTGCATCAGGCGCCGGCCCCGGTATAGCCGCCATTTCACCGTGGTGAGAGGTAGGCCGAGGAAGTCCCCGATTCTGGCAGCGGGCATTCCCTCGAAGTAGTGCAGAAAGATGACGAGTTGAAAATCCTCCGGAAGTCGGGCGACGGCGGCGCGGACTTCGCGCCGACTCTCATCCCGCTCCACCTCCTCGTCCGGCCTGCCGGCGAGCGACGGAGTCTGCT
Source organism: uncultured bacterium (assembly GCA_964609085.1). Classification (GTDB taxonomy): domain Bacteria; phylum Armatimonadota; class SYMT01; order SYMT01; family SYMT01; genus JANPLG01. The sequence continues at coordinate 19,838 of CAZSRZ010000008.1, read as the reverse complement.
CCAGGATCAGCAGGTCCGTCTCATTGGCCGGTGTGTTGAGCCGTTGCGCCGGAGCCTGGGCGAAGCGCAACGCTCGATGCCGGGCCACCGCGTGCAGCCAGGCGCCGAACCGCTCCGGGTCGTCAAGTTGCGGCAGAGCCTTGAACGCGAGCAGCAGCGCGTCCTGCGCGACGTCGTCCGCTGCGTCCGGACCCACGATCCGGGCCGCGACCGCAGTGACGGCGGGCCGGTAGCGACGGACCAACTCGTTAAAGGCGTCCATCTCACCCAGCGTGGCCGCTTCTGTGAGGGTGGCGTCGTCCATGCTGCGCCACGCCATTTGCTCCATCTTGCCCTGCTCCTCCGGCGGCCGAATTCGGACGCTACTCTTGAGAGACCCGACTCGTCGGCGAGGATAGTAGCCCGCGAGACCAGGACTGCGGTGTGAGCTCGCTCACCCACGCGGTCCATTCGACTATCCTTAGCCGCGCGGCCCAACTCATGTATCTGGAACGGGGCGTAACCAGTGTCGCAGGCCGGTGTTCCTCAACTGCGGCCAGGGCTGGAGTATGCGCCGTCCGAAGGCGCCGAGGCGGTGCCGTGGAGATGATGCGGATGAGGAGTCTGAACATGAAACCGATTGTCGCGATCGGTCTGGGGATTCTCGCCCTGCTGCTGGCAGGTTCTCTGCTGGGGTTCGTCACTCGGCTGGTGTTCGGCGCGCTGAATCTGCTCGCCGGTCTGATCACGCTCGCCATCTTCGTCGGCGTGTTGATCTTCGTTCTGGGAGTCATCAAGCGCGCGATGCGGGCCTGATCTCCGGAGTGAATCGGCTGTCACCTTCCCCGTCCGTCGGTGACTAAGAGATCGTGAAACGGGTCCAGATTCGCCGCCTCGCGGCTGCCTCATGTTCAGCGCTCATTGCCGCATGGCTGGTGGGCTCCTCAGCTATGGCGGGGCCGTCCGCTCCTGTGCGTCCGCCGCTGACTTCTGAGCAGGAACGGATCTTCGAGACGCGAATCCGCCCCATCCTTGCCCTGCGTTGTGCCGGCTGTCATGCAGGGAATCGACCTGCAGGCGGTCTGCGTGTCGATTCGCGCGCGGCGTTGGAGCGCGGCGGCAAGCGTGGAGCCGCGCTCCACGCCACCAAGCCCGATGAGAGCCTGCTGCTCCAGGCCGTTCTGCGCCAGCGGCCAGGCCTAGCCATGCCGCCGCAGCAGCCGCTCTCCGAAGAGGAGACCCAGGCATTCACAGCGTGGATTCGTGCCGGCGCTCCCTGGCCCTCGGCTCATCCAAAACCGGTTGATCCTCGCTCTCACTGGGCGTTTCAGGCGGTCCGGCGAGTCCCGATCCCAACCCCGCGTGACGTGGCGTGGTGCCGCACGCCGATAGATCGATTCCTGCGGCAGGCACAGGAAGCAAAAGGGCTGCAGCCGGTCCGGGATGCCGACCGCCGCACTCTGCTGCGTCGAGTTAGCATCGACCTGATCGGGCTGCCGCCGAGTAGCGATGAGACCCGCGCCTTCCTTGCCGACCGTTCGCCCACAGCGTGGAGCAAGGTGGTCGAGCGGCTCCTGGCCAGCCCGCGCTATGGCGAACGCTGGGGTCGGCACTGGCTGGATGTGGCGCGGTATGCGGACACCAACGGCCTGGACGAGAACGTGCACTATGGTAACGCCTGGCGTTACCGCGATTATGTGGTCCAGGCATTCCAGGATGACCTACCGTATCGGGATTTCCTCATCGAGCAGATCGCCGGCGACCTGCTTCCCTCATCCGAAGACGCCACGTTGAATCGTCGTCGGCTCATCGCCACAGGCTATCTGGCGATCGGCCCGAAGTGCATCTCCGAGGTCGACAGCCGCAGGATGGAGATGGACGCGATCGATGAGCAGTTGGACTCGTTGGGGCGAGCCACCCTGGGTATGACTTTCGGTTGCGCCCGGTGCCACGACCACAAATTCGACCCGATCACGACCAGGGACTATTACGGCCTCGCGGGGATCCTCAAGAGCAGCCGCTTCATGACGATCATGACCAAGCCGCGCATGTGGTTTGAGCACCCGATCGCCACCCAGGCGGACCGAGATCGCGTGGCGGCGCACGCAGCCGCGCTCGCAGGCGCCAAGGAGCAGCTGGCCGCGGAGTTGCGCGCTGGCCGGTCCGAGCTGCAGCGAGTCATCGGTCCCGGGAAACCACTGCCGACCGACTTCGAGAGTTCCCTGCCGGAGGCGCGGCGAACCCGCCTGAAGCAGATCCGGGATCAGGTCGCGGCTATGGAGAAATCCGCCCCCGAGCTGCCGGGCGCGATGGGCCTGACCGAAGGCGAGCCCACGGACCTGCAGGTGCACATCCGGGGGAGCTTCCTGGAGTTGGGGGAGCGCGTTCCGCGGCGGTTCCCGACGGTTCTGGCCGGGGCAAGTCAACCGGCACTCCCGTCCAGGGGCAGTGGTCGCCATGAGCTGGCCCAATGGATCGCGTCTCCGGAACATCCGCTCACGGGTCGGGTGATCGTGAACCGCGTATGGCGCTGGCACTTCGGCCGGGGAATCGTCGCCACGCCGGACAACTTCGGCATTCAGGGCGACCGGCCTTCCCACCCGGAGTTGCTCGACTGGCTGGCGGGTGTCTTCGTGGGCGCTGTCCCCCACAGGCTTGAGGATGGTCGGGCGTTCAAGCCATGGTCCATCAAAGACCTCCACAGGCTCATCCTTTCGTCACGCGCCTTCGGGTTGGCGGACCGCACGGATGAGCGGATGAATCGGCTGGATCCCGAAAACCGCTTGCTGGCTCGTTGGACGCCTCAACGCCTGGATGCCGAATCGCTTCGCGACAGCCTGCTCTTCGTCTCCGGCCGGCTCGATCTGCGGATGGGTGGCCCCGCGCTACCGCTCAAGAACCGCGAGTACGTGTTCGACCATACATCCACCGACCGGACGAGCTACGACAGCGTGCGCCGAACTCTCTATCTGCCGGTGGTTCGCAATCACGTTTACGATTACCTGGAGGTCTTTGACTTCGGAGACGGAGCCGTGCCGTCGGGTGATCGCACATCCACAACCGTGCCCGCCCAGGCGCTGTTCATGATGAACGCCGAGCTGGTCTTAGCTGCGGCGGATCAGATTGCCGCTTCTGTCCGAAACGCCTCTGCGGATGTTGACTCGCGGATCGACCGGGCCTACGAGTTGTGTCTTGGCCGCGCCCCAGCAGATCGGGAGCGCGCGGTGGCCCACCGACTGCTCGGGCAGCGGCGAGCACTCGGCAAGCCCGGTGGCCCGAGCGAAGAGGACCGGGCGTGGTCGCTCCTCTGTCACACCTTGCTCTGCACCAATGAGTTTGCGTATGTCCGATAAGTGTGACTGCGCTCGGCCGGGCCGCCCTCGCACCCGGCGCGAATTGCTGCAGCAGAGCGCCACCGGATTTGGGGCGCTTGCGCTGGCGTCCCTCCTTGCCGAACAACCGACCTCGGCCCTGGCCGCGGGACTGGGTGCGCCTCGCCCGCCGCACTTCGCGCCGCGTGCCAAACGCGTGCTGTTCCTTTTCATGAAGGGCGGTCCGTCGCATGTGGACACATTCGACCCCAAGCCTTTGTTGGATCGGGATCACGGTAAGCCGCTGCCTTTCCCCAAGCCGCGCGTGCAGTTCGCGGCGACGGGCAACCTGCTGAAGTCCCCCTGGAGCTTCCGCCAGTACGGTCAGAGCGGCATTCCCGTCAGCGAGTTGTTCCCTCACGTCGCGCTTCACGTGGATGACCTTTGTGTGGTCAACAGCCTCCACGGCACGAACCCGGCGCATGGGGGGGCCTCCCTGAAGCTGCACACCGGCAGCGACAACTTCGTTCGCCCCAGCATGGGCGCCTGGGTCGCCTACGGCCTCGGCGCGGAGAATGCCAACCTCCCTGCGTTCATCACCATTTGTCCCACGCTCGCGCATGGTGGCCTGAATAACTGGGGCGCTGCCTTCCTGCCGGCGGAGTGCCAGGGGACGCCGATCGGTAACGCCGCCATCCCGTCCGACAAGGCGCGGATCCGTTACATCGAAAACCACCGGCTGTCTCCGGATGAGCAGCGGTTGCAACTGCAGGCGATCCGCGAGTTGGGTACTGCGGAGATGGCGGACTCCGGCGCGTCCGCCGCGCTTGAGGGCAGGATCAGGAGCTTCGAACTCGCCTTTCGAATGCAGTCCGCCATGCCAGAGATTGAGAACCTGTCCGCCGAATCCCCCGGCACCCGGAAACTCTACGGGCTGGAAGACCCGGTGACGTCGAACTTCGGCCGGCAGTGCCTGTTGGCGCGCAGGTTCCTTGAGCGCGGAGTGCGATTCGTCCAGGTGACGCATAGCAACAACAACGTGCAGTGGGACCAGCACGGGGATCTTCGTGCCGACCACACGAAGAATGCCAAGGAAGTTGACCTGCCTATCGCCGGGTTGCTGACTGATCTCAAGGGTCGCGGCCTCCTCGAGGACACCCTGGTGCTCTGGGGCGGTGAGTTCGGGCGAACCCCCGTCGCCCAGGGCACTGACGGTCGCGACCACAACCCCGAAGGCTTCACTATGTGGCTGGCCGGTGGCGGCGTGAAGCCGGGCATCCGCTACGGCGCGACGGATGAGTACGGGTACTACGCGACCGAGCAAAAGGTGCACATTCACGACCTGCACGCCACCATGCTGCACCTACTCGGGCTCGACCATCTCCGGTTGACGTATCGCTACGCAGGCCGGGACTTCCGACTGACCGACGTCGCCGGGGAAGTCGTCACGGGCATCCTGGCCTGACGGCTACCGCGCACCGTGGGCGCGCAACCATACGTCGCAAAGTCTGTCCAGCAGACGCATCAGTCAGGCAGGCCTGGGGGGCAACTCCGCGTGGCCCGGGGCGACTGCCCGGATGTTCGGGGTCACGTCCGCCTCCACCCGCCGCAACGTCCAGGCGAGGCCGCCGAGAAACACGGATCGGAATGTCTCACTGGCCCAGACGTCATCCCGGTGCCCCATGCTGGTGTAGAAGACCCGTCCCTTGCCGTGCATCCGGGCCCATGTGGCAGGGTAGGGAGGCCGTTGGTAGTCGCTGCCTTCCATGCCGGCGGTCTCCTGCACCAGCAGCACGTGGAGGTCATCCCGGAACTCCTTGAGGGAGTACCACTCTTCGTGCATCTCGAACCCCTTACCCAACTTGCCGCAGCCGGGGAAGGCGGTGTCCGCGGCGATCATCCGCGACATCTGCTGCTTGCCGTGCCGAATGAACTCCCCGCCGATCATCGCTACGTAGGGGTCGACCCGCTCCGCGCCATGGTTCACGTAGCGATTGGATCGATCCGGAGGGTCCGGCTGGGTGTGGAAGGTATCGGTGGCACTGTGGATCCCGACGAAGCCCTTGCCTCCCCGGATCGCTGCGAGGAAAGCCTGCTTGCCAGCCGGCGTCATTGGGGGCTGCTTGTCCGTGCCCGGCTGCGTCAGGTCTCCGGTTGTGTAGAACACAAACGCGTCGAACTTCTCCACGCTGCCAGGATTGAAGAGGGTGCCGTCCTTGGACGTGGTGACCTCGAAGCCATGCTCGGCTCCCCACTCCTCCAGGAACTTCTCGGCGGGAGAGGGTCCGCCTCCCGCGGGGACCTTGATCATGGGGTGCTCGAAGCCGGATGACTTGGTGAAGAACAGCACCTGCTTCTTGTCCGCGGCGATCGCCGACCGCTGCTCCAACCCAGCCAGCCCCAGGCCCACGGCCGCCGTTGCGGCCAGCCACTCTCGACGATTCATGCTTTGGTTCTCCGACTTGAGAGGTACTTGGTTCAACACAGCGGGCGGAGGGCACCTTCCGGTGCCCCTGACCGCCCCCGACTCCCACGGGCCGGGCTCGCCCGGCTCCAGTCGAACTCGGATCACAGTGAGGTTGTCGGGCGGGGCAGTGACCCGGCACTGGCGGATAGTGCGTCGTCATCCCGGGGTGCAGCCTCCAGGGAGGCACGGATCGCGGGCAGCACTGAGAGGAATGCCTGGACACAGCGCGGGTCGAACTGTGTGCCGGAGCCGCGGAGGAGATGGTCCACGGCGGAGCCGATCTCCCAGCCCACTCGATAGGGGCGGTCCGACAACAGCGCATCAAAGACGTCGGCGACAGCTACGATCCGGGCGGGAAGCGGAATCTGTTCGCCTGCCAGCCCGCGAGGATACCCATTGCCGTCGTAGTGCTCGTGGTGGCAGAGAGCAATCTCAGCGGACATCTGCAGGAGAGGGATCGTGCTACCGCTCAGGATTTCATAGCCGGCCCAGGTGTGAGTTCGCATGGCGGCTTGCTCATCTTCTGTGAGGGTCCCTTCCTTCAACAGGATCCTGTCCGGTACGCTCACCTTCCCCAGATCGTGCATTGGCGCCGCGCGGAAAATGGCATCGGCGTCGTGGTCGGAGAGCCCCAATGACTCCGCGATCAAGCGCGCATACTTCGCCACGCGCGACACATGCAGCCCGGTGTCGGAATCGCGGTGTTCCGCCGCCCGACAAAGTCGGTCGATGATCTCCTTCTCCCGGTCACGCAGGTCGCCGGTTGCCTTTCGGATCTCTTCACCCAGCCACTCCGCGCGACTTTGGAGTTCCAACTCGTGCTCGCGGAGCGCAAGCATGTTCCTCACGCGCGCCATGAATTCGGTTCGATTGACCGGTTTGGTCAGGAAATCAGTCGCCCCCGCCTGGAGTGCCGCGTGGCAGACGTCATCATCGCGCAGCCCGGTCAGTACCACGACGGGGGTTGTCGCATTGCCGTGGAGCTTCCGGAACTGCAGCAGGAACTCGATGCCGTTCATTCCAGGCATCGAGTAGTCCGTCAGCACGAGGTCGCAACTCTCGACGCGGCAGTACTCGAGGGCTTCCTGCGCCGAAGAGAACGCGACGGCCCGGCATCCTTCCATGTCCTCCACGAGGACGCTGAGGAGGGCCGCGTTGCCGGCGTTGTCGTCAATCACGACGACGAGCATGAGCCGATCGGGCGTTCGTTCCGCCATCTGAGGAATCTATGAAGAACTGGTGACGGGAGCACTCTGTCGGGGCAGCAGCGCGACTGCCTGGAGTCCGCTCCGGAGGGAGTTCCGAGAGAGTGGCTTGCCGAGGATCAGGCTCACCCCCCCCGGGAGTTCGTCGGTTGCATCCATGAGATCGCCGAATCCTGTCAGCATAATGATCGGCATCTCCGGCGAGAGGGCTCGCAACGCCAGGGCAAGCCGATCTCCATTCATGCCCGGCATAGCCCGATCTGTGATCACAACATCGAACCTCGCGTCTCGACATGCCCGGAGCGCGGAGTCACCGTCCGCCACAGAGACCACCTCGTGCCCGTCGGTCTCGAGCAGAACGGTGGTTACCTCCCGAACACTTCGTTCGTCATCAACGACAAGCACGCGCAGCATTGATCGCGCTTTGGAGGGCCCCAGGCCCTCCACTACGGGTTGCCGGCCAGAGAAGGCGGGGAGGCGAATGCGAACCGTAGCTCCCTGCCCGGGTGCGCTCTCTATCTCAAGCGTACCCGAGTGACGCTGCACAATGCCATAGACCATGGGCAGGCCCAGGCCCGTCCCCTTCTCACCCTTGGTGGTGAAGAATGGCTGCAGGCATCGATGGCGCACTTCCTCCGTCATCCCGCCGCCGGTGTCCTGGACCTCCAGCACCGCCAATCCTTGCTCATCCTGGAACGAGCGCACCACCAGTCGTCCTCCACTCGGCATCGCATCAACGGCGTTGAAGATGAGGTTGACGACCGCCTCCCGCAAGTGTGCGGGGTCTCCCAGCACCCGCGGCAGTTCACCGGGCGACAGCTCTGCCTCGACCGGCGCGCCGCGCGACTCAGCTTGAGGCTTCCAGCGAGGTCGGCTGAGTTCCAGCGACTGCGCGAGAACCTCGTTTACGTCCACCGGCTGCATCACGTCCGTCGCTGTTCGTGGACGGTAGAACTCGCGGAGTCGACGAACCACGCTGGTGGCGTCGGACGCTGCGGTGTGCATCATTTTCAGGAACTTGAGCGTCCGCTCGCGGTCGTCCAGCCGGTCCGGCTGGTCGAGCAGCAGCTCGGAGAATCCCAGAATCGGCGCCAGGGCATTGTTGAAGTCGTGCGCGATGCCGCTCGCCATCTCTCCCAGAGCGCGGAGACGCTCCTGTTCTACGATCTTTGATTGAGCCCGTTGGAGTTCGTCCAGCGCCGCTTCCAGGCGAGCGTTGGTCTCGCGCAAGACCTCTTCTGCCCGGACTCGATTCGTGATGTCCACCCAGGAGCCGACGGCCTCGACGGGGCTGCCGCTGTCGTCGCGGATCAGCCGCTTCTCGTCCCGGACCCACAAGTAACCGCCCGACTGTCGCCGAACGCGGTAATCGCTGACCACACGGTCCGTCCGGAAGAGTTCGTCTTCGACCTGGCTGATCAGCGGCTGCAGGTCCTCTGGGTGGATTCGTCCGAGCCACCAGCCCAGGTCGAGGGTGAGGTCGGAGGTGCCGATCAGATCCGATACGTTGTCGCTGACCCACGTGAGTCGCAAACCGCCCTGATCCAGGTCCAGCGTATAGAGGACGGCTGGGCTGGAAGCAACCACGTGCTGGAGCCGCTTTCGTGCTCGAGAAAGGCCGTCCTCAAGGGCGCGGCTCTCGCTCATGTCCCGAAGGAAGGCACAGAAGGTCTGCCTGCCTCCCACCGTCGTTATCCAGGTCCGGAGTTCGACAGGAATCTCGACGCCATCCCGCCGCAGGGCCGTCAGGTCCTTCCGGCTGTGGAGCGACCGATCCTGGCCGGTCTGGGCGAGCGACTCGATGGATGCGGCGTAGACTGGCCGATACCGCTCGGGGATGATCGTGTCGGTTAGCAATCGCCCTTGGGCTTCCCGCTTGCTCCAACCAAAAACCGTTTCGGCCCGGCGGTTCCACATAATGATGCGGCCTTCCAGACTAACGGCTAAGAAGGGATCACTCGCGGTGTCGAGGATTTGCCTGTTCAGCTCCTCGGTCATCCTCACTTCAGCCCTGGCTCGGGCCTCAGCCTCGCGCAGTCGTCGCTGCTCTATTGCCTGTCGCACGGCGCCGCCCAGGCGGCCGAGCCTGTCCTTCAGGATGTAGTCCGATGCCCCTCGGCGTATCAACTCGACGGCGGTCTCCTCGCCGATCGAGCCCGAGACGATGATCATCGGGGCCTGCGCGCCGCTTTGCTGGAGCGCCTCCAGGGCGCGCAGGGCGTCGAAGCCAGGGAGGCTGTAGTCGCACAGGACGATGTCCGGGTCGGCGGCCAGCCCGGCAACGAATTCTACTTCGCTCTCCACACGGATCGCTTCGAGGTCCAGGCCTGCCTTCCGCAGCGCATCCACCATCAGCCGTGCGTCCGACTCCTGGTCTTCGACCATCAAAACTCGCAAAGGACCTTCGTTCATGGGTCAGCCACGGATGCGGGGAGGTTGGTTCATCAACAGCCAGTAGAAACCGAGGTGGCGGACGACTTCCGTGAACTGCTCGAAGTCCACAGGCTTGAGGATATAGCTGTTTACCCCAAGCTCGTAGCTGCGCTGAATGTCCGTATCCTCCTTTGATGAGGTCATTACCACCACGGGAATCTGCCGGAGTAGAGGCTCCGCTTTGATCCGCCGCAGCACCTCAAGCCCGTCCACCAGAGGCAGCTTCAGATCCAACAGGATCACCCGAGGCCCAGCTCCTGGCGCACGTTCGGAGTAGCGCCCGGTGCAGAAGAGGAACTCCAGTGCCTCAGCCCCGTCTCGAACCACATGAATGGTGTTGGCCAGGTGGTGCTTCCGAAACGCGTGGAGCGCCAGCTTAACGTCGTTGGGGTTATCCTCGACGAGAAGGATCTCGACGGCACGGTCGGTCACGGGGTAGCCTCTCTGACCGGTAGCGTGAAGCGGAGTGTCGCTCCGCGATCTGGCTCCGACTCCGCCCAGACCTGGCCTCCGTGGCGGTGGACTATCCGCTGGACGATTGCCAGACCGACCCCAGTGCCTTCGTACTCCTCAGCCCTGTGGAGCCGCTGGAAGACTCCGAAGAGCTTGTCCGCGTAACGCATATCGAACCCCACTCCGTTATCCCGGATCACGAAGCAGGGATCGTCTTGTGTTTCTTCGGCGAACACCTCGATCACCGCAACCCCGCGCCGACGAGTGTACTTGACGGCATTCGACAGGAGGTTCAGCCACACCTGCTTCAACAGGGCTCTATCTCCCCAACAGTTCGGGAGATGATTGAGCCGCATGTCAATATGAGGGCACTCACCAACTCCCAGCAACTCCGTGACGCAGTCTCGCACCAGTCGGTTGGTGTCCACCTCCCGGCGACGCACAGGCTGTCGACCGAGGCGGGAGAAGGCAAGCAGGTCGTCGACGAGCCGCCCCATGTGCTGCGTGTTCTCTCGGATGTCCCGCAAGTAGTCGCACGCCTCGACGGCCATTCCCGCGGCGTAGTCGTCGAGGACAATGCGAGAGAACCCGTCGATCGCCCGGAGTGGCGCCCGGAGATCGTGCGAGACTGAGTAGGAGAAGGCTTCCAATTCCCTGTTGGCCGCCTCTAGGTCGGCGGTACGCTCCACCACTCGACGTTCCAGCTCCAGGTGGGTTTCTTTGGCCGCCGCCTCGACCTTCTTTCGCTCGGTGATGTCCACCACCGCGCACAAAACGAAGGTGCCGTCCTCCATCTCGATGGGGTTGAGCCCGATTTCCACCGGAAACTCGGACCCGTCCTTTCGCCGCGCTGCAAGATCCCTGCCTGCGCCCATGGCCCTCACCTGGGGCTGTTCCATGAATCCTGCCCGGTGTCGGGCGTGCTCCGCGCGCACCCGTTCCGGGAGGAGCACGCCGACTGGCTGGCCTATCAATTCACCTCGGGCATAGCCGAATGTCTGCTCGGTCTGCAGGTTTACCATAACGATGGTGCCCGACGAGTCCACCAAAACCATTCCATTCGGGGCGGACTCAACCGCGCGAATAAACCGGGCCTCCGCCCGTTTCTGCTCGGTGGAGTCGCGGGTGACGTGGACGAAACCTCGTGGTCGCCCGCCCTCGTCCTTGAGGCGGGTGACGGTGTCTTTGCTCCAGTACGGCCGTCCATCCCGACGATGGCGCCAACCTTCCTCCAGGCATTGGCCATCCTGCGCAGCTCGCCGGAGAATCTCGTCCGCACAGCTACCCTCAAGCTCGGAGCTGCCGTGCAGCACGCGCAGATGTTTCCCCAGGATTTCACTCTCGGTGTAGCCCGTGATTCTCGCTGCACCGGCATTCCACGTCACGATGTAACCCTCATGATCAAGCATGTAAATGGCATACTCTTGTACGCTTTCCACCATGAGGCGGAACTGTTCTTCACTCTGAACCAGGGCTGCTTCAGAGGCGTGCCGCCAGAACTCAATCCGGCTGAGGGTTCTCGATAGCCGCGGGAGAAGATCCTGCCCCAGCAGCGGTTCGGCCAGGAAGTCATCGGCTCCGGATGCCAGCGCATCGTCCCGAGCCGTCTCCCCAGGCTGTGCGGCGAACAGAACAACCGGGATTTCGGAGGTCGCCTGATTGGCGCGAAGTTCGCTGATCAAGCGCGGCCCGTCCATCTCGGGCGCAGACAGATCGCAGAGGATCATCCCAGGCGGATCGGACCGGGCTAGGTTGAGCGCGGTGGCACCGTCGTTCACAGACTCCACGTCGAATCTCGTCTCAAGCAGTTCGATCATTCGCTCACGGTGAATTGGATCCGCGTCCACGAACAGTACTCTGTTGCGTCTCGCGGTCGAGCTCTGTCGAGGCGTCGGCCCGGCCGCCGGTCCCCCCGATCCCACCGGCTCCGGCTCGCCGCTCGACTCCTCGGTTTCGGTCCCCGGTAACTGGAGCAGGCGGTCGGTCAGTGCCCGGACTCTGCCTGCGTTGCGGTAGGCGCGTCGGATTTGGCGGCGATGTTGAGGCTGCAGCGGATCATCCGCGTCCTCCAACACGCGCTCGATGGGGTTCACCACCTGTGCCAGTGCCGTCCGAAGCCCTTTGTTGATTTCGGAAAAGAACCGCGTTCTGGCCCTGTCGACTGCGGTAAGTGAGAGGACGCGCTGTCTATCGCGGGTGGTCGCGTATGCACGCTGTACGGCTCCCCCGGCAAGCTCCGCCAACCGCCGGAAGAAGTCCAGATACGTCGCATCCAGGGCGCGGTACGGACTGGCCCCGAGAATGAGGATTGCTGGCGCGGGACCGGGGAGACCGACGTGGAGCGGTATCGCAATCGCGTGCCGGGCAATCGAGGGAGAGGCGGCGCGGTGGGTGGCACTCGGTTGCGGGTCGATGTGGATCACCTCGATCTGCTGCCCCGAGGCCCTGAGCTGGGCCACCGAGTGGCCTGCGAAATGGAATCCCGACGGGTCGTCCCTCCCAGTGAGCAAGTCATCAACGGGCAGACCTGCATCGGCGACCAAGGCGCACTCCGTGGGTGTTCGGCCCGCCGCAAAACCCATGGCGAACGGAATGTCGCCTGGGTGTCGGGAGAGGGCGTCCACTAACAGGCGCAGGGCCGCGTCGGAGCTCTCAGCTCCGCGACAGTGGTCGGCGACGTCCCGAATTGCCGTCATCCGTCGGTCGGATAGCACCGCCTGGGTTGTCTCGGTGACGGGGTGGAACACCCCGACCACTCTGCCGTCCTGGCCGGGGATCGGGCTGAACGACGAGGTGAAAAAGGTCTCCTCCCGATAGCCGTGCCGATCCAGGAACATCTGGGTGTTGGTGAACATCGTCGTCTCACCCTGAAGGGCACCCTCGAACGCTGCCCCGATCACAGGCCAAGCAGAATCCCAGCACTCTCTGAAGTCCTGGCCGAAAGCCTCGGGGTGCTTGGGGCCGCACAGGGCGGCATAGCCGTCGTTGTAGAGTTGGACGCGGTCCTCTCCCCACGCCAGACAGAGCGGAAAACTCGATGCCAGGCACAGCGCGAGCGTGCGCCTGAGCTCTGACGGCCACTGCTCGGGGGGGCCAAGCGGAGACTGCGTCCAATCTCGCGAGCGGATCAACCCAGCCATCTCGCTGCGGGCAGGCAAGAAGGATGGCCCGTCTCCAGTCGCAATTCCGAGCGGATCTCGGCCGACTAGACGTCGACGTCTGTCCGCCCCGTCAGGCCCGGCATGGCTGCCGGCCGTGGATTCGTCGCGGTCAAGATCCATCATCACGCATGCTCGGAGAAGGCTGGTCGCCTCGCGCTTCGCAGTTGTTCGGCTGACGGGGACTAACTAGGGCTACTCTCGACGCTGAAGCTAGGAGGCAGCCTGACGGATGATCGGCATTTCCGCCGGGATCGAAAGGGCCAGCATCTCCGATCGCCCGGCCTCGTCGTCGCGCTACGAGTGTGAGTCCCACAAACGCAGTCTACCGCGTGCCGAGGGACCAACACGTGACGCACGTCACACTTTGACCGAGATTGGCCAATCGAAGCCGCAGGTCGCAGTCGGGATCGACGTCTTCGTGCGGCTCCGGGAGCGCTCAGCGGATCCCGAATCTCGGCGTCTGATAGCTGACGAGGCTGTGCACCCCGCCTTCGGCGGCGGCGCTCGGGGTGCGGCGCTCCAGGCGCAATCGTCCGTCCCAGAGGGCCGCATGGAGCGAGGGCACGTCTGCGTAGCCCATGTCCTGCAGAGCCTGCTGCAGGCCCTTCATCAGGTAGGGCATGTAGTCCAGGAGCGAACCCTTGTCCACGACGGTGCCCGAGACGCCCTGAGGCACCTTAACGGCGTCCCGGGCATCCGCCAGGTACCGCTTGGCACCGCCCACCTCCATCGCTTCCAGACTGGCCATGCCGCGATAGCGCTTCACGCGGACGCCGTTTTCGTAGAAGTACTCGCCCGGGGCTTCCTGCGTGCCGGCCAGGAGGTTGCCGACCATCACGGCGCCCGCTCCCATGGCGAGCGCCTTGGCCATTGGGCCGATGCCGTTGATGCCGCCATCCGCCAGTACAGGCACGCCGTACCGTCGCGCGAAGGAGGCGACGCGGTAGACGGCCGTTGCCTGCGGACGGCCCACGGCCATCATGTTCTGCGTGATGCAGATGGAGCCCGGACCCATGCCCACGCGCAGCGCATCGGCACCGCTATGAATCAGCGTCTCGGCCTGCTGCTGCGTCACCACATTTCCGGCAATGACGTCGATCTGGGGGAATCTCCCCTTGATGTACCCGACCATCCGCTGCTGATAGATGCTGTGCCCCTGCGCCGCATCCACCACCAGCACGTTCACGCCGGCCTCGACCAGGGCGTCCACTCGCTCTCGGTCTTCGTCCCGGGTGCTGACCGCGGCGCCGCAGAGCAACTGCTTCTGAAAGTCCTTGCTGGAGTCGGGGAAGGTCAGGTTCTTGAGCAGGTCTCGGCGAGCCAGCATGGCGACGAGCCTGCCATTCTCGTCGATCACGGGCAGCTTGCCCTTCTTGCTGGCACGGAGAATCTTGTTGGCCTCGCTCAGCGTGACACCCTTGGTGGCTGTGACGAGGTCCGAGGACATCACCTCGGAGAGCAATCGTGTTCGGTCCCGCTCAAAGTCCGTGTCGCGGTTCGTCACAATCCCGACGAGCCGCCCCGCCAGGGTGCCGTCTTCCGTGATCGGGATGCCGGAGAAGCCGTACTGCTCCTTGATCCGGTCGACGTCCGCAATCGTATGTCTGGGGGAAAGCGCCACCGGGTCCGTGATGAACCCGTTCTCGTAACGTTTTACCTTGCGGACCATGGCCACTTGCTCGGCCACGGTGTTGTTGTAGTGCAGGATGCCGAGACCGCCGAGGAGCGCAAGGTTGATCGCCATCGCCGTCTCGGTCACCGTATCCATCGGTGAGCTGACCACGGGTCGCTTGATGCGGATGTTCCGGGTGAGGCTCGTTTCCAGGCGCACCTCGGTGCTCGGGAAGTCGATGTAACCCGGCAAGATGATGATGTCGTCGAAGGTCAGCCCGACACCAGCGCTGAAGAGAGCCTCGGCATCCAGCCCGTCCGTCTGCGCTTCCGCCAGGGTACTCATGGGCTCACCTTTCCGGTCGTCCGGACCACTCTCGTGCGAATTGCGGAAGTATATGCCGGGCACTTCGGAGCGTCAACCCGCGCAAGCGCGATCCGAGCCCACCTCGCGCGATGGGAGTGGAGATGCGACTCTGTTTTCTGAGGCATGGAATCGCGGATGATCGTGGTCTGGGCATGTCCGACGCGGAGCGCCGTCTCACAGGGGAGGGCATCGCTGAGATGCGGGCTGTCGGTGCGGGAATGAAGCGCTTGGGCCTCACCTTCGATCTGATCCTGACCAGTCCACTGCCGCGCGCTCACGAGACGGCGGTGATCGCCGCAGAGTCGGTGGGCGCGGCGAAGCTGGTGCGGATCGAGCGGATGCTGGTGGACGGGGGAGGCTTGTCCGGCCTACGGAGTGTGCTGACGGCCGACGTCGAAGCGACCTCCGTGCTGCTGGTGGGACACGAGCCGGACATGAGCGGACTGGCGGGGATGCTGATCGGCGGCGGGAATCTGCGGATGAAGAAGGCCTCGCTGGCCTGCCTGGACGTGCTCGACTGCTCACCAGGTGGGGCGACCCTCCTGTGGTTGCTGACTGCCCGACAGCTCTCGTTGATCGGCCAGCTCTGAGCGCCCTCTGGCCGGAGGTCGCCCGCCCTCTCCGGCTGCTGAATCATGCGGCTGCGTCCTGCTGCCCGCCATCGGCCATCGTGAGGGCAATGAGGGAGGCGTAGTCGTGTGCTTGACCCTTCTCGATCGCCTCGGCGAGGGCTGCCGGGTTGAGTTGGAGCGACGCCCGTCGCAGATCAGCCTCCAGCCGCTCGTGATGCGGATCGAGTGACGCGCTCCCCAGGCTGCCCTGAATCCTGGCGGCGGCCGTGAGGATTTCCACCGCCCGAGCCGCTCGGCCTCGCCCCAGTTCGGCCAGCCCGAGCCGGTAGGCACTCCCGACGACGTGAGAGAGATCCCCGGTGGGCTCGAGGAACCGGATCGATCGACGGAAGCGGTCGGCGGCGGCTTCGGCGTCGCCCTGGCCCAGCGCCACGGATCCCAACGCTCGGTGGGCACAGCCGATCGACCAGTCGTTCTGAATTCCCGTGGCGAGTTCGAGCGCCTCCCGGGCGTGGAGTTCTGCCGCTGCCCAGTCCTCGCGCATGACAGCGCACAGGGCAAGCCCCACCACCTCGTTGGTCAGCACGGCCGCACTTCCGGAACGGCGGAGCAGGCGCACGGCCTCGAGCTGATACTCCCAGGCCTGGTCGAGCATGCCCCGCCGGAGGCAGACCTTGCTCAGGCACCCCAGCAGCGAGCCGGCGGTCCCCAGATTCCCTGCGTCGCGGCTGAGTTCCCACGCCTGCCTGAACCCCGCGTCCGCAGCGTCGAGCTCCCCCAGCGCGTACGCCACCTGTCCGATGGCTCCAGTCAGGTAGGCCAGAAAGGCGATGTCGTTGAGCGGACGGACCAGTTCCTCCGCACGGCGGAACTGCGCGAGAGCCTCCATGTAGCCGCTGGTCTGGTAATGCAGCGTCGCGAGGCCCACGTGACAGAGCGCCTGCTCGCTTGGGTCGCCGAGGCGAACTCGCTCGGCCAGGCTTCGCTCGAAACAGCCGCGGGCGAGTTCCAGGTCCGAGCATTCGAAGTGCATATACCCGAGGGCATAGAGCGCGTCGGCCCGGTGACGGTCGATCTGATCGGACTGCCCGGCCATGGCTGCTGACCGCGCCAGCGCGTCGGCGAGCCACTCACGCCCTTCTCGGTAGTGCCCGGCGACTCGCCAGTAGCGGTAGAGCGCGGCGGCCAGTTGCACTTCCAGAAGCGGATCGTGGTCCTGGGACCACAGAAGCGCACGGCGGGCGTTGTCCAGGTCCGGAGCCTGTCTGTCCAGGGCGCTGCGCCGCTCGGGGCCTTCCAGGCACCGACCGACTTCGCGAGCAAGGCCCAGGTAGTACTCGGCGTGGGCGCGATGGAGGGCATCGGCTTCGTGCGGGAGCAGGCACTCCCCGGCGAATTCGCGCAGCGATTCAAGCATCAGGAAGCGCGTCTCCGTTGCACTGTCGCGCACCTGGATCAATGAGTGTGACCGGAGCTGCCCAAGAGCGTCGAGCGGGGAGAGGTGTGCCGTGAGTTCGGCCACCGCCAGCTCCTCGGCCGCCTGCAGCGTCCACCCGCCCCTGAAGGCAGAAAGCCGCGAGTAGATCTGCCGTAACGGGGGGGAGAGCAGACCAAAGCTCCATTCCATCGTGGCCCGCAAACTGCGATGGCGTTCCGGTCGATCCGCCCGAACGGTGGACAACTCGGTCGGGTGTTCGGTCAGCCTCTCCAGCATCTGGGCCGGCGACAGCACGCCGGCACGAGACGCGGCGAGTTCCACGGCCAGAGGGAGTCCCTCCAGGCGGCCGATCAACTCCACGATCGCCGACAGGTTTCGCGGCGTAACCTGGAAATCGGGCCGGGCCGATTGAGCGCGGTCGACGAGAAGGGCGACGCTAGGTGCGGCGGCCGCGGCTTCCAGCCCGGCGGAGGGATCCGGGAGCGGGAGTGGCCCCACGGGGTACTCGCACTCGCCGGGAACCGCGAGTCGGACTCGGGAGGTCGCGAGGATCTGGAGTCGGGGGTTGTGCTCCAGCAGGGCCTGGACTTTCGCCCCGGCGAGTGGTCCGAGCTGCTCCAGGTTGTCGAGCAGAAGGAGCCACGGCTGATCGCTGATGGCGGCCACGATCGCCTGAATGGGGTCCGCGTCGGCCCGAGGCAGTCCCAGCGCCTGGAGCACGGCCCCCAGGAGGAGCCCGGCGTCCGTGAGATCGGCGGCGGGGACCCACAGCAACGCGCCGCGGAATTCGGTTCGCAACTGCGTGGCCAACTGGAGCGCCAGTCGGGTCTTGCCCGTCCCGCCCGTCCCGGTGAGGGTGACCAGCCGTTCCCCCCGGAGCAGGAGCTCTGCCAGATGGGCGAGTTCGGTGGTGCGTCCGAAGAAGCGGGTCAGCTCGGCGGGCAGGCTCCCCTCGAGCCAGCGGGGCAGCGTCGGGGCCGCGGCCATTCCAAGGGGTAGGTCCGGTGCCAGCATCCGGTAGAGTCGAGTTCGTCGATGATCTAGCCGGTATGTGCCTATGTCGACGAGCGAGGCGTCTCCGGACAATCGCCCCTCAAGGAGGGCAGCCGTGGGTTCCGAGACCATGATCTGCCCGCGCGGGGCAGCCGCCATCAGCGCCGCGGCCTGGATGAGCAGTGGACCCGAGTAACCCTGGCCTGAGTTCTCCAGGTCACCGCTGAAGAGGATCGCCCGGCACCGCTGCCACTCCGGAACCCCGGCGGCAAGCCGAACCGCCGCCGTCGCGGCGGCGTCAGCCCGGGCGAAGGCAAACCCCCAGACCCCGGCATCCGGCCCGATCGGGAAGCCACCCGCGGACGGCAAAGCGTCCAGCGCCATGGCGACCGCCGCATCGTCCGCCTCAGCAAGATCAAGCAGCAGCAGGGTAACAGTCCCTGCGGGAGCCGGCGGACCCTCCACGGCGCGCCCTGCGACGGCGACACGCTCGGTCCGCGCCGACAGGCTGCTCGGTTTCGCCAATGCGGCTTCAAGTCGGCGCCTCACCAGCGCGCTGGGAGCGGCATCCAGCTCGACGCGAATCACACGCACGAATTGATCCCAGGCCTGGCGTGCCGCTGTTTCTTGACCATCGGCGTGGAGCAGGATGATCAACTCGGCGTGGAGTTCCTCCCGGAGCGGGTCAGCGCGGACAGCGGCCCGCGCAAACTCGAGGGCCCCAACAACATCGCCGCGGTCACGCAGAGCCTCGACCAGACGTCGGACGACCTGAAGGTGGAGGCCAGCCAGCCGCTCCCGCTCGGGAGGCACCCAGTCCTCTTCGACCCCGGGGAGCAGCGGGCCGGTGTACGCTGCCGCCGCGTCCCGCAGCCTGGCCTCCCGGTCCTGCACAGAGCCCTCGGCAGCGCGGGCGATCGCCGCCTCAAACTGAACGACGTCGGTGTCCACCGAGCCGGGCACGAGCCCCACCTCGGATCGGTCGGCCCTGAGCACGGAACCAGCGGCGACCCCCGGGGGCTCCAACTGCCGCCGCAGCGAGGCCAGCGCCGTGCGCAGGCTGCGGCGGCCGAGCTCCGGCGTCGCGCCCGGCCAGAGCATCTCGATGAGATCCTCCCGGCGACGCGACGTTCCGGGCGGCACAGCCAGCCTTGCCAGCAAGGCCGCGGTCTTGCGCGTCGAGAAGCGATCGTGGACCGCGTCAGCCCGCCGGACGCTCAGCCGGCCGAGCATGGTGATTCGCAGGCGTGTGTCCATCTCTTGAGATCATGGTCGGACAGCACGGCAGCTTTCGCCTTCTCCGGCGGGATACCCGGCTTTCGGGGCGCGGGGCGACACTGCTGGTTAGTCATGCCCTTGGCGACATCAGCGGCTGATCGGCCGCTGAAGCTTCGAGCCGCACAACTCGATTGCACCAGATCAGACCCCCTTCGCGGTTCAGGGGCTCAACTCACCAGCGGGTCGATCCCCGTGCCTGTACCGCTCGCCTCGTGGAGTCGTTTCGCGCCGTTGACGAGGTTCTGGGTTGGTGAAGAATCTTACGATTGGGCACTATGGCGAAGATGAACACGGTGAACAGAGACATCCGGGTCAGAATACAAACCAAACTCGAGCCATGAAGTGCGCAATAGGGGTCAGGGTCGACTCAACCACGCTCATAGGACGCCATCGTCCCGGGTAGCCGGAAACCACAGGATGAGAGTAGCAATCCGGCGAACGTAGCCCTTATTACGGAGCGGCCATTAATTCCGGGAAAAAGCGGGCAAAATCCCAGGAAGTTCCATGTCTGCCCGGCGGCGTCATACACCATGCTGGTTCGCTGATCGAGCGCGCTCACCTGCGCCTGCA
>CAZSRZ010000007.1:60686-79597 GCA_964609085.1 uncultured bacterium | reverse complement strand
ATGGCCATGCGGGCCGGAGGCCCGCGCACCCAGGTCATCGGGGCCGAGTTCGTCATCGCCGTGCGGGCCGGACGCCCGCGCACCCAGGTCATCGTGCTCGCAGGCGATCGGGAATCCCCGCCCGATGACGGACTCGCCCTCCGTCTTGTGACGGAGTCACGAGGCACTCGGGAGTCTTCGACTACGAAACCCGGGTGGGTCGGTGGATTGGGGCCGGGTTCGTGAACGCCATGCGGGCGGAACGCCCGCGCACACAGGTCGTCGGGAAGATTCCCCGGCGCCAACGGGTCCGGTTGATCCCTACCCACCAGCGTCCGCTTGCAGGTTCCCGTGTGATCGCGGCGAAACCTTGCGGTAGCGGCTGAGCCTGGGAGGTCCTGGATGGTGCGACGTTCTGCCTGGTTGCTTGTGCTGGTCTCGGTTGCCGGACTCCTTCGCCCTCCGGTGGCCCAAGCGGTAGCTTCCGAACCGCCGCCGAATGTCGTGCTCATCTTCGCCGACGACCTGGGCTACGGCGACCTCGGTTGCTACGGGGCCCGGCAGGTGCGCACGCCGAACCTTGACTCGCTGGCTCGCGACGGCACCCGGTTCACCAACTTCCACGTGTCGCAGCCGGTGTGTTCCGCCTCGCGAGCCAGCCTGCTGACGGGCTGCTATGCGAATCGCCTGGGCATCCATGGCGCACTCGGCCCCAATGCCCGGCACGGACTGGCAGCGGAAGAGACAACGCTGGCGGAGATGCTCCGAGCTCGGGGCTACGCCACCGGGATGGTCGGCAAGTGGCATCTCGGGCACCACACGCCGTTTCTACCCCTCCAGCACGGCTTCGACGAGTTCCTGGGCCTGCCCTACTCCAACGACATGTGGCCGGGTCACCCCGAGGTTGCGCCCGGTGCCTACCCTGCCCTGCCGCTGATCGACGGTGACCGGATCGTCGATGCCAACGTCACCGCTCGGGATCAGGCCGAGTTGACCGGTCGTTACACGGATCGGGCTGTGCGATTCGTGGAGAGGCATGCCGCATCACCCTTCTTCCTCTACGTCGCCTACACCATGCCCCACGTGCCGCTCTTCGCAGGGGAGCGTTTTCGCGGAAAGTCGGCGGCAGGCCTGTTCGGCGACGTCATCGAGGAGATCGACGACTCCGTTGGTCGGATTCTGGAGGCGGTGCGCCGCACCGGTACGGAACGGCGCACTCTCGTCATCTTCACCTCCGACAACGGTCCCTGGCTCTCCTATGGGGACCATGCCGGCTCAGCCGGCCCTCTGCGCGAGGGCAAAGGAACGGTCTGGGAAGGAGGCGTCCGCGTGCCGTGCCTGCTGCGTTGGCCGGGTACGATCCCGGCTGGGCGGACCAACGACAGGATGTGGATGACGATCGACCTGCTTCCCACCCTCGCCGGACTCACCGGTGCGGCGCCGCCGCCGCTTCCTATCGACGGAAAGGACGTGTGGCCTCTGTTGGTCGATCGTCCCGGGGCAACCAACCCCCACGAGGCCTACGCCCTCTACTACCTCCAGGGAGAGTTGCAGGCCGTGATCACAGGCGATGGTCGCTGGAAACTTGTGCTCCCTCACACCTACCGCACCCTGGGAGGCAAACCGGGCGGGACCGCCGGCAAGCCCTCCCGGTATGAGATGCGCACCATCCAGAAGCCCGAACTCTACCGCCTGTCAGACGACCGTTCCGAACGCCGCGATCTGGCTGCCCTCCACCCCGACGAGCGGAAGCGCCTGGAGGGTCTCGCGGCCGATATCCGTGGGGAACTCGGCGACTCGCTGACAAAGACCCGCGGACGGGGAGTTCGCGAACCGGGTCGTCTCCCGCGCTGATCCGCTCCGGGCGCGAGCGGCTTCGAGAGTGCCCTGTCCCGCCCCGGCGGGAGGCAAGGGAGGCCGAGGTCCGGCGGGCGCGGCCCCAAGACTCCCTCTCCATGCGTGCCGTTGGCGGGTAGGCTCTTGAATGGGCGGTCCTCACGAGGAGTGAGTATGTCTGGTAAGTTTCCACGACAATCGGCGCATGGCACGCGCCGGCTGCTGGCGGTGTCGATCTCGGTGATGGCGGCAGTGGTCGTCGCGGGTGCCGCGGGCGCCGGCGGAGGGCTGGATGAACCCCCGATTAGCTACTCGGCGACCCCGAGCAATGACCCCGTCGCCCAACTCCAGGCGCGGATCAATGCCGGCGCAACGCGGCTAACCTGGTCGGGAGAGCGCGGCTATCTCGACTCCCTACTCTCCACCCTACAGATTCCCATCTCCTCGCAGGCACTTGTCTTCTCGAAGACCAGCTTTCAACGAGAAAGGATCAGCCCCGCCGCACCGAGGGCGATCTACTTCAACGACAGCTCGTATCTGGGTTACGTACGGAGTGGTCCCTTCCTGGAGATTGCAACCACGGATCCCCAGTTGGGCGCTGTCTTCTACACGCTGCGCCAGGTCGATTCAGGCAAGCCTCGCTTCGTCAGGCAGGGCTATGAGTGCCTCACCTGCCATGCCTCCACCTTCTCCCGGAGCGTCCCCGGCCACATCGTCCGCTCCGTATTCGCCGACCGGACTGGTCAGACGGTGCTCGATGCCGGTTCGTACCTGACCACCGACTCCAGCCCCCTCTCGGAGCGCTACGGCGGTTGGTATGTGACGGGCACTCACGGCCAGGCGTCACACATGGGAAACCGGATCACCCACTCCCTGGCCCAGGCGGACCGTCCCGGGTCGGCAAGGGATGGGAATCTTCTGGATCTGCGCGGCCGGGTGGACACGAGTCACTACCCCTCCGGACACAGCGATCTCGTCGCGCTGATGGTGCTTACCCATCAAGCTTCCGTGCACAACCTGATCACGCAGCTCAACTACGAAACGAGGCGCGCGCTGTTTGCGGAGGCCCAGCCCGGTATGGGCACGGATTCGAAGCCGCCAACCCTCTCGGACGAGGCAACGCGCGCCATCGATCGGGCCGCCGAGGCACTGCTCAGGGGGCTGCTTTTCAGCGGGGAGCCGCGTCTACCAGCCCCGGTCGCCGGCACGTCAAGCTTCAGCCGCGAGTTTGCGCTCAACGGCCCTCGCGATCGCAAGGGTCGCTCACTGCGCGAGCTCGATCTGAAATCCCGACTGCTGAAGTACCCGTGCAGCTACCTGATCTACTCCGACGCCTTCGAGGGGCTGCCCCGGGAGGCGCGGCGCGTCGTTTACTCCCACCTCCGGAGAGTGCTGAGTGACGAGGAGCCTACGCCGCACTTCCGCCATCTCTCACTCGAGGATCGCACAGCGCTGCGCGAGATCCTTGCGGACACGAAGCCGGAGTTCACGGCTGCGCCGTTGTGATTCCGGGCTATGAGGGCCCCAGGAACCCGGCGGAGAGGCGCTCGCGCAGGGTCGCGCGTGCGCGGTGCAGGCGCGACTTGACCGCCGGAACGGAGAGACCTGTGCGCCGGCTGACCTCGCCCGCGGAGAGTTGCTCAATGTCGCGAAGGATCAACACCGTCCTATCCGGTTCGCGCAGGCCATCCACAGCGCGGTGCACGCACTCACGCACCTCGGCCGCCAGCGCCCGCTCCTCCGGTGAGGCGTCGGTGGTCGCCGGTTCGTCCCCCGTGCCGCGCTCGTGGTCTTCGAGGAAGAGTTCCTGCGCCGAGGCCCTCTCCCGACGACGAAGGCAGAGGTTGGTGGCGATTTTCCCCAGCCAGGAGACGAAGGAAGAGCGGTTTTCGAACTGGCGGAGAGACTGGTAGGCCTTCAAGAACGCCTCCGACGCCACCTCTTCCGCATCCTGCGGGTGGTGGCAGGCCCGCGTCATCAGACGGTAGAGGCTCGATTGATAGGCGAGCACCAGCCGGTCGAACGCGGCGTTGTCGCCGGCTTGGGCAGCAGCTACCAGCCGCTCCTCTTCCCGCGGAGTGAGCCGCGCGCTGCCGCTCACCCAGGCCCGCCCACGATTCCGGGGCGTGCGGTGAACGAGATCAACTTCTTGCCGGACTGGCAGTCCCATACCGCGACGTCACCACTGAAGGACCCGGCGACAAGACGGCCGGAAGCCGGATCGAAGTTGAGGGAATAGACCCAGTCCGGCCCGAGAGAGTAGACCCCGACCTCTTTGAGCGTGACCGTATCGAATGCCTTGATGACGCCGTCCGCCGAACCGGCGAAGACGCGGTCCCTGGTGACGGCCAGGCTGAAGACATCTCCTTTGAAGCCGTGGGGGATATAGCGGGCGTGGCTCTTCCTTGCGAATCGCTCTTCCATATCGCCCGCGTCCCCCGCCTCGTCGCGCGTCTTCTCCGGCTCCCAGAGTTGGAGCCATGCTCCGCCGCCGGCACTGCACCCGACGTTGCTTCCCGGACCGAACGCCACCGCATACACCGGCGACTGCCCGCGGTACTGTCCGAGCTGCCGATTGTGGCCCGTGTAGGTGGCGAAGAGGGCACCGGAGCCGGCGTCGAAGATCTTCACCGTCATGTCCTTGCTGCTGGCGGCAACGAATCGGCCGTCGCCGCTGAAGGCGACGCCCGTTACCCAATCCGCCTGGACGCGACTCTGCCAGAGCCTGCGTCCGGTCTTGAATTCGTAGACGCGCACCGCGGCATCCGCCCCGCCCGCCACGACGCACTCGCCGTCCGGCTTAAACCGGGCCGATATCAGCACTTCATCACACGCTTCCAGCACGCGCTCCCGCACCCCCCGCGCAACATCCACAACGGCCAGCTCGCCGTACTCGCCCGGGGTCCCACCGGCAACCAGCAATTTGCGTCCATCGGGGCTGAACGCCAGCGATTGGGTGCGTTGAGGCAGGTTACCGATGCGCCGGGCGAGCTTTCCAGTGTCCGTACGCCAGACGGTCACCTCGTGGTACCCGCCCACGTAGACTTCGTCTCCACCCGGCGACAGAGCGACCGCCAGAACGGGGACGGCGGCGCGATACGCCGGCGGCGCGGGCGGATGCGTACGCGGCCCGAGCTGGCTCCTGAAACTGCTGGTGGGATCCGTGCCGTCGAACACCGCTCCGGCGTCGATCCAGCGTCGAATCGTCTCGATCTGGCCGGCGGAGAGCGGGTCGTCCTGCATCGGCATGCGGCGCGGGCCGTTCGCGACGATGCGCTTGAACAGCTCGGACTTGGTGGCTGCTCGCGGAACGACGCCCGCAGCACCGGACGCGCCGGGCCGGAGGATCGCCGCGTACGTGTGCATCCGATAGCCCCCGGAGTCCCGCCGTTCACCATGGCATCCGGCGCACCGCTTCAGCACGATCGGTGCCACGTCCCGCAGGAAGCTGACTCCGGTCGCCCGGGTCGGCGGTCCGCCGGCGGTTCCCGATTGCAGCAGCAGCACCGCGGCCGTCGCCGCACACACGGACGCCGTCCGCGCGAGCACTTTCATCGCACCTGCCTCCCGCCTCTCGCTATCGGATTTCATTAGTGCTGAAACACGAACTCGCGCGTGTTCATGACCGTCCAGAGCAGGTCGACGAGTGCCTCGCGCCGGTTGGGCCGCCCACGCAGGTGGGCAATCGCGGTCGTCCGTTCCCGTTCGTTCGGCTCACGGGAGTACGCTGCCAGGTAGAGCTCCGTGACGGCTGCGCCGTCATCCAACCCTTCGTAGCGAGAGGCGCCCTGCTCGGCGGCGAGTTGAATCGTACGCCCGTTGAGGAGCTCGAGCGCCTGGAGAAGGGTAGGCTCCGAGTGCCGTTCGCAGGTGCAAGCCGTCTCCCGCTGCGGCTGCCCGAAGGCGGTGGTGAATGGGCTCCGTTCCGGGAATGCCCTCTGGGTCGCCAGGGATGACGGGACCGGCTCCGGCTGCGTGACCAGGGTGAGGGCGTCCCGTATCTGTTCGGCGGAAAGCAGCCGCGCGCGGGCGTGCGAGAAGAGTGCATCGTCTTGCTCGTTCAGACGGTTCGTCGCCGTGGAGCGCTGATACGCACGGCTGTTGCAGATCATCCGGATGATGCGGCGTCGGTCGTAGCCGCCTGCCTCGAATTCCCTCGCCAGCGCATCCAGCAGGGGGGAATTCGCCGCCGGGTTGGACGAACGGAAGTCGTCAACAGGGTCCACGATCCCTCGTCCGAACAACTCCGCCCAGATGCGATTGACCTCGACGCGGGCGAAGTACGGGTTACCCGGCCGGACAAGCCAGTCAACGAAGGCGACGCGACGGTCCGCGGCGGGATCGGCAGCTTCACCCGCCCACGGGGTCATGACCTCTCTGGTCGTCGGATGCATCGTCTCCCCGGCAGTGGCCAGGGTCACGCCAGCCCGCTCGGAGGCATTCGTCCGAGCGAACACCGCCGCGATGCGGTAGTAATCGCGCATCGTCCAGTTTTCGAAGGGGTGGTTGTGACACCGCGCGCACTCTAGGCGCGAGCCCATGAAAACCTGCGCGGTCATTTCGGTCCGCTCTTCCGGCGTGCCCATGGCCAGGTAGTAGCCAGCGGCCGGGTTCGATCGCGGGTCGCCCGAGGACGTCAGCAGCGCCCTCACCATACGGTCAAAGGGAGCGTTGGCGCGAAAGCTCTCAACCAGCCACTGGCTCAGCGCTTCCGCCCGTCCGTCCTTCAGCCGGCGGGGGTGAACCCTGATCAGATCGGCCAGCTTCAGGGCCCAGAAACGGGCGTGGGCGTCGCTTTGCAGAAGCCCGTCCACCATCCGCGCGCGCTTGTCCGCTGCCGTGTCCGCCAGGAACCGACGGGTGACCTCCGGGGACGGCAGCAAGCCCGTCAGGTCGAGGCTCACGCGCCGGAGAAAGACGGCGTCGCCGGCCAGGTCCGACGGTTGGTACATCAGTTGACGGAGCTTGGCGTTGACCAGCCGATCCACCGGGTTGGTCTCGGGTTCCGGCCGCCACACGAAGCCCGGAACTTGCTCCACAACCGTGAAGTGGACAGACTTGAGATGCTCCAGATACCGCACACTGACGGAAGACTGCCCTCGCGCCGAGCCGGTGACCAGCCCGGAATCGGTGACGTCAGCGACGGACGAGTGGGAACTGGAGTAGGTCGCGATCGAAGTGACGTCCCGACTGCTCCCGTCCGAGAACCGGGCGAGAACGCTGAGCTGCTGCCGCAGCCAGGGTGCCCTGAGCACCCGCTCGGGACCGGGCAGCACTTCGATCCCAACACACTCGATCGCCGCGCTCTCGACCGAGGCTCCCTCCGCGATCCAGCGCCGCAGCACGCTCCACCCGACTTCTCCTCGACGGAACCGCCGACCGCCACCGTGAGACACCTCCAGCAAGGGCTTCTTCAGAAGCAGGCTCTCCTCAGGATCAATCAAGCTCAAGCGGCGACTGTACCCGTCGCGCGTCAGCGCGATCCGGTCGATGGCGGGGTCGTATCCGAACAGCGAAAGGCTGAGTCCCCCGCGCCCGTGCGGCGACCCGTGACACGACCCGGTGGAGCAGCCGCTCTTCGTCAGCACCGCCAGCGTCTCGAAGCGGAACTGCACCGGGTCAGCCGCCGCCGTCCGGCCAACCACAACCGGCACACGCACCTCGCGGCCGCCCATCGCGACGATCAGCGTCGCCTGCCCGTCCCGCCTGGCCCAGACTCGCCCCCCGCTCACGCCCGCGACCGGCGGTCCAACGAGGCGGTACGCGGCCGCGCCCGTCAGATCCCGAGGCTCGCCGCGGAAGTAGCCGGTCACCACTAGTTGACGGGTGTCTCGAGAGGAGTTTAGCCTCACCACGGCCGGCGCTACCTCTACCCGCTCCGGCGGCGCGGCTGCGGCCTTTGGCGCTGCCGAAGCAGGGGCGACCATCATCAGGCTGATCGTCGCGAGCGAGCCCCATAGACGACGCATCAAAAGAGCTCCGAAATCGGCCGGCCCTTCGCCGCCAGATAGATTGGGCGGTTGATGGGCGTGTGGATAGGGCGGCTGCGGTCGATCCCCAGCTTCTCGTAGATCGTCGCAGCGTAGTCTTCGATGGTGTAGGACTGCGGACTGGTGATGTAGCCGCCATCCCGATCCGTGGATCCCACCACCTGCCCCCCGGGTACACCTGCGCCGGCAAAGGCGAAGCTGAAGGCGTGGGTCCAGTGGTCCCGTCCCTGCCGCTCATTCACCTTAGGGGTGCGTCCGAATTCGGTGACGAAGCAGACCAGCGTGTCGTCCAACAGTCCCCGGGCCTCCATGTCCTCGATCAGAGCCGAGAATGCCTGGTCGGTGCTCCCCATCATCGGCCAGGTCCCGATGCCCCAGCGTCCCGCCCCAGCGCCGCCATTGGGCACGTTGGTGTGTGTGGAGGAGTAGATCGCATCGTGGTGATCCCAGTTCATGTTGCTGCCGCCGCCGTAGGAGACAGGCTTCCCGTCCCTGAAGGAATTCATTGGCTCCCGCACGTCCACGGTGACGCAGCGGACCCCAGACTCGATGAGCTTCCGGGCCATCAGATAGCACTGTCCCCGATGCCCGAGGCCGTAACGTTCGCGCAGAGCCGGCTTCTCGGTCTGCAGGTCGAACGCCTTGCGGGTGAGCGGGTTGGTGAGCATGTCGGCGGCCTGCGCCAGCAGCGCCCGCATCGCCTCCGCGTCCCGAGTCTTGCCGGCATTGATGAAGCCGACGTCCAGCGAACTCAGCAGGTCGCGCCGGTCCGCGAAGCGCTTCTCCTGGATACCCGCAAGCAACCCTAGATTTGGGACCTTCCAGGTCGGATCGGCCAGGTTTCCACCCGTCTTGAAGACGGAGAAACCGGGGGGAAGGAAGCCGATGGTGGAAGTCTCTGCCTGCTCGCTCGTCCCGGGCAGAAGAATGTTCGACGGCAGGTAGCGGGCTTGAGTGCCCATCACGTGGGCAATGACGGAGCTGATGTCCGGCATCTCCACCGGTCCACCCGGGGCCTCACCGGAGAAGATGTACTGGGAACCCTTCGGGTGGGAGTTGCCGACACCGGGGGTCGGCTGCGTCATGCAGCGCACGACGGTTAGCCGGTTTGCGAGGCGCGCCGTCCTTGTGAGCAGTTCGGTGAACTGGACGCCGTCGGCGCTGGTTGGAATGGGCTTGAACGGGCTGCGGTGCTCCAGCGGCGCGTCCGGCTTCGGATCCCAGGTGTCGATGTGGGAGACGCCGCCCTGCTCGAAGAGGACGAGCAAACGGCGGGCCTTCCCGCGGCTACCCGCCGCCGAGCCCGGCTGCGCCGCTCCCTCAATACCCGTCAGCGCGGTGAGGACGCTCCCGAGCCCCAGCCCCAGGAAACTCCTCCTCGGCATCCCCGCGTGCGAGTGCGCATTCAACAGATGCATTTATCTCCTCGATCCCCGAGCGGGAGTGAGCACACAACGAAAACCGACATGGGAGATCCCCGTGTCGATCGCGCCCTTGCCTCTCCCCCCAGGCATATAGCGCGAACAGAACTGGTCCGTGCACAGGAAGGAGCCTCCCCGCTGCACCCGTTTCGGAACCCCGGGTTCGTCAGGGTCGTAGGACTCGGCGGGGCCCATTGGGTCGACACCGGGGCTGTGCTGGTAGTAGTCGGGCCGGTACCAGTCAGCGCACCACTGCCAGACGTTGCCGGCCATGTCCCGCAATCCGAAGTCATTGGCGGGAAACTCACCAACGGGCGAAGTGCGGACCCAGCCATCGCCGAGTGTATTGCGATCCGGGAAGTGGCCCTGAAAGGTGTTGGCCATGGCACGGCCGCCCGGCCGAAACTGGGTTCCCCAGATGAAAGGCGCCTGGGTCCGCTTTCCGCGTGCGGCGTACTCCCACTCGGCTTCGGTGGGGAGTCGCTTTCCGGCCCATGCGGCGTACGCGGCGGCGTCCTCCCAGGCCACGTGCACCACCGGGTGATTCTCTCGCCCGGCAATCGAAGACGCCGGTCCCTCGGGATGTCGCCATGACGCCCCCGGCACGAAGCGCCACCAGTTCCCCACATTGTCAAGAGGCACGGGACCTTTCGGTGGTGTGAAGACAACGGCGCCGGCCACGAGGTTCTCCACCGGGACGCCGGGGAGGTCGCGCGCGTCCGGCTTCTTCTCGGCGACCGTCACGTAGCCCGTGGCCGAAACAAAACGGGCGTAGTCGCGGTTCGTGACGGGAGTCCGGTCCATCCAGAAGCCGTGAAGCCGCACGGTATGGATCGGCCTCGCGTCGCGGAACGGCTCATAGTCGGAGCCCATCGCGAAGCTGCCAGAGGGCACCCACACCATTCCCGCGGGGGCGGATCCGGGAGCCTTCTCAGCCGAGATGGTGGTCGGCTCCACCTTGCCGGCATCGGCGACCCGCGCGGCATTGGGGTCCGGCAGGCGCCCGTCGGGGGAGTCGCCCTCAACCGAGCACGACGCAGTGTGAGTCACCCGGTCCGGGGATGCGGCAGCGTTGCCCGGCGGACCCGCCGCACCCCCGCGGTCAGTCTCTGCCCGCTCGGGAGCACAGCCGCTGAAGCCGACGAGAGCCGCGATCGCGCACACCAGTCCTGCGACGGGGGGCCCCGGCCGCCGAGACCGCCCGGGCTGGTTGTTCTGCCTTGATTGGATCCACATCATTCCATGATAGGCCGAGATCACTGCCCGCCGTCCCACCATGCGTTGAGCCCGGTCTGGAGTCGCCGGACGACATCCGGGCGAGCGGACGCCTGATTGACCTCCTCTCGCGGATCGGCCACCAGGTCGTAAAGTTCAACCGGACCGCGCTCGTTCTGAGGTGCGGGGACGATCAGTTTCCAGCGGTCGCGCACAGTCCATCGCCACCGCAGGCTCGACGCCGGACGGTAGATGTCCACGGCGTTGTGGGTAAAGCACTCGCCGAAGATCGCTTTTCGGCCGCGTATGGCCGGGTCCGAACGCAGGTCCACGCCCCGCATCGTATCGGGCGGGGAGATTCCGGCCATGCGGAGGAGAGTCGGCGCCAGATCGATGGAGAGCACGGGGGTGTCGCTCCGTGCGGCGGAGAGATGCCCAGGCCAGCTCACGATGATCGGCGTCCGGATTCCCCCCTCGTACGGAGATTGCTTCGAGCGCGGCGCGTAGGTGTTGGCAGCGGGTTGCTGGATCCAGCCGTTGTCCGCTACGAAGGCGACGATGGTATCCCGCTCCAATCCCTCCGCGGAAAGGAAGTTGGTGAGCCGGCCGACCGTCTCGTCCAGCCACTCGCACATAGCCCAGTACCTGGCGACGGCGAGCGATGGGGTCAACCCTCGATAGCGGGCGAGCAATCGCTCAGGCGGATCGTGAGGTTGGTGCGGCAGCATCGGCGCGTACCAGACGAAGAAGGGGGCACCAGCGCTCCGAGATCGCCGGATGAAACTCTCGATCGGCTCCAGTGACTCGCGACCGATCTTCAGCCCCTCATCCCCGTGGCGGCCACCCCGCTCGGGATCTCCAAGCGACATCCCCTCGGTGAAGCCGCCGTGGCTGAAGTGGCCCTGCCACCATTTGCCGGTCTGGAAACTGCGGTACCCACGCGTACCCAGGAGCCGCGGGAGGGACGGCGCTCGGTCAATCATTGCGGCGGTTTCGGCGCGTAGAGCGCGGGTACGGGCATTCCGGAGCAGGGGAGAAAGGCTGGGAAAGAGCGGGGGGTCGTTGCTGGTGATCCCGTTCTCGTGGGGGTATTGCCCGGTGAGAATGGAGGCCAGGCTGGGGCAGCAGAGGCTGGAGGGGACGTAGCCTCGGGGGAACAGCCTCCCTCGAGCTGCGAGCCGATCGAGCGACGGGGTTCGGATGGAGGGGTGCCCCATGAATCCGTAGTCGCCCCAGGCCTGATCATCGGCAATGATCAGCAGGATGTTGGGTGGCGAGACCCCGCGAGGCGCCGCGCCGGCGGTCGCGGCGAGAGCGCAGACGACGAGCATCGATACGAATACGAGAGCCCTGATGCGACGCAAGGATACTGGCCTCCGGAGAGAGTGTGAGTCCCGGCGGGCCCCCTCGTTTCGGGCAGGTGATCCGTCCGGAACTCGCTGATCCGGCAGATCGCATCCTGGGCTGCAGGCCCCAGCGCGGCCCTCGTCGAACGGGAGTCGTGGCATTCCCCCGGGTCGGCCGGGAGTTGGAGGTGACCCACATGTCGGACTCAGGCAAGATCACGTGGCATGACCTGTCCGTGCCGGATGCGGACGGGATTCGCGACTTCTACTCCCAGGTGGTCGGCTGGCGCTGGTCGGCCGAACCTATGGACGGCTACTCCGACTACTGCATGATCGGCGGCGGGGACGATGAAGTGGTCGCCGGAATCTGTCACGCCCGCGGCGAAAACGCCAGTATCCCACCCCAGTGGCTCCTCTACATCAACGTCCCGGACGCGCGAGGCAGCGCCGCTCAGGCCGTGGCGTTGGGTGGGGAAATCGTCCACGGGCCCCGAAGCGTTGGGGAGGGTTGGATGTGCGTGATCCGAGACCCGGCAGGCGCCGTCTGCGCCCTCTTCCAGGCCGGGGCGGGGGTTGAACCCGAATGAGCCCGGCTGCGGGCAACACCGGCTCCGGGCCCGCGCCCATCGAGCACAACGCGGCGGCGGCTGGCCGCTTCGAACACCTGGGCTTCACCTGGTGCAAGATCGGGTCTATTGGGCTGATCGCCCTCTTCCCCAAGCCCGCGGTGCTGCTGGCTAGCGGGCTGGCAGTCTACTTCTACGCCCGCGCGGCGATGCTGGGGGTTAACCGGAGCGATTGCATCCTCAGGCACCCGCTGGTGATCATGGCTTTCTGGTCGCTCGTGATGGTGCTAACTCTGGCGAGCCTGCTGTGGTCTGCGTTGGCTGACCGCTTTGGTCTGCCGCCGATCCCATGAAGCCGCAGGGGAGGTACCGCTTGATGGGATCCGATGAAACCCGGGGCCGGGGGCAAGTGTCGCAGTCGTGGCTGATGTCCCACCTATCCCCCCCTTCCTGGCTCCCCCGGCGCGGCCTGATCCATCTGGTGGTCGTGCTCTCGCTGGGGTCGGCAACCGCGGCCGCGCCGCGCCGCGCCCCAACCGCAAAGGTCCCCATTCGGCTCGCGTCCCGAGGCGTCGGGCCGAAGCGGCCAACGCCGCCCGCAAGATCGGCTGCGTCCGCAGACGCCGGCCTGCCCGCCGGTGCCCGGGCGCCCCACCCGGAGCTCTACGAAAAAGCCGCGCTCGAGATCCCCCAACTGAAGTCCGCGGATCAGGCAGGACAGGTGACGGCCGCCTTGCAGCGCCTGAAGGGAGTGCAGACGGCCATCATCGACGCAAACACCCGACTCGCCGTCGTTGACTACGACCCAAAGCTCACCAGTCTCACCCGGATTCTGCTCACGTGCGCCGAGGCGGGGGTCACCGCCAACGAGTACCGAGTTGAACTCCGCTTCCCGAAGCCGGTCAAGCTCAAAGGCGGCTGATGTCGATAGCGGAGACCGTCGGTCTCCTTTGAGGTCGGGATGCAGCAGAACACCACCAACCCGTTCGCCGACGGCTATCGCGCGTGGATCTCGGAGACGGGACTCCGCTTGCGCTCGTCGGACCCGCCGCCGAACTCGGCCGACGAAGTGCGGGCCCGAGCTGCCCGCATCCGCGGCGCGCTGCAAGCGGCAGCCGGGGAGTGGCCGGAGAAGAAATGCCCGCTCACCCCCCAGACGCTTGGGGTCATCAAGCGCGACGGATACCGCATCGAGCGATTGGTGTTTCAGACGCGGGAGGGGGTGTTCGCCACGGCGTCGCTCTACCTCCCGACGGCCTCGGGCCGCCTCCCTGCGGTGCTCGGCGTCCACGGGCACTGGAGTGGCGCGCGGCGCGATCCCGTCGTCCAGAGCCGGTGCGCGGGACTGGCAAAGCTCGGGTTTGTCTGCCTCACGCTGGACGCCTGGGGTGCCGGTGAGCGAGGCACGGTTGAGGGCCGCAACGAATACCACGGCGGCTTGCTGGGTGCGGGCCTCTGGCCGACCGGGACTCCCCTCTGGGGGCTGCAACTCTACGACAACGTCCGGGCGCTGGACCTGCTCCAGTCACGACCCGAGGTGGACCCCAACCGGCTCGGCTGCACCGGAGCGAGTGGAGGAGGCAACCAGACCACCCACCTGGCCGCCTTCGATCCCCGGATCAAGTGCGCCGTCCCCGTGTGCAGCGTCGGCACCTGGCACGATTACCTCCAGACAGCGTGTTGTGTGGACGAGGTCGTTCGGGGAGGCCTGACCTTCGCCGAAGAGGGAGATCTACTCGGCATCGTCGCCCCGGGCAGCGTGCTGGTGATCACTGCCAGCCGGGATTCCTACCATTTCGGTCCGATCTCCGCCCGTGAAGCAGTGGACCGCGCGCATGGCTACTTCGCCGCGATGGGGAAAGAGGCCAACCTGCGGCACCAGGTATTCGAAAGCGGTCACGACTACAGCCGGCCCATGCGCGAGGCGATGTACGGATGGATGGCGCGGGGGCTGCGCAGCGAAGGCGACGGCTCACCCATTCCCGACCCGAGCTACCGCATCGAGTCGCCGGCGGATCTGGCCTGCTTTCCGCCCGGCGGGCGCCCCCCGCTGGTGATGACGACCGTGAGCTGGATCTCGCGCCGAACGCGCCAGGCGACGGGACAGGACTCGGAGGCTCTGGCAGGTGAACATGAGCTGTGGAAGGCCGAGCGTGACCGCCGGATCGCCGCTCTCATCCGGGCTCTTGGGCTGACGGCCAGCAAAGCGGCAATCCCTGCGTGGGGTGCGGCCAGAGCGAGTTTCCGGACACGCGACGGCGTGGAGTTACCGATCCGCCGCCGCGGCGAGGGATTGGGCCGACCCATGCTGCTGGTCAGTCCCCTCGGTAGTGAGGCCGCCCTCCAGACCCGACTTGCGGACCAGCTTTCATCTGCCGGTCACCCGCTCTGGGCGATCACGCCGCGCGGTTGCGCCGAACTGACGCTGCCCGGCCAGGCACTCGGTGCGGATATTCCGGACCACACGCTGGTCGAATGGGGGCTCTGGATCGGCCGACCGTTGCTTGGCCAGTGGGTCGCCGACATCCTGGATGCTTGCTTGCTGCTCGGCGCGGACGGTCCAAGCAGCTTGCCTGCCATCCTGGGGTGGCGCGAATCGGCGCTGGCGGTCCTGGCGGCGCGGGCTCTGGAGCCGACTATCCCCCTTGCCGTCGCGCTGGGGGGGCCAGCCACCTTCCAGACAGAAGGGGTCCCCCATGCCCACCGAATGGCGATCTTCTGCCCGGACCTTCTGGCCGCGGGGGACATCCCAATGCTCTCCGCGCTGGCTGCTCCGGCTCCAGTGATGGTCCTCGATCCCGTGCGACTCGATGGGATGCCCGCAGACGAAGAGCAGACGAGCCGGTTGTATCAGCCCGTTCGAGCGCTTTACCACGGCCTCGGCAGGACTGAGAACTACCAGGCACGGACCGGGCTCCTCGACGTCGAGATCAAGAACACGATCGAAGAACTCCTCCGCCGGGAGTAACCCGGAGCCTCCGCCGATCGGCGTCGCCCGGGGGGCGACGGAGCGCACGGCGGTTCGGGAAGCGTCTTCGCACCGGGGGACCGACCCTTGTCCGGCTTGGTCAGTCTCGGAAGGCGTAGCGAAGGATGCAGTAGATCGCCTGGACCCCGTCCTTCCAGCCGATCTTCTTTCCCTCGGCGTAGCTGCGACCAGAGTAGCTGATCGGCACCTCAAAGATCCGCCACCCTCGCCGGGCAATCTTCGCCGTGACCTCCGGCTCAAAACCGAATCGGTCTTGGCGCAGCGGAATGCCCTGGATGACCTCCCGCTTGAAGACCTTGTAGCAAGTCTCCATGTCCGTCAGGTTCAGGTCAGTCATCATGTTCGAGAGCGTCGTCAGGACCATGTTGCCGACGCTGTGCCAGAAATAGAGCACGCGGTGCGGCCCGCCCTGGAACCGGGAGCCGTACACCACGTCGGCCTTACCCGCCAGGATCGGATCCAGGAGTTGGGGATACTCGCGCGGGTCGTACTCCAGGTCAGCATCCTGGACGAGGACGATGTCCCCTTGGGCTTCCTGGAAGCCGCGTCGCAAGGCCGCGCCCTTACCCTGATTGACATCCTGGTAGAAGACGCGAACACCCGGGATCTTGCCGTCAACTTGCGCCTGCAAGAGCTCGCGGGTACCGTCCCGCGAACAATCGTCGATGATCAGGATCTCCTTATGCACCGGCACTGCGCGCACGGCGTCGAGCAACGTCAGGAAGGTGTGGCACTCGTTGTAGACGGGGATCACCACCGAGAGGAGGATGCTCTGAGTGGGACGAACCGCCTCGCCCCCACCCGCACCAAGGGGACCGGCACGGAAGCTGTCGGCAATCTCTCGCTCGAAGGCGGTGATCGACCGGCCGGCGGCAGCCGCGGCATCCTCCAGCGGCAGCACTCCCCGCATATAGAGATCGGCGGCGCATGCAAGACGGATCCGCTCCGCGCTGGCGGAGTCCATGTCAGGCAATGTCGGATGCTCCATACCGCTTCGTTCCTTCTCTGGGCAGAGTGCACGCACAGTGCGTCATGTGCAACCCGGGGAACACGCTACCCCCAAACCGGCAACTCGTCCGCGGGGACCTCCGCAAGACGAGGGAGCCGTGCATCCTTCTCCGACAGCAAAGGCTCGTGAAACGGCCAATGGACCTGGAGATCCGGGTCGTTCCACACCACCCCCCGGTCGGCAGGACCGTGGTAGAACTCGTCACACTTGTAAAGGAAGTCGGCAGACTCCGAGAGAACGGCGAATCCGTGCGCGAAGCCTCGGGGGACAAAGATCATCCGGGCATTCTCCGCGGAGAGTTCCACGCTGACGTGCCGCCCGAAGGTGGGTGAGCCCCGTCGGAGATCCACCACCACGTCCAGTACGGCACCGAAGACTACGCGACACAGCTTCGCCTGTGGTTTTCCGATCTGGTAATGCAGCCCCCGCACGGTCCCCCGCACGCTGCGCGAATGGTTGTCCTGCACGAAAGAGTTCGGAATACCCAGAGCGGACATCTTCCCCAGATGGTAGCTCTCCAGAAAAAAGCCGCGAGGGTCTCTGAAGATCTGCGGCTCCAGGATCAGCACCCCGGGCAACTCCGTTTCCACACAACGCATCACGCAAACCCATCCAAGTAGAAGGGCCGCCCTTTCGGGCGGCCCTTGACTGGTACGACGACGGTGAGCCGGTTACGGAGCCGCAACCTCGGTGGCCTTCTCTTCATCCCGGTCCGCGATGACGGGCTGGAGAGAGGCCAGGAAGGGAGCGAACCGGGGGTCGAAGATCGAGAACTGGCCGCCTGAGTCATGCTGACGTCCCGCGCTGAACGCCGATTCGTTGATCGGCGCGTCGCTGGGGAGGATCGTCAGCGTGAAACGAGTGCGGAAGATTTCCGCGGGACGGCGGCACTCGTAAGAGACTTCGATCGTTCCGGTCTTCCCCTTGTCCTTCGGCGAAGGCGTGTAGAAGTACCGCGGGTCATTACTGCTGGCGGAGTAGGAGAACTTGCCCTGCAGCCCGTGGAGCTTGAACCGGATGTTGTCGCCCTCGGAAGTCACATCGGCGAAGAACCGCTTGTCGTCGGTCAACGCGAAGATGTGGAAGACGGCCAGCCGATCCGAGTAGATGGACCCGGCATTGATGTCGAAGGCCTGCGTCGGTGGGATGCCGTCGTTGAGGAAGTCGAGATCGAGCCGGGTGATGAAGTCGCAGTAGATCGGACGACCACCCCGCCCGCCGCCCTGGTTCTGGATGTCGGGATTGCGGTTCTTGGAGACCTCATCGAAGAGACCTGCCGCCGCAGCACCCACGCTGTGCATGTCCCAGACAACCGTGCCAAGCCAGATGACGAGACACCCGAGAGCCGCCGTCCGGAAGCCACGGTAAAGGAAGCGGGGCACCCCGAGAACGGGACCGTCGGCTTCTCTCTCCCGTGCTGCTCGTGCTGGCGAGGGGACTTCCTGGCCGAGCCCGGCGGCGCACATGCCGACACCGAGGACGATCCACACGAAGGTCGCGACCTCTGGGTAGGCGAAGCCGGGATTGCTGAAGGCGTCCACCATCATCCCAGCCATCGAGGCCATGCAGCCGATCAACGTGTACTTGCGTAGCCCTTTCTCCAACCGAGGCAACGCCCTCGCACCGTAGTAGAAGAAGAGCGCGAAAATGGCGAGCAACAAACCGAGGCCAACAACTCCGGTCTCCGCCGCCACCTGCAGGTAGGTGTTGTGCGGGCTCTCGTGGAGCGACGGCCCAAGCTGCCGGATCACCGGCAGCGGCTGGGACGCCGCGGGATTGGCGATCGCCTGCGCCATTGCGTAGGCACCGATGCCGCATCCGACCACCGGATGCTGCCCGACCACCTTGAGAGCCGTCTGCCACAGAACCATCCGGTCCCGCACGCTGTCGTCGTTCATCAGGTTGCCGGACCCGCTGAAGCGATCGAAGACTCCGCCGCCGACGCCACTGAAGACAAGGAAGATCCCCAGCACGATCAGTGCCAGCACTGGCGTGAGGAGGGCGGTGTGCTTCTTCCGCATCATCTCCCGGAGCTTCCAGACGTAGACAGCACCCAGAATGGCGAACACGATCAGGCCGACGATGACGCCGAACAGAGATGACCGACCGCGCGTGAGCAGGAGGGCTCCCGCCGTGAGAACCGCGACCACCTGTGCGCTGGTGCGGGTCCAAGGGCTACGTGCGCCCGCCCCGATGCCGATCAGCACCGGCAGAAGCATCGCGAGGAATGCTCCGAAGAGCTGACGATCGTGGAACCAGCCGCCCATGTCCAGGAGGTTGGATCTGCCGGCCGAAGCCATCGACCCCAGGACGACAGCAACGGTGACGAGTGTCAGGGTGGAGAGGAGCGCCTTGACCTGCGAGCGGTGGCGGAACTGGTAGACGATGACGGCATAGACCACGGTACCGAACAGGAGCTGACCGAAGGCCAGGCGGCTGTAGAAAGGTTCCGGGCTGAAGATGAGAGAGACGAAGCTCCAGATCAGGTAGAGAAGAATGGGGAGATTCGGACCCGACATCACGTAAGTCCGGAGACGCGTGAAGTCCACCCGGTCCTGCG
>CAZSRZ010000007.1:0-60676 GCA_964609085.1 uncultured bacterium | reverse complement strand
ACAGGAGCAGGCCCATAAGGGCGTAGGCCGTCAGTTGGCCGATCCGGGTACCCACGGGTGCCGCGAACAGGAGCGGAACCGCCAACGTCAGCGCCAGTAGGACGCCGACCACCTGATTCTGTAGAAGCAGCGCCCAGCGATTAGACTTCACGCAACACCCTCCTCATGCTGCAGCGTAGGCTGCAAGGCCACCTCGGGCTTGGAAACCTGAAACAAGGCCACCTGATCCCCGGGTCGAATGACGACGCGAGCATCTTCCTCGAGGTGCCATAGGATCGCCACAAGTGCGACCCATGCTAGAACTGCCGGTAGCCAGAGACCATTCGCCAGCGCGAAGGCTCCACCGGCGGCCAGAGCGGAAAGACCGGCCACGACCAACATACAGGATAACCGAGTTAAGCCCCTCGCCATCAGCCGGTGGGGGAGATGATCCTTGCCGGTGGATGAGAGGAGGTCCCGAATCGAATGGATCCCGGCCTGATAGCGCCGGAAGTGCACCCAGACGATGTCGAACATCGGGACGAGCAGGACAAAGGGAGCGACCGGGATCTGGCCGCTTCCGGCTGGCGTCCGGCTGGCCATGACAGCGAGCGCACCCGCCATCAGGCCAAGGAACGTGCTGCCGGTGTCCCCCAGGAACGTCCTGGCCGGCGGCACATTGAAAAGTAGAAATCCGAGCACAGCCCCAGCGCCCGCGAGCGCCGCCTGGCACACGAAGAAGCGCCCGTTGGCTGCGGCGATGGCCGCCAGCGAGCCAAAGACGATGACGCACGTGCCGCCCGCGGACCCGTCCGCACAGTCGATGCAGTTGAGCGCGTTGATCGCCCCCACAAGGAACACGATCGTGAGCGCGTGGTTGAGGACGTCGAACGGCACCTGGGGAAGGAAGTTGAACCGAACGCCCAGCCACGAAAGCCCCGCTGCTACGGCCACTTGCAGGATCAGCCTGTACCGCGAGTGAAGGTCGAGTCGGTCATCCACCAGTCCGAGGATCATCACCAGTAGGCTGGCGACCATCATCAGGGCTACCCGCGTGTCCAGCGTTCCGCGGAAGGCCAGCGTGAGGGTAACCCCAAAGTAGACAGCCATTCCCCCCAGAAGCGGTATGGGGCGCGAATGGATCTTCCGGGCGTTGGGCACGTCCACGAAGCCGAAACGCAGCGCCGCGCGGTTCATGAGCGGCATCAGCAAGGCTGATGCGCAGAACGCGAGGATGGGCGTAGCGATTGCTTCTGGAAGTCCAGCCATCATAGGGGGAGGAAGGGGGATCCGCAGGCGCGGGTCAGTCGCGGGGCACAGGCAAGCACGCCTATCCTAATGGATGTTGGGCAGAAGCAGGGTAGAACTCCTCCCGAACGGGTGCTGCAGAAGAAAAAGATAGGAGTACTAGCCAGAGGCGCTCCGCCGATTGGGCGAGACCAAGCCGGTCCCGAATGGCCATCGTCGCGCCGATACCGCCTGGGAGGCAGCCGTCAGCGTGAACTCTGGCGCACGATCTCTAGTATAGCTTTGCAGCCAATTGGCCTTCAATCCCCGTGAGCAAGCCGAAACGTCGCAGGCTCGGAAATCCTCACCCTTGCGACGCTTTCTGCGGCAACTCACGCACGGCAGCGATGACTCGCCCCACTTCATGATCGGTCAGTGCCGGGTAAATGGGCAGGCTGATTGTCTGATCCTGAGCGGCGTCTGCGTGGGGGAATTGCCCGCCGAGATATCGGTGCAGTGGTCGATACACGGGCTGGCGCGCGCCCACGCCCTGAGCCCGCAGCTGGTCGATCGCCTCAACCGCTCGGGGAACACGCATCACGAATCGAAAGTCGATCGGCTCTTCGTCCCCGGTCGGCACGGGAAGCCGGAAGCCCTGCAGGGCGGTGCGGTAGCGATCGGCAATCTCACGGCGCCGTTGTAGCAGCCGGGGTAGTCTGGCCAACTGCCATCTCCCGAGCGCGGCGCTCAGCTCGGGCATGCGGCTGTTGAACCGCAGCCGATAGTCTTCTCGTTGGTCGTACTCCAGCAGGTCTCGTACATGCGCAGCGGCGGCCGAGTCGCCAGTCGCCACGAGCCCGCCTTGCCCCGTGGTGATCACCTTGGTCGCATAGAAGGATCCGATGGCGATCTCCGCAGCGCTCCCGGTCGGGATTCCGCCACGCCGTGCCCCAAGGCTCTGGGCGCAGTCCTCGATGACGACCGGGCCAAGTTGCAAGAACGGAGCGACCGGGGCAGCACGCCCGAACGGGTGCACCAGAACGAGGGCCACCGTGCTGGGCGTGATCGCGCTCCGCGCCGCGTCGACGTCCATCCAGTACTCGCCGGGCTCGCAGTCGACCAGCACGGCCTGGGCCCCCGCGGCGTCGACTGCGCACAAAAGCGCCGCGCACGCGTAGGCGGGAATCAGCACTTCTTTCCCAGGGCCGGCACCCACCGCCAGTAGCGCCAGATGGAGGGCGCTGGTGCCGGAACCGACGGCGATGCCTTCGGGCTGCCCCATCCAGCTCGCCGCTTCCTTCTCGAACGTACGCACGCACGGCCCATCCGCCACCCAGCCGTCCGCGAGCAGGGAGGTCACCTCCTCCCACTCCGAGCCCGTGGGGGTCGTCGGGCGAGTGTGCGGGATCACATCACCCTCCGTCAGGTGTAGCGGGGTCCGCGACCCCCCCCGCGTTCAAGAGGATCGAGAGGGAGGCCGGTCCCTCGTTGAAGAGCAGGTCCAGGATCGACAGATCGCGCACAAATCCGACCTTCGGGTAGAGCTGGCTGTACTCAGGTGCCCGCCACTCCTGGAAGAGCAGCCGGATTCCAGCGTTCGCCAACACATCGGGGTCGAGATAGGCCTGGACTGCGTAGGCGCCGGACAGGTAGGCGTCGCCCTCAACGGCCAGACAGAGTTCCGCCAAACGTTCGGTGGACTGGCCCTTCGTGGGGATCTCACTGCTCCAGACCAGACGTGTGGAGACGCCGAGGATCTCCGCCAGAGTCCGCAGCATGCCGCTGTTCAACTCGCCCAGCCTTTCGCACTCGGCTTCGTAGAACGGCCGTAGGCGCGGCCAGTACTCCGCGAAGTAGGGTGCCCGGGCATAGCTCTGCTCAATCGCGCGGCGATGCTTCTCTCGCCAGCCGGATCGATCGTCGACCCGCACCTCCCTGATGGGGGCCTGCGTCGGCCGCTGCACGGGAACCGTCAACAACTGGTCGCCCTGCGGCGTCTTGATCCTGTTCCGATTCTGGTATCCGTTCTTTTCGTACTGGACGTCATCCAGAACGATGAACACATCGGCCCGCGCCAGCTTCTCGAAGTAGCGCAGCCAGGGGAGGTAGTGGGGCTGGTGGATGGCGACGAGCATCGGACTACAGCACGAATCGATGGCACTCGAAGGCTTCGGCGGCGGCAACGGAAATCTCGCTGCCGCGAAGCCGGGCCAGGCGCTCGACGTTCTCCACGCTGGCGTGGTGCGGCTCCGGACGGATCTGTGAGGCGTGGCACCGATAGGCCGCGAGCTTGGCTTCCAGATAGTCCGAAATGTCCACGTAGAAGTTGGGGTGGAAGGGGGTGTGGTTCCAGGCGAGCTGCGGCTGATCGTAGGCGAGCACGACGCGCACAAAAGGCTTGTCTCCCGGCAGATGGGGCCGGCAGGCAGCATAGACAGCCTTGAACACGGCTTCGTGATCCTGGTTGTACGAGACCGCCGGGAAGAGGAGCACGTCCGGCTTGAGCCTGTCCAGCGCGAGCGGGCTGTCCCGCTCCAGCCGGGCCACCAGATCCCGGCGCGGGATGGCGTCCACGCGCATGTGTGTCTGCTCATCGTCGAACAGGATGTCCGTGCCGGCAACGCCCAGGAGGCGCATCGCCGCCTCGAACTCGGAGGCCCTCTGGGCACCCGAGACGTGCGCATGTTCGGAACTGTAGTGCCGGAGGTTCGCCACGGAAACGACCATCACATACACTTCCGCCCCGAGCGCGACCGCCCGGGCCATCGTGCCCGCACATCCGAACGTCTCGTCGTCGGCGTGGGGGGTGATCACCAGGATTCTTGATCTGCCGAGAACCGCGTCCGCAACTCTGGATACGTCCGTCATCCCTCATCCCTTCACGGCGCAACGGCCGCGGGTCATTTCAACTCGTAATTCAGCCGACACCAGTCGATCGTCTCCCGAAGCCCTTCCCGCAGCCTCACTCCGGGTTCGTAGCCAAGGACGGTGCGGGACTTGGTGAGATCCGGCCGTCGGCGCGGCGTATCCTCGTAGCTGTGCCCGTAGTAGTCCTTGTACGGCAGCCGGGTGATCTCGCTGCTCGACCCGGTCAACTCGCGGATCAGCTCCGCCAGTTCGAGGATAGTGACTTCCTCCTCGCTGCCGATGTTGAAGGCCTCCCCAAGGGCTGACTCCTGGGTCCCGGCGAGGATGGTGCCGTTCACCGTATCCCCCACGAAGGTGAAGCAT
Organism: uncultured bacterium; assembly: GCA_964609085.1. Taxonomy (GTDB): domain Bacteria; phylum Armatimonadota; class SYMT01; order SYMT01; family SYMT01; genus JANPLG01. The sequence goes on along the minus strand of CAZSRZ010000007.1, from coordinate 56,239 downwards.
CGGGTCTGCGTCCCGTCTCCGTGGACGGTCAGGGGCTCCCCCTTCAGGGCCTGGCGCGTGAAGTTGGCGATCACGCTGCCGTAGCCCGCTTCGTTAACCCGGGGCCCATAGGAATTGAAGTAGCGGACGATGGAGATGGGCAGCCCGCCCTTGAAGTAGGCGTAGGCGAAGTGCTCGTCGATCGCCTTGGAGGCACTGTAGGCCCAGCGGTTGATCGTGGTCGGCCCGAGGACACGATCATCGTCCTCCTTGAGTGCGCCCCCAACGCTCTTCCCATACACCTCGCTCGTGGACGCCAGCACGACTCGTTTCCAGTAGCGATAGGCCGCTGCCATCACGTTTTCGGAGCCGCGTACGTTGGTCAGGATGGCGCCGATCGGGTCGTCGACGATGTACTTCACACCGACGGCGGCGGCCAGGTGGTAGACAACGTCGCACCATTCCACCCACCGGTCCACACCGTCAGCAGCGAGGATGGAATCGTTCACGAAGCGGAACCCCGGCTGCCCGAGGTGGTGCCGGATGTTGCGGATCGTGCCGGTGGAGAGGTTGTCGAGCACGACGACCTCATTCCCTTCGACGCGGAGCGCGTCAACCAGGTGCGATCCGATGTAGCCGGCTCCCCCCGTCACCAGTACCTTCATTGCCACCCTCCATCGAACTCGCATACTTCACTCGGGTTCGCGGCGCGATCCCTCGATCCGGACCCCAGTAGTGTGTCAGATCCGGCCTGCATCAGGTCGATCCCGGCTGACTCGCCGCCGTCTGGATGCCCTTTTCCAGCAGAACTTCGCGGTAGAGGGCGTCCAACCCCTGGAGCATCGACGGCAGTCCGAAGCCGGCCTCGGCCCGGACTCGGCCCCGCATGCCCATCCGCGCCGCGCCATCCCGGTCGGCCAGCAGCTCAGCCATCGCGGCGGCGAGGGCCGTCGCATCCGCTGGAGGCACGAGGAGACCGGTCTCCCCCTCCGCCACGACGTCGGGGATGCCGCTGACGCGCGAGGCGACGCAGGGCAATTCCGCAGCCATCGCCTCCACGAGCACTCGCCCCATCCCTTCGTTCAGGGACGGCAGGACGAACAGGTCGAAGGCGGAGAGCAGGTCCGGCACGTCGCGCCGTAACCCGGCAAAGATGACCGAGGCATCGCCCCGGCCGCCCTCCGGTGTGCGAATGCTGAGGCCCAACCCGCGCGCCTGCTCCGCCAGCGGTGCCTGCAGTGGGCCATCCCCTACCAGCACCAGCCGCAGCCGGCCTTCCCCTCTCGGCCGCATGGAGGCCGTCTCGACGAGCTGTTGAAAAGCATGCAGCAGGTGGCAATGCCCCTTGATCTCCACCAGCCGGCCGACGGTCCCCAACACGACGTCCCCCGGCTCCAGACCCAACTCCGCGCGCACCCGCGGCCGGTGATCCTCGCGATCGATGAACCGTGAGAGGTCGACGCCGCTGTGGACGACTCTCCACTGTGCCGGTCGGCCGATGCCCAGCTCCAGATGCTCCTCCATCTCGCGCTGCGTCAGGGCGATCAGGCGGTCGGCCAACTTTGCGGCGGCTCGCTCGGCAGCGATGAAGAGTCGCGTCTTCGCTCCGCCCGCGTATCCGTGAAACACGTGGCCATGCGGCGTATGGACCACCGCCGGCACTCGGGCTGTCCGGGCGGCGCGCCGACCCAGAATCCCCGCCTTGGACGTGTGTGTGTGCACCAGCAAGGGCGCCTCTCGTCGGATTAGCCGCACGAGGCTGCCGTACGCGGCGAAGTCCCGGAGGGGACTCAGCTCTCGCAACAGAGACGGCTCATGGATGAGCCGGATGCCTCGGGCGGAACACTCCGGCTCCAGGGACCCCTCGGGGCCGTCAGCCGGGCCTGTCACCAGCGCGGAGCGCCACGCTGCGGCATCCATGTCGGCCACGCTAGCCAGGGTGTTCTCCTGGGCTCCCCCCCGGACCATCCGCGTGATCACGTGCAACACCGGCACCGGCACTACGCCGCGGTCCTCAGCCGACACGGCCCGTCCGTCCCGCCAGGGCAAGCTCGTGCATCAGCGCCTCCAGCCGGCTGACCAGCACCTCCCAGTGGTAGCGGTCGAGGACGTGCTGCCTGCACCGTGCCCGCTCGGCCTCGTTCCCTTCGATCTCCGGCAGCCGTTCCAGGATGCGATCAGCCATGTCCGCGCTCTCAATGCCGGCGAAGAGACACCTCGCGTCATACCCGTTCAGGATCTCCATGGTGCCCCCGACCGGGGTGCCGAGAACCGGCGTGCCGCATGCCATCGCCTCCACAGTCACCAGCCCGAATCCTTCCAGGCTTCGCGTCGGAAGCACGAAGATGTCCGCACAGGCGTAGTGGTCGGGGAGCGTTGCCTCGTCGATGAAGCCCGTGAAGCGCACGTGCTCCTGCAGGTGAAGCTCGCGGACCTCCTCCTGCAGCCGACTTCGGAGCGGACCATCGCCGCCGATAAGCAGCGTCGCATCGGGCCGGGCGTCGACGACCTGCCGCATCGCTGTCACGAGTTGATCGATCCCCATCCGGGGCACGAGATTCCGCACGGTAAACAGGAGGGGGCCTTCCGGGAGACCCAGTTCTCGCCGCCGCTGCGTCCGGTCCGCCAGAGGATGGAAGCGGTCACAGTCGACGCCCCCGGGGATGCGCGCGATCCGATCATCGGGGACGCCGTGGAGATCGCGAATCTGCGAGGCGGCGAAGTCCGACAACACGAGCAGGCGATCCGCACGCGTCACCACCCGGCGCTCCATGTGGCGCCGAAGCTGGCTGTTGACATGAATCCAGAGGTGCGAGGCCAACCGCACGACTCCCCGCGCCCTGCTCCGCCGGGTCGCCCGCGTGCGGTATTCGTCCGACCAGGGCGAATGGTAGGTGTAGAGAATCGGCACCCGCTGGGACTCCGCACGCCCCACAACCGAAGCCCCGGCGAGGGGCTGGTGCACGTTCACCAGATCAAATCCCCCCTCTGCCATCAGGCGGGCGAAGGCGAGCCCTCCCTCCCGGAGCACGGACTGCACAAAGCCGGCCGCGCCCGTCCCGTGGACCGGGTGCCGCACGACGCGAACGCCGCGATAGGTCTCTTCCGCAGGCAGAGATGGGTCCTCTCGACGTGTGAGGACCGTGACCGCGTGACCCCGCTGTGCCAACCGCAACGCGTGGTTGTTCAGCACGCGCTCCGCGCCCCCGATCACGTGAACGGGATCTACGTCGGCCGACATCAGCACCCGCAGCCTGGACGATCGGGGCTCGGCCGGCGCGGTCGCGGAACGCGGAGGCTCTGCGACCTCGGGTAACCCCAGATCCGAGAAAGTCAGCTCCGTCCGAGTACTCAGGTCAGTGTCGATGTACATCCGGTGCCACAGTTCGAGCACCACAAGAGCCCACAGGTGCTGGCTGAAATCCTGACGCCCCGCCTCCTGCTCGGCGCGCAGCCATTGGACGTAGTCAGGATCAAAGTAACCCCGCTCGGCGAGGAGCTTCGGGCTGAGCAGCACGTCGGCCAGGGGTTTCAGTTCGCGACGCAGCCACAGATCGATCGGCGTGCCGAAACCCTGCTTCGGCCGGGCGATGATCGCATCGGGCACCCGTCCCGCCAGGGCATCCCGAAGGATCACCTTGGTTCGCCGGCCGCGCAACTTCTGGTCGAGCGGCAGGGCCGCGGCGAACTCCATCACTTTGGAATCGATGAACGGCACACGGGCTTCCAGGCTGTTCGCCATGGTCATCCGGTCGCCGAGGAAGAGAGGGTCGCCGGGGAGGTAGCTCTTGATGTCGACGTACATCGCCCGATCGGCGAAAGGCCGATGCTTGACCCGGTCGAAGTGAGGAATCAGCAGATCGGTCGATGCCCGACCGTCGGGCGGACTGCCTCCGGCGGCCAGCCGCAGCTTCATCGATTCGCTGAAGTGGGCGTTCCAGGCGAGGTAGCGCCGCTCCGGATCAAGGTCGAGAGGCTCCAGGAATTTGCGCGCGAGCCGACCGGCGTTCCCGAGCCGCGTCTCCCCGGAGGACGGCAGCAGCCGGAGCGCCGGCAGCAGCACCCCCCGGCGGACGGGACCGGGAATGAGCCGGGCGCGTCGGGCTAGGTCGTTGCCGTAGTACCGCCGATATCCCCCGAACAACTCGTCCCCGCCGATGCCCGTCAATGCCACCTTTACGTCCTGCCGGGCGAGTTGGGCGACGAGGTAATTGGGGATCACCGATGCGTCGGCCAGCGGTTCATCGAGATGGCGCAGGATGCGGGGCAGCAGGCGAACGGCATCCGGCCCAACGTGGACCTCTCGATGGTCCGTGCGGAATCTGGCCGCCACCTTCCGGGCGTGCGGCGTCTCATCGTAGAGACCGGCGTCGCTGAAACCCACGGAGTAAGTCTTCACCGGTCGGCTGGAGAGCTCCGCCATCAGCGCCACGATGAGGGTGGAGTCAATCCCGCCGCTCAGAAAGGCGCCGAGCGGGACGTCGGCGATCATGTGGGCTTCGACCGACTCTCGCAGCACACTCCACACGTCCTGTGCGCCCGCAGGCGAGGGCGGTTCGGGATCGACGATGGTGTGGGGGCCGGGCCACCACTCTTCCACATGGAGTTCGCCATTCTCCCACGTCAGGTGGTGGCCTGGCGGGAGCTGGTGGACGCCTTCGAACAGGGTCTCCGGCGGCGGAACGTAGAGGAAGCTGAGAAAGTGCGGCAGGGCCGCCCTGTTCATTCGCCGAGGCACATCGCTGTCCAGGAGTAGCGCCTTGATCTCCGATGCGAACAGGAAACGGGCTGCGGTCTGCACCCAGTAGAGCGGCTTGATGCCGACCGCATCCCGAGCCATAAAGAGGCGGTTCCGAGGCTCGTCCCAGATCGCGAAGGCAAACATCCCGCGGAGGCGGTGCACGCACGCCGCTCCCCACTCCTCATAGGCGTGCAGGATCGCTTCGGTGTCGCTCCGCGTGCGGAACCGGTGGCCCAGTCCCTCCAGCTCTCGCCGCAACTGTTCGTGGTTGTAGACCTCGCCGTTGTAGACGATCCACACGGTGCCGGCTTCGTTTCCGATCGGCTGCTTGCCGGTGGATAGGTCGATGATGCTCAGGCGACGCATGGCCAGGCAGGCGACCGGGCGCTCCCTGCCGGCTGGGGACCGGTAGGACCCCTCTTCGTCCGGGCCGCGGTGCAACAAGGCGTCGTTCATCCGCTGGAGCAGGTCCAGGTCGACGTCGTTCTCGCTCCGGGCTATGTAGCCGACTATTCCGCACACAGAAGAGGTTGTAGCCCAGCAGGGGCCGCCGCAGGCAGCAAAGAAAGCCCAGTTCGCGAGTGGGGAGTAGTCACTGGTCCGGGGAGAGTGCCACGTGCCGACTGCCGCTCACCAGAACGGATGGGAAGATGTCGCACCGCCCTCCGCTGAGCGTGGCGATGAAGCGGGCGACACCGCCCCCGGCGGTCTTGATGCCACCGGCGAGTCGACGGGATCCGAGGGCACCATATCGGTCGCCCGGAGTAGGCACTCCCGACGCCAGTTCCACACCGCTCAGACCCGCATCCTCGAGCAACCGACGCCAGTGGCGCCGGTCAAATCCCCAGCGATGCACGACGCTGGGGTCGCGCACGCCCAGGCGGACGGCGATGGGCCGCAGCCCGCGGTAGAGGCGGCGGAGGGCCAGATGGATGCGCGCGTTCCTCCCTCGAGCAACGAGCACCCCTCCCGGCGACAGCGCCTCCAGCGCCAGGCGGACGGCGGCGGCAGGATCCTCAAGATGATCGAGAACGTCCCAAAAGGTGATGAGGGACCAGGGACCAGTGGGCACGCCCACGTCGAAGACGGAACCCTGGACGACCGGGACGTTCGCCTCCCGGCATACGGCGACGGAAGCCGGGTCGAGCTCCAGCCCCATCACGCGCGCCCCCGCCGACCGGGCCGCGATGAGGAACGCGCCTCGTCCGCAGCCGATATCGAGCACCGAGATCTCGGTCGCCGGCTTCCCCATCCGTCGGAGCGCGAACTCAAGCTGCGCCGCCGCGGCCGCACTCTGGTCGGACCCGGGAACACTGGCACAGTGATCGTAGAGCCGCTCCTCTTCCACGCGGGTGACGGCCCGGTCGTTTAGCAGTACGCCACAGCCACGGCAGGGCCGGAGCCGCGAACCTGCTTGTGCCGGTCCGAAGTCGGTGCCGCGACAGACCGGGCAGGGCGGTGGGCCTGGATTAGCCAGAGCCGTCTCCGCGCTGTGTGGGCTCAACGCGCTCCAGTCGACCGCGCAATGCACCGAGGCCGTACGCCGCAGAAGTCGCCAGATAGACCCATCGGCCCTGCACCAGAGCGTTCAGCATCCGACCGGCGTGCCGAAGTGCTCGCAGGAGGACCGGCTGCGCCTTGATGTCCGCGCCGCCATGCGAGAGCGCGTTGTCCAGCGCGAGGTCGGGAAACCGGCGGCTCACCAGTGATGACATCCGACCGTTTCTGAAGAACTGCCGCATGGCGATGCGGAAGGTCGGCGGCGGCAGATGGTGAATCCACACGCCCGGGATCACCACCACGCGGGCTCCCGCGGCGCGGAACTCGCGCCTTAGGTAGGGGTCCAGGCCACGGGGGACGATCTCGTGTTCTCCGCCCACCCGGTAGAACAACTCCTTGCGCATCATCAGGCATGGGTGCTCCGCCATGTCGCTGTCCGTGACCTCCTGAACCGGCGGGGAGCATCGCCGGGGCACTTCGCGCATCAACTGCCGGACAAACGGGGAGGCGTCGTCGGGGACGCGGTTCTCGACCCCCGCCATGCCGATGCTCGCGTCGGCATCCATGGCGTCAACGAGGGCGGCAATCACTTCGGGGGTGCCCAGAGAAGTGTCGTCGTCGAAAGTCAAGAGAAACTCGCCGCGAGCGTGCTCCGCACCGAGATTGATGGCGCGACCCTGGCGTGTGTCACCCTGGATCAGGAGCACCTCCAGGTCCTGGTAGGTCTGCGACCTGATCTGTTCGAGAAGCTTGTCCAGGTAGCCATGGCGGTCGCCGTCGGCAGTGGGGATGAGGATGCTCACCCGGGGGCCGGCCGGAGAGAGCGCATCGCCGGACCGGCTCTCCACGCGGGCGGGGGAGTCCGCGTTGCGATGTCGGACGAAGTCCGCACGGGTCCGCCGTTCTCTGGAACTCACGCTACCTCTCCCCCCGGTCTGTCACGGAGTTCCGATACCGATACGCCGTCCAGGTCCCCGCCTCCCCTGCCCGATCGAACCGAGTGCGGAGCAACTGCTCCAACCGCGCCCGAAAGGCCGGGCGCAACGCGGGTGCGAACGGCGCGTCAATCGCCTCCGCGTCGACCGCCGGCCAATCGACGAAGATCGCCGCCGCCCTTCCAGCCTCCAGTCGCCCGAACAATTCAGCTTGCACTTCCGGTCCACCCAGGAAGATCGGGGAGAAGAACCGGGATGCCGAGAGCCGGCCGGCCGTGAGGTGAAGCGAGTGCCGCGGGAATCCCCAGATCCTCTCCTCAGGCCCGGTCACCCGCGTGACAAGGCCCACCTCTACCCCCGGCTGTGGCACCGGTAGTCCGGCGGCCCGCCAACCTCGCCACGTGGACACATTGCCGATGAGTGGAGCACCGACGGCCAGCGCCGCGCCGAACAGGGCCAGGACAGGCACGGCCCCTGCGGGGTTGGTCTCCTTCTGCCCGGCACTCGCCGCAAAAGCGCCCCCGGCCAACAGCGCAAGCGGGAGAATCAGTTGCTTGAATTGGTGATCCCAGGCCCAGCCCTGTGCCAGGATGGCGGCCGCGACCAGCGCCGCCCAACCGCCGCACAGCAGGACGGTGGGGCCTACCTTCGACCGCCGCCGCCCCTGCGCCAAACCCACGATGCCGAGGACCACTACCGTCATGACCGCAGGGGAAGCAAGCCGGGCTGTGAGGATGGTGGGCAGAACCCCCATCGACTCATGCAAGCTGCGGCTCGTGCCTGGTGCTCCCAGATAACCGGTGCCGTACCGCACGAAGTCGGCAAGGCATCCCTGGGATGAGAAGTAGGCGGCCATGACTGCCCAGGGCAGCAGGCCGCTGCCCAAGGCAGTCAGGAGCAGTCGCGGGCGCTGATTGCCCCCCGTCCGCAGGCAGATAAGCCCCAGCAGGGCTAGAAACTCGATTCCGTACACCGGTTTGGCCAGCGTGGCCAGCCCGACCAGGCACCCGGCGCCGCCAACACGGCCGATCGCGAGACCTACTGACTTGCTACCGAGGACGAGCCAGATCGCGGCGATGGCAAAGACGCCGCCAATCGTCTCCGTATCGCCGAACGGCTGCCCTAGCGACGGCGAACAGAGGGCCACCAGCGCGATCGGTCCCGCACAGCGGGCGCGTGGATCGTCCCAAAGTGCTGCGGCAACCCCCGAAATCAGCCCGGCGGTGACACAGGTAAGGAGCACACCGGCCCATCGACCGAGGAGCGGGGCAGCCCAGAAAAGCCTCCAGAAGAGGAACACCAGCGGGGGTTTGTTCTCGACCGCGTCGCGGTAGGGCAGATCTCCTCGCTGCCAGGCCATGCCCACGTAGCGGAAGATGTCCTCATCCGCGCCGCTCTCCGTGACCGCCGCCGTCAGGGCGTTGAGCACGGCCGCGCCCGCCAGGATGGCGAGGCAGATCAGGAGCAGGCTCCTGGCCGAGGGAATGCGAGCGCTGGTCAACGACTCTGCCTTCAGGTCCCTGTGTGATGTGTTCGGCGAGCGCCAGTCAGGCGCGGGAGGTGGACCCGGGCGCGGCGGCATCGGCAGGCGCGGCCGGCGCGTCTTTGACCTCGTGGTAGACCATCTCCAGGTTCACCTCCCAGAGATTCTCTTTGTCGACCCGCCCCTCGACGATGTTGTCGACGGCCATCATGGCCGTGAGCATGCTGTGATCCTGGTTGTTGTAACGGTGCATCCCATTCCGCCCTACCAGGAAGAGGTTGGGAATGCCGCCGACCCACTTGCGCACCACGTCCAGCCGATCGTAGCTCCCGAAGTAGGCGGGGTACGCTTTCGGCATCCGCAGCACGCAGCCATCGAGCACATCGGCTCCCTGGATGAAGCCGATGCGCTCCATCTCTTCCACACCGAGGCGGATGAGCGAGTCGTCCGCCATGGACCAGAGGTCGTCCCCCTCGTTGACGAAGTACTCCAGGCCGATCCAGGTCGTGTTCTCGCTGTCCGCGACGAGATAGGGGCTCCAGTTGTTGAACACCTGGACCCGGCCTACTCGGACGCCCCCCTCCTGGATGTAGATCCAGTTGTCCGGAACCTCGGTCGCCACAGGCTTTCCCTGCTCCTGCACGTGGAGCTTTCGGACGAGCAAGCCAACGGTGAGAAAGTCGCGGTAGACGAGACCGTCCGCGACCTCGCGCACCTCCGCGGGCGGGGCCGGTTGGATCCCCGCGATCAGGTGCTTCACCGGCATGGTGGAGAAAAAGTAGTCGCAGGCGATTTCGCTCGTCTCGCCGCTGTCCAGATCGTGCACCTCTACCGCCGCGACGCGGTCGCCCTCCATCCGGACGCCCCGCACCTGATGCCGAAAGCGGACATCCGCCCCGGCCGCCTGGATCTGTCGCGTCACCGTCTCCCACATCTGCCCAGGCCCGTACTTTGGGTAGTAGAAGCGGGTGATGAGACTGGTCTCTCGCGCCTTTTGGGCGCGTTGAAAGTCGCTGCTCAGGAGATCGCGCACCGCTGTGACCACGGCCCGTTGGAGCGAAAGTCCCTTCACACGCTGGGCTCCCCAGTCGGCGCGAATCTCGCTGCAGGGCACGCCCCAGACCTTTTCCGTGTAGTCTCGGAAAAACGTCTCGTAGAGGCGTCGGCCGAAGCGGTTGATGAAGAACGCATCCAGGTAGGTCTCATCGCGGAGGGGAGCGACGCGGGATCGGATGTAGCTCAATCCGATCAACGCCGTGTTCCAGAGGCCCAGCCGCGCGGCCACGCGCAGCGTGATCTCCAGGGGGTAGGGGAAGAAATGCCGGTGATAGTAGATGCGCGACAGCCGGGGTCGCTGCAGCATCACCTCGTCCTCAAGCTGGGGATCCGGAGCGGGACGGCGGAGGACAGTACCGTCCAGGCTTGCCCCCTTGATAGCTGCGAGACCCGGGCCGAGATCCGGCAGGCATTCCGGACAGAGGTAGTTGAGTACTGCGTCTGTGGCGTAGTCGATCTCGTGGCCCCACTTCTCGGTGTCCGAGGCGGGAGCCCCTTGGATCGGCAGGATGTTGAACCACCAATCCATCACGCGATCGCTCTTGGAGAAGAACCGGTGGCCGCCGATGTCAATCCGATTGCCCTTGTAGTTGTAGGTTTGCGCGATGCCGCCAATCGCGGAGGTGGCTTCGAGAACGATGGGATGGATGTCCGTACGCCGCAGCAACTCATAGGCTGCGGTGAGTCCGGCTGGGCCGGCGCCCGCGATGACGGCGATCGGTTGGCTCATGTGGCTTGGAGAACGGTGGGATGGGGGGGATGTTCGTCCGGCGCAGCCGCTGGCTTGCGCGCGACGATGTAGAAGCTGCTGGCTATCTGGCCGGCGAACCGGCTGCGTGAGGTGAAGACGTCAAGGAACTTCACGGGCAGTGTCAGCCAACTGAACAGCCGCTCGTTGATCCGGTAGAGGAGGGGTGAATTGAAGGCGAAGAGGATAGCGAGGTACTCGCGGAGCACCCAGGAGAGCGTGCTGCTCGGCCCGAGGGCGACGCCGGAGTCGACGATCTCGAACTGGTCGAAAAGATCCTCGAGGCCATCGCGAGTGTATCTCTGGAAGTCCGTCGGGGTCGGGTGAAAGCCCTGCATGAACGGGATCTCGCACCAGACCATCCCGCCCGGCTTCAGCACCCGCAGGAATTCGGTGACCGCCATGCTGGGCTTCCGCACGTGCTCAAGTACCCGCCGGCACACGATCCCGTCCACGCTGCCCGTCGCCAACGGAAGGCGCGTAGCATCGCCGACGAGATCGACTCCTGGTGTGTGGATCAGGTCGATGTTGGTGAGGTTGCGACCGTAGCGGAGGTCCGCCGAACCCACGCTCGCCAGCACGGCCTCATGCGGAAAGCGGGCCAAAAAACTGGGGAGTTGCGCGCGGAGCTGTCCGGTTTCGAAGGTCGGGCTGGGGACGCGGATGATGCGCTTGGCGGCACGAACCCAGGCAGACTGGCCGACCTCAATTCGTGAACTCCGGATGCCTTCGGGTGCGGCGACGGCACCCGCCAGCAGGATCGGCACACCGTCCCGCACGGGGTAGCGGACGGCGCACGGCTCGCACGCCAGCCCGTCGACATCGTCTGCCAATGGGCCTCGGCAGGTGGGACAGGCCAGGATAGGGCGCAATCCGATCGCAGCGACGAGGGGCGGTCGGTTGGAGTCAGCCACGCGCGGAGATCTCTTGCCGGGTCGCCGCCGCGGCGGCCTCAATGGTTGCGGCCAGTGCGGCGCCGCTGTGCTCCCAGGTGAACTCTCGACGCACGCGAGCCTCGCCCTGCCGACCCATTTCGCGAGCCTGCTCTCTGTTCCGCAGCAATTCGATCAACCGGGTCGCCACGTCGTCCACAACCGTTGGTTCGACCAGGTACCCGCTCTCCCCGTGCGCAATCGCGTCCACGGCACCGCCTGACCGCCCGCCGATGACGGGCAAGCCGCAGGCGTTCGCCTCCAGAAACACGAGCCCGAACCCCTCAATGTCGCCGTTCGGCATCCTGCGGTTGGGCATCACGAATAGATCCGCGGCGTGGTAGTAATCTACGGCCGCCGCGTGCGGAATGCTCCCAGCCCAGCGCACGTGTTTGCTCACTCCCAGGTCCTCGGCCAGGCGGCGCAGTCGAGCCTCTTCCGGCCCCCCTCCCACGATGAGATAGACGGCATCCGGCGCGGCCGACAGCACCTGAGGCAGAGACTGAAGCACGACATCTTGCCCCTTCCGCGGGATCAGCCGACTGACGGTGACCAGGACCCGCTTGCCCTCCAGCCCGAATCGTCGGCGGATTTCAGCTTGACCGCCGGTGGGGCGCCATTCATCCGGGTTGACACCGGGGTACTGCAGCCGGACGCGGTTTCGCTGCACGCCGAGTTGTGCCAGGTAGTCGAGGGTGTAGCGGCAGATGCTGGTGACCAGGGTGGCCCTCCGCAGGGCACCGCGCATCATCGGTGTGTAGAGCGGATGCCTCATCCATGTGGTGACGTCCTCGGCAAACGTGTGCACCAGCGACGGCCGAGCCAGGCGCTGGGCCAGGAGAGTCCCGGCCGGGCCGGTCTCGACCGTTTGACCGCAATGGATCTGGTCGAAGCCTTCCGCGCGACAGAGGTCGCGGGCAGAGCGCGCGAGCCGGGCCCAAAGGAGCGGGCTTCGGAGCCGCGGCACGCGGCTGTAGGGTACCCGAACGATGCGGTGAGGGTACGCGGCATCGGCGGCTTCGGCGCCGGGCCACGCTCGGGTCAACACGGTGACTTCGTGTCCGGGCAGGTTGCGATAGGTCTGGCCGAAGATGATCTGGCTTCCTCCCCGCTCGGGGACGAACTTGTCCGTGATGAGCAGGATCTTCATCCCGACGGCGCATCCCACCGGAAGCAGGTTTTGAGCGCCCGATGCCACGCACTCGCGGCTTCCCGATCCTGGCGCTCGACGAAGATTCTGCCCGCAGCCACGAGTCGTTGAGCCAGATCGGCGTCCTGCATCACTTCAAGGCATGCCTCGGCGAAGCCGCCGGAACCATCTCCGATCATCAGTTCCTTTCCGTGAGTCACATCTAGCCCTTCGCAGCCCACGGCGGTGGAGATAACCGGCCTCCCGGCGGTGAAAGCCTCGAGAATCTTAGTTCTAACGCCACTCCCATAGCGCAGTGGCACGACGATCAGGGTTGCAGCTTCGACGTACGGGCGCATCTCGGGCACTGTCCCCGTCACCTCGACCGAGCCGGGCTCCGCGAGTTCGCGCACGACCGAGCTGGGATCTCGGCCCACCAGGCGGAGCAGTGCGTCCGGCCGGCGAGACCGGATGAGCGGCCAGACCTCCCGGCACATCCAGACAGCCGCATCCTCGTTGACATGCCAGTTGAAGGCGCCCGTGAAGAGAACTACTGGCGGCCCGGATGGCGGCCCGGCATAGGAGGAGCCGTGCATCCCCATCGGCACGGTGAGCAGGTTGGCCCGCGGCGCTAGGCGGGACATCCCTTCGCGGTCGGTTTCGGAGATGGCGAAAACCGTCCCGGAGCGTTCCATCAACCGGCGCTCCCAGCGGCGCAGCTTCCATGCCTCCGCCAGCCAGAAACGCCGACGGAGTCCGGATCGGGTGGCAGCCAACCGTTCCAGGATTCGGCTCTCCACGTTGTAGTTGTCGAGGGCCGTGGGGATGCCCGGCGGCACGAACTCGAAGTAGAGCGCCAACTGCAGCCCCACAGCCAAAACGGCATCGGCAGCCGCCGCCTCGCGTGCCACGCAGCGCCCGAACTCGGCGGAGCGGAATTTCCAGATCAGGCTGGGGTCGGGGCGGAGAAGCTGCGCGGCGGTTGAAGCCGCCCAGCCCGTCACTCGCGGCGGGCGTGGCACCCGAATGGCTCGACCCACGTTCCCCTCAGCCGGGCGTGTCTCGGTCTCCTGCTCAACGTCGTCCGGGCAGATGAGCGTCACCTCGATGCCTGGGTGCAACCCCTCGACCAGGCTGGTCAGCCGAAGCTGTGCCCCGTCACGGGGAGGGAACGGGTAGCTGGGGCCGAGGACCAGTAACTTTCGCCCGTCGCTCACGGTGCCGAGGCCCTGCGGTGCCGAAATGCCCAGATCGGGGCGCAACACCAGAGGGAAACGGCGGCGAACACCATCGCAGCGGCGAACTTCAGATAGAGCGCCGGAGCGGCCCGCAGCCAGCGTCGCTCATCCCACAGACGGCGGAAAGTATGCCGCAATGCCACCGTGCCCATCACTTCGCGGAGCGGTCCGTGGCCGCCATGCCGGGTCCGGTACCACTGCGGGGACTTGGCGGCGAAGATGAAGTCCGCCTCGAAACGTCGGTAGCCAGCAACCACCTGCGCGGGGCCGGACTCCCGGGGTGGGTGGAGCACGAGCGCGTCCTCGCAGAAGACGTAGGGGGCGACTTCCCGGGCGCGACAGAAGAGGTCCGTGTCCTCAAGATAGGCGAAGGGGAACCGCTCGTCGAAGCCCCCGAGCCGGCTGAGAAGCTCTCGGCGGTAGGCGCAATTGCACGTCTGATGCCCTGCGCCGGTCAGGTTGACCACGTAGTGGCTGAAAGGGGTGAGCCGATCGTCCTGGGTGACGGTTTTCCCGAACATGAAGCCTGCATCTGGACACCGTCGCATGCAGGCCTCCACCGCCGCCAACCAGCCGGGAGCGGGGACACAGTCGTCATCCGTCATCACCACAATCGGCGCGTGCGTGGCTGCGATGGCGATATTCCGCGCGGCCGCCGGGCCGCGGCGGACGGGAGTGGAACTCCATCCCATCTCGCCTCCCCACGAAGGGGATACTTCCCGCAACAACGTCTCGGTCTCCGGGTCACCGCCATCAATGACCACGTGCAGATCGAAAGCACCCGTGCCTACCGTCTGGGACCGCAGAGCGTCGAGCAGGGCACGGAGCAACCGGGGTCGACCGGCGGTGGCCACGATGACGCACAGTTCGCTCACGTGATGCCGCCCGCAGCCAGTAACGACCGGGCCAATCGCCGGGCGCTGGCTCCCCAGGTCAACTCCGCCGCCCGCGCCAACCCGACAGCCCGCAGTTCGCCTCGCAACTCGGCACTCGACAGCACCTCTCGCATCGCCCCGGCGATGGCTTCGACGCTCTCGGGATCCACCAGCAGGGCAGCCTCTCCCGCCACCTCGGGCAGCGAGGAGACGTTGGAGGTCACCACCGGGGTGCCGCAGGCCATGGCCTCGAGCACGGGCAAACCAAAGCCCTCCGCACGTGAGGGATAAACCAGGAGGGCCGCCGCGCGGTAGAGACCCACCAACTCATCCTCCCCAAGGTAGCCGGTCAGCACAATCTTCTCGCCATCGACCATACCACCGGTCGCTCCGCCCGCGAGCCGCCGCCGGACGTCCTCGGACCCAGTGTCGTCTGGTCCCACGATCACCAGTCCGCCGATGGCAACCCCATCCCTGAGCAGTCGCCTGTAGGCATCAATCACGTGCCCGACGTTCTTGCGCCGGTCGATTCGGCCAACGGTGAGCGCGAAGGGAGCGCAAATTCCCGCGGCCTTAACCCTTTCCGGCAGCGGACCCGGCTCCCCGGGCTGAAAGACGCTGCGCCCACCCTCGAGGATCACGTCGACGCGCTCGGACGCCATGCCGTACGCAGAGACCAGATCTGCGCGGGTCGCCTCGGACGGGACCACCACCCTGCCCGCTCGGCGGCAGGCGTCCGCGACCTGCGCGTGGGCCGTTGCCGGCGCACCAGGCGGATAGCAATCCGGGAAGCGATCGAAGGCGAGGTCATGAACGGTGATGACAATCCGGCCCCGGGCGCCCGCGGGCGGCGGCAGATGCCCAAAGCCATAGAACACGTCCAGCCGGTCGCGCCAGCTCTGGGCCACGATCCATGGCCGCTTGATGAGGGTATTCACGTCTGGACGGTGCCGCACCACAACGCCGGCAGGACAGTCGGCCGGAGGGGCTCCATTCGGAGGGAGATAGACGAACCACCGAACCCGATCAGGCTCCAGCCGGACCACCTCGTTCAGGAGCGAGCGAGCGAAATGCTCGACCCCCGTCGGTCGAGCGCTGCATGCGAGGGACCCATCGATGCCGATCCGCAACCGGCTCACGCCGGCGAGCCCGACGCCAGCACCTCGTCCGCGAGGGCAAGGTATGTGCGGCTGAACGCGGCGAGTGAGAAGCGCTCCGCGACGATGTGCCTCCCCCACTCAGCCTGACGACGAGCAAGATCCGGATCCCCAGCCAGTTTCTGTACCGCCGCCGCCAGAGCGAGCCCGTCACGGGGGGCCACCAGCACGGACTCAAGGTCGGGGGCCAACGGGGCTAATTCTCGGAGGATACCGACTGAAGTGCCCACGAACGGCCGTCCGCACGCCCATCCCTCAAGTGGGGTGAGGCCGAACCCCTCGTAGAGGGAGGCGCTGATCACACAGTCAGCCGCCCGGTAGAGTGAGGGGAGTTGCGCGTAGGGCACACCCGGGAGCCGAATCGTGCGCTCAGTTGGGAACCTCTCTATGCCGCTGCCCGAGGGAGCGGCCAGCACAAGGCGGACCGGATCCGGCAGATGTGCGCACGCCTCGCGCAGGTACTCGCGCCCCTTTCCCGCATCCACCCGGCCCAGGCTGAGGGCAATCCAGGCCCCGGCCGGAAGCTGGTGCTCGCACCGAGCCGTCTCTCGGGAGGAATCCCCGGCGCCGAAGTGATCCACATCGACGGCGTTGGGCGCGGCGCGAACCATTTTGAGGCGGTAGTAAAGCTGCACCTCCTCCGCCGCAGCCCTGGAGACGGCGGCTGAGAGCGAGGCGGATTGCCCACTCCGCCGCTCCATCACCCCGTAGATCGATCGGTTCACCTGCACGTCCAGCGGATGCAAAATGTGGCGGCAGGCCAGGGTGAGGCCGACGAAGGTGCCGTGGTAGACGTGCAGCCGCGGTCCCCGGGCACCCCAGCCATAGATGCCGTGACTGACGGTCAGCGTCACGTTACCGCGCGACCGCAGTGTGCGATTGAGACTCCACGCCCGCAGTGCTTCATTGAGCGCCGGAAAGCGGCGGGAACGCGGGATCCGAGGCAGGTCCTCCGGGGATACCCACTCCACCTCCCAACCCGCTCGCAGGAAGACGTCGCGGATTCCATCCGCCACCCGCTCGGTGCCGCCGAGCCCACCGGATCGACCGCCCAGCACCAGCCGGAGCGTCTTCACGCGCCATCTCGGGGGAAGGCCGCAAGCAACTCGGACCACGCGGCATCCTGGGCGACGGTATCTCGCGGACCCAGCTCCGCCGCAAGCCCCGCAGCGGACGAGACGATCGCCCTTGTTCCCAGGAGCCGGCACCGAGCCAGCACGCTGGACGAGGTGGAAGACCGATAGGGAAGCAGCACGGCGTCGGCAGCCCGGATCCACCGATCAAACGCCCTGTCGTCGATGAATTCCCGGACGAAGCGCACGCGGACGTCCGAGCTGGCCTGGCGGACGAGGCTCTCCAGATAGTCGGCGTCGGCCTGCCCGGACTTTGGGTGGAGCGTCCCGACGATGTGGTACTCGCAGTCGAAGTCGGGGAGATTCGCCAGGGCACCGATGACTGTCTCATAGCCCTTGTAGGGCGTGATGAAACCCACTGAGAGGAAGATCAGGCGCTCCGCCGCCAGACCCAGTTCGCGGCGGGCGGCATCGCGGTCGCCGTCGAAGTAGGGCCGAAATGCCTCGCCGTGCCGGATGAGCCGGGCGTTGTCGCCGGGGAGGCGGAAGCGACGCCGGTGGAGATCGATGGCCGCCTCATTGTGAAAACAAAGGTCCCGAGCAGCCATCCACTGACGGCGCTCCAACCACCAGAGCAGTCGTCCCGGCACCGACATCTCCGAGAAAGGCGGGTACCAGCTCTGCTCGTGGACGATGACCTGGAGGTGTGGGAGCAAGCGGAAGAGTCGGCCCATCGCCACGCGGGTCAACACCTGCTCGATGCGGGAATGGGGCCGCTCGTAGAAGGAGGGCATATAGTGCAGGATCACCCTCTCCGCCTGCCGCGCGTGCGGCACCATCGCCAGAGCCCCCAGCCCGGTGGGGGCCGTCGGCAGCACAAGGTCGCCACGCCCTTCACCCCACGTCAGCACTTTGACCGGCACCCCCTGCGCACGTAGGGCGTCCACCTGCTGAGCGGCATACGCGGCGACGCCACACTGCTCCGGAGGGAACGTGGAGATCAGCAGCGTGCCTGCGGACGGCCGAGTCAGGCCGGACTCTCCTCGGGTCGATACGCCCAGCACAGTAGGACATGGCCGTAGCCCATCATTTCAAGCAGCGAGTGCATCCACGTCATCGGATTGGCATCCCAGATGTGGTAGAACCGATGGCCACGGATGTTGACCGGCAGGTTGGAGCAGTCCGACAGCGGGTTCAGCAGTATCCGGATGCGCTCATCGATCATGTACGTGTCTGTGCCGATACCCTGAAAACCGGCCTTGCGTAAGACGGTCGCGATGGTGGATGGAGTGAAGAACAGGATGTGCTCCTGGGAGACGCGGAAGCCGTGCCAGGAGGCCCGTTCTCGGCGAGCGCGCAGGCTGCCGACATTCGGCGTTGCCAGCACCAAGGCTCCTCCCGGCTTCAGCAAGGCGAACAGCTTCCGCGCCTCAAGGACCGGATCGGGAACATGCTCGATGACATCCCACATGGTGATCACATCGAACTCCCGCTCCGGGAAGGGGGCGTCGAGGAGAGTGCCGATGTGGATGTCGAGCCCCTTCTTCTGCGCGATTTCGCCGGCGTAGCGGGAGATCTCGATGCCGCTGGCCTTCCAACCCATCTCCCCCGCGCCGGCAACCCAATCCCCGGTGGCACAGCCCACGTCCAGCAACCTCCCCGGCGGTCGCTTCCCGGCTCGGAGGATGCCACTCTGCTTGGTGCGGTTCCATTGCGCGTGGACTTCGGGGTTTACCAGGTACTCCGAGTAGCCGACGTCCGCTTCTCCACCCCAGTACTCCTCCTCGTAGAGGTGCTGGGTGTCCGCGTAGCTCACATTCGCGCAGAACACCAGCCGGCAGCGGGGACACTGCACGATCGTGCGCCACTCTTCCTTCCGGATGAGGCTGGCCTGAATCGGCCCGCAGACACAGCACTCGGCGGCGACCTGGGTCCGAGAGGATCCGGTTGGGGCGGAGGTAACGGAACTCAATCGATGGCTCCCCTGGTTCGACCGGCCAGCACTCTCTCGTAGGCGGCCAGGGTGGCGGCCGCGGCGTGTCTCCACAAGTATCGCTGATGCACCCGCTCTCGCAGGTCCGCGGCATCCGGCGGCTCTCGCAACACCGCCTCGACCGCAACGCGTATGCCCTCCGGATCGTCCGGACGGATGTACCGAACGTGCTCCCCGAAGTATTCCCTGGTGCAGCCCAGCTCCGTGATCACGATGGGGGTTCCGGCCAACGCTGCCTCCAGAGCGCAGAGACCCGGCGTCTCGATCCAGGTCGGCAGGGCGAGCACGGCCGCCGCTGCGTAGGCGGACGCAAGGAGCGGAGAGTCATGCTCCAGCTTGCCCAGGAAGTGGACGTCCGCTCCGCCCTCTCGCCGACACTCCTCCAGATACTCTTCCTGACCCAGCACAGGCTCGCCGATGCAGACGATAGGCCGTCCGATCCCTTTGAGTGCACGAACCAGGGTGAGCTGGTTCTTCCGGCCGTCGATGCGTCCCACGCAGAGGACAAAGTCACGCAGCCCATACCTCGCTACAAAGGCATCGGGCGTCGCGCCGAGAAACCGCTCCTCAACTCCGTTGGGCACCACGTGCATCTTCTCAGGCGGAAGTTTGTAGACCTGGCACAGCAGGTCGGCCTCCATCTGCGAGTTGGGCAGGAAGAGGTCCACATGCCGGAACGGCTTTCCCTCTGGGGGCGATCCGCCTCCCAGGATGCGCCGCCCGGCTCCCACCACCACGCCGCGCACTCGGTCGCGGAGACCCTGCTCCTTGGGCGTCGGCCAGTGGATGGTCGACACGAGCAGGCCGCAGCCGGCCAGCTTCACCGGGTGCCAAAAGTCGTGCGGAATCAATGAGAAGGAGTGGACCAGAGGGTGCTCCTCGAGCCGCGTGGTCCAGCGATCGAAGCGGTCCACGCGAACGCCGAGTTCGCGGAGGTGTCGCTCCGTTTGTAGAAGCTGGACTTCGCCGCCGCCTGGGCGCTGGAAGGCCCAGTCGTAAGTGTGCAGCAAGACCCGCGGGTCCGGACTCGCCGCAGCGCCGACCGCCGTGGGGCTCAGGCGTCCGCTCCGGCGGCCCGGATCCGCACGATCTCCTCCACCCCCTGGCGCAGGCTAACGGACGGTCGGTAGCCCAGCACACGTTGCACCTTCTCCAGGCTCGCCTGCTGGCTGCGGACATAGCCCGCGGCCACCGGATTCTCAATGTGTTGGGGTTCAACTGGCCGCTTCATCACTTCAGCCAGCAAGGCCACCAGTTCATTTACCGGCGTTGCCTCCGAGGTGCCGACGTTGAAAACCGAAGCTCCGAGGGGCTGTGGATGCTCCAGCGCACGCCGCAGCGCCTGAGCGATGTCCCAGACGCTGGTGAAGTCCCGGGTCTGTTCACCGTCGCCATAGACCACCGGCCGACGACCCGCCTCGACGTCCCAGATGAACTGCGAGACGAGGTTGGCAAACCGCCCCTTGTGGTCCTCCCGAGGCCCGTAGACGCTCATGAAGCGGAAGCCTATGATCTCCAGCCCGTAGATCGTGCTGTAGACAGAGGCTGTCTCCTCCATCGCGTGCTTCGTGACGGCGTAGAAGTTGGGGATGTCGATCGGCCCGTCCTCACGCAACGGCGGCGGGACGTTTCCGTAGACCGAAGAGGTGGAAGCATAGGCAACGCGCCTGGCCCCGCAACGACGGGCGAACTCCAACACCTCGATGAAACCGACGACGTTGTTCTGGTAGCACGCCGCCAGGTCGTCCGCGAACATCGGTGCGGAGGAGGCTCCCGCCAGGTGCACGATGGCGTCCACGGCCGGTACCCGTGCCCATGCACTGGGGTCCACGACATCCCCTTCGATGAGCGAAATCTCGGTCGGAAGGTTCGCCGGAGTTCCGAGGAACAGGTTGTCCATCGCGGTGACGTGCCACCCGTGGCGCAGGAGATCCCTGCCGACGTTGCATCCGATGAAACCGGCACCGCCGGTGATGAGTACTCGCCCGCTCACGAACCCCCCACCTCTTCCAGGGGCAGTTCGCCGCCCGGCGTAAACAGTATCGCCGTCGCAGTGCGATCCGCCACTTCCGTTCCTGGGTGGACCACGCACTCGCACAGCCGCGACCGCGTCACAGTGGCGCCTTCGCCGACGAGCGTGTCGCGCAGGTCGGAGTCCAGGACGCGGGCACCCGGTCCCACATACACGACGCCCTGCTGCCGGGACGCCTCGGTCAACGCGGGCTCCGTCGCGGGAGTGCCGTCCGTGGAAATAAACGGCTGATGGGCCTGGATGTAGGCGCGGAACGTCCCGATGTCGTACCACTGGCCGGCCGTCGTGAAGACGTCCACCGGCTCCGCCGTGGCCAAGAACCGGGCGATCAAGTGCCCCATCTGCGGCAGACCCTCGGCCGCAAGTACTCGCAGCTCGGGCAGAAGCCGGCGAGGGAGCGTGAAGCAGCCGGTGAACACCGACCGCGAACGAGGGTGGTCGGGCTTCTCCTCAAAGGTGAGCAGCCTGCCATCACGGCCGGCCTCGACGACGCCAAATCGCCTGGGATCCACGCCGTCGGGCAGCTCGTAGGCGGCGATGCGCGGTCGGTCCCCCCCATCTTCCGGAACGAACTCCACCAGACTGAACGGCAGGATGCTGTCCCCCATCAACACGAGGAGCGCATCATCAATGCCTTGGGCGAGGACGCATTCCTGGATCGCGACCACCGGTCCCCGAGGAGCTGCCGACGTCGGACGCTCAACGTAGAGATCCACCCGTCCGCTCAGCGGCGTTCCGGCGATCCAGCGGCGAAACGGCCCCTCGACCTCGGGCGTGATGAGAATCGTGACAGGCCATCCCGCGGGCAGGGAGCCGATGATTCGCTCGAGAATAGGCACGCCCGCCAACGGCAGCAGTGGCTTGGGGGCGAAGTCGGTAAGCGGCCTGAGGCGGACGCCGCGCCCGCCGGCGGGGATCAGGACGTGCATAGCGCCGACCTGGCACCCCGTAGCGCCGCTAACTCTTCATCCAGCAGCCGCGAGAGCCGCCGGTGGAAGTGATCCAACCCGAAGTCCTCCGCCCGGGTCCGGGCAGCTCGGGCGAAGGATTGCCGACGGGCCGGATCCTCTATCAGCCCGGCGGTTACCTGCTCCATCTCTTCCGGAGTGCTCCAGAGGAAACCACTGCGGTCGTGCTCGACGATTTCCGGCTGCCCACCAAGACCGATCACGACGGGCACCACCCCCCACCCCATGGCTTCCACCGTGGACATCCCAAAGTGCTCCAGCCGTTCCGGCGCCGCCGCCGGATCAATCCCGTAACCGGTCGCGTGCCAGAAAATGGCCCCGCGGCGGAACAGATCCATGAGCTCGGAGTGCGGACAGTCCGGGTGCAGGAACACGGGGTAGCCTGCCGCGGACGCCTGCAGCGAGTGTACATACCCCCAGACGTCCGGGGTCGGCGGCAGCACGTGCCCCGCCAGGTGCAACTCCCAACCTGAGAGACCGGAATCACACAGGTGCTTAAAGCTCTTAATGAGTAACTCTTGCCGCTTGTAGCTCCACTGCTGCCCCGCCGCCTCGTCCGGCTTGCCGAAAAACCCGGCCCCCACGATCCAGCGCTCCTTGATCTGCTCCGAAGCTGCCGGGCCGGGGACGGCGGCCAGGTCCGGCAGTTCGATGGGCGGGTTGATCACCGTCGAGTCCCTCGCCCAGTACTGCTTCACCCACCCGGCGGTGAAGGCGCTGTTGCTAACGATCCTCGTCCAGCTATCCAGCCGGGCGCGGATGTCGGACTGTTCGCGGCCGGCGGAAGTGGTGAGCGCGGCGATACCGCGGTAAGGCACCTCGGGCCGAACCCGTTGACCACGCACCACCGGAAAGTGGCACAGCAGCACGCTGCGGCGAGCACCGCTCCGATAGGGCAGGTTGACGGTCTGCCCGATGATGAAGTCATACCGGCCAGTTAGTTGCTCATACGCCCGCAGCAGCTTCGATCTCTCCACTCTGGCACCGAGCCCGCCCTGGGTGGGGAGCACGGGGTTGCATCGGGAATCGTGCACGAAACGGACGCCGTCCAGGCGGACGTTGAAGGCGCGGGCAACACGCTCGGGGTCGACCACGTGCTCGGACACCACGTCGACCACGCCGGGGCCTAAGCGCTCAACCAGAGCGCGAATCACGTAGACACCGTACTTCTCAAGACCCCCATGACCGTCCAGCCGCGGGTGGATGACCGCGACCCGCGGCGCGGAGATGGGGGCGGCCGTCGTCACGAACGCGCCACCAACGCCCGGTTGATCCGCAGCCCTCGCCGCACCTTCCGCCAGGCGAAGCGGAATTGCCCGTGCGCGACTTCCGAGAGCGCCTCATACGTGATGCGTGACCAAATGACCCACCGGATGGTCAGCCCGCCGCGCCAGCCGTACCACTTGCGGAAATAGCGATACCTGTCGCCGTAGACCTGTGCCTCGGCCTTCTCGAAGGTCTGTACGCTGGCATTGCCATGGTGGAGGATCTCGATCTCCGCGACAAAGCGAAGGGGGAAGTCAGCCTGGTGAAGCCGGCGACAGTAGTCGGTATCGTTGTAGAAGAGCGTGAGCCGTTCATCCATTCCGCCAACAACTTCATACGCCTCTCGGCGGATCATCAGACAACTGGTCTGTGCATGCTCAACGGACCGCGTGCTCCGGTGGTCCCACTCCGCCATGAGGAACTCCCGAAACACCCGATGATCCGGGTTGCGCCGATGAAATGTCGAATCCCAGAGTCGGCCCGTTTTGAGAGTAGGGAACGCGAAGCAGGTCCGTTGGACATCTCCAGTGGGACCCCGATGCAGCGGCGCGACGCCCCCGAGTCCGGGTTCGGCCGACAGGACGGCGACCATGCGATCCAGCACCTCTGGCCCAAGTTCCGTATCCGAGTTCAGAAACAGGATCCAGTCACCATCGGCCAGTGCCAATCCCGTGTTGTTGGCGGCGGCGTAGCCCCGGTTCACCATGTGCCGGAGTAGGGTGACGAATCCGTGTTCGGCGCAAACGGGGCCCGGATCTTCCGGTGATGCGTCATCCACCACCAGCACCTGCAGCTCGCCGGCCCAACTGCTCCGCGCCAGCGAGGCGAGGCATCGCCCCAGCAGGGCGACCTGGTTGTACACCGGGATGATGATCGAAATAAGCATCGGCAGACCGGCTATCCGGAGCTTCGACCCAGCATCGTCTTCACCAGGAAGCGGGCTCGCCAGCTTCGTAGGAAAAGAGGCGGGAAAGTGCCGAGCGCCTCCAGTAACTCTGCGCGAGTTTCGGCCAGCCGGCCCTGCTCACTTGCCGAGACGGCCCGGTTGAGCGCCTCCTGAGCGGCACGGGGCCGATACAGGAACATCGACTCCGGCACGGCGCCTCGGAAAAGGCTGAGGTAGTGACCAAGTGAGTGTAAGCTCCAGAGAGCTCCAGCGACGGCCCCCTCCGTCGCAAGGGGTGCCCTCCGCATCACGTCCAGGTACCGGGCTGTGACGGCCTCAAGGCTGAACCGGGCCTCCACCGCCTGCCGGGCGGCCCGGGACATCGATGCGTGTGTCGCGGGATCTCGTAGCTCCAGCAGGGCGGCGTGAATGGCCTCCGGGCCGTCCGCCCTACGGTAGACCAGCCCGGTTCGACCGTGGTCCACGATCTCGTCCGAACCCCAGGCGTCCGGCACCACGGCGGGGCAACCGCAGGCCATGGCTTCCAGCACCGACATGGGCAAGGCCTCATCATCAGCCGTCGAGAGCAACACTCCTCCGGGCGCAGCCAGACGTCCGTAGTAGGCCGGCATTTCCTGGTAGCCGATCCGGCCGTAGGATTCCAGCCGATCGCCGAGCCCCGGAAACAACGCCTCCGGATCCTCGACTTGATTGCCGTCAGCCACGGCAAAGCGGAATTCGGCGGGATCCGTCAGCCGCATCACCGAGATGAGTCGACCTACGTTCTTCTTGCGGTCCGCCGATCGCCCCACCCAGCCGACCAGAGGGACCCGGGCGCCCAGGTCAGATCTCACCTCCGCGTCCCCGCGACTCGGCGTGCAACCCGAAGTAAGCGTCGTCCGGCACAGAATCTGCGCGGATGGCGGACGAAAGCGGTCCAGGTCGACGGGATTACCGATCACCTCCACTGGGAGATCCGTGTATCGCCGGATCTTCTCTGCCCACCACCCCGTGAGCGCGACAATGGCTCCTGCGTTGGTACTATTCCAGCCAATCACGTAGTCATTGTGGCAGGAGCCAATCACCGGACCCCGGAACCGAGCGGCGCGGAGCGCGGGCACCAGCCCGATGGTGAGAGAACTGGTGACGGCATGGATAGCGTCGAACCCGCCCTGCGCGATCACCTCAGCGAGAGGCTTCTCCTGCTCCCAGTGGACGGGGCAGAGCGAACGGAATAGGTCTCCGCCACCAAGGTCCCTTTGGAAGAAGGCCTCAGAGGCCACGCCTTCGCGCGCCAGCCCCTGAATCAGAAACCGAATGACGGCCTCAGTACCCGCGCGGCCGCAGACCGCGAAGACGTGGAGCACCCGCCCCGGCGTCGGTCGCAGCGGTTCAGCGGGGAGCTGCGCGGGCATCGGTCAACCGTCTCAGCGTTTCAGGGCCACAACGAGGAAAGAGTGCGAGTTATGGAGGTGGCGAGTGTCGACCCGCCTGCCGCCGAGACTGGGAGGCTCCACCATCGTCGGCTCCTTGACCTGGCGTCTCAGCCGCTCGAGGTCCGACTCTTGAGTGAGGTCGTACTCAGGCGGCGGACACGTTTCCTCCACCTGCAGGTCAAGCGTGGGCACCAGGCCTACCCGGCCCTGCTTCAACCGGGCTTCCCAGTTCTCACGCTCCTCCGGGATGAACGGGAGATAGAAGTTTTCGAAGAAGACGATCTCGGGGAAGAAGCTCGCCACCAGGTCACGCAGTTGATCAAAGCGGTACCCGTGATTGGGCAGCATCTCGGCATTGGGCGTCGCCAGCACGGCGATACCTCCCGGGCGGAGGACCCGATGCAGTTCCCGCATCGTCTTCCGTTCCGTCCCGAATTCGAGCACGTGCTCCAGCACCTCGGAACAGACGAGCAGGTCGAAGGAGCTGGGCGGACGGCGGATGGCGGTCACGGACATCTGCTCGTAGACGATGCCCGGGCCGGCGTGCCGCTCGCGGGCGAAAGCCAGAGCGTGCTCCGACATGTCGATGCCGAGCACCGTCTCGGCACCGGCCTCGTGGAGAAGCGCGCAGCCGTGTCCGGAACCGCAGCCGGCGTCCAACACATCCGCGGGCTTGCCGGGCTGGATGAACTGGGAGGCGAAACGGTAGATCTTCTGGTGATTGAGAAAGTTATTGCGCTCGTCCAGGGTCGTCTCCCGGACGTCGGCATCGGTCACCCGCACGTCCGGGGCGTAGACCCGCACGAAGTCCTCGACGAAGGAACTGCGGTGGTGAGGATGGAGCTTGCGCGCGAGAGCGGCCTGCTGTCTGCGGACCGCCACGCGCCAGCTCAACGGGACCAGCTCTTTCAGAGGCCGGAGGGGGTCGGACAAGTCACACCGTTCCTTGAGCCACGGGCGGGCGGTTCATCAGGCTGCGTTTCACCAGCGCCAGCAGGTCTCGCAGCACGCGCGTGTCAGCCAGTAAGCCGGGCCGCAGCCGGATAGCCATCCGGTAGCACCGCCAGGCCGTTGAGCAATCTCCGCGCCGCAGCGCATCCCATCCTCGTTCCCGAAAACCGGGTGCGAAAATCCTCCCCCAACTGCGGGCGACCTGTCGCCGGACATCGGCACCCAGAGGCGGCCCCGTTCGGAGATGCCGTGTGATGCAGGCGTACTCGGACCGGTAGACCCGGAATATGTCGCGCGTCTGTTGGATGGGGTTGCCGATGTTGTAGTCGATCAGGACGTGGGGAAGCAGGCGGAAGCGAGTCCGGACGGCAAGCCGCAAGAAGAGATCCAGATCGTCGCTGATATCCGTTGAGGGATCAAATCCGCCGACGTCGCGCACCAGTGCGGTCCGCATCATGGGGAGACTCATCGTGTAGAGAAAGTTGTGGTGAACCAGCAGATCCACATAGATCTGGCCTTCTGCCTCGTGGCCCCGGACGATGCCATGGTCGCCGCCGTCTTCGTCCACATGCCGCACGCGCCCATAGACGACCCCCGACGCGGGGTCTTTGTCGAGCGCTCCCACCTGGAGCCGCAGCTTCTCCGGGTGCCACAGGTCGTCATGGTCCAGGAACGCCACGTATTCCCCCCGCGCCAGCGACAGGCCCAGATTCCGGCCCGCAGCCTGACCCTGATTCGCCTGACGGATAAGCCGAACCCGCGGATCGAGATAGCCGGCACAGATCTCCGGCGTATCGTCGGTGGAACCATCGTCGACGATCAGCAACTCCCAGTCGACGAACTCCTGGGACAGAACCGAGTCGAGGGTCTTCCGTACGGCGGCGGACCGGTTGAACACCGGAATGACAATGCTGACGCGAGGCGGGCTCATCAGCGTGAGCATACCGAGTCATAGACTTGCAGGTAGCGTTTCATGTAGGCGTCCCGGCCGTAGTAGTCGGGCAGCGCACACCCCTCGGCCAGAGTGCGGAGCGCGGACGGATCGGCCGCCGCCCTCTGGAGTGTCTGGGTCAGCGACGCCGCGTCGTAGTTTACATACTTGAGGGCGTTCAGCCCCTCGACGATCCCCTCCTCGCAGGGCTGGCCGCGATGCTCCCAGCGAGGCGCGATCACAGGGATCCCTCGGGCCACCGCCTCGTAGCCGACACTGGAAATCCCCATGCGCAACTGGTAGGCGACCACGACGGCCGACAAGTCGGTCAGCACCTCATCAAGTCGGTCGCCGATTCGCCCTTCCTCGACCTGCAACGATCCGCTCTCAAGCAGCGCAGCGTAGCGAGATGCTCGCAGCAGATCCCTCCCGCCCTGGTCGGCGTAGATTCGGAGCACCGCGTCGTTCGGGGAGATCGCTGCGTCCGCCCAGGCGTCGAGCAGGAACATGGCACCCGACTCCAGACTCACCCGCTGAAGGTAACCAAAACGAAGCGGTCGTTCATACCGTCTACCGACAGGGATCCGCGGCGGCGAGGTGAGTAGTCCATAATCGACGACGCGAATCTGCGACTCCGGGAGACCGAGGTGCTCATTCAGAACATCGGCCCAGGTGGGGCTGAAGGCGCAGAGCAGGCGGACTCCCCGCGCATAGCGGGCCATAGCCCGGCGACGTTGCACGAGGCTCCATTGTGGTTCGTAGAGTGGTCCAAGTAGGGAGCCCAGCGGCGTCGAGGTCATCAGGCGGCGCTTCCACGAGGATGGAATGCGGTAGACCTCATCCAGGCAGACCCGGCACTTCCGGCCCGAGCGATCGGGGCCGGTACAGAAGCCCCTGTTCCTTTCCCGCAAGTAGACCTGCGGGCAAGCGAGCCGGTAATCGAACGGCGTGACCACTACCGGCAAGCCGGCATCGAACCCTGCCTGAAAGAGCGCACCCCGCAGCGGTTCCCACTCCATCACGTGGAGCAGCTCCGAGCCGGTATCCCGGGCCCAGGCGGCGATTTCCCGGCTGATCTGCCGCCCCTCCTCAACCGGCGCGGTCGACGGGGCAGACTCCGTCAGGTCGTACTCCAACCAGGTTTTCGGACGGACATGGAGGCAGGGGACGCCATTCCAGCACCGGCGCTCCACCAGGGGGCCGTCAGTGCAAAGCGAGTAGGTCGAGGTCACCGAGATCAGGCTGAGGTCGACGTGAGGCCGGATCGACTCCACATACCCCTGCAGAAAAGAGACAGCGCCGGCGGCAAAACTCTCCTCGAAGACCAGGCCCAGCAAAACTCGACGGCGACTCACCCAGTCATCCTGTCACTTCTCTCCAGGTCCCCGCGTCAACGCGGCCACCTCCAGGGCCGAGCCCGCGATGCCCTCTGCGTCCAGACCATAGACGCGGAGCAGGTCCGATTGCTTGCCGGTGAGCGCGGCAACGGTTTCCGGGAGCGCGAGCCGACGGAACCGCGGAGCCTGGCCGTGGTCGAGCAGCACCTCGGCGACAGCACCCCCCAGACCGCCGGTCGCCAGGTGCTCTTCCACCGTCAGCACGCACCCCGTCTCGGACGCGGCCTGTAAGACGGCGTTCACATCCAACGGCTTAAGAGTATGCATGCTCAGGACGCGCGCCGTTACCCCTCGCGTCGTGAGCAACTCAGCAGCCTCTACTACCGCCTTGAGCATCCCGCCGGTCGAAATCAACGTCAGATCACTGCCCTCGCGCACCCGAATCGCACGGCCGATGTGAAAGTCGGGAATTTCAGTATGAACACGCGGTTCCCCGGCCTTTCCCAGGCGGAGGTAGCATGGTCCCGGCAGGTTCGCGACGGCGCGGGTTGCGAGCCCGGCTTCCACCGGATCGCCCGGGGCCACCACGGTCATCCCCGGGAGGGTGCGCAGCACGGCCAGGTCCTCCACACCCATGTGAGTGTAACCCTGCGTGCCGTAGGCCAGCCCTCCCCCAACGGAGACGACCTTGACGTCGGCGTGGTGGTAACACACATCGTTCCGGATCTGCTCCAGGCAGCGCAAGGTCGCGAAGTTGCAGATGGAGTAGGTGAAGACCACCTTCCCACAGAGGGCCAGTCCCGCAGCGACGCCGGTCATATTCTGTTCGGCAACGCCGGCGTTCAAGAACCGCTCCGGGAACTCTTCGCGAAATGGTTCGAGCACGGAGAAGCCCAGATCGCCGTTGATCAGCCAGACCCTGGGGTCATGCCTGGCTACCTCCAGCAGCGCGTCGCGAAAGGCCGTCCTCATTCCTGGCCGGCCCCTTCCAGCCCGGCCAGAGCCGTGGCCAACTGCTCTGCCGTCGGCGACCGGTAGTGCCAGAGGAGCCGATCTTCCATGTACTCGACACCCTTGCCCTTCACGGTGTGGGCGAGCACGACCGTCGGCCGGCCGGAGCCGGAAGGCGGTGCCGTCAGCGCCTGGCGCAGGGCGCTGTGGTCGTGGCCGTCGAGCTCCACGACATCCCATCGGAAGGCCCGCCACTTCTCCGCGAACGGGTGCAACTCAAGCACCTCTGCGATGGTGCCAAAGCTCTGGATCTTGTTGTAGTCCACGACCGCCACGAGATTGTCCAGGCGATGTTGCGGCGCCAGGAGGGCGGCCTCCCAGATGGACCCCTCATCGCACTCGCCGTCGCTCAGGACCACGAAAACACGGGAGTCCAGCCCGTCGCGTTTGCCCGCCAGAGCCATTCCGAGGCCGACTCCCAGCCCGTGACCCAGGGCCCCGGTGGAGAGTTCCACCCCCGGAACACCATGGCGGGTCACGTGGCCGGCCAGGGGAGAGCCGAGTTCACAGTAGTGGTCGAGCCACTCCACCGGAAAGAAGCCCGTCTCCGCGAGGACCGCGTAGAGAATCGCTGTGCCATGCCCCTTGCTCAGGATGAATCGGTCACGTTCGGGCCGGTTGGGGTCGAGCGGATCGACCCGCAGTACGTCGCCATAGAGCACTGCCAGGATGTCCGCCATGGAGAGGCACGTGCCGATGTGCGAGGCATCTGCGCGGTGCACCATGCGGAGGGCGTGGGCACGAATGGCCCGTGCCAACTCGCGGGTGCACCGGCTCCCAGGGGCGACGCTCACGACTGTACGAAGTAGGAGATGTAGGGATCCATCGGCAGCCGCCGCAACTCCACACGGCTGAGCCCCAGGGTCTCGACAAGCGCGGCGGTTTCACCGGGGAACTGCGGACAGTTCAGCTCATCAAACACGACCAGTCCGCCTCGCACCACCCGCGGCAAGAGCGTCTCCAGCGCCACGCGAGTGGGAGCATAGAGATCAAAGTCCAGATGCAGCAGGCTAATCACCAGGTGCGGGTTCTGGCGCACGTACTCGGGGATCGTCTCGCACGCATCTCCCTCGACGAGTTCCACCTTGGGGATGTGTCCGAGCGGTCGGTTGGCGTCGTGAATGGCCGCCAGGTCCATCAACTCCTGGCGGATCCCTTGATGAGTTCGGAGCGCGCCAGCCCTGTGATGTTCAGTGATCTCTCCCGCCCGATCTTCCTCCGCCACGCCGGGGAAGCCGCTAAAGGAGTCAAATCCGACGATGCGGCGAGTGTGGTTGTACGGTTCGAGGATCGCGGAGAAATGGAGCCAGGAGAAGAGGCTGCCGCCAGCCATCACGCCGCATTCCACCACGCTGCCGTTGACCTCCAGCACCTTCCGGAACAGCTCGTATCGCACCATCAATCGGGCGATGTCCTGCCTTCGCACGTGGCGGGGGAAAAACTGGAGCTGGTAGGCGAGTGGAAGCGGGGACTCGGCGAACGCACTGCAGAGTCTAGAGACAACATCCCGCTCCGTGGAGGTGTGCTGCGAGGCATGGCAAAACCCGGTCACACTGTCGCTTCCCATGTTCTCACCGCTGGCCGAGCTCACCGCTCACCTCTCCCTTTCTGGTCGGTCGACCAGTCCGTCCCACTCCATCACCAGAAACTCCTTGTCGGGGGGCGAGGTGTCGTGGGGTGCGGGATCGCGGTAGAACACGCCACCGCCTTCTTCGTGACGGCGCAATGGCGTCAGCGCAACGCCGCGAAATCCCAGTTGCTCGTAAAAGCGCACAGCGTGGGGATTGTCGTTGAAGACGCGTAGGTGGATCGCCGTCGGAGCGAACTCGCGCACCGCCCACTCCATCATCGTGCGCATCGCCCGCGTCATGATCCCGGGGATGGCATCCTTCACCCCGCGAACGACGTTCTCGACCTCCATCACCCCTTCGTCATTCAGACAGAAGCCGAATCCCAGGTGGCCAACGGGCTCCCCGTCGGGCGCGTGGATGAGGAAGAGGATGCGATCTGGAGTATCGATGACGCGCGTCTGCAGCCAACGACCGGTCCCCGCGTCAGTCACCTGAAACTGGCTCGGATAGGCGAAGCTGTTCTCGGACCGCCATCGAGACAGCAGCCCGATGAGGGAACCATCCGAGCCGTCCGCGGCGCGGATGGCCCGGAGCGTGCCGGAGTCCCCGTGCAGGGGGAGTGTGAGGCCCTCTTGCTTGGCGGCAGCAAAGCCGGCCTCTATCCCCCGGCGGTATTCAGCAGCGTTCGTCATCGCGAAGGCAGCGGTGGGCGGCGATGGCACGTCACGTTCATCCCACACCCAGCGCGTCTCGAAGCACCTTGCAGGAGTAATCCACCTCGTCCTCGCGCAGCATCGAGGCGCAGGGTAGATTGATCCCACGGGCAGCCAGCCGGTCGGCCACGGGCGTTTCCGCGGGCTTGAACATCGGGAACTTGCTGATGGCGCGGAAGAAGGGGCGGTTGCGGACGCCCCGCTCGTCCAGGTAGGCCATCACCTGCTCGGGACTTCGGGCGAAATCTTGGTCAAGCACCACGGTAGGCACGTAGTAGTTGTTGTACACCCCTGGCCGCTCGACGTTGAGGCTCAGACCTTCGATGTCGGAGAGGCGTTCTCGATACCAGAAGAAAATCTGTCGGCGCTTTTCGATGATCTCATCCGCCCGCTCTAGCTGCGCAAGTCCCAGCGCGGCCTGGATGTTGCTCATCTTGTACTTGAACCCGATGCCGGTGTTAAAGAGAACCTTCTTCGGGTCACGACAATGGTCCCAGTACCAGTAGACCTTCTCGTACAGCTTTTCGTCGTCTGTGACGAACATTCCGCCTTCGCCCGTCACCAGGGGCTTGGCACCCTGGAAGCTAAAGGTTGCCGCGCCGCTCAGCGTGCCGGCCAGCTCGCCGTTCACGCGAGAGCCGATCCCCGGTGCCGCATCCTCCAGCACGAAGATCCCGTGCTGCTCCGCAATGGCATTGATCGCCGACATGTCGGCGGGATGGCCGTACATGTGCACCGGCACAATCGCCTTTGTCCGCGGCGTGATGGCCCGGCGTACGGCTTCCGGATCGATACACCACGTGTCCGGCTCCACGTCGACGAACACTGGCGTTGCACCCGTGTAACAGGCACCGGTGACGGACGCGATCCACGTCACCTCCGGCACGATGACCTCATCGCCCTCGCCGATCCCCAGCCCGCACATCGCGAGATGGATGGCGCCGGTGCAACTGGAAGTAGCGATGGCGTGCCGAACTCCCAGCCAATCCGCGAACGCCTTCTCGAACCGCGTCAGGTAGCCCGACCAGTTTCCGTACCACCCGTTGGCCACGGCGTCGCTGACGTAGGCGATCTCCTTTTCCGTGATCCAGGGTCCACCGGAAGCAATGGTACGCTCAGCCATTCAACCCTTCCTCCTTGCCGGCACGGCCTCAGCCGCTGATCAACTCGAGCACGGAACGCACCGGCGTCCCCGGACGCAGGTACGGGGCGATGCCCTCCCGGATCTCGTCCAGATAGCCGTACGAAAACACGATGACTTCGTCCACGGGGTCGTCGCCCAACCGACTCGGCAGAGCGACCGGAACATGTGAGGAGGGCATCAGCATACCCTCAAAGCTCGAATTCTGGTCGCAAACGTAGGCGATGTCCTCTGGGCCCAGGCCGGCGATGGCCAGGGTGGCGATCCCTCGACCCGACCCACCGTAGCCCGCAACCCTGCGACCGGCCCGACGCTGGGCCCGCACATGGTCCGCCAAACCCCTGTGTCCGATGAGAATACGGCGGCTGAGATCCTCGTAGGCCGCCGCGTGCTCGAGTTGATCCAGCCAGGCACCGGCGGGAGGCTCGGCTTCCTTCCAGCGACTGCCTGTCGCACCGGCGGCGATCAACAGCGAGTTGCCCCTTCGCTCGCTTTCCGGCAGGAGATCGATGGACAGCAGCTTCAGATCGGCGCGGCCGAGCAGCCCAGCCATCGTCCGCGCGGAAAGATAGATGGAGTGTTCATGGGCGAAGAGGCAAGCCTCGGCCCGTTCAGCGATCTTCTCCAGGTCGTGGACCTCGATAATGACGACGCCGTCCACGGGGTCGAGCACACTCCGAACGGCACGCAGAACGGGAAGTGGGTCGGGGATGTGGTCGAAGGTATTGAACGATAGGACCGCGCGGGCCGGCAGCATCTCCGCGGGGATAGCGCCTAGGGCGGCTTCGTCAAAAAGCCCGCACACCGTCGCCACGCCCTGCGACTCCGCCTGCGCGGCCAGGTCCGCACCAGGTTCGTAACCGAGAACCCGCATTCCCCTCTCGGCGAAGCAGCGGAGCTGGTAACCGTCGCTGGACCCAATTTCGATGACACCACTTCCGGCCGGGAGTTCATATCGACGGCACACGACCTCCGCCAACCGCTCCATGAACCGGCGGGCAAAGCCGGACTGTGAAACGGTGTAGGCGTAATCGCGGTAGTAGCGACTGAGGTCGACGTCGTGCTGCGTCTGCACAGTGCCGCAGTCCGGGCAGCGGTAGATGCGCAGCTCGGCACGGAACTCGTCCTCGCCGCCTGTGTCGCGAACGTGGTTGTCCGCCAACGGATAGTCCGGCAGTGTGAGGAAACAATGCGGGGCTCGGGAACCGCAGATGCGGCACTGATGCCGGAGGGCGATCGGCAGATTCACGCGGCATCCCTCTGGAAGTAGCCACGGTACCACTCGATGGTCCGCGCCAGTCCCTGCTCCAGTGTGAAGAGCGGGCTCCAACCCAGGCGCGCCCGCGCGCGCTCGGCGCTCAGGTACTGGTGGCGGATCTCATTGCTGGCCTCGTTCCGGATGTCCGGCCGCAGGTCCGAGTTCATCACGGCGAGGATCTGATCCACCACCTGCGTCACCGTGACCTGCAACTCATTGGAAAAATTGAAGGCCGATCCCGCTAACGAGGCATCGGCGGCCATCCTCTCAGTCAGCAGCAGATAGGCTGCGGCCCCATCCTCGACGTAAAAGTAATCCCGGATGAACTCGCCGTCGGAGCGGATAACCGGTCGATGACCGCGCAGCACCGAGCGGATGGTCCCGGGGATGATCCGATTCCAATTCAGATCTCCACCGCCGTAGAGGTTGCCGCACCGGGTGATCGTTACGGGGAGCCCATAGCTGTGTGCGTAGCACTGGGCGAGTAAATCGGCGCACGACTTGCTCGCGTCGTAGGGGTGCCGACCCTGCAGCGGGGCGTCTTCGGAGTACGGGAGGATCTCATGCGCTCCATAGGCCTTGTCGGAGGACGCGACCACGACTTCCCGGATGAGGGGGCTGCGGCGACAGGCTTCCAGGAGCGACCACGTGCCGCGGATGTTGGTGTCAAAGGTGGAGACGGGGTTGCGGTTGGCAACACCCACGGTCGTCTGCGCCGCGAGGTGGAAGGCCGTCACCACCTCGTACTCCCCAAGCACTCGCTCTATCAGCGTCTGGTCGGTGAGATCCCCCCGCACCACGGCGCACCGCTCCAGGTTGCCGCTGGTCGCCAGCTCGCAACGCGGCACCCAGTCCCGCACCAGGCAGACGACGTTCGCTCCGGCTTCCTGCAGTCTTTGAACCAACCAGGATCCAAGCAGCCCGGTCCCGCCGGTAACGAACACCGGCCGGTCCACCCAAAACGCGGGGGTGGGCGTGGAAGTGCTCACGGCCAGACCTTCCATGGAGCGGCGCCGCCGCGCCACAGCTCGTTGAGCTGCAGGTACTCGCGGTAAGTGTCCATCGCGTAGAAGCTGCCGTTGTGGCGGTAGGCCATCAACTCCCCTTCGCGGGCGAGGCGCTGTAACGGCTCTCTCTCCAGCACGCAATCGTCCCCGTCCAGGTAATCCAGCACCCGTTCGTTGAAGACGAAGAAGCCGATGCTTGCCCATGTCTCCAGAACCGGTTTCTCGCTGAAGCGCTCCACGCGTCCGTCGCTTGCGAGATCGAGGATCCCGTATCGTGAGGGAGCCCGAACCGTCGTCACGGTGGCGAGACGGCCGTGCGACTGGTGGAAGCGCACTACGTCCGAGATGTCGATGTCGGAGACCCCGTCGCCGTAGGTGGCGAGGAAGGTCTCTCCCCCGATGTACTTGCGCACCCGACGGATACGCCCGCCGGTCATGGAGTCCTGGCCGGTGTCGGCAAGGGTGACCGTGAACTCCTGCTCTTCGTGCGCGCCAAGCGGGGTGACCACGTGATCGCGACCGAGGCGGATGGTGAAGTCGTTGTTCATCGCCTCGTAGTTCAGGAAGTACTCCTTGATCATCTGGCCGCGGTAGCCCAGGCAGAGCACGAAGTCCCGGAAGCCGTGGTGAGCGTAGAGCTTCATGATGTGCCAGAGAATCGGCCGATCCCCAACCGTCACCAACGGTTTCGGCCGGTACTCGGTCTCCTCTCGGAGCCGCGTACCCTGTCCTCCGCACAGTATTACCGTCTTCATGCGCTCGTCGATGACCCTTCAGATGCCCTGCAGCCCGGGCGCCACACGGCTCGCCGCCTCTTCACTCACCGGCTGCGTGTTCCATGCGAGGCGCGGGCGGACGCTCCCGATCCAGCCGCCGGTGTACTCCTCCCGCATCGCGCCGGTGTCGTAGACCGTGAAGGAGAGGACGTCACGTTCCAGCAGTTCCAGGTGAGAGACGTCCGTCAGCAGCACGGCGTGGAGGGCGTAACGTCCGTCGTTAAGGAAGTTGCCCGGAATGATGCAGCGCGAACGGTAGACGCCAGGTTCGTGCTCACGATCGAACCATTCGTCCCGGTCGAGGTTGGCCGAGTGAAGATTGGCCGTCGCCAGCACGGTGGCCCCCATCGCGTCAATCAGGTGGAGTCCGACGGTGATGCGGGAGCCGGGCTTGTGGACGCTGTACTCGATCTCCACGCAAAGGTCCCGCTGGATATCGACGTCGCTGGTGACGGCGTCGCCGCAGAGCAGGCGCATGGCGCGCAGCCGGACCTTCTCACTTCCGGGCGCGGTGGTGGGGTCGCTCCAGATTCGCTCGCCCTGGGACTCCGCGCCCATGGCGATGTAACGGGCAACGACGTCCGGCGACGATCCGTCGGCCACCTTCTTTCCATCCACCAGCAGCACCGCGCGAGGGCACAGATTCACCAGCGCTCCCAGGTTGTGGCTGACGAAGAGCACCGTCCGACCGTCCTTGGCCACGGAGCCCATCTTCCCCAGGCACTTCTTTTGAAAGGGCGCGTCGCCCACGGCCAGCACTTCGTCGACGATGAGAATCTCCGGCTCGAGGTGTGCCGCCACGGCGAAGGCCAGGCGCGTGTACATCCCGCTGGAGTACCGCTTTACAGGTGTGTCGAGGAACCGCTCGATCTCCGAGAAGGCGACAATCTCATCGAATTTGCGATCGATCTCTCGTCGCGACATCCCCAGAATCGCGCCGTTCAGATAGATGTTCTCGCGGCCGGTCAGCTCGGGGTGAAAGCCTGTGCCAACCTCGAGGAGAGATGCGACGCGCCCTCGCAATCGAATCTCCCCTTCGGTTGGCTCGGTGATGCGAGAGAGGATCTTCAGCAGCGTGCTCTTACCGGCACCGTTTCTCCCGACGATCCCCACCACCTCGCCATGCGCTATGTCCACGTCGAAATCGCGTACCGCCCAGAGTTCGCTCTCCGCCGTGAGGGGAGCCGGCCGTAAAGCGCGCCATGGGGCTGAGAACGCCCGCGTCAGCGTCTCGCCAATACTCGTCGCCCGCTTCTCGGCGAGCCCAAGTCGGTAGCGCTTTCCCACCCCGCGCGCACGGATTGCAAGATCGGCCATCGACTAGATCAGATCCGCGAACGACCGCTCAACCTGGCGGAAGTAGAAGAGAGACAGGCAGAAGAGCACCAGCGTGACGACCATCGCCGCCACCCACGGCACGCCGATGGGGCCGGTCACGCCGACGATGGCCCAGCGGAATCCCTGGATCGCGCCCACCATGGGGTTCAGTTGGTACCAGAACGCCCACTTCGCCGGGACGATGGAGGCGGAGTAGGCCACCGGAGAGGCGTACTGCCAGACCTGCAGCAGGAAGGGGATGACAAAGCCGACGTCGCGGAACCGCACGTTCAGCGCTGCCAGCCCCATCCCTACCGAGAGCCCGGCAGTGAGCGCGAGCAGGCTCCACAGCGGCAGCGTGACCAGGGCGATACCGAGCGGAAATCGGTACCAGATGATGATGCCGACCAGCACCAAGAAGGAGAGGAGGAAGTCCACCACCGACGCGAGACCGGCCGCCAGCGGGACGATCACTCGGGGGAAGTAGACCTTGGAAACGAGTTGGGTACTTGAGACCAGGCTGGATCCGGACCGACCGACGACGCCCTGAAAGAGGGTCCACGGCAGCAGGGCGGCACAGGTGAGGATGGGATACGGCACCCCATCCGAGGGCAACCGAGCGAAGGTGCCGAAGATCACCGAAAAGAGCACGATGCTGAACAGCGGCTGCAACAGCGCCCAGGCCGCGCCCAGTGCGGTCTGCTTGTAGCGCACCTTGAGATCCCGCCACACGAGGAACATCAGGAGTTCCCGGTAGGACCAGAGGGCGGCGAAGTCGAGACCGGCCCACCCACGTCGCGCGCGGATGACCATCTCCGGGAGAGGAGGGGCAGCGGCGGTCATGCGGGCACACCCCTCGCCGACGAGCCGTCAAGCGACCGATATGCCCGCCGCGCGATCCCTGCCCCGACCAGCGCCATTCCGATCGGTACTGCGGAAGCCGCCAGCGCGATGATGGGCGAAAGGCCCGCGGCGATGAGGTAGAAGGGCCAGGCATCGATCACGGGGACGTCGAAGACGCTCCCGCTCTCATCGCCCCCAAACCCGGCCTTAGCGGGATCACGCCAGGAACCGTCGAGCGTGGAGCCGATGACGTAAGCGGCATTCCGAACCTGCCAGGCAACGAGAAGGTAGTGCGGATCCCACATTTCATCCCGACCTTCGGCTTCAGCGGACTTCGCGATGGCCTTGTATTCGGGGTGCGAACTCCAGAGCGGAATGGTCTGCAGAAGCAGGTTTCCCGCGACCACCGCCAGCAGCGCCGTTCGAGCTGCGCCGCCCTTCCGATGCCAGGCCGCCATCAGGTAGACGACCGGAATCACCAGCAACGGCGCCATCGGCAAGAAGAGCCGCGGGCCCACTGACCAGCCTCCCCACCAGCACCACCACGCTCCCGAGCTCAGCAACCAGATGAGCGACATCGCGCCGATCGCAAGCATCTCACGGCGCCATCGTCCCGCCATCCGCATCCCTCCCGGGATCGCCATCAGCAGGAGCGGCGCGGAGAAGAGCATACCGCACCGGGGACTGACCAGCAGCCCGAGCGTCCCCCTCCACACGGGATAGTCGAACGCCTCGGACCCATAGCCAGACTTGAGTGGGCTACCGAAACGAGCGAAATTGTACGCGGCCAGCAGGATCGCAGTGACGGCCAGTGGGGCCACGAACGCCAGCACCGTCCGCAGCTTCCGCCCGGACGAGAACCAGACATAGGCCAGCAGCACAGGGACGGTGAGGACAACAGCCACGCGGGTGCCGACCGCGAGGCCGAGAGCGATGCCCCCCAGGACGGCGAAGCGGACGCGGGCTTCGGTCTGCTGGCGGACGAGGGCTCCGAACGCCAACACGAGGAAGAGACCTGTCAGCGGCTCACTGTTAAACGTCTTCGAGAGCCACCACAGCCCCGCGCCGAAGGCCGCCATCAGACCGGCTGCCACAGATTCGCCGGTGGTGAACCCAAAGCCGCCCGCGGCCCAGATCACAGCACACACCAGCAGTGCCAGGACGATGGGGTTGAAAAGGGAGACGGCCGCACGCCGGAGCTGCTCGCCTCGCTCCTCGCTGACGCGGGTGGCCGCGACGCGACCCACCAGGTAAAGCGGCACCGCAAGGATGGACTGCACGGGCCCGTACTTGCTGTAGTAGCGACCATCCCGCCCGAGCGACGCGTATTCGTGCGGCTTGACGGCGGCGGAACCCCGAACCGCCACGGACTCTGTCATCTGGTACATCAACTCGGCGTCGGTGCTGAACAACCGGCCGTTGACCGTGAGCAGCAGGACGCCAAGACACGCGAGCCAGATGCCCAGGTGCAGCCGCAGCCACCCTTTGCCGACCGCCTCTGAACCCGGAGCCTCAGCCGACAAGCGCCAGTCTCTCCGCGACGTTGGAGCGCAGCCAATCCACCAGGCGGCGCACGCCCTCCTGACGATCCACGAGCGGAGCCCACCCGAACTCCGTAGCGGCGCGGCGTATGTCGGTGACGTAGATGCGCTGGTCCCCGGGCCGCCATTCGCCGTAGCTCACGGGGATGTGCACGCCGCAGATCGACTCCAACTGGGCGATCAGTTCGCGAAGCGAGGTGGTCTGATGGGGACCGCCACCGATGTTGTAGACCTGCCCGGCGGTGCGATCAATCGCCGCCGCCGCCATGTCGAAGGCACGCACCAGGTCCTCGACATAAAGGATGTCTCGCACCTGTCGGCCGTCACCGTAGATGCTGATCTCCCCTCCGGAGATCGCCTGCCGCGCGAAGTGGGCCACCCATCCCTGGTCCTCATTCCCGCACTGGTGCGGTCCGTAGATGCAACTCATCCGGAAGACGACGCTGCGCAACCCGTAGATACGAGCGTAGTCCCGTACGTATTGATCGGCACCGCCCTTGGAACAGCCGTAGGGGGAGTGGAAATCGAGGCTCCTTGACTCCGGAACCCCGTTCGGCAGGCCGACGTAGGCATACCGATCTCCGTCCTTCACCACGCCGACGTCCTCCATCCCCCCATAGACCTTGTTGGTGGAGGTGTAAAAGAACGTGGCGTGCGGGCAAACTCGGCGCACCGCCTCCAGGAGATTGACGGAACCGAGCAGGTTGACCTCGAAATCCTCGCGGGGCTCGCGGACGCTGGTGGTCACGGCCACCTGGGCGGCGAGGTGGTAGACCCGGTCCACTCCGCGACAGGCCTCTTCAACCGGGTCTTTCAACCGAATGTCGCCGCGGACGAATTCGATGCCGGGATGTTGCCGAGAAAGCCACGCGGCGTTCTCCTCGACACCGACCCGGGAGAGGTTGTCGAAGACGCGGACCGCGTGTCCCTGGTGGGCGAGATGGTCGGCAAGATTCGCGCCGATGAAGCCGGCGCCACCGGTGAGCAGGATCTGCATGGCGTAGGGTGAAATGGCGGCTCGCGAGGAGCTACCGGGAGAAACTTCGCGGTCGAGCGCGACGGATCCGGGCACTCACGGGGGCGGCCGCCTGGGGCTGCTGCCCAGGAAGCGTGAGGCGATCCTCAAGATAGAGTCGGTATCCGCAGGCCGTCAGCCCCAGGAGGAACCAGAACGGCTCCATCGTACGGATCGAGGTGAACGATGCCGCGACGGACCCCTGGATCAGGAGTCCCACGAATCCCGCCGCAAGCCCGGTCGCCAGCATCTGCGGCAATCCGCGCGCTTTCCGCAGCTTCGTTACCTGCTGCCCAATGGCGGCCAGCCACCAGCAAAAGACGCCGAATCCGATGATCCCCGCCTCACAGGCGCGCATCAGATACTCGTTGTCCACAGACAGGGCCACTGAGCCCACGCCGTTGCCGACCAGCGGTTCCCGCAAGAACCAGCCGTGCCATCGGTACTCCCATGCTCGGAAGCGCGCCGTCAGCGAATTGCTACCCGGGTCGTCATTGGGAGACTCGCGGATCTGCATCATCGTGTTGTCCACGTTCTTGCGGACGGGTTCCGACACGGTGAAGGCCAGCGTGAGGCCGACGAGGCCGAGCAAGAGGATCATTCGATGCTTGGTGAATCCGAAGAACAACACGGTGCCCAGCAGCATCACCATCCCCTCGCGGGAGAAGCTGAGCAGAATGCCGAGGGATGCCACGCCGACGCTGGCCAACAGCAGCGCCCGGTGTCCCCATCCGCGGAAGTTGGGAAGCGCGGCCATTCCCGTCGCGATGCACACGACCAGGTATCCGGACAGGGTGTTGTAGTTCTCTCCCTCCGGGCCGGTCACGCGTGAGTCGCTGACGTGGGAGCCTTCGGTCGACTGATTCGTCAACCCGTACACCGCAGCCAGCGCGCCGCTGAAGACGAAGACGAGGGTGAGGAGACGGAGCCAGCCTTCGGACCGGATCGTGCTGGCCACCACGTAGAAGATCAGGAAGTACTCCACACGCTTAAGCTGGAGGAAGACGCCGTAGGTGGGATCCTTGATGTAACCCATCGTCGTGCCGTACACAGAGGCCAGGATGCTAACCACCGTCACGGCGACGAAGGGGATGATGATCGGGCTGCGGACCTTCTCGACCTTGTGTCCCTGCGCGCGACGGGAAAGCCATGCGATGAAGACGAGGACGAAGACGAAGTCCTCGACGCGCAGGTTGTTGTAGAGCCCCGGCAGCTTGGGAGAAAGGCCGGCCGCGACGATGAACAACACGAGGCCGTAGCGGATGTCGCTGAAGACGATCATCGCATTGGCGACGAACGTCAACACGGCCAGCGGCGGCACCCATGGGCTGGAAAGACCGCCGCCGCGCGCCACGGCAACAGCGAGCATCAGCGCGGGTGCGGCACCGATCAGCAGGGTGCCGACGACCGTACCCGCACTCGGCATCCGATCGGATGCTCGCTGGGTTGCGGGCGATGCAGGAACCTGCGCCGGCGAGGCGGCGGCGATACTCACAACGGTTCAGTCACCTTCAAGAAGGGCAGTCGAAACCTACGGCACGGGAGCGACGGACCGGACGAGCCAGAGCGGCGCCACGATCTGTCCGAGCACGCCCAGGACCCCTCGGGGGCCCTGTCGCTTCTTGGGGACAAAGATCACGTCGTCCCGCCTTACGGGCACGTCGGGCGCCTTCTGCTTTTGGATATCCCGAAAGTTTACGGTGGTGTAGACCGGCTTGGCATCGGAACCCCGCCGGATGATCTGCGTTCTGGTCGGTTCGCCGCTCCCCACAACCTGTACCTGCAACAGGACGCTCATCAGCGTTTCGCCGTCGCGGACATTGAGGTAGCCCTGCTTCGAGACCTCTCCGACAACCAGGATGCGGTTCGGCTTCAGCTTCACGGTGATGTAGTCGCCATCCTGGCACAAGTAGTTGGCTTTGATGTTGCCGGTGGCGTAGTCGTCCACGTTCACCAGCTTCATCTCGGGGTGCTTCGGGCCGATCACTTCTACTCGCTCCAGATCGGCGCCCGCCCGCGGGCCACCGACTTTCTCCAGGGCATCGAGGAGCGAGATCGACCCGTCGGATGACACGGCACCGGGCTTGCTCGTACCCTCTCCAACGATGGTGAAGCGAATCGGATCCTGGCGGGCAAGCGCCGGCTTCTCGATGAGGGTGATCTCTTCCCCGCCGATGATGGTGATGTCGTCGCTGGACATCCCGGTGGCGGTGAACTTGCTGAAGTCCGCCGATCGCTGGCGCCCGTCGGGGTACTTAATGAGGATGCGCGACAGGTCAGCGTTCGGCTGCGGTCCGATCGCGAACAGCACCTTGCGGAGCGGCGTGGGTCCGGGAAACTCTCGCTCACCAGGATTGGTGACGAGGCCCAGGGCGGTGATGATCGTCTTCCGCGCCTCTACCGCGACCTTCGGCGGAATGTAGATGTCGCGGATCTGGACAGTCACGCGAGGCCGCCGGAGTTCTCGCAGGAAGAGCTCCGTCAATTTCTGCTCTAGATCGCGAGTGGTCATCCCCGTGGCCTGCA
Source organism: uncultured bacterium (assembly GCA_964609085.1). Taxonomy (GTDB): domain Bacteria; phylum Armatimonadota; class SYMT01; order SYMT01; family SYMT01; genus JANPLG01. The sequence goes on along the minus strand of CAZSRZ010000007.1, from coordinate 12,874 downwards.
CGGTGCCAATGCGTGGGTAGTCAAAGCTACCGTCGGCAAAGAGGCGCACGCTCCGGCTGAACTCCGGAAAACCTTCCAGCGTGATATCGATGGTGTCGCCGGGACCCAACTGGTGGTTCCGGTCAATGATGCCACTCACCGGGACCGGGCGTTCCGGCGGCTTCTGAGCCCCGGTCGGCGGTACGGCGTCGGCGCCGATGGAAATCCCTTGCAGCCCGAGGCAAGCACACAGTCCCACGGCCAGAAGGCCGAGTAGCCGAAGTGATGGTGCGCGCATGATCACTCTCCCGTCGTCATTCAGTATGTCGGTCCCGCGGACTATTCCCAATCGCGGAGTCGGTCCGGAAGCGACTTGCGGTCGTCCGGTTTCTCGACGTCTGCCCCAGCGCCGGTGCTCACGGCATCCGGATCCGCGGCGTGGACTTGCTCGCCCAGGCGCTGTCGACCGCGACCGCCGTAGCCGTAGCCAGATCCGTAACCCTGACCGTAGCCGTACTGGCCCGAGCCGTACTGGCCATAGCCGTACTGGCCGTGGCCCTGACCGTAGCCCTGACCGTAGCCGTACTGGCCGTAACCGTAGCTGCGACCGTAGCCGTAGCCCCGGCCGCCGTACCCGTAGCCATAGCCGCCGTAGCCGCCCTTGCCGCGCCGGTAGCCCTTGCCGTACTTCCGGTAGCCACTGCGGTAGTAGTAGTGGTAGTAGTAGCCCTTGCTGCTCTGGTCGATCTTGTTCAGGACGACGCCAAGGATGCGACCGCGGGTCTGCTCCAGGAGGTCGCGAGCGTGCTTGACCGACGCCTTGCGCGCCTGACCCGCCTCGACGACCAGCACCACGCCATCGACATGGCTGGCCAGCACCTGGGCGTCCGTCACCGGAATGACCGGCGGCGAATCGATGATCACGAGATCGGCAACGTCCTTCAACTGCTCCAGCAAGTCCATCATGGCCTGGCTGTTGAGCAGCTCCGGCGGGTTGGGAGGCAGCGGTCCGGACGTCAGCACGCGGAAGCCCTCAATCGCCGTTGTGTGGAGGGCGTCCTCAAGTTGGATTTCTCCAGCAAGCACGCTCGTCAGCCCCGGCTCGGCCTCCACCCGGAAGAGTCGGTGAGCGCTCGGACGTCGGAGATCGGCGTCGATCAGGATGACCCGCTTCCCTTGCAGTGCGATGGCAATGCCGAGATTAGCGCTGGTGACCGACTTGCCTTCGCCCGGGTGGGCACTGGTTACCATCATCGTGTGCACTGGGCGATCCACGGAGGAGTAGGTGACCCCGGTCCGGAGGGCACGGTAGCTTTCCGTGACGGGCGAGAGTGCGTCATGCCCGATGAGGAGACGGTTGCTGTCGTCCGGGATCGTGGGCACGACGCCGAGGGTCGGCAGCGATGTCACGCGCTCAATGTCGTCCGAGGTGTTGACCCGGTCGTCCAGGAACTCCTGGAGGAACGCGAAGCCGACCCCGAGCATCAACCCCATTGCCATCGCCAGTAGCACCTGCTGGGTGCGATTTGGACGCACCGGCGCCCCGGGCACCGACGCCTCTTCCATCAGCGTGGCACTGGGCTGGGGGATCATCGCCTTGACGGACACCGTCCGAAGCTTTCCGAGCAGGTCCTCGTACGCCTTCTGCGCGATGTCCCGGTCGCGCTCGATGATCTCCATCTCCACCTTCCACGGCCCCAGATTGTCGACGGTCCCCTTGGATTCGGTGACGCCCTTAAGGAGCGTGGCGGTGAGTATTTTCAGGCCGTCGAGTTCCAACTCCCGGTCCTTGATCTGGCGCTGCAGCATCTCGCGGCCAGCGTTCGGGATCTCTTCCTCGGTGACCTTGAACGGCTCCGCGGCCTTGATCTCCTCCCGCGTTTCTCGCAGGTTCTGGATTTCCGCATCGACGTCCTGTACCTCGGTGGATCCTTCCTGATACTTACCCTTGAGGATGGCCCGGCGCGCCTTGTGCTGGGTGATCTGCTGGTCAAGGGCGAGGAGGTCCGGGTTGGTCTCCTTTTTCACGACCGTCAGGATCTCAGGCTCTTTCTTGAGCCGAGCCCGGAGGTTGGCCATCTCCGCCTCAAGCGAAAGCATCTTGCCCTTGGCCTCGCGGGCCCGGCGCTGCCGTTCGAGGGAGTCCTGAATGACGGCGGTCCCGGTCTCGGGAGTGTCGACGGGCTGGTACTTACGCCGGAAGGCGATGAGCTTGCTGTCATACTCTCGTAGCTTGCCGCCCCAATACTCGACCTGGTGCTCCAGTTCTTTCTTGGCCTGCTTGATGAACTCGGAGTTGGATTCCTTGGTGAGGTCCTCGTACGCCTTGCCCGCGGCGTTGGCCCAGGCGGCGCATGCCCGTGCGTCCGGACCTTCCGCGGCGATGTTGATAATGCTGGTGTTCGGCTCGTCCGCAAAGCTGAGGCCGATCGCGGCTGAGGCTTCGCCAGGCTGAAGCCGGGACCGCACGCGGCCAATGAACTGGCTGCTCCGCATCAGCGCCAGTTGGGTGGCGATGTTCGCCTGCTGCCGCATCATCATTAACGCGGCCAACGGATCGCTCGCGTTCACCGCCCCGTAGACATAGGCATCCACCTGGGGGGTCACCGCCATCAATCGCGCCCCGGTGGCGTAGATCGGCGGCGAGAGCGACGCGGAAACGAGACCGATGATGCTGACGAAGACGAAGGCCTGGACGATGATCCACTTTCGCCGCCGGAGGGTCTCCAGGACGTCGCGGACGTCAAACTGTGGGCCTTCACGCTCGATATCTTGTGCCATTCGGTCTTCCCTGATGAGGACGCACGTTCGGGGCCGGGGTCAGCCGGACTTTACGCCATAAAGTTGTTGGCCGCAACCAGTGAGGGATTCCTCCTGGTGGCCCTTCTTGCGGCTTATTCTCCGCTTTCGGCGGGACTCGTCGCAACCCCCGCTCCCTGACAGACGCAGGGCCGCCGTTGCATCTCGCCGTAGAGGCCGCCGCGTACCCACCGCTCGCCCTCGCCGCCGCAGTGCACGCAGAGTTCCGCAGCGGACCGGAGCCGCCGCAGGCGCTCCTCAACTTCTATCAATTCCGCGCAGAGGGCGTCGTGGCGGCGCTGAAGCTCGAAGAGCGGTCCGGCACCGGGTTCCTCGACCTCGGAAGCGGCTGCTCTGCGGCCACGCCTGGGACGCATGATCATGCGTTACATCCTTCCATCGGCGGTCATAGCGGCTGAATCCGTTCGCCGCCCGCACACTTGAAGGCGTTGCGCGTGTCGAGCGCAATCGGCGCGTGCTGCCGCACCAGTTCCCAATCGATCCCCAGGTGGTCGGTCAGCACGATGACGCAGTCGGACTCGGCCAGCACTTCCGCCGTCAGCTCCTGGGACCTCAGCCCCCCGAAGTGCCAGGGCAACGCGGGGACATGCGGGTCGTGGTAGACGAGATCCGCACCCTTTCGGTGCAGCTTTTCCAGCACGCGCAGGGCCGGTGATTCTCGGAGGTCGGGCACGTCGCGCTTATAGCTGACGCCGAGCAGCAAGATTCGGCTTCCGCGAAGGCTCTTCCCCCGATCATTGAGCAGATCCGCAACGCGCTCAACCACCCAGTCCGGCATGCGCTCGTTGATCTGTCCGGCCTGCTCCACCAACCGAGCCACGGCTTCTTGTTCCTGCGCCTTCCAGACCAGATAGTAGGGGTCGATCGGGATGCAGTGACCGCCCACGCCCGGGCCCGGATAGAAGGGCGAGAACCCGAAGGGCTTGGTGGCGGCGGCGCCGATCACCTCCCAAACATTGATGCCGATCCGGTGACACAACTGCGCCATCTCGTTCGCGAGGGCGATATTCACGTGGCGGTAGGTGTTCTCCAGGAGCTTAGTCATCTCCGCGGCGGCGCAAGATGACACGGGCACCACCTGCTCGACAATGGTCGAGTAGACCGCGATCGCGAGATCGCGGGCGCGCGGTGTCAGCCCCCCGACGACTTTCGGCGTGTTGCCCAGTCCGAAGTTCGCGTTTCCAGGCTCGATGCGTTCGGGTGAGTAGGCCACCTCGAAATCGACGCCGGCCTTCAGGCCGCTCTGTTCCAACTCCGGAGCGAGCAACTCCTCGGTCGTTCCGGGGTAGGTGGTGCTCTCGAGAACGACGAGCGTTCCGGGGCGGAGTTGCCCGGCGATGGCCCGCGCACTCTGCTGGATGAAGGTCAGATCGGGCTGCTTCGTCTTGGTGTACGGCGTGGGCACAGTGATGAGGACAATCTCCGCCTCGACCAGCCCGGCAGCATCGCCCGTGGCTGCGTAGCCATGCGCGAGCATCTCCGCCAGCGTGGGGTCGCCGATATCGGGAATGTAGGACCGGCCCTCGTTCAGCGCCGCGACGCGGTCCGGATCCGCTTCCAGGCCGATGACGCGGAAGCCGGCCCCGCTGAGGGCCGCGGAGAGTGGTAACCCGACGTATCCCTGCCCGACGACGGCGATAACGGCGGAGCGGTCACGGATGCGGTTATGGAGGGTGGTGAGGAGATCGCTCATCGCGGGAAGTACATAGCGCAGCACTCTCGGTTACATCAACCGCGAGCGAATAGGGGCGACCTGATCCGACGTGCGCCTCACGACGCGCCGTAAGTATAGCCACAGGCCCCCCACGCTTGAGTCGCACTCGGGTCTAGCCGGGCCGGATAGGTTCCACGTCGCACGCGGCGATCTCCACGCTGAGCGCCTGGTTGACGTAGTCGACGGCGATCACCAGGCGGTGGCGGCTCTCTTCCACGCGCACCAGGTAGCCCTCCGCCCCGACGAGGGGCCCGCGGGCCACGCGAACCCGGTCCCCGACTTTCAAGTACGGATATCCCTCGGGGTCAGAGGCTGTCGCCAGCACGGTCCGGAGAGACTCGATCTGTGCTTCAGGAATTCGCGCCGGCCGACCGACGGACTCCACCAACCAGATGACGCCCGAGCTGCGCTTGATGAGTGCGCGGGTATCCGGGAGCATCTCCGTACGCACGAAGAGGTAACCCGGCAGCGCGGGCACCTCGATCCGCACCCGCCGATCTCGCCGGGCACTCCAGGTGCGTCGTAACGGCAGGTAGGTCTCGATCTCGTGACGTCGCAGGTAGCCCTCCACCTGCTTCTCGTGCCGGCTGCGAGTGTAGACCGCATACCAGTCGCTTGCCGCCATCCCCACGCCTCCGCGATGTTGGTGCGACGCCGGAACTGCGACGCACTCTGCCTGGCCACGAACCCCGGCCATCTCAGTATTCCGCCTCACGGGCACTCGTTCCGGACGACCACCGCCCCGATTCTACGATCAGGTGTGGCTCCGGCGGGTCGGATGCCAACGATTACTATCAGGAGTGGTGCGTAACGAGATCGATGTACGCGGCCGCGGCGGGCCTCGCCGCCCGGGAGGGATGGAGTGGATTCGCAAGCGGTGCTCAGGGAGGCGCTACAGGCGCTTGAGGCAAATCGACCGGAAGACGCCGCCGGTCGGCTGCGAGAGCAGATTGAGCAGGATGGTGAAAACGCCCTCCTGCACGCCGCCCTGGGAATGGTGCTCGCGCAGATGGGTGACGCGGATGGGGCTCTCGCGGTGCTGGAGCGCGCGCACTATCTGCAGCCACAGAACGCCCAGGTGCTGTTCCACTACGGGCTGGCGCTCGAAACCGCCGGACGTCGCGCCGAGGCCAGGTTGCGCTTTGAGGCTGCGTCCCGGATCGACCCCACTTATCTCCCGGCACGGCAGCGGTTGGAAGCCGCTCCCACACCCGACACCCAGGCTCCGCCCACGGCCGCGATCACACCCTCGCGACCGCAAAGCTCCCCTCGGGAGCGTGCGCGGTCCCACGAGCGCCTGCCACTGGCGGAGTTGCCCAATCGGCCCCAGGTGACGGACGTTTCGAAATGGGACGCCGACCAGACGCCCGGTCTCTTCGCGCTGGTCCAGGCCGCGCTCCGGCTCTGGGGTCAGCAGCCCCTGCTGTGGATCCTGATCCTGGCCGTCCCCAACCTGATCGCCGCCGCCGCGATCCCCCTGGGACACACCGCTGCCTGGGTGGTGTGCCTGATCTGGTCTGTCGCCTTCGGCATCGGGGCAGCCCCCAGCCTTCTCGGCATGGCGGGGCAGTGGATGGACAACCGGCCCTTCGGCGGAGAAGCCCGGCTCACCCGCGACCGCTGGCTCTATGGCACGGCGCTGTGCCTCGCCTACGCCCTGCTATTCATCGCGCCGCCGGCGATCCTGCTCTCCATGCGGCTGAATCTGGCGCCGTCGATTCTGGTCCTCGCTGCGTTCGTGCTCACCCTTCCGTTCCATGCGCTCGCGGCACCCGCCCTGATGACCGTAGTCACCGGCCAGGCTGCCCCGGGGGCAGCGCTGCACGACGCCCTGAAGCACGCGTCCCGTCGAACCTGGCTCCACCTTGGGGTGATCGCCATCCTGAGCATCCTCGGCGGCGGGCTGCTCGCCGTCTTCGCCTGGGCGTTTCTGGAGACGCTCCGTGGCGGTGGGGCCATCGTCAATCGCGTGATGGAGACGGCCGGTCTCAGCCTGGGGCAGACCGTCTGGTCGGTCTGCGTGACAGTATGCGGCCTGGATGCACTCTCCACGCGCCCACCCTCCCCGCTGGACAGCGACGCGGACGCGGAGGACGAGGAGTATCCGGAGATGCCCCCAGAATCCTCGGAACTAGGCGTCACGCCCCGACCCACATGGCGCGCCGCCGTGGCTGGGCGCGACAACCCGGATGTTGCGGCCAGGGCCTGAGCCTTTCGCTCAATCCCACGTGGGGGTCTCCCGGCGACTCGGGCCACCATCACTGGGCGACCGGCGTCGGGGTGAGGATTCGCCGGACTTCTGCGCCGACCGCCGTCCCGGCATCATTCCAGGGCAGAATCTCGTTGAGCCGGAGCACGCGATGATGCAGCGCTTCCAGACCTTCGTCGAGAAGACGCAAGGCGTCGCGGGCAATCGCCTCCGCCGGCTGATCTACCTCCTCCGGGTAGAGTTCCTCACCAGTGATGATGTTGGGGAGAGCGATGTAGGGCGAGGCGACACCCGCGGCGCGGAGCGCTGTCAACGGCTTGATGTGGAAGGTGTAGCCCTCCCACCGCTGCAGCGGTGAGCCGTGGTAAGTTACGACGCCCGGGCACCCCAGCACGGCCGCCTCCAGCGAAGCCGTGCCGCTGCAAACGATCCCGAATCGGGCCTGCGCCATCACGCGGCGGGCGTTCATCTCGGTCCGGACGTCCGGCCGGAGAGCAACCACCTGCCGACGCACGGCCTCGCTCGCGCAGCAGACGACCGGTTCCAACTCCGGGTATCGCTCGCGGATCATCGCTGCTGCGGCAAGTTGAACGGGCAGCCCATACCGGATTTCGAGCGCTCGGCTGCCGGGAAGGATCGCCAGGACCGGAGGGCGCTCCGCCCAGGGCAGGGCAGTCGCCTCCTCGCGGCAGATCTCCAGACCGGCGTGCGCGGCCAGCACCACCCGACCCCCAGCTTCCGAGTAGAGGCGCGCCTGGTGCGGAAAAGGGGTGATCATCGAGGCGAACCGCGCCGCCGCTGCTGCGTGCACCCGGGTCGGTCCGATGAAGTTCGGACCGGGCGGCAGGTAGCAAATCTTCGGGACGGACACCAGATGGGGTCCAAATCGTTGGAGTTCGCGCAGCGGCTGCCATACGTCGACGGCCACGATACAGGCGGGCAACGGGTTCCTGGTTCGGAAAGCCGTGCCCACGACGGTTGCGAAGATGCGTGGGAGCACCGGAATCAGGCCGGTGACGCCCATCGCCGAGATGTTGTCCGCTCGGCCGACGAGGCGAACCCCGGCCGCCTCCAGGAGGCTGCCGCCGATGCCGACGAGCGGCCGCTGCCCTGCCGCTGCGCGGATCCCGGGTACGAGCCGGGCCCCAAGCCGGTCGCCGGCATGCCCCTGGGTAAGGATGAGAATCGGCCCATCGGCGCCGGTGGTCGTCATACGTGAGCGTCTCACCCTTCCGTCGAGCCGCCAGGCAGGTCAGCGCTTGCCGGGGCTGTCGAACCGTACCACAATCTCACGGTCCACGGGGAGATCGGTCAAGACGCGCTCCCCACCGCCGGGCCACCGGACATGCAGGCGCTTCACCACACCGGCCTCACCGAGGCCGAAGTGGACGCGCGGATCGTTGGCGGCGAGGTAGCTGCCGTCGGTGCGCACCTCGCGGATTTGGCGGCCTGTCGTCGCCTCCAGGGTGATCCTCGCTCCCAGAGCTTGCCGGTTCCCCGGCCGGCCCTCTACCCTCACCCGCAGCCAGTGGGCACCATTCCGTGGCCAATCGTTTCGAAGCAGCAGCGGACGGCCCTCCAGGTCAGCGATCAGGAGATCCATGTCGCCATCGTTGTCGACATCGCCGACGGCCAGTGCCCGGCCGACGACAGGCCGCTGGAAGTCCGGACCTGCCTGCCGGCTCATGTCCTCAAATCTCCCGGCGCCCAGGTTCCTGAACACCTGCGAGACCTGCCGGTACGTCGAGCCGGGATCGGCCTTTTCGATCCAATCCTGGACGTGGCCGTTGGTCACCACCAGATCGAGCCGCCCGTCGAGATCCAGGTCGCAGAAATGGGTGCCGAAGGCCACCCATGGGCGGGTGACGGCCTGGATCCCGGCCTGCCCGGCTGCATGTTCGTAGAGGCTGTCATCGACGGCGCGGTAGAGGCTCTTTGGCTCGTCGGCAAAGGTGGCGACGAAGAGATCGAGCCGACCGTCGCCGTCGTAGTCTCCCCAGTCGAGACCCATCCCGCCCTGCCGGTCGCCCTCGCTGCTGAGCGAGACCCCGCGCTCGTCCGCCAGATTCCGAAAGCGACCCATCCCGTCGTTGATCATGAAGTCCTGGGGTTGCTGATCGTTGGCGATGTAGAGGTCGTCGTCGCCATCGCCGTCTGCATCGGCGAAGGCCACGCCGAGACCCTTGCCGTGAACATCGGTCAACCCCGCGCTCGCTGTGGCGTCGCGAAAGCGGCCCCCGCCGACACCGAGGAACAGCACACCTTTTTGCGCGTCATAGCCGTCCGGGCCTAGACTGAGAGGCACGCCCTGAATCTCTTTGAACTCGGGCATGCCCGGCCCGAAGTTCACGTAACAGGCCACGTAGAGGTCCAACCTGCCATCGTGGTTCACGTCCGCAAAGGCGGCGCTGGAGCACCATCGCCGCAGCCGGACTCCCGCGGCATCCGTGACATCGACGAACCGGCCGCCCCCCAGATTCCGAAGCAGTGCGGTGACGTTGTGGCCGGTGAAGAACAGATCCACCCGGCCATCGTCGTCGTAATCGCCGGTAGCGCAACCGTACCAGCGGCCGGTCAGCCGATCCACGCCACTACTCCGGCTCACATCACGGAAGCCCTTACCCGCCTCATTCCTGAAGAGTGCGGGGTGGGGCTGCCCGACACAAAGAACGTCGAGCCAGCCGTCCTGATCGAAGTCGACGAATCCCGCGCCGGCACCCATCAGCTCCACGATGTTGAGCGGGGGGGTGCCGCCGGGAGCGTACTGGTATCTCAGCCCCCAATCCGCCGCAGTATCACGAAACAACGCGGTTCCGGCAGAGCTCTGCGGCGGTGGATGAAGGGGGGGCGGGGGCTGCGGTCGGCAGCCTGCGCCGATCGCAAGGGCTATGCCCAGCCGGGCCAGGCACAGCGTGGAGGTGCGAGCGAGGTTCATAGGGTGGGCTGTGGGTTCGCGCCGATCCGCTTCTGCAGCGCGAGCGCGCCGGGATCATCCTTGCGGCGTTGCAGGATGTACTCCACCTGCGGCTTCGCCAGATCCGGCCGGCCGTTGTCGAAGTAGAAGCGTGCCAGCTCTAGCCGAAGCGCCATATCCTCCGGCGACACCCACACTCGGTACTCCATCTCGGAGGAGGCAAGATCGAGCTGATTGAGTCGACGGTAGCGCTTGAGTGCGGCGGCGGCCTCTTCTCTCAGCCCGAGCGACCGGGCACAGAGAGCGAGTTCGTAGTAGGAGACCCGGTGAAGGCTGTTGGCGGCAATGTTCGCCCGCAGCTCTCTCATCGCTTCCTCGCGCCGGCCCTGCTCCCGGAGGAACTGGGCAAGGTAGTAACGCGGGGTGACGGCATCCGCGCCGTCGCGGATAGCGGCGCGGTAGGCGTTGACGACCTCGTCGGGCGTCGTCCAGGAGCGATCCGTCTGCAGCGCGCGGGCGAGCCACAGGGAGGCCGAGGCTGAGTGAGGAGCGATCTGCAGTGCCCGGCGCGCCGATGTGGCGGCGGCTTCGCCCCGTCCCAACCGGAAGAGGGCTTCGGCCAGGCCGGCCCATGCCTCGGCGTTGGACGGCTCGATCACGGTAGCCTGACGAAACAGGCGCTCGGCTTCACCCACCCTGGTCTCGGCTCGGGCGATGCCGGCAAGCCGGAGCAACGCAGGTGCGTACCGCGGGTGTCGTTGCAGCGTCGCCTGATACTCCTGGGCGGCCTCGGCTCCGCGATCAGCCAGTTCCAACGCGCGACCCAACCAGTATCTGGTCGCGGGATCTTCCGAGTTGAGAGCGCGAACCGCCAGTTGCAGATGCGCGAAGGCCTCGGCGGGCCGGCCGACGGCCAGCAGTGCCCTGCCGATTTGGGTCCGGATGCGAGGATCAGCGGCGCGGCGCTCCACCCATGGCGTGATCACTTCCAGCGCCTGGGTTCCCTTACCCTCCCGAAGCAGAGCCTCGCACAGCAGGCTCGCTCGCTCCGGGGACTCCGGCCGGGCGGCAACCAGGCGGGTCAACGCCGCGCTGTCGGCGGAGCGATTCTGCCAGAGCAGTATCGGCTCCGACCATACATATACCATCACTCCGCAAAGCGCCAGCAGGCATCCGCCGAGCACCAACGTCCTGCGGCGCGAGTCGGTTGGTCGGCCGGTGGCCGGGGTGGGCGGACGCCTTACACTGGTTCTCGCCATCGGCAGATACAGCGGAGCCCCGGCACGGACTGGCCGGCCGGGGCTCCGTAGCGCGTTGCGCCCAGATGGACGCTAGTTGATGCCGTAGCCCGTGCCGGCCGGGGCGGGAGCGATGATCGACAACGGTGCCACGGGGTGGTTCCCAGGCAGGTTGGCGATGTTGCCCCACTTCAACTGATCCCACCGCGCCCACTTCACGTGGTTGTCGGCGTAGAGGATGTTGTTACCGTCGTTGTGCCAGGAGGCGTTGACGCTGTTCACGCCGCAGTTCATGCCCGGCTGCACGGGGCGGTTCATCTTCCGGAGGTACCAGCAGATGTCTCGATTCGCCCAGGTGCCGCAGGTGCTCATGTAGCCGCAATCCGCCCAGCCCGTGCCGCTGTCCCACATGGCCATCAGGTCCGCCGGGCGGTCCAGCGTTGCGAGCCCGGCGTTCCAGAGGGTGACGTAGTTGAAGCTGTAGCTGACCTGGAAGTAGGCGGCAGTGCCGCAGCCGTTATTCACACCCACGGCCTGATCCCGGCTGGGACAGACATAGATCCGGGTGTTCTTGGTGTACGGCATCAGCAGATTGCCGATCCACCCTGACCAGCCGCCCTTGTAAGGCATCTGTACGCAGTCGTTCCAGGCTCCCGGGTTGGCTCCGGGATACCGCTCGTCATAGTCCTGCACGTACAGAGTGAAGGCGTTTCCAAGTTGCTTGAGGTTTGACTGGCAGGATGCCATTCGCGCCTTCTCACGCGCCTGCGCGAAGACCGGGAAGAGGATCGCGGCCAGGATGGCGATGATGGCGATGACGACAAGCAACTCGATCAGCGTGAAAGCTCGACGCTTCATGAGATGACTGAGTCCTTTGATGAGGTCGGCCGACCGGGCCGGCTCTGCGCTGAACCGATCGGGATGAGAGCACATGAGGCCGGAGCCCCGAAGGTGCACCGACGCTGGTTAAGGTATACACCCTAATTTCAGCCGAGTGCACGGTATTTGTGACCATTCCGTTGCGCCCAGGTTTCAGGAAGGGTTTCGGCGGGTCGGTAGAGCGTTCGTCGGTCTGCAACGCGCTCCCTCCCATCGCAAGGCGGAATGTTCACACCGACTCGGGGTTGCCCACGGAATCCGGGCAGCCCAACAGCACCCCGGCTGCGTGGACCCCCCCGTGAAGCATCGGCGACCGGCTCCGATGCGCTGATCCAAGCCTGTTGACGTGAGGGATGCCAGCGGCCCGAAGCGTGGCCGCAAGCTCCCGTCGACGTTCCGAGGGTGCGGCCACAGCCACGGAAATCCACGGGAGCCCGGCCGACAACAGGGTCGCCGGCAGGTCATCCAGGTCGGCGATTGGGACGAGGATTGCGCACCGGTCTGGAGCTCCGACCAGCGCCTCCAACCCCGGTGCCACGACCACGGTCCAGTCGGTAGTTCCCCGGCTAAATAGAATCTGAGTGTCTGGGGCGAGATAGGATCGCATCTCCAAGCGCGCTCGGTACTGGTGGGCTGAGGACTGCTCGCCCGCTTCGGTCTGTCGCTTCGGGAGATGAACGGAGACTTCGTCCAGCGCTGCGGCAAGTGCCGCTGCCAGCCGGCGACGGGGGATGTCTTCGCCCTCTTCGACGAAGACGACGCGTGGCGAGAGGCAGCCCTGCTGATCGAAGACGCAGACGTCCACCGCCAGGCGTCGGCAGGTGGACCGCAGCCTGCCGGGTGAGAGCGCAGTCTGCGAGATGGCGGCGGCGGAGATGCGGTGCCCGTATCCCAGGAAGCGCGTGCCGGGCCGGCAGCCTTGCATGAGCTGAGCCAGAGTGGCGTCATCGCCATATGCCACCACCGCATCCGCCGCTCCTAGGGCCAGCGATGTCGAGCTCTGATCATCCCGAGTCCACTTTCCGACGGTCACGTGACCGCCCAGGTCCGGCGCGTGCCTGGTCAACTCGGCCGCGTACCATGACAGGAAGTGTGGCTCGGAGGAGGCCGGCTTGATCATC
>CAZSRZ010000006.1:1251-81861 GCA_964609085.1 uncultured bacterium | reverse complement strand
GCCGGGACGGGACGTCGTCGGTGAATCCCGAGTGCCTCGGGACTTCGGGCACAAGGCGGAAGTCAAACCCATCATCGAAACCAATGGCTGACGAACCCGGCCCCGACCACCTGACGGAGTCACGCGGCACGCGGGACGGGAGGACCTTTATGGGATGGATGAAGAGCATCGAGAAGAACAGGTGGCTGCACTCCGAAGAAGAGCTGCGTGAGATCCTCTGGCTGGCCGAGGCTTACGGAATCCCCGTGAGTGCGACCCCCCGAGACCTTACCGGACATCGTGGGACGGGCTGGGACATTCCGCACATCCACGTAGGCGAGCGGCGGTTCCACATTCCCGTCCCTTCAGGGTTTCGACTGCAGTGAACGTCCTGGTGTTGAGGCGGGAGTCACCAGGTGCTAATGACCGGTACCGGGGTCTCGATCGAGCGGACGCAGGCTGGACTCCCGGGTTGCCTCTGCCGGCGTCGACGGCCGAGCTGCAGCGTCAGTACCTTGAGGCTGACGGAAAAGCGCCGATCAGTGTATGCGTGAAACTGCGCGCTGCCATGCTGCACCTCGGTGTCCGGTGCGACGTCATCGGTTGGAGTACCGTGGTTGAGCTGACTGACCAACCAAAGGCCTGGCAGTTCCTCGGAGTAGATCCGGTGTGGTACGGACACAGCTCGTTGTTAGCCAACGGTCTGGAATCGACAAGTATACTTAATGATCGTACAGGCGATTTTGAATTAATGCGAGTGATACTAGATTTCTTTCGCCTTCAATTGAACGAATATGGTCTCTTCGAGTCGGTCGACGTAGCCCGGAGATTTGATCGGTGTGTCCGGGCGCTGTCGGAACTGGTCCCTGAGTGCTGGGAATCCGAGTTGCCAGCTAATACCGATTTTGCCCACATATACCTGCGTGTTACCTGATCGAGGCTTCGTCCACCCCGGTCCCCCGCGGCGGTGGGGGTGACGGCGTCAGGGGCGGGCGGATTGCAGCGCGCGGGCGGCGCGAGCCACTTCGCCGTCTGGAAGGCCCGCGAGTACTGTGAGCAGGTCGGCCCGGGGCTCGCCGGCCTTGAGTTCACCGGCAGCCCGTAACGCCTCGTTCGGTGACACGGCGAGTCGGAGTTTCTCGGCCTTTTCGCGAGCGACCCGGATTTCCTCGTCGTTGAGCGAGGTCCCCGTGGTGCCGCTCGCCATCAGGTTCGTCGTATCCTGCCGATGCGGCAGGCCGAGCGCGTGCCCCATTTCATGCGCACTCACGCGAGGCAATGGTTCATCGATGCCACCGGGGACCGGCCGCAGCGCAGCAGTGTCCTTGACGAAGAGGAGCTCGTGGCTCCCATCCAGGCAGACGCCGTTTGGCCCCATCTCCCGGATGTAGTACAGATGGAAGGTCTTCTCGGTGCGGGACGCCTTCGGCCGCACCAGTCGGAGGTGCCCCAGGGAGCGGTTCTCGCCAAGTCCCTCGTACAGTTCCTGAGCCTCTGCTTCCTCGGCGAGGACAGACTCGGCGTAGAACTGGATGCCAGCCTGCGCCCAGACCTTGTTGATCTTGCCAAGAATGCGGCGGGCGTCCGCAGCGACGATCCGTGCGTTCAGAGACGGAGTCTTTGCCGCCCGTATGAGATGGATCCGCACCGGCAGCAGCCGGTACTCGTCGACCGGTCGGCCGCCGACCTGGGCACCGGCGCGACGGGACGCCCCGAAACCGAGGGCGCCAACCAGGGCCGTCGCCAGGATGATGAGCCGCCGCCTGTCCATCTCGCCTCCCGAACCTACGCCTCGAGATACACCGCCCGGAGGACCTCTTCCAGGGTCGTCACTCCGGAAAGCACCTTGCGCAGCGCGTCTTCGCGCAGAGCGATCATACCGGTCTGTACTGCCACACGGCGAATCTCGGAGGCGCTCTTCCGTTCCTGGATGGCCGCGCGCACCGCGTCGTTCATCGCCAACAGCTCATAGACGCCCAATCGACCCCGGTATCCGGTGTGGCGACAATCCTTGCACCCCTTGCCGCGGAACATCGAGGCGTTGGCGTCCTGGATGTTCAATCGTTGTCGCAGGGTCGGCGGGAGCGGCTCCGGAACCCGGCAGAGCGGACAGATCTTTCGGACCAGGCGCTGTGCCACGACCCCGACCACGGCCGAGGTGAACAGGAACGGCTCCAATCCCATATCCGTGGCGCGGGGGGCGGCGCTGACGCTGTCGTTGCAGTGCAGGGTGCTGAAGACGAAGTGCCCGGTGAGCGCAGCCTGCACCGCCATCCCCAGCGTCTCGATGTCGCGGATCTCTCCGACCATCACCACGTCCGGATCCTGCCTGAGCACGGCGCGAAGCGCGGCGGCAAACGTCAAGCCGATCTTGTGGTGGACCTGGATCTGCGTGACGCGGGGCAACTCGTACTCGACGGGATCCTCAATGGTGATGACGTTGCGCCCGACGGTGTCCATCGCCCGGAGGGCCGTATACAGGGTGGTCGTCTTTCCGGAGCCGGTGGGGCCTGTCACGAGGAGCATCCCGTACGGTTTGGCGATGATCGACTCGAACAGCCGCCGTTCGCGCTCCAGCATCCCGAGTTCTTCCAGACTCAGCGTCGTGGAATCCTTGGGCAGCATGCGGAGCACGGCCTTCTCGCCGAACTGCGTGGGGACGGTGGAGACGCGCACGTCCCAGCGCTTGCCCAACACCTGGATGGTGAACCGGCCGTCCATGGGCAGCCGGTGTTCGGCGATATCGATGTTGGCCAGGATCTTGATCCGGGAGAGTAGGGGGATATGCTGATCGGCCGTGAGGGGCATCGAATCGTACAGCACGCCGTCGACCCGGAAGCGAACGAGGCACTGGGTCTCGTAGGGCTCGATGTGGATGTCGCTGGCTCGCTGGTGGATCGCTTGTTGCAGCACTTCGTTCAGCAGCAGCACCGTCGGCGCATCGGCGCTGGTGCTGAGGCCGCCCAGATTCACCACGTTGCTCTTGGCGGTGGAGTCGCCATACAACTCCGCCTCGCCCATCGAGCCCGCGCCGCCGGCGTACACCTTGGTGATCACCGCTCGCAGATCGGCGTGCGAGATTCCGACCGGGCGGACTCGCTTGCTCGTGAGGCGCTGAATCTCATCAATGCTGTAGACGTCGCCCGGCTCCAGCATCGCCACCGTGACCGTGTCGATGGATTCTTCAATCGGCACGCACTGAAGCTGCTCGGCGGCCGCGCGCGGCAGAACGTTGGCCAGACCCGGACTGAGATCCAGCTCAGCGGCGGTCACTACCTGCGGACTTCCTGCCATGCTCTCTCCTCATGCCCGATCTGCGGCTTGCTGCCTCAGAAAATCCTTAGTTCCCGATCGGTGGCTGAACTCCCTGTCGGATCCCCTTCCGGGAAGCCGCTCACGGCAGACTACAGCCGGCGGAGAATCAGCTTGTGCAGCTCCATCACCTTGCTGCCGGGGACGGCAACCGCCTCGAGCCGCAGCACCCCCCGACCGCTCTTCAGCCGCATGTCACCGACTGCCCGATGGATGTAGCCGTCAACACCGCCAAGCGCCCGGACCGTGGCGGAGAGCGCGGCCTGCCCCAGAGACAGCCGAATCCGGGCGCCCGCGTCCGCCGCCTCGCAGCCGTAGACCATCTCCACCTGGTAGCGACCGCTCTTCAGCACGTCGACCCTCCACTCCACAGCTTCTCCGGGCTTCGTCCAGTTCGTCAAGACGTCGCGGTTGTAATGCCGGTACTCAGGACGCAATGGACCGCCGGTGGGCTCGCCCCAGGTGAGATCGATCTCAACAGGGTTTTCATCCTCACGCCCGACCTCGATCGGCACGCGCTGATAGCTCTGTCCCGCGGTCACATCCCGAAACCACTCCAGAAAAGTCCGCCGCAATAGAGCGACACGTGCCGGCTGGGCAGCCGCCTGATCGCGAGACTCCCCCGGATCATCCGTCAGGTTGTAGAGCGCTCCGTTGGCCAGTTTCCAGAGCGCCCCGGGGTCCCGGCAGTCATGGATCGCCCAGTTCTGCTCCGCGCTCGGTCGCACGCGGGTCCACTGGTGGTAGAGAAACGGATGCGGAGGATCCTGAGGTCCGGTGCCCGACCAGAGCGGAAGCAGGCTCTTGCCGTCCAGCGGGAGAGTGCCGGCAGGCAGAATCTCCGCCGCCTGACAGAGAGTGGGAAAGAGGTCGATGTGCTGCGCGGGCGTCTCAATCACCCGTCCCGACGGCCATCGAGCAGGCCACCGCGCAAACAGCGGCACACGAATCCCCCCCTCGTAGACCGTCCCTTTAAGGTCTCGCAAGCCTGCGGCATAGCGGCGGGTGGTCCCGCCGTTGTCGGACATGAAGAGCACAAGGGTGTTGTCGCGCCGTCCCGAGGCGTCCAACCGGGCCAGCAACTTGCCTACTCCGGCATCCACCCGTTCGACCATAGCGTACGTCTGGGCATCGGCAAGTGGCATGCCGCGGCGCAGACAGCGCTCCACGGCGGCATCCGGTGCGAGCCGGGGCGCGTGCGGGGCGTTGTATGCCAGGTAGAGAAAGAAGGGCCGAGCTGGCTCCCCCTGAATGAACCGGATCGCCTGGTCCGTCAACACGTCCGTCACGTAGCCGGCGGTGGTGATGGGTTGCTTGTTCTCCCAGAGTTCCTCGGAATCGAAGTAGCGGTTGATGAAACCGTACTGCCAGAAACCGAAAAAGTGGTCGAATCCGCGCTCATTCGGGTGGTAACGCATGTAGCGACCGAGGTGCCACTTCCCGATCAGCCCGGTGCGGTACCCCGCCCGGCCAAGCACTTGGGCGAGGGTGGTCTCGTTGGCGGCCAGTGTATCTCGGCCGAGGTAGGTATCGATGGCGCCTGTGCGCTGCGCGTACCGCCCGGTCATCAGCGCGGCTCGTGTGGGGGTGCAGACAGGGCTGGCGTAGAAGTGCGTCATCCGCAAGCCCTCGGCGGCCAGGCGATCCAGGTTGGGGGTCTCGATGTCCGGATTGCCGTGCAGCCGCAGCTCGCCGTAGCCCTGATCGTCGGTGACGATCAGGAGGATGTTCGGGCGGCGAACGCCGGGCGGCGCCCCACCCCGGCTGGATGCCGGGGGGACGAAGGCGAGCCCGAAAAGCGCGGCCGCCACCAACTGTCGAAGCCGAGTCATGGTGGCGGCGGCCAACCCGCGCGCTCCGCTTCCGGGATGGCGAGGCGGAGTGCGCGCAGGTAATACTCCAGGTGATGGTGCGCCAATTCGTCCGGTTCCCGCGTCACGGATCGGGCGAGCGTTCCCACTCCGTTGGTGAAGCGACGACCCAGCGCACCAAAGTCAACCCCCCGCTCCATCACCCCGCCGAGCGAGGGTAGGGTGAGTCGATCGAAGAACCCGGCATGCAGGGTAAACGGACAATCCGTAGGGGAAGATCGGAGCCGGTTGTCGGGTCCGAAGTAGATGCCGTTTGCAACGTGTTGATAGCGAATCGGCGTCAGCGGGATCATCGAGGGCGGGACACAGGGGACCCAGTCCTTGCCGTAGACCACTCGGGTGCTGGCCGGCACACGTTGGGCGAAGGCAGCGCAGAAAGCAGGGTTGCCGACGCGCGGCATGCCGAAGGTGAAGAGCGCCAACCGGGGCAGGAGGGGCTGGCCGGATCCGTCGGTCAGGAGGCTTAGCCGCAAGGCGCTCAAGATTGAGATCGCCCCGCCCATGCTGTGCCCGACAAGCCAGACCGGTTTGCGCAGGCCGTCTGGGTCGACGGAGTGAGCCGCCACCTCACGGAGCATGCTGGACGCCACGGCCCGAGCCGCGCGCAAGAATCCCGCGTGCACCCTCGCCCCGCCCGGCAGACCCAACTCCGGGGCGGGAAGCTGCTCAATCCGCACATCCGTCACCAGGTCCTGCGGTTTGGTTGGCTCAGTCCCTCTGAAACCGAGCACCACCAGCCGATCATTACTGGCCACGAACCCCTGTGGATCCAGGTCAAGCCGCGTGCCAGCCTGGAGAAACGCGTAACGCGGAAAGCCCCACTGCGCCAGGCGCACGCCTGTCACCGCTCGCCATGCGGCCTCGGATTGGTCCGGCGGCTTTTGCGTCAGGCTCGCCAGGCCAGCGGCTGCGTAGATTGACCCCCAATGTCCTGGCTGAAACTCCGGCTGAAGCCGTCCGGCAACCCCATCCCACCCGACCGCCTGTGCGTGCCCAGGAGCAGGCGAAAGCACCGCCGGGAGCATCCCGGCCAACAACAGGGAGAAGAGTAGACGGAGCCGTTTCATGCTGTGCGGAAGCCCCATCTCACACTTGTCCCCCCGGGTAGTCAAGCCCTCCCTCCGCCGAAGGTCGGACGTGGTAGGCTTACGAGCGAACGACTGAGACTGACTTGTGAACCCTACCACGCTATCACGTACCCAACCCGCCCTCGAACACCTGACCCGCCTCGACCAGAGCGGCACCGCCTGGCTGGCCCCCTTCCTACGACTTGGCAGCCGCGCCGCCGAGCTGGAGCTGCCGGATGACGAAGGATGGCCGGGTACCCTGATCGAACCGCCGACACTGGACTTCCGCTCCCCGGCCCCGCCGGAGTTCCTGGCCTACCTGCTCAACCATCGGCATCGCCTGGTCTGGCCGGTGGATGCAGACGGCGTCCAGCGCGTCTACCGCCCCATGACGCAGAATGCGCGGCGGGCGTTTATGCAGGGCAATCCCCATGCGCTCGCCGAGGCCCTGCGTGGTGTGGATGCCTATGCGCGGCAACTCGCCGAAGGAATTGTGAACCAACCTCGAAGCTGGTGGGCGCTTGAGGGACAGGCGAAGCCGGATGCCGTTCTGCGCACCGATCAGGCCACTATCTTCATTGAGGCACGGAAGGACGAGAAGTCCCTGAAGGCACCGCTGCCCTGGTACGATCGCCGCATCCAGCTCTACCGGAGCCTGGACTGTCTCCGCGTGCTCCCCGGCCGGACGGACCAGTACTATCTGCTCCTGATCGTGGAGGCCGAGAGCCCGTGTGCGGTCGAAGCCCACTCCATGGCCCGTGATCTGCAGTACGCCCGCCGCTCCTGGCCGCATCTGGACGCCGCATCCGCTGCAGAGCTATGGACCCACTTTCTGGGCTACACCACCTGGCAGGCGGTCGCCGAAGCCTTCCCCGGGCTGGAGTTGGAGTGAGTGCCGGCGGCTCAGCCGCCGGTGCGCCAGGAAGCGGAAAGCGTACGCGCGAGGCGCGTGAAGAAGCCCGAGCCGGCGACGGCGCGGCAGTGCTCAACGAGGAGCTCCTCCGGGATGGGAGTCTTGCGCCCGCCCTCGTCGCCCGACTTGGCCGACGTCGATTCGGCCCGCACTTTCTCCAACTCCCCGTGATCGAGCCAGAATCCGCCGCAGGCGGGGCATTGGTCCACCTCGACCACCCGCTGGGTGCTGTAGAAGTGGCGCATCATCACCACGCGCTCGCCGCTCTCTGCGCAGCGTGGGCATCCGCGACGCGGGGCGGGGTCCACCGCGCGCTGCGGGGATACGGCGGTCAGTCCGGCGGCCGGCTCGTGCGACTGATCGAACTGCTCCAACTCTCTGTGGTCGAACCAGGCACCGCCACAGGCATGGCAGAGGTCGACAACTGTCGGCCCCGTGCACAACTCTCTCAGGTCCGCCTCGCAGGCAGGGCACTTCACGGCGTACTCCTCCAACCCGGTCCGAATGCTTAAAGATTGGGACGGGGCGCTCCTCAGTCCTGCCCGGGCGGGATGCGGACCGTGTGGAGGCGCTCACCCCGAATGAGCCCGTAGCGGCGCATCGTTTCCCGGCCCCAGGTTTCCTCGGGATCCAGAACGGTGACGGAGAATCCAGCCGCTGCCAGACGATCAGGATAGTCGCGGGCGTGGAGGCGTACATGGTCCGCCTGGCCAAACGTGCGATGGCGTCCTTCGGCATCGGTGATCGAGGGGTCCTCGCGAGTGTGGGTGAGAGCCGAGCTGATCGGCACCTGGAGGACCGCCTGGCCACCCGGTTCCAGGACGCGGCGGATCTCGGCCAACGCCTTTCCCTCGTCGGGGATGTGCTCGAGCACGTGGTTACAGATCACCAGGCCGAAGGCGCGGTCGGCGAAAGGCAGGGAGGTGAGGTCCGCCCGCAGCCGTGCCCGTCGCAACTTCAGATCCGCCGACACATACCTCAACCCCGCCGTCCTGGTGAGGACGGCCCCGAGCGATCTCTCCGGACCGACGTGCAGGATTCGCTCGCGGCGGGGCTGGAACCAACCCTGATCGCGCAGGTAGAGGTAGACCAGCCGCTCGCGGTCCGTGGAGCAGCAGCGCGGGCAGACCACATGCAGGCGGCGCCCGCCACCGACCACCTGCAGCTCGGTGAGCAGAGGGTTCGACTGGCCGACCGGACCGAAGAGGGCTGAGACCGTGCCGCAGATCGGGCACTCCCGGCGCCGGTCCGGGTGCCGCCAACCGGCCCACAACTCGCGGATCACCTGCACCGCCGCTCAGCCCGCCGTCAACTCGGCCATCTCGAGCGCCGCAGTCAGGCCCATAGCTCCGCCTCGGTCATCGCCGCCTTCGAGGGCACGCCGGTCGAGGTAATAGCGGACGCTCGGACCGGGTCCCGTGCCCTCGCACACGTCGATCAGCTCACCGCTCAGGTTGGTGCGGGCGGACACGGCGTTCCAGGCGCGGCTGACCGTCGCGCGGTAGTCCGCAGGCAGCCACTTCAGCCGGACGCCCCTGGCCATCGCCGCCAGGATCATGGCGGTGGCCGTGTACTCGCGGTAGCTTTCCGGTTTGTCGATGATCTGGCGCCAGGTGCCATCCGGGGCCTGTGCCAGCTTCAACGCGGCCATCTGCCGACGGAAGTTGCGAAGCAACGAGGTGCGGGCGGCTCCATCCGGCAGCCCCGCCAGGGCCTCCGCCATCCCCAGCGCCGCGAAGCCGTTCCCCCGCCCCCAGCGTACTTCGGTCTGGCGGGAGTGACGGAACAGGCCGTCCTCGGTCTGCAGCGCGATGGTCAACTCGGAGAGCGTCCGATGCAACAGGACACGATCTTCCCGGGCTGGGTCGAGCCGATCCGTCAGCGGCAAGAGGCTGCCCAGCATAAAGATGTCTTCCACCGCACTTCCGGAAAACCGGGCCGTGCCGGCGGCGGCTTCCGGCCTGAACCGGTCCGCTGCCGTCAGCGCGAGCGCCCTCCCCCGCTCACTGCCGACGTCGTCCAGGGCCAGTGCGGCGAACGCCGCGTGCCCGGCCAGCTTCACTCCATCCGGCTTATCGTCCAGCGATTCCTGCGCGCCGGACAACCATGGGTCCAGGGACTTCACCACCCGCTCTCGCCACGACGGATCGCGAGTGAGCTGACCGAGACGGAGCGCTCCCCGCAGCGCCGTGGCGGAGATGTAGGTGATCGCCGGCTTTTGGGGGTAGCGCTTCGCCAACACCACCGCGACGTCCATTGGCTTGCGAGCGAGGCGCGACTCCAACGCCAGCCGGAGCGGCGATCTCGGCAGCCCGCGGGCCGCTACCAGGCATTGCTCGAGGGCACGTGGTCCCTCCGCCGCGCGCGTCTCGACGACAACCGCTGGCACCGTCCCGAATCCGGCGGGCCCTGGCTTTCCAAGCGCCATCGCCAGGGAGTCGACGGCGAGGAGCGGCCGGGCAACCAGGGTCGGAAGCAACGCCGATGCCGTCGCGGGGGCCGTCCAGGCGGTGCGGTTGCCGCCGCGGAAGTCGAGGACGAGATCCGGACCCTGGAACGTGATCCACCGCCAGAGATAGCGATTCTCGACAGACCGAACATCGTTGTAGTAGCCGTCCGCGGGAGGGTAGTTGACGGTCGGCTTCCCGAAGTAGTCGTTGGTAGGCTTGAGGCGCACCCAGCCCTCGGGATTGCCGCACGGGATGGCGGTGATCGACCACGTCCGCCGGAGCTCGGCAGGAGCCTGCATTTTGAACCAGCGGAGTGCGGCAAGCGCGGCATCGACGCCGCGGTCATCCCCATCCAGACCCGCCAGCACGATCAGTCGGCGCTGCCCCGGCCCAACTTCCGATGCGGCTTCGAGACTCCGGATCGGGACATCGCCCCGGGTGATCCCGACGGTGTCCAGCCGGCCCGGCTCTCCGGGGATGGCCGCCACTTCGGCTAGCCGGTGCTCCAGCTCCTGGTGCCCAGGCGCCAGCGCCGCGTGCGCCGCTGCAGCCGAGACAGCAACCGCCCACCCCCATACCAGCCACTTCATTCCGTTACCAAACACCGGCGCCTCCCAGGGTCTCACGCTGTTTTAGCGCCGTCCTCCCGCCTCGGCAGGATCTTGGCGAAGGGATTGGCCGTGGACAGGCCGGACTTGGGAGCAGCAGCGCCGATGCTCCACTCGCGGAACACGGCTGCACCGGTACGGAGGGCAGATGAGCACCAGCGATCTTTCCCTGGCCATAGCCGAAATGCGTCTCGTTGACACCCATGAGCACCTGCAGCGGGAAGAGGCCTGGGTTCATGACGGCCCGCGCGACGTGCTGCAGGATCTGTTCACCAACTACGTGCCGGCGGATCTGATCTCGGCCGGAGCGTCGCCCGCCGCCGTTCGCGCCCTCGTCGAAGGCGAGGGCGCGGAGGAGGTCCGATGGCGAGGGGTGAGTCGCGCCTGGTCGGCGATCCGTCACACGGGGTACGGCGAGGCGGTGCAGTTGCTGGCAAGAGAGGTGTACGGGATCGAGGAGATCGGCGCGGAGAGCGCGGTGGCCGCCTCCCCCATCCTGGCGCGGCTGCGCCAGCCAGGCGAACGGCGCCGCCTGCTGGGCGAAGTTGCCGGGCTCGACCACACCCAGACCGACGACTTCCGCTGGATGTGCGATCCTGACGCGTCGGATCCGGCCTTCTTTCTCTACGACCTGTCCTGGGCGTCGTTTTGCCGGGGCGAGATCGACGCCGCCTCGATCCATGCTGAGACGAGCGTGTCCGTCAACTCTCTGGAGAGCCTGCGGTTGGCGATGCATACCCTCTTCGCCCGTCACGGCCCACTCGCCATCGCCGTGAAGGCGCAGCACGCCTACCAGCGCACGCTGATATGGGAGGAGCGCTCGGACGCCGATGCCGCCCGGGCGCTGGACGCAGCCCTGCGCGACCCAACGGGCCGCGATGAAGCCTCCCGCCTGTGCCTGGGTGACTGGTGCTGGGCCCGCGGTGTCGAGCACGCCATTGAGCACAACCTGCCGTTCAAGATCCACACGGGCTACTACGCCGGCACCGGCACGATGCCGGTCGAGCGCATTCGGGCGGGCCACCTCACGCCGCTCCTGCGGCGATACCCCGAGTGCCGCTTCGTGCTGATGCATGCCGCCTACCCCTACTCCGCGGAACTGATCGCGGTCGTAAAACACTACCCCAACGCCTGGGCGGATCTTTGCTGGGCGTGGTCGGTGGACCCACACACGATGACCCAGTTTGTCCGGAGCTTCATTCACACCGCCCCCATCAATAAGCTGTTCGCTTTCGGTGGGGACACCCGCTGGCCGACGAGCGCCCTTGCCTATGCTCGACAGTCACGCCGACGGCTGGAGCGGGCCCTCGCTGCCGAGGTCGCCGACGGGGATCTGCGTGAAGGGGACGCGATCGCCATCGCCCGGCGGGTGATGCGCGACAACCAGTACGACTGCTTCGACATCCGCGGCCGACAGGCGGCCAATACGGCTGCCCTCAGCGCATCTGGAGCGGCACCGTGATCGAAACCGAAGCAAAGTTTCGGCTGGCGAATGCCGCGGACGCGGAGCCGATCTCCGGCCTCACCCGCCTCGGCACCCTGCCACTGGTCGCGACAGAGGAGCGGGATCAGACGGACGTCTACTGGGACACACCCGACAGCGAGGTGGCAGAGTCGCGTGGGTCCGTCCGGGTGCGCACCCTACGGGCGCGCAGCCTCTTCACCCTCAAGCTGGGGGGCGTCTCGGCCGGCGTCTCCCGCCGGGTGGAGATCGAGGAACCGGCGGATGGGTCGGATCCCCGAGCGTGGCTGATCAAGATTGCCGCGGAAAGAACCCTCGCGCTCGCCTTCGAACCCCGCCTGCTGGAACAGGCGCTGCAGATTCACAACCGGAGGAGGTTGCTCCACTTTGCAGGTGAGGAGGGGGAGCTGGAACTCGCTCTGGATCAGGTGACCTTCTCCGGGCCTGCCGGGACCGCCACCGGGGGCGAACTTGAACTCGAACTCATCCGCGGGGCAGAGGAGTTACTCGACCGAGCTGTCGCGGAGCTGCGCAGTATGGCGGAGATGGAGCCCGTGGCTCTCAGCAAATATGAGCAGGCCGTCCGGCTCGTCGGACGCGGGGGCCAGCCGGGGTAACTCCCGCTCCTTTCCCCGGTCGGCTTCGCCGGTTACGGCTTGGTTCGGGACGGCAGTTCGGCCGGGGGCGACGCGAAACCCACATCGTCCCAGGAGTCGTCGGCAAGACTCACGGTCTCGTCAGCGTAGGGCGGAGTGTACTGCCCTGGCTCGCCGTCGCCGGCCAGGCCAGATTTCGAACTGAACTGCTCGTCGAGCATGTCCTCCTCGAGGGGGCGCGGCGGTCGAGCGTTGCCGGGGTCGTGCAGCAGCAGGTCGGCACCGTAGGGCCTCTCCGCGTCCGGAGCGTTTTCGCCCAGGGCCCGTGCCATAAACCATGCCTGGCTGTCCTGCCGCTCTCCGCGCTTGGCGCGGACGCGGGTGTAGCTGCCGTCCCGGTTCAGCCGCCGCGCAGCGCTGGTGTCCCTCGCCCGGACCAGCAGTATCTCCTCCACCACGCGGCGGCGCAGCTCGGGATCCTCGACGGGAAACACAATCTCCACCCGGCGCGAGAGATTTCGATTCATCCAGTCCGCACTGGCAAGGTAGACCTCTGCCTCGGGTCCGCAGAGCTCCTTGTCCCCGTTGCGGAAATAGAAAATGCGGCAGTGCTCAAGGAATCGCCCGACGATGCTCAGCACCTCTATCCGCTCACTGACGCCGGGGATCCCCGGCCGCAGGCAGCAGATGCCGCGGATGATCAGCAGGATGTTCACTCCTGCCTGCGAGGCCTGATACAGTGCGCGGAGAATCTCAGGGTCCGTCAGGCTGTTCATCTGCGCAATGATCTGCGCCGGCCGCCCCGCCCGCGCATGGTCGGCTTCCCGCTTGATTAACTCGAGGAAGCGCGCCCGCAAGCCCACCGGCGCCACTGCCAGCCGCCGCCAGACTGGAAACTCCGAGAATCCCGTCAGGACATTGAACAGCCGGGAAACATCCTGCCCCACTTTAAGGGAAGAGGTGAGGATGCCGAGATCCGTGTAAAGCCGGGCGGTGTCGGCGTTGTAGTTCCCGGTGCCCAGGTGGACATAGCGACGCAGCCGGTCTTCGCCATGCTCCCGCCGGACGACCATGAGTAGCTTGCAATGGGTCTTCAGGCCGACCAGCCCGTAGACCACGTGCACACCGGCCCGCTCCAGAGAGCGCGCCCACACGATGTTGTTCTCCTCGTCGAAGCGGGCCTTGAGCTCGATGACTGCGGTCACCTGCTTCCGGTTCTGGGCAGCCCGCGCCAACGCTGCCACCAGCGGAGAGTTGCCGCTCGTGCGGTAGAGCGTCATCTTAATCGCCAACACATCCGGGTCTTCCGCCGCCTGCCGCAAGAACTCAACCACGGGCGAAAAGGACTCGTAGGGGTGATGCAGGAGTATGTCCCCGGCGCGAATCTCAGCGAAGAGGTCCTTCTTGCCCTGAAGTCGGCGGGGGACAGGCGGGACGTAGGGCTCGTCGCGCAGGTGCGGATACTCCGGCAGGCGCTGGATGGCAAAGAAGTCCGGCAAGTTCAGCGGCCCGTCGACGCAGTAGACTTCCGCCGCGGTGATCCCCAGCGCTCCCAGCAACTCCTGCTGTGCACGTTCGCCCACGGTTCCCGATACCTCCAGGCGGACGGTGACCCCCCAGTCACGGCGACGAACCTCCTCCTGGATAGCCTCGAGCAGGTCCTCCGCCTCATCCTCATCGAAGTCGAGATCGCTATCCCGGGTGATGCGGAACGCGTAGCAGTCGACCACCGACAGGCCCTGGAACAGCTCCGAGATGTGGTGGTTGATCAGATCTTCCAGCAAGACGAAGCGGGCGCCCTCACCCGGCAACCGGAGGATCCTCGGCAACACTCCCGGCACTTGCACCACCGCGAAATAGAGCGGGGTGCGGTGCCCCCTCCCCTTTCGGAGTGTCACCATCAGATTGATGCTCCGATTGCGGAGGTGCGGGAAGGGGTGTGCAGGGTCGAGCGCCAGTGGGGTCAAGACCGGGAACACCTGGCGGTGGAAGTAGTCGTTTGCCCAGCGGGCATCTTCCTTATTCAGCTCCTCCACGGGAAGGATGCGGATGCCGTGTTCCGCCAGGGCCGGCAGGACCGATCGCCGGAGACACCGGTACAGGTCCTGCACCATCTGGTGGCAGCGGGTCATGATGGCCTTCAACTGGTCGGCGGGGGCCATCAGGTCGGCGGCAAGCGTCACTGCGTCCAGGCGGATCTGTCGCCGAAGCCCCGCGACTCGCACCATGAAGAACTCGTCCAGGTTCGACGAGACGATGGCGAGGAACTTCAGTCGCTCGAGCGGAGGCGCACCCTTTTCCAGGGCCTCCTCCAGCACACGCTGATTGAACTCCAACCAGGAGAGTTCACGGTTGATGTAGAGAGCCGGGTCGGCCAGTTCGGAACTGGAACTACCGGGCGGGTCGGCCGGGGCGTCGGGGGTGCCGAGGAGCATAACTGATGTCTCGCGCGGGAGGGGCTTGAGGATCATGATAGGGACGGCACTGTTTCGTGTCAGCTTCGATTGAGGCGGATGGGGCCCGTCCCCGGGGGAGCGTCCGGACGACGGGCCCGGAGGTCTGCCGCCCCGAAAGCCGGTCTCCGTCCGACGCCAACACTTCCAACGCGGGAAGCGGCGTCCGCGCCGGGCGTTTAGCCTCGACTAAATCTCAATGCCCGCTGTGGTTGCCCCGTTCTTTCGGGCACGCTATAGTTAGGCAGATGGCCGACCCATCGGATCGGCGAGGGCAGAGCAAGCGAATGACGACGTTGAATGCGGTGCGACCCGGAAGCGCGGTGCGCGTGAGGCGGCTGGAAGGCCAGCCAGACGTGTGCCACCGCCTACGTGAGCTTGGCTTTTGCGAGAATGCCGTCATCCGCTGCCTGCAGGGCGGCCCGTCCTGCGTCTGTCTGGTGCACCAGAGCCGCATCGGCCTGAGCGGCCACCTGGCACAACAGATCGTTGTCGAGCCTGTCTAGCCTGCCCGATTGTCCCGTCGCCGCACACCCCATGTCCGAACGAAGCCTCTGTTCGTTGACCCCCGGTGAAGAGGGCCGAATCCTGCGCGTGGACGGAGCCGTGGACATCCGTGTGCGGCTCCAGGAGATGGGTCTAATCCGCGGCGCGCCCGTCCGGTTCATCCGTGCCGCCCCGCTGGGTGACCCGATTGAGATTCGCGTGCGCGGACACAGCCTGACCTTGCGCCGCGGGGATGCCGCCGGGGTGATCCTCGACGCGCTGATCTGACGGTGTCCGCGCCTCAGGAAGTCGGAGCCACCTCCGAGGCGACGCGGCCGGCGGCCGCAGCGCCAGGGGTGATTGCCCTCGGGGGCAACCCAAACTGCGGCAAAACAACGCTGTTCAACGCGCTCACGGGATTGCGTCACCGGGTGGGCAACTACGCCGGCGTCACCGTCGAGCGTCGTGAGGGCCGACTCGCCGAAACCGGCGCGATGGTCATCGACCTGCCGGGATGCTACTCGCTCTCTGTGCGCTCTCCCGATGAGCGGATTGCGCGGGACGTGCTGCTGGGTGGTTTCCCACCGCGGCCGGAGGTGGTGCTGGTCGTCGTCGACGCCAGCAACCTGGACCGAAACCTCTATTTGGCCGGCCAGATCCTTGATCTGGGACTGCCGGTGATCCTCTGCCTGAACATGGTTGACGTGGCAGCCCGGATGGGGATTCGCGTCGACGCCGATCGGCTTTCGCAGCGACTCGGAATTCCGGTTGTGCCAATGGTCGCCACTCGTGGCGAGGGGATCCCCGCGTTACGCGAGTTGCTCGCGAAGCCACCGCTGCCCGTCCAGCCGCCGGATTGGCTCGCGGAAGGACCACTCCGGTCGACACTGACGGAGCTGGCCGAAGGCTTGCGGAACGTCGGCTACGCCTCGGCGCCTCTGGCGCTGTTTCACGCGCTCCAGCTCATCACGCTCTCCCCGGAAGCTCGCCTCGCCCTCCTGGCGGACCAGCCGAGCGTGCTGTTCCTCGTGGAATCAGCGGAGGCGCGACTGCGATCAGAGGGTCTCGATCCATTGGCTGCGCCGGTGGAAGCCCGCTACGACTGGATACGCCAGATGCTGATGGAGGTGGTGGAGCATGCTCCGCCAAGAGTCACCTGGTCGGAACGCATCGACCGCATCGCGACTCACCGAGTCGGCGGCATCATCCTCTTCCTGGCCCTCATGCTCCTGATGCTGCAGGGCGTGTTCACCTGGTCCAGCACGCCGATGAGCTGGATTGAGTCCGCCCAGGGTGCCCTCGGCGGGTGGGTGGGCGGCCTCCTGCCGCCGGGGGACCTTCGGAGCCTGATTGTCGATGGCGTCATCGGCGGCGTCGGCGGTGTGATCATCTTCCTGCCGCAAATCACCTTTCTCTTCCTCTTCATCGGACTGCTCGAGGACTCGGGCTACATGGCTCGCGCCGCCTTCGTGATGGACCGGGTAATGTCGAGAGTGGGTCTGCACGGCAAGAGCTTCATCCCACTGCTCAGCTCCTTCGCCTGCGCCATCCCGGGCATCCTCTCTACCCGCACCATCGAAGACCGGCGCGACCGGATGGTGACAATCCTGGTGGCGCCGCTGATGAGCTGCAGCGCTCGCTTGCCAGTCTACACCTTGCTCATCGCGGGATTCATCCCGGACAGACGCCTGTGGATGGTGGTCTCGCTGCCGGCGCTGGTTCTGGTGGGGCTCTACCTGCTCGGGCTGACCACGGCCCTGCTCGTGGCGTCGGTGCTGAAGCGCACCCTTTTCAAGGGGGACGCCCAGCTCTTCCTGATGGAGCTGCCGCCATACAAGGTGCCGGGTATCCGCACCGTCCTGACCCAGACCTATGAGCGAGCGTCCGAGTTCGTGAGCCGCGCGGGCACCGTGATTCTGTGCATCAGTGTGCTGCTATGGGCGGCGATGCGCTACCCCGGATCTCCCTCCATGCCCTCACACGAGCGACTGGAGCAGAGCATCGCCGGAATCGCGGGGAAGGCCCTCGAGCCGGCGCTCAGCACCTTCGGCATGGACTGGAAGGTGGGAATCGGCATCCTTGGGTCGTTCGCGGCACGCGAGGTTTTCGTCGGCACCATGGCCATCGTCTATAGCGTGGAGGACGACGACGACCGGCAGGCTGTCAGCGTGCGACAACGGATGCGGGCGGAGGTCGATCCGCGGACGGGCCAGCCGCTCTTCTCAACCGCCTCGGCGATCGGCTTGATGGTGTTCTACGTCCTCGCCATGCAGTGCGTCTCGACCCTGGCCGTCATGCGACGTGAGACGGGTAGCTGGAAATGGCCGGCCTTCGCGTGGGTTTACATGACCGGGCTGGCGTGGGGCGGCGCCACCCTGGCCTTCTGGGTAGCCCGGTCGGTAGGTCTAGGCTAGCCGGCTTTCAACCCCAGCACGGCGCGGACGCGACTAAGCAGAACCTCCAACGCCTCTGGGCCTCCGCTTTCCGGGACAATAAGGTGGGCGTGCCGCCGGCTCGGTTCGACGTATTCGAGGTGCATGGGGCGGACAGCCCGCTCCCACTGCTCAATCACGCTCTCTACGGTCCGGCCGCGCTCGATGGTGTCTCGGCGAAGGCGCCGGATGAAGCGGATGTCGGCGTCGGTCTCGACGTAGAGCCGCAGGTCCATCTGCGCACGGAGTTCCGCGCTGCCGAGCACCAGGATCCCCTCGACCACGACGCAGGCCCGCGGCTCCAGCCTCCGGCCCGTTGCTTTCCGCAGGTGTGTGCGGAAGTCGTAAGTGGGGGTCTCCACCGGGCGTCCCGATCGCAACTCGCGGAGATGGTGGGCGAGGAGGTCGAGATCCAGGGCATCCGGGTGATCGTAGTTCAGGGCCGCGCGAGCGGCCGGGGTCAGCTCGGCACGATGGCGGTAGTAAGAGTCCTGCTCCAGCCGGACGACCCGCTGCTCCCCGACAGCCTCGATGAGAGCCGTAACGACGGTCGTCTTTCCCGATCCGGTACCGCCCGCGATGCCGATGACGAATGGGGCCCGATTCAGAACCAAGTCCAGACCTCGGTCCGGAAGTAGCGAATGAGCTTGCGGAAGACGACCTCGCGCAGCGGGCGATCGCCGACGATCACCTTGGCGTAGCCGGTGATCCCCGGGCGGAGCGTGCGGTCGGAGTTCTGGATCCGCAGAATCACCTCGTAGCTGGGTTTCCCGCCCCTGTCCGAAGCGCGCGTGGCCTGTTCCAGCACCGTGCCCTCAAACAGCCGGTCCGGGAAGGCCCCGACCTTCACCTGGACCACCTGCCCCAGGTGCACGAAGCCGATCTCCTTCTCGTCCACGAAGACGCGAGCCCGCAGGCGATCCACCTCGTCAATCCAGGCAATCGTCTCGCCGGTGTTGAACTTCTTGCCTTCGCGCTCCCGGAGGCGGGGTGTGCTGATGATCCCGGACGCGGGCGCCAACACCCGAGTCTCTCGGATTTTCCGATCCAACCGACCGATCTCCGTCACGAGAGGGCGAGCTTCCAGCCGCTTCGCCTGTGCCTGGGCCCGCTTGATGTCCGCCGCGGCCCGGAGGCTGATGGATGCGGCGAGAAGGTCTTCGCGGGCTCGCACTTCGTCGCGTTGGGCGTCCAGCTTCTGGTTGCGCGTCTCCCGTCGCACCCGCTCCAGCGTCTCTTCCGCGGTTCGCCGGGCCGCCAGCCGCGCTTCCACCTCGGCCTCCGCATCCTCCCGCCGTTCTCGGAGGGCCTTCATCTCCTGTCGCAGCTCACTCTCCAGCGCGGCGCGATCACGGCTCAACTGCTCTAGATCCGCCTGCGCGGAGTCCAACTTCTGGCGCTGCAGCGCACCCTCGCCCACGAGGATTTCGGTACGCCGGAGATCCGTCGCGGCCAGCCGCCGCTGAGCGTCCACACGTTGGATGCGCTCGGCGATGGCCTGCATGTTCGGTGGCAGGTTGCCGTCGGCCATGGCGCGTTCATCCACCCGGAGACGTTTCGCGACCAACTCCGCGGCATCGACCGCCTTGCCGGCCTCGCTCAACTGCCGATCGGCCTCGGCGAGACGAGCCGGGAACTCGCTCAGCATGTTGTCGAGATCCGCCCTCGCTGCCCGCACCTCTTGCCGAGCGGACATGATCGCCTGCTCCTTCTCCAATCGGGTGACGGGGGCTTCCAACTCCATCGCGTCCCCCACGGCCTGGACGGCTTGCGCCTTCTGTCGGGCCTGGGTCCGCGCGCTGGAGAGATCCGCCGATTCCAGGACGCCGAGAAGCTCCCCCCGGCGCACCACGTCCCCCTCGCTGAAGGGAACGCTCCGCAGCACGCCTTCCACGGCCGGGCGGACCGGTACTCGCTCCCAGGCCTCCAGCGTGCAGGGGCTGGCGATGAAAAAGTGCCACTTCGCATTCCAGAACCAGACTATGGCGAGGATCACGAAGAGCAGCGTGAAGCGGGCGCGCGGCAGCTTCCATGGCGGCGGCCCCTCGGGTGACACGGCCGCCTGCGGCCGTGGCCCGGCAGAGGACCGCGGCGCCGTCCCGGCCTCGGGCGGAGTCGGCGGTGTGGGTGACGCTCCCGCGGAGCTGCTCTGCGCGAGGCTGCGCGCCACGGTGGACCTGGCCCAGGAGACAGCGATGCTCATCAGCATGAACCCCAACACAACCGCCCCGGTGCCGTGCCAGTGTGACAGCATCCACCGAGAAACGAAGTAGAGCAAGAGCGACACCAGCAGAGTGGTGTAGAGGGATGACAGGAGCCCAAACCAGAAGAAGATGCGCGCTTCGCGGCTCGACCGAGCCCGCGGCGAGGGCGACCCGCAGAGGATCGCAGCCATCTTCCATTGGAAAAAGCCGATCGACTTCTCCCGCAGGTTCGCGATGCTCCAGAAGTCACTCAACAGATAGTAGCCGTCCATCCGGATGAATGGGTTCAGGTTCATCAGCGACATCGCGCCGCAGGTCCCTAGCATCACCTGGCAGATGAGCGCAGGGAACGAACCGGGCTCCAGGGCCCGCCAGCCGAGATAGGCAACGGCGCCGGCGGTGAGCTGCCAGCCGAGCCCCGCCGCGTCGATGGCGATGCGCTGGCTGCGCGAGCTCAGATCGTAGGCGCCACTCACGTCGCAGTAAAACAGCGGAATGCCGTAGATGAAAAAGCAGCCGATCCCGCGGCTGGGTGCCCCGAAGTAACGGCACGTCAGCCCGTGGCCGAGTTCGTGAATCAGGCCGATGAGGGCAATCCCGGCGACGACGGCGAGGAGGCCGGTCCCTCGCTGGAACAGGTGAGCGTAGTCCAGCAAGGCGACGCGGTCGAAGAACGATTCGTAGCCGGCCCACACGACCGCGATCAGCAAGACCACCAGCACCCAGGGCCGATAAGCCAGACGCACGAGCGGCAGAAGCAACCGGTAGAGCCCCTCCGCGGGAATGGGAGGCGACATCACTTTTGCGAGGCGTCGGAACAGCGGGATCCGCCGTCGGGATCCCCGCTGCGCGGTGGATCCTTCGAGAAGACCGAGAGCCTCAAGTCGGTCGGCAAACCGCACGACGGTTTCCACCGATCCGCGCACGCCGGGGAACTCACGCGGAATCGAGGCCGCGATCTGGCCGAGCGTCGTCATGCCGTCCAGGGACTTCAGGATGTGGGCCTCGATTTCGCCCACGCCGAATCGGCGACCCGAGGCATGATCCAGCACCTGCACCCGTCCGGGCTCCAGAAAGGGACGCAACACGACCTGGGCGCGTCGCTGGGGAGCGTCAGCTTCCGTGAACGGCATCGTGGGCACGCGGTCCTGGCCGGCCGCCCGCAGCGTGGCGATTGGCACGGTTCTTGCAGACCCCAATCATGTCTGCCGAAAGCGGCTGGTTCAGCCAATCGGGAGACAACGGATCATCAACGGTGCAGGGAAAAAAGGGACTGGAGAGGTCGACTTTGGGCGCCAGAATGTCTGTTGGTTTCGGGGGTTAACCGTGGGGCTTGCGGCCGGCATGTGCCGGCCTCTACCTCACGGCCTTCCCGTTGTCGTCCGCGGGGGAGCAACTGCTGCAACAGGAGCTATCTCGCGAGATGGGTGTTGATCGCTGACTTGGTTGACTTAGGGGCCGACACCCTCATCCGGGGGAAGCCAGATGAAGGCGGGGGCAGTTCGCTCCTCGAGCTCTTCGATCTCGAGGACCAGATCGTATTCCATGGGGTGCCCTCCTGTACGGGAGTTGGGGCGCCCCGACCTCTCCAGCCCTGACTCTCTGTTCCCACGTGGAGCCGTCTGCAAACGGGCCACGTGAAGCAGTAAGTGAGACTACTCCCAAATACCGTGGCGCTCCTCCCCGCGCAGCCCCTTGGATGTTGGGTTTTTCTTGCGACACTTCCATCCGATGCCTTGCTGGCCAGGTGTGTGGGGGATGCGATGGGACCCGGACGCAGGAATCGCGGGCTAAAGCAGGGGAACAACGGACGCACAGGCAAGCGTCCTACGCTCTCTCTCACGGCTCCCGTTAGTCCGGGGAGCCGATCGCCCCATGAAGTTTCTCGGCAGCATACGGAACCCAGGCGCCATGCGGTTTGACCGTCTGGCGAGGAAGCTTCGCGCCTGGATCCTTATCCAGGCATGCTGTGCCATCGGGGTGACCTTCTGGCTGGAGAGCACGTTCCCCGTTGCCGACTGGGGAATGCTGGGGTTGCTCTGCTTCGCCGGGCTGGTGGCTGGTGCCGCACGCGTCGACCCGAGCGCCGGCAAGGCTTGTATCACCCTCACCTTCACGGTCACCTACTACACGTTCCTCATCCTCGGCCCTTCGGCTGCGGTGCTGGTGAGCCTCTTCGGTGTGATCGGCGGCGTTTCGCTCCGACATGGGGAGCAAGGCTGGCACATCCAGATTCGTAAGTCTCTCACTTACCAGGCACTCTACAACCTCTCCAACCTGATCCTGGGCATCGGGGCGATGGCCGCGGTGCACCACCTCCTCCGTGGCGAGTTTCCGCTGCAGGTGCAGAACCTGAACTGGGGAGCCCTGGCGGCACCGCCGATGGCATTCTACGTGGTGAACGCCATCGGCATGTCCGTGGCCATGGCGTGGTCGCAAGAGCGCCAGGCCTGGGCCACCTTCCGCGAATACTTCGCCTGGGCCTGGCCGGGGTTTGCCGCCAGCGCCTCTATCGGTGCCGTGGTCGTCTGTGTGACGAGCTGGCTCCCCTTTCAACTACCCGGCATCGCCATCCTAATCCTGGCGCCGCTCAGCTACATCATCTACTACTCATTCAACGTCCGCAGCCAGAAGCTGAAGGCCGACATGGAGCACATGGGCACGGTCAATCGCCTCAACGAGGCGATGATCGCCAGCCTGGCGATGGCCATCGAGACGAAGGACCCCCACACGCACAAGCACGTGAACCGCGTGCGCGAGTACGCGGTGGGAGTTGCCACGCGCCTGGGCATCACCGGTGGAGACCTGGAAGCGATCCGGGCGGCGGCGCTCCTACACGACATCGGGAAGATCGGCATCCCCGAGCAGATCCTATTGAAGCGCGGCAAGCTGTCGGCGTCGGAGTTCGAGATCATCAAGTCACACGTGGCCATGGGGGTGGCGATCCTCGAGCAGGTCGACTTCCCCTGGCCCGTGGTGCCAATCGTCCGGGGACATCACGAGCGCTGGGACGGGCTCGGGTATCCGGACGGCCTGTGCGGGGAGCAGATTCCGCTCGGGGCCCGCATCCTGTCGCTGGTCGACATGTACGACGCCCTTACCTCGGACCGGCCGTACCGACGGGCCGTCAGGCAGGAACAAGCGCTAGACATGATCCGCGCCAACGCCGGCACACAATTCGACCCGGAGCTGACCAAGATCTTCATCAAGTCCCTGCCGGAGATGGATGCCGCCATCGAGCAACTCGCCCAGGATGCGCCGGCGGAGAAGCCCTCGGTGGTGGAAATCCTCGCCCAGCGGGTTGCGAGTCTGCAAGTGGCCCAACTGGACCAACCCCTGTCCGAGGAGGAATTCCTTCAGGAATTGAATGCCCTCCCCATCGCATCCCGAGGCGCCCCGATGCTGTCCGCTGATCTGGTGGACGCCATCAAGCCGCACATTCCCTTCTCGACGCTCGTGCTCTATGTTGTGAACCAGGAGCGGCGGACGCTCACCCCGATCAGCGTGGAAGGCGACTGGCGTGAGCTCTTCGACGGGCTGGAGATTCACCTCGGGGAAGGCATGAGCGGGTATGTAGCGACCACCGGCAGGTCCGTCATCAATGTCGCTGCGGGGATGGACCTCTCCCGCCGCGTCCGGCCGGGCGAGAACCTGGAGCTCAGCAGCGCGCTCGCCGCGCCCATTGTTGTCGGGGGCAAGACCCTCGGCGTGCTTGCGGCCTACCACAGCAGCTACAGTGTCTACCGGGAGCTACACGGTGACCGATTGCAGCTCCTGGCCCAGTTCCTATCGCAGTCCGACCCGTATGCCCTCGTCCTGGAGGCGCAGTCTCGGGCCTTCGTCAACGATCCGGTCACGGGCCTCCCGAGCTGCGTGAACCTGCTCCAGTTCCTTCACTCGCAGGTCACCATCGCCCAGACGCGGGAAGAAGAGTTCGCCGTGTTGGTGATCGGGGAATCGGCGACCTCGCGGCACACGGAGGAGTCGCTCCGGCGAAGCCGCACGGGCCTCGCCGCCCACCTACGGGACGCCCTCCGCGAGGGAGATTTTGTGGCGCACACCGCTGACGGCGACTTTGCGGTGGTCCTCCCTCGCTGCAACCAGATCGACGCGGCGGTGATCTCGGATCGTATCGTGGCCCACTGTCGCACGCGCTCCCACGCGGGGACGCAGTCGCAGGTGGTTTACGGCCTGGCTGCCTACCCTGCGGACGGCGCCAACGGCAAGTCGCTCCTCGAGGCCGCCGCCAGGCGGATGGTTGAGATGGGCACGCCACGGGTGTTCGATCTCGAACATCCTCCGGTGCCGATTCCCGGCTACGGGCCGGACGACTCCCCGAAGCGGAACCTGGGCTAGAGCCACAGCCGGTACGCGACGGCAGTTGCGGCAGCGGACGGGGCGGGCCCATGTGGGCGGGATGATCGCGCACCCAGGATGGCTCCCAGGGATGTGCCCGTTTGTCGGTGGTCGGGTTCGGCCACGGCGGCCCATGCGGGCGGGACGCCCGCGCACCCAGGATGGCTCCCGGGGAGGCTCCCGTTTGTCGGGGGTTGGGCGCGGTCACCGCGGCCCATGCGGGCGGGTCGCCCTCGCACCCAGGATGGCTCCCGGGGAGGCTCCCGTTTGTCGGGGGTTGGGCGCGGCGGCTGGGCAGCGGAACCGTGGACCGTCCAGGTTGACAGGTCATACCCGTAGGGGGTATAAAAGTGTTGGCGCTGGTATACCCCCATAGGGTATTGGACATCCGGCCGACAGGCGCTCGGAGGGGAGACGAGGTGAGTGCGATGGCAGGCTCAATGGGGTCAGTGGTCCGCGAGGGCCAATCCGGTCCGACGGCTGGCCCCGAGGGGACGGCGGACGAGCAGATCACGGTTCCAGTGACGGGGATGAGTTGTGCGGCGTGCGCTGCCCGTATCGAGAAGGTGCTCCGCCGCACTCCCGGCGTGACCGAGGCCGGGGTGAACTTCGCTGCCCACCAGGCGACGATCGCCTATCAGCCGACGGAGACGAACACCGGGCTGCTGGTCGGTGCCATCCGGCGGGCGGGCTATGGTACGGCCGGTACGGCTGAGGCTCGGATTCGGTTGACCCCGGCAGGCGCGGAGCAGGCTACGGGGGTTGTCGAGACGGCTGCTCGACTGCGCGGCGTGGTGAGTGCCGCCCTTGACGAGGCCAACCAGGTTCTGGTGGTCGAGTATTTCCCCGGCCTCACGGAGCCGGACGCGGTACGGCAGGCCCTCGTCAGCGAGGGACACGCGCTGGAACCGCCCACGCCCATCGAGGCGGAGGCGGCGGGCGTTGGCGATGAGGATTGGGAACGGGTTGCCCGTGAGCGAGAGTACGCGGACCTCCGCCGCCGCTTCTGGGTCGCTCTGGTCTTCGGGTTGCCTGTGACGGTCCTCGCCATGCTGCACCTGGATTTCCCCGGCAACCACTGGGTCCAGATGTTGCTCACGACGCCCGTCCTCGCCTATGCAGGAGCACCGTTTTTCCGTGGTGCCTGGAGTGCCCTCTGGCACCGCTCGGCGGACATGAACACCCTGATCGCCATGGGCACCGGGGCCGCATTCGTTTTCAGCGTCATCGCGACCCTCTTTCCCGGGCTCGTCGTTCCCACCCACGCTCACGGCGGCGGCCACGGCCCGGTAATGGCACCCGTCTACTTTGAGGCAGCAGCCGTGATCATCGCCTTGATCCTGGTCGGCAGGATGCTGGAGGCCGGTGCAAAGGCTCGAGCGGGCGACGCGATTCGTCGCCTGATCGGGCTCCAACCGCGGACCGCCCATGTGCTGCGTGATGGGGCGGAGCTCGAGATCCCCGTCGAGGATGTGGCCGCCGGAGATCTGGTGCTGGTCCGACCAGGCGAGAAGATCCCCGTGGACGGGGTCGTCCGGTTCGGCGGGAGCGCGGTGGATGAGTCGATGTTGACCGGCGAGAGCCTACCGGTGGAGAAGGCCCCGGGGGATGAGGTCTTCGGTGCCACCATTAACCGAACCGGCGCCTTCCGGCTCGAAGCGACGAAGGTGGGCAAGGAGACTGCTCTGCAGCAGATCATCAAGCTGGTGCAGGAGGCTCAGGGCAGCAAGGCTCCGATCCAGAGATTGGCGGACGTCATCAGCGGTGTCTTTGTGCCGGGGGTGCTGGGGATCGCCGTCGTCGCGTTCTTCCTCTGGATGACGCTGGCCCCGGTGGAAACGCGGCTTCAGCAGGCTCTGATCGCCTTCGTCTCGGTGCTCATCATCGCGTGCCCCTGCGCTCTGGGCCTGGCGACGCCGACCGCGGTGATGGTCGGCACCGGCCGCGGTGCCGAAAACGGCATCTTGATCCGTGGGGGTGAAAGCCTGGAGACAGCGCACAAGATCACCGCCCTGATCCTGGACAAGACCGGCACGATCACCGAAGGGCGACCGGAACTGACCGATGTCATACCTACTGACGGATGGGACGAGGCGGAACTCCTGGGGTTGATTGCTGGTGCCGAGAAGTC
This sequence comes from uncultured bacterium, assembly GCA_964609085.1. Taxonomy (GTDB): domain Bacteria; phylum Armatimonadota; class SYMT01; order SYMT01; family SYMT01; genus JANPLG01. The sequence continues at coordinate 55,541 of CAZSRZ010000006.1, read as the reverse complement.
CTCGGAGCATCCGCTCGGGGAGGCGATCGTCAGGGCCGCCGAGGTTCGGGGCCTCAGCCCCAGCCAGGCATCCTCCTTCAACTCGCTGACCGGGCGCGGGCTGGAAGCGACCGTCGACGGCCGCACCGTGCTCGTCGGCAATCGGCGATTGTTGGATGAGCGCGGCATCGACCCGACGCCGCTGCTGGAGAGCATGGACCGGCTCTCCGAAGATGGGAAGACACCGATGCTGGCTGCCGTGGACGGTCGGGCGGCCGGGGTGATCGCCGTTGCGGATCGGGTGAAGGCCCGGTCAGCCGCGGCGGTGGCCGCTCTCCGCGAAGCCGGACTGCTGGTGGTTATGGTCACCGGAGACAATCTGCGCACCGCTGAGGCGGTCGGCCGGCAGGTAGGCGTCGACCGCGTCGTCGCCGAGGTGCTGCCGGAGCAGAAGGTGGCACAGGTTCGGATGCTCCAGGAGGCAGGCCACGTGGTGGGCATGGTCGGCGACGGCATCAACGACGCCCCGGCCCTGGCGCAGGCTGATGTCGGGATCGCCATCGGAACAGGCACCGATGTCGCCATGGAAGCGTCGGATATCACCCTGGTGAGCGGCGAACTGACGGGCGTGGTCGCGGCGATCCGGCTCTCACGGGCCACGATGCGCACGATCCGCCAGAATCTCTTCTTCGCCTTCCTCTACAACGTCCTGGGCATCCCGATAGCGGCAGGGGCGCTTTACCCGGTCTTCGGCATCACTCTGTCCCCGATCATCGCCAGTGCGGCCATGGCTCTCTCCAGCATCTCGGTGGTGACCAACAGCCTGCGACTGCGAGGGTTTCGGTCCCAGTCCGCGCGAACGGGCGACGTCCCTGCCCAACAAACCCACGCCGACAACCGGAACGTCAGTGCATCCACCGGGTCCTTGTCCATGTGAAATCGGGATCAGCCGGTGGTTGATCTCTACCCCCTAGGGGTATATACTCCTCGACAACGACCTGTTCACGGACAGGCGCAACCTTCATGAAACTCCTGCGGCGCAACAGAATCTGGATGGCCCTTCCCACGGCCCTGGCGGTGGCGTTCGCCACTGGCCTTCCCGGGATGGCGGTCGCCTGCGGGAGCTCCACTGCACCGACGGCAACGGCGGCGAGTTCTGCCCAGCCTCAGGCGCCCAGGGCCTGCGGGATGTCCGGCGAAGCGACCTGTTGTTGCCGATCCGGCTCCGAGGCCGTCTCGCCGACCCATCACACCGGCCGGTCACTGGCCTCGGCCTCGTGCACGTGCACGGTCGAGACGCCTTCTGCCCCGGTGGCCACGGAGCCCAAACCGGCGGCGAGGCCCCTCGCGGCAAGCCCGGCCCTGCTGCCTACCGCGGATCGTCTCCTGATCCTGCCTACGGGCGGCTTGCGGTTGCCTCAGCCGGCTTCCGGGCCTCTGCGACCGCCCCAGCGCGGCGCTGATCGGTCGCGCGCCCCTCCGACCGCCGTCACCCACTAACGGGACGGAGTTACCCCGCCTCCGGCGGATCGCCCTGGTCGATCCGTCCGTGACGGTCGGCCGCCCGTCCCCCAACGGCACCCGGATGAATGCCGTGCGTCCCCCAACCGGGACGCCGACGGCGACACTCAATCCCCGCCCCCGCAAGGGCGCCCAGAGGAGTTTGCAATGCATGCCATAATCTCGCGGCGATGGATCATCGCCGGCATACTGGCGGCGATCGCGGTCGCCGGACCGAGGCTCGATACGGCCAGGGCTCACGAGGCGAAGTGCCCTGTCTGCAAGTTGGATGTGGTGCAGGACACGGATCGGCTCGACAATGAGGTCGCCCTCAAGAGTGGCCGGAAGCGGATCGAGTACCGCTGTGTTTTCTGTGCGCTCCAGGACTCGAAGAGCTACACGGGCGACATCACGATCCTCGCGCCCTCCGAGCTGAAGGGAAAGCCCGTGACCCTTGCGCGCAAGGACGGCAAGTGGACCGCCTCACCCGAGGGCGCCGTCTTCGTGGGGCAAAAAGTGAACCACCGAAGCTGCCAGCTCGGCTACCGAGCGTTGACCACCCGGTCTGCTTTCGAGAAGTGGATCCACGCGAATCACGAGTTGCTTGCCGACGCGAAGCCGCTCACTCTGGCCGAGATGGTGGCTCTGGCCACTCCCGCTCGCTGATCGACGTGGCACCCATGAACAAGGCCTGGATCGTGTCCGCGCTGCTGTTGATCAGCCTGCCACCAGCAGCCCGTCCGACCGGGGCCCAGCCCCGGCCGGACGGCCATTCTGGTCATGGCGACGCGCCCCGCATGCCTTCTGGGGAACTACCTCGCGACCCCGGTGGGCTCCCGGGCTGGCTGACCAATACCCAGCAGAATCATCTCTTCTACCGGCGGGGTGCCTACAACTTCGCCGTCTACAACAACGAGCCCCTGGCGCGGGACTTGAACGCCGTGGCGGTGGGGCACGCTATGGCCTACGAGGACCTTGTGACCGGGAAAGCCGCTCGGCTGGAAACGACGACCTTCGGCCGAATTGACCGCGTGCTGAAGAATCCGCCCCGATTCATGCCGGACGAGGCGGCCATCGCCCCCACATTCGGCCGCAAGTACGGCGTGCTGGAGCAGGTATTCGACTGGACCCATGTTCTGCACGCGCAGACCGTGGACGTGCTGGCGTCGCGCCGGCTCACCCACGCCGAGAAGGACCGGGAGATCGAGCGGCTCTGGAAGTACTACTTTGAAAGCGTGCCGTACGCCATCACGCCGCTTCCCATGAACATGGAACACCTGGACAGCCGGCCGTACAGCGGGAAGTTTCGACGAACCTATCCGAAGGTCAACGGGCTGTTCTGGGGCTACCACTGGCTGCAGGGCGCGATGTACGACGTGCTCTTCCGGACCTCCTCCGAGGACCAGAAGGCTGCCTATGCCCTGGTCGGCGACCAGTACCGGCGGGTGGAGCTGTACCGGACCGATCGACCCTTCATGCCGATGTTCGCCGAGGTCAGCCCTATCTTCGCGGCACGCTTCCCGCACATCGCCAACGCCTTCGACAACCTGCACATGCTGCACGACATGGTGAACGACATCCTGGCTTCCCCGGAGCTGTCCGATCCCCGGAAGGAAGAGCAGATCCGGCTGGCAATCTGGGAGGTTTCCGCCGCAGCCCACCGCGGTGAGAAACCGGGCGAGTCCGCACAACCCGCGGGCGCCCCCGGAGTTCACGACCATCGGCACTTCGTCGGCATGCCGGGGATGGGGATGATGAAAGGGATGACCCCGGATCTGATGTGGATGCCGTCCATGGGTTGGATGAGCATGGCGGACTGCCACCACTGCTCGATGCCCCTCTGGGACGGGGGCGACTGGTGGCGCAACCCCACCGTGACCGCCGATGGTTGGTCGATGCGAGTGCGGTGCCCGCTCTGCGCGCGCGACATGGCCGCCGAAACGAAGGGCCGCGCCCTCCTGCGGATCCCCACCGAGGACCCGTACCGCACCGTGGTGGTGACCTCAGATGAGCAGGGGAACCTGAAGACCACAACACCCGGCGTGGTCTTCCTGGAAAGCGAGGCCAGCCACGCGGGCTGCGATATGTGGTCACGGGCGTTCACCACCCGCGCCGCCTTCGATGCCTACGTGAGGGCAAACCCGGACCTGTCCGGCGCCAAGGCGCTCACGTTCGTCGCGTGGGCCGAACGCGAGGGCCAGAAGCCGGACACCTACGTCAAGCCGCGTGGCCCGGTCGAGAATCCCTACCAGCCCCATGCCGCTGATGGGAAGGGGGCGGCACGATGCCCTTGAGACGAAACAACACCCTCCTTGCCCTCGTCACCATCGCCCTGCTGACCGCCGGACCCGCGCAGGCTGTGGACCACAATAACCTGGACGCCAACCGTCCGTTGACCTTTGACGATGCGGGAGCCATAGCTTTTCGGGAACAGGCCCTTGAAATTGGACTCGCCCTCGGCTGGGCGAGGGGGCGCTCCACAAAGCTTGGACTGTCCGCCGAATACCTCTACGGATTCAGCCTGAATAGCCACCTCAGCATCGGCTTCGCGCCCGCGATCGGCGGTCAGGAGCGCGGCAGCTGGTCTGGCGTCGATCCGGGCGACGTGTCGGTCGGGTTGTTCCACAACTTCAACCGTGAGCACGGACGAACTCCTGCCCTGGCGCTGCGAGCCGACCTCGCCGCGCCCACCGGTGACGGCTCGCGTGGGGTGGCGTTCCGGCTTCGCGGTATTGCCAGTCGGCAGGCGGACCAGTACGGCCGCGTTCACCTGAACCTCGACCTGGAGGGCAACCCGGGTGCCCCGCCCGGAGATCGCGAGTTCCGGCCGGGTGTCGTCCTCGGCTACAGCCGGCCGCTGGGATACCCCACGTCCTTCAGCACGACCGGGTTGGCGGAGATCTCGATCCGTGCCGGCGAGAGATTCGACAGCGGCGGCGTACTCGGCGTCGGCATCGGACTCCGCCGACAGGTCGGCGTCCGATCGGTGATGGATCTGGGGATCCAATCCGACCTTGCAGGCTGGAAGGGCGCGGCGAGAGATCGAGTCCGCCTCGTCGCCGGCTACTCCTACAGCTTCTAACCGATGAAAGGAACCCGCATGCAACCCATCTTCAGCCTCACGTTGCTCGGCCTGTTGTTGACTGCCATGCCGGCATTCGCCCGTGGTGCCACTCGGACTCCGGTCAAGCCGCCGGCGAGCCCAACGGCCACCCACGCCCTCCGCGTGGCGTACGGAGAGGCGGCCTCGGTGTGGGCCGATGTTGAGCTTCAGGTGAAGGACCTGGCCGTACTCGTCCGGGAAAGACGCCTGGATGAGGTTCACCCCGTGGCCTTCGAGATTCGCGACCTCGTCCGCACCCTGCCGGACAAGAGCAGGTCGCTCTCCGCCGTGGCACGTAAGAAACTGGAGTCGCATATCCGGATCATTGATCGGCTGGCAGAGCAGCTAGACCGGTATGCCGATGCGGGCAAGTACCCGGAGACGGTTCGTCAGCACAAAGCAATGCTCTCCGCGCTGGGCACGATCAAGGCCCTCTTCCCCACCGGAGCGCTCAGCATCGCGGCGGCGCCGGCCACGTCCAAGGATCGGCTCCTCTATCTCACACCCGGCGGCGCCTACACGGAGGCGGACATTGCCGCCAACGGCAACCAGCTGCCGGCCGTCAAATTCCGATCGGTGAAGGTCAGCCACGACCTTCGTCCCGCTGTTGGAGACAGGATCTGCCCCATCACCCTGACCAAGGCAAACCCTGGACTGAGCTGGGTCATCGCCGGCAAGGAGTACGTCTTCTGTTGCCCGCCCTGCCTTGAGGAATACCTGGCGCTAGTCAAGAAGGATCCTAGAGCCATCAAGCCCCCGGAAGAGTTTGTAAAGAAGGCGCAATAGTGCGTCCTCCGCACGCAGAAGCTTCTGCCGGGTCCTCCGGCGGAAGCCCACAACCGAAAGGATGAACCGGTAATGCTCAAGAGATCGACCTGGCTCCTCGCCGCCGCGGTGCTGGTGACGGCGATCGGCGGCGTCGGCAGGGCCGAGAAGGCTCCCACTGCTGCCAAGCCCCTCACCTGTCCGGTGATGAAGGGTCCCATCAAGGATCGGGCGCACGCACCCTACGTTCGGGTGAACAACGAGTTCGTGTCCGTCTGCTGCCCCAGTTGCATCGGGGAGATCAAGAAGGACCCGGCCAAATACGTGAAACAGACGAAGGACCCGGTGACCGGCAAGTCCTTCGCCGTCACCTCCAAAACCATGAAGATGGCGCATGGCGGTGGCATCTTCCTGTTCGCCGATGCGAAGTCACATCAGACCTTCCACTCCCACCCCGGCAAGTATGCGAAGCCGCTGAAGGCCCCTGACCACGGTCACCACCACTAGGAGACGCGCTCTCCAGGAGTAAGCCCATGCACCTGAAATCCTCTCGACCGGGTCGCCGATGGTTCCATCGTGCGGCGCTCTTCGGCTTGCTGACTTCAAGCGGGCTACTCCCCACCGGCCCAGCCGCCGCGCCCGCGGGCGCGGCGGCCCGGGTGGAAGTGATCAAGACCCCCAATAGCGGGATCCAGCCCCAGGCGGTGGTCGACGCCGCCGGAGCCGCCCATCTCGTCTACTTCAAGGGCGATCCGCGCGGGGGGGATCTCTACTACCAGCGTCGATCGCCTGGCGGCAGCGCTTGGTCGGAACCGCTGCGAGTGAATAGCGATGCCGGGACTGCCGTAGCGGCGGGCACGATCCGCGGGGGACAACTGGCGCTGGGCAGGGCCAATACCGTCCACGTCGTCTGGAATGGCGCGGGAGGGCATGGCTCGCCCAAGGGGGCGCCCCTCTACTACACCCGCCTGGAGAGCGGGGGTAAGTTTGCGCCGCAGCGAGACCTGCTGGGCAACACGGCAGACCTGGACGGGGGCGCGTCGGTCGCCGCCGATCCCCAGGGCAACGTCTACGTGGCGTGGCATGCATCCCCTTCGCGAGGCGCCGGGGAAGGTGCCCGGCGCGTCTGGCTGGCCCGCTCCTCCGACGACGGTCGCACGTTTGGTCCGGAGGCGAGTATCTACCAGGACCCGACCGGCGCTTGCGCCTGTTGCAGCCTCAAGATCTTTGCGGATCAGAAGGGGGCAATCTATCTCCTCTATCGGGCGGCCACGGAAAAGGTGAACCGGGACATGGTGTTCCTGGTTGCCGCCGGCCCGCGAGCGGCCTTCCAGGGAGGGCGGATCGACCCGTGGGTGATCAATGCCTGTCCCATGAGCAGCGAGTCGCTCGCGGAGGGCCCTGATGGTGTATGGGGGACGTGGGAAACGGCGGGGCAGATCCGGTTTGCCCGGGTTGACCCCGGCACGCGGAGGCTGGCTCGACAGATCACAGCACCGGGTCCGCCGGCGGGGCGCAAGCACCCGTTCGTCACGGTGAACCGGGCGGGAGAACTGCTGCTGATCTGGGACGAGGGGACCGGCTGGCAGCGCGGCGGCTCGCTGGCCTGGCAGCTCTACGATCGAACCGGCAGCCCGTTGACGGAGCGGGGACGGATCGAGGGCGGCATCCCGACCTGGGGACTGGCAACGGCTTTCCCCCGTCCGGATGGCGGGTTCGTCGTGCTGCATTAGCTCAATTCCGGGGCGAAGTCGAGCATGACCGGCGGAGTAACCGGAGGACGACGTGAGACCAGGAGCAACGCGGGGCGGATCAATGCGATGGGTCATCGGCATTTCCCTGGCCGTCCTGGGCGTGGGGGTTGTCGCATCGCCGGCAGCCGCCGCACTACCGCTCTCTGCCGGCGCGTACCGGGCGGATGTGTGGACGGATCCCGCCGTCATCCCCACAGGCAATGCCCGGATCTTCATCGCTCTCCGAGACGAGGAATCCGGACCGGTCGCCGGAGCAAAAGTCCGCGTTCTCGCCAAGATGCCGGACATGGACATGGGGGAGCAGGAGGAGGCGGCGAGTCCTGAGGCCGGCAGGCCCGGCGTGTATAGTGCGCCGGCGCGCTTCGCAATGGAGGGCGGTTACGAGGTCACGGTGAGCATCTCGGCCGCGGCTGGCGAGGCCACCGCACGCCTGACGGTCCGAACCGGTCAGGACACCGGCGGGGCGACTACCGGGCGGCAAGCCGGCGGGTTCGACACGCTATGGACTGCCCTCCCCTGGATCATCCTGGTCGCCGGCGTGGCGTTCGTGTTGTTCCGGCTGCGGCGGATCGGAGCCCGGATCTCGTGGAAGGACCTCTTTCACCCGTCGCTACTGGTGGCGATGATCCTGATCGTGGCGGCGTTCGCGATTTCCGGCTGGGCGGTCCGTGCCTGGAAACGACCCGGGTCCATGAGCCTGGTTGACGCTCTGGCCTCGGACATGTCCAAGATGCCCGCGCCGCCGGGGGAGGCGCCGGTAGCGCTAGCGACAGTGGACGAGGCTCCCGTGGAGGCCTCTGTCCGCTACACCGGATCAGCGGTGGGTTACGTCGAGCAGGACGTTTATCCCCGCGTCACCGGCTGGATCACCTGGATGCCGCTTTACGCAGGGGACACGGTCCGCAAAGATCAGTTGCTGGCGAAGCTGGATACTCGTGAGGCACAGTCACGAGTTCAGGAGAGAGCCGCGAACCGCACCATGGCGGAACAGATGGCCAGCATCGCCGGGTTTGAGTACCGGCAGGCCCTGGCAGCGGCAGCGCAGGCGAAGGCCGAGGTGCGCGGCCGTGAGGGTGCCGTCGAAGAGTCCCGCCGGATGGAAGCCCGCACCCGGGCGATGCTGCAGGAGACCCTGGCCGGGGTCTCGGAGGCGCGGGGCGAGTTGCTCGGCATGCGGGCGGATCTGACGGCCGCCCGGCATGAGCGGGCCGCAATGGACTCGATGCTGCAGTCGGCCCGCGAAGGGCTGCCGGAGGCAGCGGCCATGCTTTCGGCCATGAAGGCGGACCAGGCGTACTGGCGACTGCAGCTTCCGCGGTTACGGGCGCTACTCGAGAAGGGAGCGATCTCGGGCGAAGAGTTCCAGCGTGAAGAGGCCGTTGCGAAGGGAGTGGACGCGAAGGTGCGGCAGGCTGAGGCGAGGCTGAGCGCCGTCCGCAGCGACATCCGCGCGGCCGAGTCCCGGCTGGCAAGGGCGGAGGCGATGGTGGACGGTGCGCAGGCCAAGATCAGCCAGACGCAGGCTCGGGTCGAGGGGATGGAAGCGAAAGTGGAGCAGGCGAGATCAGAGATCGCCGCCGCCGCGGGACGGATCCGAATGGTCGAAGGCGAGTTGGAGGCCGCACAAGAAAACGCCCGGGCGATGCAGGCGATGGCAGAGGCGGGCGCGGGAAAGATTCGGCAGTCGCAGGCGGGGGTTCGCAGTGCGCAGGCAGCGTTGACCACCGCGGGGATCGTTCGCGGCTATTCCGAGATCCGCTCCCTCGTCGATGGGGTCGTCACTCAACGGCTGATCAGCCCCGGCGTGCTCGTCAGTCCGGGACAAGCCATCCTAAGGGTCGCCCAGATTCAGCCCATCCGCCTCCAGGCCAACGTGGCGGAAAGCGATCTGGCCCGGATCCGGCTCGGGGCACGCGTCCTCATCCGAACCCAGGACGGGGTGGGGGGCCCGCTCGAAGCACGGATCAGCTCGATCGCTCCCGCCATGGATCCCGCAACTCGCACCGGAACTGTGGAAGCCCTGTTCCCCAACCTGCCGCGGCGCTTTCTGCCGGGGCAGTACCTCCGCATGGAGATCCGAATCCCCTCCGGGGCGGGGACGCGCGGCGGCGCGTTGCGGGTTCCGGCAGCCGCCATTCGCTGGCAAAGCGCGCCGTCCAGCAGCATCCTCTCTGGAAACCAGACCGCATTCGTGTGGCTGGCCGAACCGGACGGCAGCACCGGTCGGTATACCGTGCAGCGAGTCGACGTGCGCGTGGGCACCAGCGACGGCGATCACACCGAGGTTCTCGCCGGCCTGAAGGCAGGGCAGCGGGTGGTTATCCGCGGCCATGACTCCCTCCGGCCAGGCGATTCCGTGACCGCTGTGCCCTGGGGCCAGGGTGGGCCGGGAGTGCTGCCGGGAGCGCGACGGGCGACCGGAGCTCAACCCTCGGGGACGGATGGGCGTCACGAGCACTCCGGGCACGGGAAAGCGACCAACTAAAGTGAGTGCGGAAGGCGACGGCAGCCGAAGACCTGGTTCGACCTCCGCGCTGCTGTCCCGGGCGGCGACCGCGGCCGGGGCCCTCCCACGCTGGACGATCGAGCATCCCTACCTCATCATCGCCTTCTTCTTCGCGGTCTTCTTGCTCGGCGCGATGGCGGTCGGCTTCGCCCTGCCCCGCCGCTTCGCTCCGTACGTGCAGAGTCCGATGGTCGGTGTCGTCACCATGATGCCCGGACTCTCTGCCGAAGAGATGGAGCTGTACGTCAGCAAGCCAATCGAAGAACAGATGGTCAACGTCAGGGACCTCCACTACGTGCGGTCCAGCTCCCAAGAAGGCTTCTCCCTTGTCACCCTGGAGTTCAATTACGGGGTGGACATGAAGAAGGCTCTCTTCGATGCCCAGGCCCTGATGAACGTGATCCAGGCCAACCTACCAGGCACGGGTGCCAACCTGAAGCCTTCGTGGGTCGTCCCCATCGATCCCCTGAACCTGCCGATCCTGTCCCTCGCCTTGACCGGCGACGAAGAGAAGGGCTGGACCCCCTCCCGACTGCGTGAATTCGCCGACAACGAGGTGATCAACCGCCTCAAGCGGCTGCAGCGAGTTTATTCAGTCGTCCCCTTCGGCGGGTACCGGCGTCAACTCCAGGTGGTGGTAGACAGGGAGCGCCTGGCCGCATACCGTCTCTCGATCCTCGACGTGCGGAACGCGATTGATCGGTTCAACGTCAGCCGCCCGGCCGGGACCCTGACTCACGGGACAGATGAGGGGATTGTCCGCGTGGACACCCGAGCAACCGGGGCGGATGACGTGCTGGCGTATCCGATCACCAGCATCTCATCCGCGACGAATGCTGGGGCCGGACCGTCGGGTCAAGCTGGATCGGGGCTCGGCGGCGGCGGCATGGGTGCGATGGGCTCGGGAGCCGAAGATCCTCTCCCATCCACGATCGGCGGCTCGGGCGGCGGGACGTCGGGAGCAGGCCGCTCGCCACGCACGGTTTTCGTGCGAGACGTCGCCCGCGTGGTGGACACGCATTGGGAACGCCGGAGCGCCTATCGCTATCTGAAGCACGAGCCGGGCTCAGCGGGCGAGGTGAACCCGGCCATCGAGGTCTCCGTCATCCAGGATCCCGGGAGCAGTTCGGCCCAGGTGGTGCCCACCGTCATGCAGGCGGTCCAGCAGATGGAGCGCGACTTCCCCGGCATTCGGTTCGAGACCGCCTACGACAACGCCCGCTTTACAGATGTGCTGTTCGCGAACATCTGGGAGGAACTGCTGCTCGCCATCGTGATGACGGGCGTGGCGCTGCTGTTCTTCCTGGGCGACTGGCGGAGCGCGTTGATTGCCCTGATCGCGCTGCCGGCCTCGCTGTTGCTCGCCATCCTCTTCATGGTGCCCATGGGGATGAGCTTCAACTCGGGCACCCTCATAGGGCTCCTCATCTCAATCGGGCGCCTCGTCGACGACTCGATCGTGGATGTCCACGCGGTGGAGCGACACCTGCGGATGGGCAAGGATGTGCGTACGGCCACGGCCGACGGAATCGGCGAGATTCGCCTCGCTGTGCTCGCCGGGACCTTCACCACCTTCGTCGGGCTCTCTCCGCTGCTCTTCTGCGGCGGCATCGTCGAGATCATGTTCCGCGAACTCGTGTGGCCGGTGATCTTCTGCCAGCTCAGCTCCATGATCGTGGGCTTCACCCTTACCACCCTGCTCTGTGCCCACCTGCTCCGCAAGGAAGAGGACCGCGCCGGGGATCGCCGTCACCCGGTGGGGCGGTTGCTGTACGCCGTGATCGACCCCTTCCAGCGATTCCTTGAGCGGACAGAGCGGGCGTATGAGAGGGCGGTGCGCTGGACCCTCCGCCATCGGCTGCTCGTCGGCAGCGCCATCCTGGCCGTGATCATCGGCGGTTTCACCTTCTATCCACTGATCGGCAGTGAAATGATGCCGCTTGCCGACGTCGGTCAGGCAAACGGCATCCTGGAGATGGCGCCGGGAACCTCTTTCGAGGAAACGGAGAAGGCCGTCAAGCAGATCGAGCTGCTCATGCTCAAGCACCCGGAGTTGGAGAAGGGCAGCATCGAGATCGGTGCCGAGACGATGTTCGAGAGCTGGAGTCCGTTCTTCACCGGCTATGCCATGCCACAGGCGAACGGCGCGGCTTTCATGCTCACCTTCAGCGACAAGGACGACCGAAAACGGACCATATGGCAGGTGATGGACACCATCCACAAGGAGGCGTTTGCCACCATCCCCGGCATCCGGCGCCTCCAAATCAAGGAGATGGGCTCCGACGTGATGGCGACTGCCGCCGCTCCGGTGCACCTCATCGCCTACGGTACCGATCTGAAGGTGCTCGATCTCATCGGGCGTCAGCTCGAGGGTGTGGCGAAGAAAACGACCGGCGTGTACCAACCGGCCACGACCTGGACTCTGGGGGTGCCGGACTTCGAAATCCAGGTGGATCCGGTCCGTGCCCAGGAGGCAGGGCTCTCGCCGGAGAGCATCAGTCAGCAGGCGTACTACAGCCTTCGCGGGGGCCTCACCAACGAGTTTTACCGCCTCCCGAATCTTCGCCAGAACACGATCCTCGTTCGGTATGAGGACAAGGATCGCCGGAACGAGGGCGACCTACAGAACCTCTACGTGACCACCCCGAGCGGCCGGCAACTCCCCCTGAAATCTGTGGCCACCGTGGAGCGGCGGGAGGCGCCGACCGTCATCGAGCACGACGGCCTCCGACGGGTGATGGGGTTGACCGCCTACTACCGCATCGGCGACCTGCCATCGATGGACCTGGCGATGAACCTGGTCAGCAATGCCTACGCGGGCAATCGGCAGGCCGGGATCCTGCCGATCAATTTCCCGCCCGGGTATGGGCTTGAGATGCGCGGCGACATGACGCAGATGATGGACAGCTTCAGACGACTCTTCATCGGGCTGGGTCTGTCGCTGGTGATGATGTACCTGATCCTGGTGGCGCAGTTCAGAGGGTTCATCCAGCCTCTGCAGATGATTGCCTCACTGCCCGACCAGCTAGCCGGGATCTTCTTCCTGTTGTTCATCACCGGGCAGGCATTCTCGTCCGTTTCGATCATGGCGCTCATCGTCGTGGCCGGAATGGACATCACTACCGCGATTCTGATGCTGGACCTCATCGTCCAGTACCGGGATGAAGGGGTTCCTCGCGACGAAGCCGTGGCTCTCGCTTGCCCGGCGAGGCTGCGGCCCATCGTGATGAGTGCCACCATCACAGCTATCGCCATCGTCCCAGCGGCCTTTTTTCCATCCACGGGCCAGGATGCCTACCGCTCGCTGGCGGTGGTCACCATCGGCGGGTTGCTGACGGGCACCTTCCTGTCGCTGTTCGATGTGCCGATCATGCACACGTTCACGGACGATCTGGTTCGGTGGCTCAACAAGATCTTTCTGAACCGTGACTGGAAGTGGCCGGTCCAGGCCGCTGAGGGGGCGGTCGGGGCCGCCTCGCCGGCACCACCCGTCGACGCGCCGGCTGGCGGGGGCTCGCATTGAGGCCCTCTCTGTTCCCACTCGGCCGCCCACGGGTCATCATCGGACCGGGAATGGCGCTTGCCGTTGTTGCCGGGGTCGTGCTCGCGAGGAGAGGGATGCTCCCCACTCCAACGCCTGCAGGCCCGCCCAGTTCCCGAACCCACGTCGAGATCCCCGTCGCGACCGAGCTGACGCCACCCGATCCCGCCTGGCTACTCTCACAGCATCAGGCGCTAAAGATGAGTCCCCATCAGGTCACCCGGCTGACCGCGCTCAAGACCCGTTGGGATCGAGACACCGCTCCCATCCGCGAGGCACTGCAGCAGGCCACCACCAACTTCGAGTCCTCCATGCGGCGCGAGGCGGATCGGGCAGCCTCACCGTTGGTGCTCCGCCAGCGCGCGGCACCAGTAAGTCAGCTCACCGGACAGCTACTGGCCGTCCGCCGCACCTGGTGGCGCGAAGCCGCGAAGACGCTGAACGACGGGCAGGCGCAGGAAGTTGAGCGGAGGTGGAGAGCCCGGTTCAGCCACGCAGTGCAGGAGAAACCCCGATGAGGTCGCCTTCCCGCTACGCCCTACCCGCCCTCCTGGCGATGCTCACCGCCGCCACCGTCTGCGGCATCGCCGGAGCTGAACCAAGCGGCGTTCCGGCCGGGCCCGCTGGAACGCCGCCAGCAGCCCTGCCGACGAAACCGACCAGCACGCGCACCGCCGGGGGTAGCCGCGAGCTTCCGCCCGTACTCTCCGTCCGTCCCCGCATCGGCGGCGGATTGAGCTTGAACAAGGCAGTCGAGATCGCGCTCAGGGAGAGTCCGGCGGTGCGGGGTGCGGTGCTCGAAGTGGAAGCTGCCGTGGGTCGAGTAGAGGCGGCGAGGGCAGAGCGCCGACCCTGGGCCTCGTTGAATACATTTGTCTCGGGAGGGAGCGCGCCCAACATCCTCGACAGCCCGGCGGCTGTCCAGCCCAAGATCTCCATGGGGGTGCCCGGCCAGGCGTTTTTCGACCAGAACATCAGCCTGATGTTCCCGCTCTTCACGGGGGGCCGTCTCCGCGCGATGGTGGTTCAGGCCCGCGCACTGAGGGGAGCGTCGCAGGCGGAACTGGAGACGACGCGGCAGGATGTGGCCCTCATGGTTCGCATCGCATACCGGGAGGTTCAGGCGCGGCGAAGCCTCGTGACGGTGGCCCGCGCGGCGCTTGATCAGAATCGCGAGAGACAACGGATTGACCAGATCGCGTTCGAGCAGCAGCGCATTCCCCGGTTCTACGTGTTGCGCGATGCCGCCGAGGTCGCCAATGCCGAGCAGATGCTGACGAACGCGGATCGGGATGTGGAGATCGGCCTGATCCAGCTAAAGACCCTCATGGGTGTACACCTGGAGTCGGAACTGGAGCTGATCGATTCCCTCGGCTTCGAGTCGAGTGCAGCGTTGTTGGCGGCATTGGGAGCCGGCGAGCCGGGGAGGCCGGCGGGCAGCGCCGGCGGCGGTGCTCCCGACCCGCAACTGCGTCGGCTGCTGGAGACAGCCCAGAAGAACCGATCAGAACTCACCGCGGCCGGTTTCCGCCGCGAGGCGGGCCAGGCGGATGTGGAGGCGGCTCGCAGCGCCTATCGACCCCAGGTCGGCATCGGTGTGATGGGCGACTTGATGAAGATGAAGGGTGAGCCACTCTTCGGTGGTGCCACCTTCGGCTTCACTGCTTCCCTGCCAATCCTGGATGGTGGGCTGCGCCGAGCCCGGTTGGGTACGGCCCGAGCAGAGACACGAAGATTGGATGAGGAACGCCAGTTGGCCGCGCTTCAGGTGCAGCAGGAGACGGCCATTGCGTTGACGACCCTACGCGCCGCCGAACGCAACGTGGGGACGGCACGCGCGGCCGTCACCGCGGCCGAGGAGGACTACCGGATCGCCCTCCTGCGTTACACCTCCGGCTTGAGCATCATCGTTGAAGCGTTGGACGCCCTCTCTGCCCAGGTCCGCGCGCAGAGCAACGAGGTCCGGGCGCTCTTCGAATACAACGTTGCGAGGGATCAGTTGGCGCGAGCCGTGGGCGCGGTCCCAGGGACGCGAGCAGCAGTTCCTTCCCCGGCCCCCAGCGCGAGATAGATTCCCTCAGAACAGCTCGTCCAGAATGGGCGTGGTTCGCTCGGCAACGGGCATCGGGCGGTCATTCGGACCGGGCAGCACCCGTACGTGGGGATCAATACCCAACGCCTTGTAGACCGTGGCGGCGACCATGGGTGGATCGATCGGCCGCTCGTTCGGGTAAGCCCCCATCGCGTCCGAGGAACCGACGACCTGCCCACCGCGGATGCCGCCCCCGCCCAGAGCCACACTCCAGCACTGGGGCCAGTGGTCGCGGCCGCCGTTGGCATTCATCTGCGGCGTGCGACCGAACTCGCCAAAGGCGCAGACGACAGTGTCGTCATAGAGCCCCCGCTGGACCAGGTCCTCCAACAGCGCCGTGTACGCCTGGTCAAAGATGGGGGCCACCTTGTCCTTCAGTTCGGAAACCTTGGTGAACAGGCTGCCTCCGTCGGCGTGGCAGTCCCAACACAGGATGCCGAAGACGGTATCGTACATGTTCACATCAACGAACCGCACGCCTCGCTCGATGAGGCGCCGAGCAAGCAGGCAACTCTGGCCGAAGGTCGTCCGCCCATACCGATCGCGCAGCTTCGCCGGCTCCGAATCGATGTCAAAGGCCTCGCGGAGCTTCGTCGACCCGATGAGGCCGAACGCCTTTTGATAGGCGGCGTCCATCGCGGCGATCTCGCGACTCGACTCGATCAGCCCGATCTGGCGATCAACCGCGGAGCGCAGCGTGCGCCGCCGGTCAACCCGAACCGTGGTGAGGCGGGTGGCAGCGTCGGGCTCGAGATCGGGAGGCCGGAACCCCGGCTTGTTCGGGTCGGCGTTCAGGACAAACGGGTTGAACTGCCGCCCCAGGTACCCGCTGTCCTGCCCCTTAGGCTTGCTCGTGCCGGTGTTGTTGATCAGGTTGGGGAGGGTCACGTTGGCCGGCAGACCATTCCGATCGCCGCGGAAGTGGCTCACGACGGTACCGAGATGGGGGTGATCGAGGCCGGCAGGGAAAAAGTGACCCGTATGCATGACCTGATGGCCGGTCTCGTGATCGGCGGCCTGCGAGTGACCAAGGCTGCGGAGGATGGCGTACTTGTCGGCGTGGCGCGCCGTTAGCGGCAGGGTTTCAGCGATGCGGATTCCGGAGACATTCGTCTCAATCGGCCGGTAGGGTCCGCGGATGTTCTCGGGCTGGTCCGGCTTGGGATCCCATGTGTCCAACTGGGACGGGGCACCGATGAGCATCAGGAGGATGCAGTTCTTCTCCCGTCCCGCCTGCGCGGCCTGCGGCTGGTAGGCGTCCGCAAGCGTCAGGCCGAGTGACCCGAGGCCACCGACTCGCAGGATGTCCCGGCGGGAGTAGCCCGAGCAGAGTCGACCGTAGTTGCCGAGCGTCAGTTTGAGCACGCCGTCGTGCCTCCGTGGGATGAGAGATGGCCCAGGACGAGTGCCGAGTGAGACACGCCGGCTCCGATCCGGTTACGCGCCTTCCTTGGAGCGACCGGGACGTCGTCGCCGCGGGCGACCCGAGCCCCCACCCGTCGGGGTGGCCTGACCGCCTGATGGCGTAGCTCCGGACGGCGGTCGCACCTTTGCGGATGTCTCGTCCGGACTGACCGGCGGCGAGTGGAGCGACTCCTGGTAGTACTCGTCGAGGAGCATCGCGATGACGGCGACCTCATCCTCACTCTCCGCCAGGCTTCTCGCCAGCGCGACGAAGCGTTGGCTCCGCTCCGTGCGGAGCCGATCTCGGTCCCGCAGCCGGGCTTCGAGCAGCGCAGTCAGGCGCTGCGTAACCACTTCTTCCACGTCGGCGTCCGTCGGCAGCGTCCGCTCCTGCATATCGACGCCGTAGCGCGATGCGATCCGCTTGACGGCCAGCCCTTCGATTCCAGCCACCAGGGTGATAGCGATGCCCGTCGCACCGGCTCGACCCGTGCGTCCGGCGCGGTGGATGTAGGCTTCCGGGTCTTCCGGGGGCTCGTACTGGAAGACATGGGAAAGCTCGGGGAGGTCCAGTCCGCGTGCCGCTACATCCGTAGCGACCAGGAATCGGAGGGTCCCCTTGCGGATCCGCCCCAGCACGCGTTCACGGTCGGCCTGGGTGAGGTCCGCGCTCAGCTCGTCGGCGTCGTAGCCGAAACGCTGCAGCACCACGGTGATGTAGTGGACGCGCGCCTTCGTGTTGCAGAAGATCAGCGCGGAGGCGGGATTCTCTGTCTCGATCAGCCGCACGAGAGCGCGGTCTTTCTCCATCCCGGGCACTTCGTAATAGAGGTGCTGGATGTCGGTGACGTGCACCTGGCCGCGGCTGAGCGACAGGAAGCTGGGGCGCGGGATGAACTCGCGCGCCGTCCGCAGCACGTGCCCGGGGAAGGTCGCGGAGAACATGCAGGCCTGCCGCGGTTTGGCGGGAAGGTGGCGCTGAAGCTGCTTCATGTCCGGGTAGAAACCCATCGAGAGCATTCGGTCTGCCTCGTCGAAGATCAGCAGTCGGAGATCTTCCAGGGAGAGATTCCGCTTGATCAGGTGATCCAGAACCCGTCCGGGAGTGCCGACCACAATCTCGGCCCCGGCGCGGAGGGCATCCACCTGTTCGCGATAGCCGACGCCTCCGTAGACCACCACGCACCGCATGCCCGCCGGGACGCAAAGGGTTTGAGCATCTTCGGCCACCTGGCGCGCCAGCTCCCGGGTGGGGACCAACACCAGCGCCTGACAGTGCCCTGCACCTTTGGTCAGCCGGGTCAGCATCGGGAGCAAGAATGCGCCCGTCTTGCCGCTGCCGGTCCGCGCCTGGACGATCATGTCCCGCCCCGCCAGGAGGTAGGGGATCGCCTGAGCCTGAACCGGCATCAGCGTGTTCCACCCGGCGCGACCGACAGCCTCGCGGAGCAGTTCGGGCAGCCCCTCCAGGGTGGTTTCCGGGACCGGATCCCGGGTCAGTTCTTCGAGGGCTTGTGTCTCGCTGTTCAATTCCGTCTCGCTTCTCGCTGCACGTTTAGATGGTCGGTCCGCCCGGTTGGCCGCCGACAGAGGGTCCTTGCTCGCTCGCCTCGGAGCAACGATCAGATGGACTGCCGGACCCCCGGCAGTGACGTTGCTCGACGACTGGTCGTCTCTTCGCCCAGGGGCACAAACTGACCAACACTTGGGTCGAAGGCGAACACCTCCCCGGTCTCCAGCTTGTATACCCAGCCGTGGAGGTGAAGGTCGCCGCTGGCAAGCCGGGGACCCACCGCCGAAAGTGTACGGAGATGTTCCAACTGCACCAGCACATTCTCCTCGATGGTCGCCGTCAGTCTCGCGGGCCCTGCGAGGTGCGCATAGTTCTCCTGGATGATCCGGCGCGTGGGTTCGGCGTGGCTGAGCCAGCTCGACATCGCGGGCAGCCCGCCCACCAGATCCGGGTCCAAGAGCGCTTCCATCGCCCCGCAGTGCGAATGGCCGCAGAGGATGATGTCACGCACGCCCAATCCGGCCACGGCGAATTCGATGGTCGCTGCCTCTCCACCACCGGCACCGTGCGGAGGGATGATGTTGCCGGCATTCCTCAAGATGAACAGGTCACCCGGATCAGAGTGGGTAAGCAGGCACGGATCGACTCTCGAATCGGAGCAGGTGATGAAGAGCGTCTCGGGATTCTGACCGCGAGCAAGCTGCTCGAAGAGATTCTGGAGCGGTCGAAAACTCTCACGCTGAAACTGGTGTATGCCCTGGATGAGCTTCTGCAAATTGGGTCTCCAGCCCCGATCGCCGTGACCACAGGCCCCGGCCGGCGTCCGCCACGCCGGGGCCCCGTGCGGTCCTAGCGATCGGCCGGGCCTGCGCTCCCGAGAGCGGCGTGGGCCGCGGCGAGCCGGGCGACCGGCACGCGGAGCGGGCTGCAGCTCACGTAATTGAGGCCGATCTCGTGGCAGAAGTGGATGCTGGGCGGGTCGCCGCCGTGCTCGCCGCAGATACCGACCTTGAGAGACGGGTTCACCGCCTTCGCGTCGTCAACGCAGATCCGCATCAGCCTCCCTACCCCGATGGTGTCCAGACTCTCGGTGGGGTCCTGCTTGAAGATCCCCTTGGCAACATATTCCGGGAGGAACTTCCCGGCGTCGTCACGGGAGATGCCGTAGGTCATTTGCGTCAGATCATTGGTGCCGAAGGAGAAGAACGACGCGTGCACCGCGATCTCCGCCGCCGTGAGGGCTGCGCGCGGGATCTCGATCATCGTGCCGAACTGGTAGTTCACCTGTGCGCCCTCTACCCGCATCGTCTCCCGGGCGACCTGCTCCAGTTGAGTCTTGAGCGCGGTCAACTCGTTCACGTGCCCGACCAGCGGGATCATGATCTCCGGGTGAACGGATTCGCCCGCCTTCACGAGATCACACGCCGCGCCGATGATGGCGGCGACCTGCATGTTGACGATCCCCGGCATTACGATGGAGAGGCGGCACCCACGCAGTCCAAGCATTGGGTTGGACTCGTGCAGCTCTTCCACTTTTTCGACGAGGCGCTTCTGCGCGGAGATTGCTTCCTCGCTCCCCTCGCGGGTGAGGCGCGCCAGCTCGTCGCGCACCTCGTCGTGGGGTGGGAGGAACTCGTGGAGCGGCGGGTCGATCAGCCGAACCGTGACCGGGCGCCCGCCCATGGCACGGAAGATCCCCACGAAGTCGGCGCGCTGCATGGGCAGTAGCTCCGCCAGCGCGGCGTCCGTCTCCGCCTCGGTGTCCGCCAGGATCATGCGCCGAACGGGGATGACGCGCTCCTCGCCAAGGAACATGTGCTCCGTTCGGCAGAGTCCGATCCCTTCCGCACCCAGGGCCACCGCCTCCGCCGCCTGCTCGGGGGTGTCGGCATTGGCGCGCACGCCGAGCTTCCGGACCTCGTCCGCCCAGGACAGGAAGGTGGCGAAGTCGCCGGTTACGGAAACGGGCTCGGTCGTCAGCTTCTCCAGGTACACCTCACCGGTGGTGCCGTCAATGGAGATGACATCGCCCTCCTTCACGGTGAGATCACCGACGCGGAAGCAGCGGTGCACTTCGTCGACCACCATGTCCTTGCAGCCGCAGATGGTCGGGATCCCGTACTGGCGGGCGACGAGCGCGGCGTGCGAGGTTCGCCCGCCCTCGGAGGTGAGCACACCCTTCGCCGCCAGCATCCCGCCGAGGTCGTCCGGGTTGGTGATCTTGCGCACGAGAATGACCGCGCGTCCCAGGCTCTCCATGTGGATCGCCGAGTGGCTATCCATCGCCACATGTCCGACGGCGCCGCCGGGGCCGGCGTTCAGGCCGGTGGCGATCGGGGTCAGGCCGGCCGGCTTCACCAACCGCGGGTGGAGAAGCTGCTCCAGTGCGGCGGGGGTCACGCGGCCCAGCGCCTCGGCCCGCGTAATCAGCCCCTCGTTGGCCATGTCCACTGCGATCTTCACTCCCGCCGCTCCCGTGCGTTTGCCGGACCGGCACTGCAGGATGAAGAGGCGCTCGTTCTGAATGGTGAACTCGATGTCCTGCATCTCGCGGTAGTGCAACTCCAGCGTAGCGCAGACCTTTTCGAACTCCTGGTAGATGAGCGGAAACTCGTTCGCAAGCTGATCGATGCTCTGGGGGGTGCGCACACCGGCGACCACGTCCTCGCCCTGGGCATTGCGGAGGTACTCGCCGAAGACCACGTTTTCGCCCGTGGCGGGGTTGCGAGTGAAGGCAACCCCGGTGCCGCAGTCATCGCCCATGTTGCCGAAGACCATGGCCTGTACGTTGACGGCGGTCCCGAGGTCGTGAGCGATCTTTTCCTTGTTGCGGTAGATGGTGGCGCGCGGGTTGTTCCAACTGCGGAAGACGGCGATGATCGCCAGGCGGAGCTGCTCCATCGGGTCTTCGGGGAACGGCGTGCCGTAGTGGGTTTTGAAGTGGGCGAGGAACCGGTCGCTCACATCCTGCATTCCCTCGGCACTCAAATCGCTGTCTACGTGGACGCCATGCCGAGTCTTCACTTCCTCCAGGATGTGCTCGTAGGCCTCTTTCTCCAACTCCGCGCGGCCATCGGCGAGCACCACGTCGCTGAACATCATGATGAAGCGCCGGTAGGAATCGTAGGCGAATCGGGGGTTGCCAGTCGCGGCGATCAAGGCGGCCATCGTCTGCGTGTTGAGGCCCAGGTTGAGGATCGTGTCCATCATTCCCGGCATGGAGAAGCGGGCACCGGAGCGGACGGAGAAGAGCAACGGATCCGTGGCGCTGCCGAACTTCCGCCCCATCGCATGCTCGACGTCAGCAAGCGCCGCCGCCACGTCATCCATCAGGCCGGCGGGCAACTCACCCAGCGCGGTGTATTCGTTGCAGGTTTCCGTGGTGATGGTGAACCCAGGTGGAACGGGCAGGCCGATGTTGGTCATCTCCGCCAGGTTGGCCCCCTTGCCGCCGAGCAGGTCGCGCATCCCGGCATTGCCGTCGCGGAAAAGGTAGACCCGTTTCTTCTGATCACTCATTCAGGTATCTCCGTGGGGGAAATCGATGGGCGGGAGTTGCGAGCGCGTCCGGACGGGGCATGTAGCTGCCCATCCCGTCCGTCAGTGCGCGGTGGCCGTCGCCGGGGCTAGTTCCCCAACAGCGGGCGCGGACCGGTCATGGAGAGCGGTTTGCCCGATGCTCCCCAGAAACCCCTGCAGTCTATCACACGGCCCTGAGGCTTACAGCGCCGGCAAGGGGTCGAAGGCTCGCCAATCCGGCACCTGCCCCTGTCGCCGCCGATCGGATGCAAGGGCAGAGCCAGTCGGGCGGGACGCCCTCAGTGCCGGGATCCCCGCCTTCGCCATCCAGATACAGTCGGGGGAAGGGTTTCCGGGACCGCTGGCGTCTCGCCGGCATCCGGCGCCGCCTCCGGTGACAGACCCGCTCTGGCTCAGAACCGTGCACGTCAGTGCCGGGATCCCCGCCTCCGTGGGCCGGGTGCCGTCCCGGAGTCCGATTACACGTGGCTGGTAGCGCGGACCCCTGGGTCACCGACCCGCGACGGTATTCGCGGGACGGGGCGCCTCGGCACAGGCTGCATCCCGGCGCTGACGCGCTCGGTTCTGTACGGGGGCGGTGGCTGAGGGGCAGTGCTTGCTGATACCGGCGGGACGCCAGCGTTCCCGGGGGCCGCTGAGGCCGGCGGGACGCCAGCGTTCCCGGGGGTGCTTTCGATGCGGGATGCTGATGACGGCGGGACGCCAGCGTTCCCAGGGGCCGCCCGTCGGTCGTGCTGATGACAATACTGCCGGGGAGGGAGGGAACGCCCGGGGTGTGACGAAATCCTCGACATGCCCGCCCTACACCCTGCCCGCTGGAATCGCTGCGTCGCCCTTGTCTGCCTGCTGCCGGTCGCCGTTGGGCTGGCTGCCGGCTCGGAGCACGCCCCCAGCCTGATCCTGCACAACGGGAAAGTGGTCACCGTGGACAGCCACTTCACCTGTGCGTCGGCGATTGCGGTCCGCGACGGGAGGGTGCTCCGCACGGGGTCTGATCGGGAGATTCTGGCTTCCCGCGGCCGCTCCACCATTGTGCGGGACCTGCACGGAAAGATGGTGCTGCCGGGGTTGATCGACTCGCACACGCACCCCTCGGATGCATCAATGACGGAGTTTGACCACGTGATTCCGGAGATGCACGGGATCGCGGACGTGCTCGCCTACCTGCGCCGTCGAACTGCCGTCACCCCCAAAGGCGAGTGGATCCAGCTTCGACAGGTGTTCATCACCCGGCTGCGGGAGCAGCGCTATCCGACCAGAGCTGAGCTGGACGAGGCGGCGCCGGATCACCCGGTGCTGTTTGCTACCGGTCCGGACGCTTCGCTGAACAGCCGAGCGCTGGCCGACAGCGGGATCGGCGCGGAGTTCCGGCCCCCCGATGGCGGTTCAGGAAAGGTGGAGCTGGATCCCTCCTCGGGGATGCCGACGGGGATCCTTCGCAACCTGACGCGGTTCGTCAAGCCGAAGACGTCCGCTGCGCCACCTTCAGAGGCCGACCGCGTCCGACGCCTGCTTGCGCTTCTCCGGGACTACCTGGCCAATGGCATCACCACCATCGGCGACCGAGATGCGGACGCCACAGAGATCGACCGGTATCGCGGCCTGAATGCGGGGCGTCGGTTGCCGATGCGGGTTGCGATCTCACAGCACGTTGACACGACGGGGCCGTGGGAACCGATCGCGGCCGCCATTGACGGCATCGCCTCCGATCCGCTCCGACGGCCTGACCCGTTCCTGCGCATCATCGGCGTGAAGACCTATCTCGATGGAGGAATGCTGACGGGCAGCGCTTACATGATGAAGCCCTGGGGGTTGAGTTCGATCTACGCGATCACCGATCCGGAGTACCGAGGCATTCGCTTCATCCCGCAGGACCGGCTGGAGGCGCTCGTCCGGCGGACAGCAAGCCACGGAATGCAGTTTACAGCCCACTCCGTCGGCGATGGCGCCGTCTCCGCGCTCCTTGATGCCTACGAGGCAGTGGATCGAGAGTTGCCCATCCGAGCGACGCGGCCCACCATCACGCACGCGAACTTCCAGAGCGCGGAGTCCGTCGCACGGATGTCCCGCCTCGGCGTGGGGGTGGATATCCAGCCGGCATGGCTCTACCTCGACACCCGGACGCTGGTCCGACAGTTCGGCTATGAGCGACTCCGCTGGTTCCAGCCGCTGCGCAGCCTGTTCGCCGCCGGAGTGGTCGCGGGTGGCGGGTCGGACCACATGCAGAAGATCGGTGCCCGGCGGGCCGTCAACCCCTACGATCCCTTCCTCGGCATGTGGGTCACGCTCACACGCGGGGCCCGCGAGTATGCCGGGCGACTTCATCCGGAAGAGGCGCTCACGCGGGAACAGGCCATCCGCTTCTACACGCAAAATAGCGCTCGCATCCTGTGCCGCGATGACGTGGGGAGCCTGGAACCGGGCAAGTGGGCGGATATGGTGGTGCTCGATCGCGATTTGCTGCGGTGCCCGGTGGATCAGGTCAGGGCGACGCGGGTGATGGAAACCTGGGTTGGCGGCCATCGCGTCCACGCGGCGCCGCCGATCAAGGGAGTCCGGGACGATGCGAGGCGAAGCCGGTGAGAGGCGGTCGATCGGGCTGCCCGCAGGAGTACCTCCCGGCGGTGGCTCAATAGGGCATCATCGGGCTCCTACCGCCGGAAGGAACAGGTATGCCAGACCAGATCCGGATCTCGCGACGACACCTGCTGCCCGCCGCCGCCCTGGCCGCGAGCGTGGACTCTCGGCGCACCGTCTCCGCGGACGCTCCCCTCCCTGCCGAACTGGCGGCGGCCGTGCGGGCGATCGAGCCCTATTTCTTCCCCCAGGAGCGCTTCGGTGATGTGTCGCGGGGCAATCCCGTGCCTCACTCCCTCCCGGAGGCGCGGCGGCGGGAGGTGGGGCTGACCAGGGAAACCTGGAGGTTGGACGTTGTCGCAGACCCGGAACGCCCCGCGTCGCTCGGACGCTCCCTCTCTGCCGCAATGGGGGCCGCCCTCGATTTCGCCGGGCTGATGAAGCTGGCGGAGAAACATGCCGTCCGCTTCCCGAAGGTCATGACCTGCCTCAACATCGGTTGCCCGTTGGGGATGGGCATCTGGGAGGGTGTCCCGCTTCGGGAGGTCGTGTGGATGACGCAGCCGCGTGAGAACTTGCGGCGCGTCTTCTACCACGGCTACCACAACGATGACCCCCGGCAGTTGTTCCGGAGCTCACTCCCCATCGGCAGGGTGCTCGAGGATCCGATGGGCCTGCCGCCCGTCATCCTCTGCTACAAGCTGAACGGCGAGTGGTTGAGCCCGCAGCGCGGTGGCCCCGTCCGGATCGTGGTGCCCGAGGCCTACGGCTTCAAGAACGTGAAGTGGCTCACGCACCTTTTCCTTTCCAACCTTCATGGGGCGAACGACACCTACGCCGCCGAGAACAATGACATCGACAGTCCGCTCAAGTCGTTCGCCGCCACGCTCCCCTTCCCCCGGCGAGTAAAGCCCAACACTCCCTTCCCGGTGACGGGGTATGCGCAGGTGGGGATCTCGGGGTTGGCGCGAGTGCAGGTATGGGTCTCCCGGGCGGATGCCCGCGTCTCCGAAGCTGATCCCAACTTCTCCACCGCCCCCTGGACGGATGCCCGCATCCTCCCGCCGCCGGCCGTCTGGGGCGGCAACCTGCCGGGCGGAGTCATTCCGGCTGTCACGATGGGCTTTCGGCCCGGCGGTGAACCCGACCGTTGGCCGCTGCGACTGGCAAAAGCTCACTGGGCAGCCCTGATCCCGGGGTTGGCGCCCGGCGAGTATCTGCTTCGCTGCCGGACCGTGGACGAGCGGGGACAGGCACAGCCCATGCCGCGCCCCTTCCGCAAGTCCGGCCACGCGGCGATCGAAACGATCGCGATCACGGTGACGGACGCCCAATGACACGTCGCTCTGCCGGTCACCACCGGATTCCGGGGCAGGAATCTTCACGGATTCCTCGGGTTCAGCGCCCTCCCGGCAATACAGCAAGTGGACATGAACGAGTCCCCGACGACAGTTAGCCCAATCTTGACCGCAATTTAGGGTTCGCGGCGGAAAATGATCCGGCTGAGTACCCTCTTTCCCACGGAGTGCACCCATGATTGCCCCCTCCCCTCGTCCAACCGGATCCCTCCAGCGACGTGCCTTCACCCTCATCGAGTTGCTCGTCGTCATCGCCATCATCGCCATCCTCGCCGCGATCCTCTTCCCCGTCTTCGCTCAAGCCCGCGACGCGGCGCGAAAGGCGACATGCCAGTCCAACCTGAAGCAGTTCGGCATCGCCTTCGCCATGTACGCGTCCGACTTCGACGGGTTCTTCCCGAATCCGGGCGGCCGTGGGGTGGTCGGCAACACCTTCAACGGAGCCGCGTGGTACAGCGCGACACGCGACACCACCACCGGCGCAGTTACGGACAGCGGACAGGGCGTGTTCCCCTACCTCAAGCAGCGCGGCAACTCGAAGAACAACGTGTGGTCGTGCCCCAATTCCATCGGCGGGGCAGGCAGCGGTCAGTTCGACGTCGGTCAGAACTTCGTGATGAACGACTACCTCCGCGCCGTCCATCCGGGCCAGGCGGTCACCGCGGCGGGAAATGTGCCTGCCAGCTACTTCCCGTTCTGGTACCTAGGCGCCAACCCGGACCTCGTCGAGCCCGGACCGGCACAGGTGATTCTGCTCTATGAGTGCGTGCAATCCGCGACCGGCGGCAACAACCGGAACGGCTCGATCTTCTTCAGCAGCGCTACCCTGGGTGGTCAGCCGAGCCGCTACGGCTCGACCGGGCTGCCGATCGGTGCTCCGGAGGAGTACCACGCAGAGAAGTCGACCTTCCTCTTCTGCGACGGGCACGTAAAGACCATGAACCCGACACAGACCTGGAACGCGGCGCACCAGGCCGCCGTGGTGCGATTCAACCCGCTGTACGTCAACGCCCGACCGCGAAATCCACGAGCCGGAGCAGGACAGACGGACATGTGGTGTCCGGGTGGTCAGGTAGTCTGCCCGTAGGCCCGATCCTCGGTCGCCCCCGGGGCTACCCCTCACCCAGACCCCGGGGCATTCACCGCCAGGACGCGAAGGCGCAAGGAAGACAGAGTCCCTTTGCGCCTCTGCGTCCTGGCGGTGAGTCTGTCAGACCGACATGAGGGAGAACGTGCGGGAGCTGCGCGTCTCCCACGCCATGGAGCACTCAACGCAACGGCGCAATGACGCGAAGACCCAGAGACGCCAGAATTACTGCCCAGCGTCTCTTTGCATCCCTGAGTCCCGGCGGCTCGGGGAGACGGAGCCTGGGCTACGGCATCAGCGCCTTGACGTGTCCGTCCAGGAACAGCTCGATCCGGCGATCGCGGTGGGGCCGCCAGTCACCGAGGGGTGGCCGGCTCGAACCGCGTACCCAGGGTGCCGGATTCCAGGATCGCGAGAAGAATCCGCAGTAGAGCACGTGCTCGCCACTCACGCCGAGGGTGCCCACATCCTCCGGCAGCTTTCCTCGGGCACATCGAGCCGCGGCTGGGTTCGGCTCGCCGAATTTGGCCGAGATGTAGCTGGTGTAGCCCTTCGACGGAACGTCGAGTCCCGGTAGACGGTAGGGGGAGTGCAGGCCGTCCGACCAGAAGGTGTCCCCGGCAAACGCCGGCATGCTCGGGCACTCCCAGATGCCGTTGTTCTTCGTGTAGGGCTCCAGGACCGCCATCAGCCACCCCATGCGCGAGTAGGGGCGCAGCGTGGATGGCCCGGGCGTCGGCGGCGCGGGCGGAGACGGCGTGAACTGCATGTCCGCCCAGGCGGGATCGGGTAGATATCCGTCGAAATCCTGGCAGTACTGCATCAGCGCCAGCCCGATCTGTCGCTGGTTGCTCACGCACTTTGCCGCACGAGCTGACTCGCGTGCCTGCGCCAGCACCGGAAACAAGATGGCCGCGAGGATCGCGATGATCGCAATGACCACCAACAACTCGATCAAGGTGAATGCTTTGCGCATGTTTGACATACGAGGTCCCACTCTCTCAGTCGCATGGAATCGCTCGGCCGGATCCCCACCCCAATTCTAGCGCACGGCACCCGTGTCCGCTGTGTCCGGCGGGCTGGGCTACTCCTCCAGCAATGCCAATTCGTAGATCTGAGCGCCGGGGACCGGGTGGCGTCGAATCAGTTTCCAGTCGGGGAGGCGGTATTCGTGGACACCGCACCAGCGGAACATCCGGCGGTAGAGTTGCTGGAAGAGGTTCCCTTGCGCCCGCAGCACGCTGATGCCCACGAACGCGCGGTCGCCTGAGAAGGCGATCCCACGCACAAAGCCCCGGGGCTTCTTCACCGTCTTGATGGTGCCTCGTTCCAGATCCACCCGGCAGATCGCGCCCGTGTAGGACTGGCAGACGTAGATCTGGCCGTGATGCTGCACGAGACTGTGGGGTTGTGACAGCGGTTCGTAAACGACGTCGAAGCTGCCTCGGTCCCAATCCAGGGCGAGGATCTTGCCGCTGTGTCGCCAGTCTCTGGTGAGCCGTTTCTCGAGCCGGCCCGCCTCGGAGAGGGTGAAGACGCTCAGCAGCATCTGCGTGGCCATCGGCAGCAGGCAGTTCGCGTGGCAGGTGTCGATCGCCGCTCGGGCTATGACGACCTGCGCTTCCTTTTGGAAGCTCGGACTAAGGCGGACCACCCGGTTCCGCTTGCTGGACACGATGTAAAAGCTGCCCCTGTGAAAGCGGATGTCGTGCGCGGCCTTTAACCCGGTCTCGGCGGCCAGGGTGGTTGCCCCGCTCTCCGGATCCAGGCGATGGACATTTCCCCCGTTCTCCACCACGTACCAGCCGTCGGGACCCCGGGTGATCCCCCGCGGTGCCAGGTCCGAGATACGACGCACGGCGGAGGTTTCCGTGTCCAGCCGGTAGACGCCGCCCGCCGCGCTGCGGCTGGAGTTGGTGATAAGGAGCTGTGCCATGCAGGAGTTGGGGAGTGGCCGCTGCTGGCGCGGCCCGCGAATCCCCGCGCAATCGTCGCTAGTCGACCTGGTGCACGGCGGTCCAGGCCCCACCGGCGGCGCTGCTGGCCACGGACGCCTCGATGAAGGCCATCCCGGCAGCGCCGTCGACGGCATCCGGGTGCCGGATCCCTCGAGGCACTTCAGCGCCCCGGCAGCGGCTGATCTGGAACTGCAGCGTCTTGTGCAGGTTGGCCAGCGCTTCGTGGAAGCCTTCCGGATGGCCGCTGGGCAGGCGGAGGTACGGCTTGATGGACTCGGGGAAGTAACCGTACTCGGCTCCCAGGCGGAAGACGGAAACCGGCTGGCCGCCCTTCAGTACCTTCAGAACCGTGTGGTCGAGCATGCTCCACTCGACCGTTCCCTTGGTGCCGATGACTCGGAAGCCGTTGTCGTTCTGACTGCCGATGGTCACCTGACTCGCGGTGATGGTAGCCACGCCGCCGTTATCCAACCGCGCCAGCACGGTGAAGTCATCGTCCAGTGCCCGACCCTCAACAAAGGTCTTCAGGCGGGCTTGCACCTGCACCGCAGAGAGGCCGGCGACGAATCTCACGAACTCGTAGGCGTGAGTCCCGATGTCGCCGCCGCAGCCCGAAGCGCCGCTGCGGGTCGGGTCGACGCGCCACTGAGCCTGCTGCACGCCCTCATCCTCTGTGCGGCCGGCGAGCCAACCCTGCGGGTACCACGCCTCGACCTTCCGCACTTCGCCGATCTCCCCGTTCTGCACCATCTCCCGCGCGAGCATGACCATGGGGAGGCCGGTGTAGGTGTAGGCGACGATGAAGGGGACGCCCTTCTCCCGCTGGATGCGGACCAACTCCAGCGACTCCTCCAGGGTGATGGTGAGGGGTTTCTCGCACAGCACGGCGAACCCGGCTTCGAGGGCGGCGCGGGCCGGGCCGTAGTGCTCGTGGTTGGGCGTGACGATGGTGACGTAGTCGATCCGCTCCCCGATCGGGAGCCGGGCCTCCTCCTGGATCATCGTCTGGTAGTCAGGGTAACCCCGGGTGAAGTGAAGCGCCCGGGCGGACTCGATGGAAGCCTTGGGGTTGGACCGCAGGGCCCCCGCCGTAAGTTCGGCGGTGTTGTCCATGAGGATGGCGGTGCGGTGGGGGCCGCCGAAGAAGTTCGCGGGGCCGCCGCCCCCCACCATCCCTACACGAAATCGGCCAGTCTGCGACATCGAAGTCCGTCCCTAGAAAGCTCGTTGGCCCCGACAGGTGGGGGCAGCGTGGGTCGCCGTACTGCGCGGCGTCAGCATCAAGTCTACCTCCGCCGACCGCGCCTTGCCCGGGACGTTGCTTGCCGGGGCGGGGTTCACTCCTCCCCCCAATCGAGACCGAGGTCGAGGGCAGTCACGCTATGCGTGAGGGCACCGACGCTGATGTAGTCCACACCAGTCTCGGCAATGTCGCGAACGGTTGCCTCATTCACCCCGCCCGAGGCCTCGGTAACAGCCCGGCCGCGGCACCGGGCGACGGCCACACGGAGTTGGGCGAGCGACATGTTGTCCAGCAGCACGACATCGGCACCGGCGGCGAGGGCTTCCTCGAGATGCTCCAGGGTGTCGACCTCGACCTCAATACGCAGCAAGTGGTGGCACGCCGCTCGCGCTGCCGCGACGGCAGGTCCCACCCCGCCCGCGGCGATCAGGTGATTGTCCTTGATCAGCACTCCATCCGACAGCCCGTGCCGGTGGTTCGTGCCGCCGCCCGCGCGGACGGCATACTTGGCGAGCGCCCGCAGCCCCGGGATGGTCTTGCGGGTGTCGATCACGCGGGCGCCTGTGCCCGCCACCAATTCGACCATCCGCGCGGTCCGCGTGGCGATCCCGGAGAGGTGCTGCAGAAAGTTGAGAGCAGTCCGCTCCCCCGTCAAGAGACCCCGGGCGGGTCCTTCCAATTCGGCCACGCACTCGCCCGCCGCAACCGCAGACCCGTCGCCCAATCGCTGACGAACATGGATGCGGGGGTCGACCCGAGCGTAGACGAGGGCCACTAACTCGCCGCCGGCAAGTACTCCGGGCGCGCGGGCCACCAGGCGAGCTTTCCCCCAGGCATCTGGGGGCACGGTGGCCTGTGTGGTTACATCACCGTAGCCGATGTCCTCGGCCAGGGCGAGATCCAGCAGGGCGTCCAGGTCCGGGGTGCGGGGGAGCGTCATCGTCTCCTCGGAGCAGGGCGCATCAGCCCGCCTCGACGATCGCCAGGGCGATCGCGTCCTCAATGCGCTTGGCGCTGGGTTGCGCCAGATAGTTGTTGATCAAGATGCTGAAAACGAGCGTCTTGCCGGAGCG
This sequence comes from uncultured bacterium, assembly GCA_964609085.1. Classification (GTDB taxonomy): domain Bacteria; phylum Armatimonadota; class SYMT01; order SYMT01; family SYMT01; genus JANPLG01. The sequence continues at coordinate 24,548 of CAZSRZ010000006.1, read as the reverse complement.
AGTGTGCGCGTAACCCCCGAGCGCGCTGACGGCGTTGAGCGTCCCCGTCTTCGCCTGCACCACGCGCTCCGCCGCACTGCCGCGGAGTCGATTGCGAAGCGTTCCGTCCACGCCCATCACCGGCAGAGACGCCAGGAAGGCATCTCGCCACGGCTGGCGCCATGCGGCGACCAGCATGCCCGTGACTGCCCGGGGCGTGAGAAGATCCATGCGCGAGAGCCCGCTGCCGTCCACCTGCCGCACTCCGCCTGTGTCGATGTTCCGCTCACGGAGCCAGGCGCGGGCAGCGGTGGCGCCGGCAGCGCTGCTGCCGACTCCCGTCGACGCGCGACCAATCTCTTTGAGCAGAATCTCCGCAACCAGGTTGTCGCTCGGCTTATTGAGCAGCGGTAGAATTGCGGCCAGCGGTGGGGATGCCTCGGCCGCCAATTCCCGAGCATCCGGGGTCGCCGTTCCGGCGCTCACTGCGCCGCGGACGCGAATACCCTTGCTCGCCAGCAGTTGCTTGAACAACGTCGCTGCGTAGAGCTGCGGTTCCTCGACCGTCACCTCACGCGTCGTTGGCGCGGCGTCCTGGGGGATGGTACCGTCCAGCCGGACGTCATTGCGTCCCCGATCTCGCCGTACCCGGAGGTCGAGCTCTTGCCCTGGGACGGCGGGGGGACCGGTGCGAGGCACCTCGAGAAGCCGGACATATCCCTCGACGGGCAGGACGGTCACTCGCGCCGAGGCCCCGACAGCGGAGCCGGGCGATATTCCAAGCGTCAGCACGTTTCGATTGACGGAAAGTGCGCTCACCTGGGCGCTGTAATAGAACGGCTCATCGCCGGCGTTCCACCCGCTGCCCAGTCGTTCCTGATCAAAGCGCGAGTCGTCGGCGATCAAGTTGCCGTCGACGCGCTTCAGCCCGTGCGCCAGCAGCGTCTCCGCCAGTCGCTCCAATCCCGGTGTTTCCAGGATGGGATCCCCTCCGCCCTGCAGCACCAGATCTCCCCGCAGGGTGCCGTGCCGGATGTCGCCGCGGGCCAGCACGCGGGTGCGAAACCGATATTCCGGCCCCAACTTGCCCAGCGCGGCGATGGAGGTGAGAAGCTTCATGTTGGAGGCGGGGTTCAGGGATGAGTCGGGGTTGTGCTCGAAGAGGACAGCGTCGTTCGGATCACCCGAATCGCTTAGAGCGACGAGGCGAATCCCCGCGGATGCGTAGGGACCCAGGCGCAGCAACTCTGCCCGAATTCGGTCCCCCAGGCTGAATTCCTGGGCCGGTGCCGCGGCGGCGAGCAGAAGGCACAGTGCGGACGACGCCCACCGCCGGAGGGCGTGGGACCGGCGGAGTCGATCCACAGACACGGAGTTACCGATGCGTAGCCTGATCGCGAGCGTCACGGCGGAACTGACCCCCCTGGCCATGCTCAGCCCCTTCGAGACGGCGGCGCGCCGCTCGACGGTCGCCGAAAATGTGCGCGTCCTGGTGACGTTGGCGGACGGCACGGTCGGCGAGGGCGAAGCCTCTCCGGCAGATTATGTCACGGGTGAGACAGCCGCCGGCGTCAAGGCGGCGATCGAGGCCGCCGCCCCCGACCTCCGCGGAACGGAACCGGCGCGATCAGGCCTCTGGAGCGCACGGCTGCGGGCGCTCATCCCCCGTGGCCCGACGGCGAGGAGCGCCGTCGAGATGGCGATCCTCGACGCCCACTGCAGGGGCATGGGCCTGCCGCTGTGGGTGCATCTCGGGGGGGCCGTCAATACGATCCGGACCGATCTTACGCTGCCGATCAGCGACCTCAACACGGCGCTCGCCACCGCCACTCGAGCCCATGAAATGGGGTACCGCTCGTTGAAGCTGAAGGTCGGCAGCCAGGATACGGACGCGGACTTTGCTCGAGTCGCCGCAGTGGTCGAGGCGGCCCCGGGGGCGCTGATCCGCCTGGACGCGAACCAGGCATTCACCGCAGATACGGCGCTCCGCTTCCTGCGTCGATGCCTCGATGCCGGTGTGGAGGTCGAGCTAGTGGAGCAGCCAGTGCCGCGCGACGACTGGGACGGACTCCGCGCGATGACGCGGGAGTCACCCGTGCCCGTGATCGCCGACGAAAGCGTGGTGGATGCCGCCGCCGCGATAAAGGTGGCGGAGCTCGGCGCCGCGCACGGGGTCAACATCAAGGTCGCCAAGGCCGGGCTCTTCGGGGCGCTGGATATCATCGCCATCGCGCGGGCGGCCGGGTTGAAGCTGATGCTCGGCTGCATGCTCGAGAGCCTCACTGGCATCGGGGCCTCAGTTCACCTGGCATGCGGGACGGGTGCCTTCGACTATCTGGATCTCGACGGGCACACCCTGATCGGTATCCCAGCCGACGGACAGCGCTTCCGTCAGGAAGGGGAGCGCATCTGGGTGGATGCAGCATAGCTCCAATCGGCCCGGTCATCCCGCTTCGCGTTGGCTCAAGTCGGCCGGGCCCCGGCAGCGACCTAAACTGAGGTCCACGGATCTGATTTAGCTCTGACCAGGGGAGTTGACAATTCCATCTCGCAGATGTACATACAATTCTAGCAGTTATCGAACGGGCGACCTGACCGCCTTCAGTGCCCGGGGGCCAGGGGCGTGCCCTCGTGAGATCTTCAATACGGGAGACGTGGACCTCATGGCGAAGCCCCCCCCCCCCGTCGCCGCCGGAGATTGCCCGGCGGTTGGCTGAGAGCTCGTGGTCATGAGCATCAGCGACCCGACTCGGTCAGCTTGCCGGGAGGCGGCGGAACCGAAATGCTCGCCCTGCGAGATTGGGGTCTTGCAGTGCTTCATCGACCACGGGAGCATTTCCGATGTCGCTGACGCGCTTTATATATCCATACATACCGTGCGAGCGCATCTACGTTCGATTCGTCGAAAGACCGGTATCCATCCACTCCCGCTGTTGCTCCGCTGGACGCTGACAAGAGGTCTGGTGTCCGTTCTGTGGCTCGGGCGCACGGGTGCGCCGGGACCCGGCGACTGTACTCCCGCGGAGCTGCGGGCGCTACAGGCGTTGTTTGATGCCGGTACCCTTCAAGCGGCTGCCGAGCTTCTCGGGGTATCCCGCTGGACGGTTGCAACCGAGATAAGGAACTTGCGGTGTAGGACCGGATTCCGGCACCTGCCTCAGCTCATCGCTTGGGGCGTCGGCACAGGAGGTCTCCGGCTCAGTGAGAGCCCGGCTTCTCCCTGCAGTGCTGGGGTGGACGACCAGTGTTCTGATCTGTCTCCGAGCCCCGCCGACGGGCATCACGTCCTGGCAGGTGAAAATACCTGAATCTAGGTATGTAAGAATCTAGATTTCGACGTAGTATGCTGATGGCATCAGCTATCTAGAGCAAGGGCAGTAGTGTTTGGAGGAAGCGTAAATGGCAAGATATGGACGATTTGTGGCGGCCGGTGGCGTACTCAGCGTCCTGGCGGCAGCGGCGGTGATGGCGTCAGTAACGACTTACACCGGGACGGGCGACAACTTCAGTGACGCGCAGACGTGGACATTTCAGGGAGAACTTACCTACTCGGCCGGCTATGTGAGCGGTGGGGTCATCGAGTACGCTTGGGGTCAGAACGCAGCGCATCTGGTTATGGCACCTGACGTTCACTATGAAGATGCCGACGTCTACTACCGGATGGCGATCGTCTACGATGTAACGACGGTGGTTTGGCAGAGCAGCCCCCAGGACAACATGGAGAGACTCGCCCAGTTGGGCTCGCCTTACTCGGAGGAGATCCGCACACCGACTCCGGGCTACTGGCAGGGAAGCGACAGCCTTGATGTGATCTACAAGGTGCAGACGGCACCCGCCCAGAACACCCAGATCGAGGCGAAGCAGTTCACTCTGGCCAAGTCGGCCTGAGTGCCGGATGAGTCGGCCGGGTCCCCCAGGGAGTCCCAGGGGTCCCGGTTGCTCCCCGGACCGGACGCGGCTTCGGTGGCGTGCCGACGTGATCGCCGAGGATTGTGGGGGAAGCTCCAGCGAGAGAAGGGACCAGCATATGATCCGGCTACTGTCGCTTGTCCTGTTAGCCGTGATTGCGAGCACAGGCGGGGGGCCGCGCGCGCAAGCGATCGAGCCCACTGTCGCCAGATCTGGCCCGGGACAGGCCGTCGTGAGTCTCCCGGATCCTCGTCTGGATGAGCCGCTTTCGTTCACGTTCCGGAGCGGTCCGTGCAGCGCACTCGCCCCGTCCCTCGCGCAGGAAGCTGGTGTTCCGCTTGCGCTGTCCACCTCGCTTCAGAACGTGCGTCTCTCCGTGTTGGGCAAGTCGTCCACACTGCGGGCGGTCCTGGGGGGACTCCAGTGGTCGACGGCGGCGACCTGGACAACTCGCGGCTCCGCCTCGGACTATCGACTGGAGCTGACCGAGCGAGACCGAACTGCAGCCGCCAACGCCCGAAGGCGGAGCGAGTCCCGGGGTCTGGCCAGGCTCAGAGCCCGCTGGGATCAGGTTCGCCAGTGGGCGAACCTTGATGAGCGCGGGCTGGACCAGCTTGCGAAGGTCGAGCCCGGGATGGCCTCTTGTTTGCGCCATCCCAAGAGCGCGGCCGCGCTCCGGCTCGCGGTGGGGCTGCCCGCGGGCGTCTGGCAGAAACTGTGGGCATCGGGGGTGGTCCGGTTCACTGTGCGAGCGCTGCCCGAATCTCTGCACGGGGAGGTCCAGACCTGGGCCGCACCTTACCAGGCAGCGGGAGTGAGGGAGCAGTCGCTCTCCGGCGCGATGAAGCTGCAGATTGCTGGACCTCCGTCGCGGCCGACGGTATGGCAGTCGATCGAGTTCGGTAACGGGGGAAGCGACACAAATCTCTGCTATGCGGAAGGATGGGTCCGGCAATCTCCCGCATCTCGCCGAGCAGCAGCGTTGGCGAACCCCAGCGCCGTCCCCAACGACCCCCTGTTCAAGGCTCGAGTTTCCCTCCGAGACCCGCAGGGCGCTGCGTCGGCTCAATCCGGGGAGCGGCCCCCCGACGCACTTCCCCTGCTCCCACTGGTGGAACAGCTTGCGAAGCAACTCGACGTTCCGGTGGTGGTTCAGTGTGACTATCGACCACGCCCGGAGGAAGTGAAGGGCGGCAAGTCAAACCCGCGGCTAGACCGGGGATGGCTGCGAGACCAATGGTGGCTGGGGGAGGCGATCCGGGAGGTGCCCCTGGCCCGGGCACTCGACCTATTGTGCGCTGACTTCGAGTACGAGTGGAGTTTCCGGAGAGGCGTTGTCTGCCTGCGCCACTCTCGCTGGTATTTACCGGAGGAGTGGCGGATGCACGGGCGTCCGCTCGAGAGTGTCATTCTGAGTCCGCCGATGCCAGGTGGTCTGCGGCGCGGGCCTCGCTGAACCTTCTCTGGGGATCGGGGGTTCCGCGCTCCCGTGACGGTGGGGTCCTGATCCGTCTCCGAGCCCCGCCGACGGGCATCACGTCCTGGCGGGTGAAAATACCTGAATCTAGGTATGTAAGAATCTAGATTTCGACGTAGTATGCTGATGGCATCAGCTATCTAGAGCAAGGGCAGTAGTGTTTGGAGGAAGCGTAAATGGCAAGATATGGACGATTTGTGGCGGCCGGTGGCGTACTCAGCGTCCTGGCGGCAGCGGCGGTGATGGCGTCAGTAACGACTTACACCGGGACGGGCGACAACTTCAGTGACGCGCAGACGTGGACATTTCAGGGAGAACTTACCTACTCGGCCGGCTATGTGAGCGGTGGGGTCATCGAGTACGCTTGGGGTCAGAACGCAGCGCATCTGGTTATGGCACCTGACGTTCACTATGAAGATGCCGACGTCTACTACCGGATGGCGATCGTCTACGATGTAACGACGGTGGTTTGGCAGAGCAGCCCCCAGGACAACATGGAGAGACTCGCCCAGTTGGGCTCGCCTTACTCGGAGGAGATCCGCACACCGACTCCGGGCTACTGGCAGGGAAGCGACAGCCTTGATGTGATCTACAAGGTGCAGACGGCACCCGCCCAGAACACCCAGATCGAGGCGAAGCAGTTCACTCTGGCCAAGTCGGCCTGAGTGCCGGATGAGTCGGCCGGGTCCCCCAGGGAGTCCCAGGGGTCCCGGTTGCTCCCCGGACCGGACGCGGCTTCGGTGGCGTGCCGACGTGATCGCCGAGGATTGTGGGGGAAGCTCCAGCGAGAGAAGGGACCAGCATATGATCCGGCTACTGTCGCTTGTCCTGTTAGCCGTGATTGCGAGCACAGGCGGGGGGCCGCGCGCGCAAGCGATCGAGCCCACTGTCGCCAGATCTGGCCCGGGACAGGCCGTCGTGAGTCTCCCGGATCCTCGTCTGGATGAGCCGCTTTCGTTCACGTTCCGGAGCGGTCCGTGCAGCGCACTCGCCCCGTCCCTCGCGCAGGAAGCTGGTGTTCCGCTTGCGCTGTCCACCTCGCTTCAGAACGTGCGTCTCTCCGTGTTGGGCAAGTCGTCCACACTGCGGGCGGTCCTGGGGGGACTCCAGTGGTCGACGGCGGCGACCTGGACAACTCGCGGCTCCGCCTCGGACTATCGACTGGAGCTGACCGAGCGAGACCGAACTGCAGCCGCCAACGCCCGAAGGCGGAGCGAGTCCCGGGGTCTGGCCAGGCTCAGAGCCCGCTGGGATCAGGTTCGCCAGTGGGCGAACCTTGATGAGCGCGGGCTGGACCAGCTTGCGAAGGTCGAGCCCGGGATGGCCTCTTGTTTGCGCCATCCCAAGAGCGCGGCCGCGCTCCGGCTCGCGGTGGGGCTGCCCGCGGGCGTCTGGCAGAAACTGTGGGCATCGGGGGTGGTCCGGTTCACTGTGCGAGCGCTGCCCGAATCTCTGCACGGGGAGGTCCAGACCTGGGCCGCACCTTACCAGGCAGCGGGAGTGAGGGAGCAGTCGCTCTCCGGCGCGATGAAGCTGCAGATTGCTGGACCTCCGTCGCGGCCGACGGTATGGCAGTCGATCGAGTTCGGTAACGGGGGAAGCGACACAAATCTCTGCTATGCGGAAGGATGGGTCCGGCAATCTCCCGCATCTCGCCGAGCAGCAGCGTTGGCGAACCCCAGCGCCGTCCCCAACGACCCCCTGTTCAAGGCTCGAGTTTCCCTCCGAGACCCGCAGGGCGCTGCGTCGGCTCAATCCGGGGAGCGGCCCCCCGACGCACTTCCCCTGCTCCCACTGGTGGAACAGCTTGCGAAGCAACTCGACGTTCCGGTGGTGGTTCAGTGTGACTATCGACCACGCCCGGAGGAAGTGAAGGGCGGCAAGTCAAACCCGCGGCTAGACCGGGGATGGCTGCGAGACCAATGGTGGCTGGGGGAGGCGATCCGGGAGGTGCCCCTGGCCCGGGCACTCGACCTATTGTGCGCTGACTTCGAGTACGAGTGGAGTTTCCGGAGAGGCGTTGTCTGCCTGCGCCACTCTCGCTGGTATTTACCGGAGGAGTGGCGGATGCACGGGCGTCCGCTCGAGAGTGTCATTCTGAGTCCGCCGATGCCAGGTGGTCTGCGGCGCGGGCCTCGCTGAACCTTTTCTGGGGATCGGGGGTTCCGCGCTCGCGTGACGGTGGGCTCCGCTACAGAACCGCAGGGCGTAAGCCCGCGGAGCTCGTCCCCCCTTCCGGCTACGACCCCGCCCTGCCCTTCTCATCGAGGGTCGCGTTCGGCGATCCCAGGGCGGGGTCGACGGCGCGGCCATGCCGATCTGGAACTCGGCGATCCCAGCGGCGCTCTCTGACGGGATAATCCCCGCGGAAACGCTTCTCCAGCTATGACTCAAGCTTAGCGGGTAAGGGTGGACGAAGGACGGAAGGAGCGATGCGTGGAGCGCTGGGCCGGAATCGAGACGGAGTACGGGTTTTGGGTGGAGGGTGGTGACGCCCGGGACCTGGCGGAGGAAGCCAGGCAGGTCGTCCGCAGCCATCAGGGCACCTGGGTCGGACCCTGGGACCATGCCGCGGAGTCCCCCCGCGCGGACATGCGCGGCTTCGAGGTCGGTCGGCTGAGCGCCAACGAAGCCGACCTGCGCTACGACCGGGAGAGCGGATTTGACCGGTTGAGTCGCGACGAGCAACGCAGCGACCACGCCCTCCCCAACGGCGGCCGTCTCTACAACGATCACGGACACCCCGAATACGCCACGCCGGAGTGTCGCACGCTGGCAGACCTCGCGGCTCACGATCGGGCCGGGGAGAGGACTGTTCTCGAATGCGCCCGCTCCCGCGGGGATGCGAGCGGCCGTCCCATCCGCGTTTACAAGAACAACACCGACTTCCACGGCATCAGCTACGGCTGCCACGAAAGCTACCTCACCCGACGAGAGGTGCCGTTCGAGCGGCTCTACCAGGGGCTGGTGCCCTTTCTCGTGACCCGGCAACTCTACGCCGGCAGCGGGAAGGTTGGCGCCGAAAACGGCGGACCTGGTGCTGCGGCGTGTCGCTACCAGATGTCGCAGCGGGCCGACTTCGTGGAGACAGAGGCCAGCGTGGACACCCTGGCCCGGAGGCCTCTCTTCAACACCCGCGACGAGCCGCATGCGACCGCGGCCCGTTGGCGACGCCTGCACGTGATTTGCGGCGACGCTCTGATGAGTGGATTTGCTACATGGCTGAAGGTCGGCGCTACAGCGGCCGTACTGGACCTGGTCGAGTCCGGTTGGGAACCCCTCTTCCGGGTGCGCGAGCCCGTCCGCGCCGTGCGGTCGCTGTCACGCGATCCCGGCGGGGAGTGGCTGATCGATCTCGAGGACGGTCGCCGGTTGCGCGCCACGGACATCCAGCGGCTATACCTAAGGGACGCTGCGGCGCTACTCGCCGGGCGCGACGCCGAGACGGACGCCCTGCTTGCAGCCTGGGAAGAGCTGCTGGAAGATCTCGACCGCGACCCCTTCCTCACGGTGGATCGGCTGGACTGGACCGCCAAGTGGCAACTCCTGCGCACCTACGCAGAGGCGGAGGAGGGCGGCTGGGACCGCGCGCAGATGCAGAGTCTGGATCTCGAGTACCACAACCTCGACCCGGAAGAAGGCCTGCATCGCTACCTGGAAGCGTCCGGCGCAATGCGGGCGGTCGTGGACGACAGCAAGGTCGAAGCCGCACTCCGCCGGCCGCCGATGGACACCCGCGCCGGCTTGCGGGGGTTGATGATCGAACGGTTCGGCGCCGAGATCGAAAGGATTGCCTGGGGCAGTCTCGTGGTTCGCGGCGGCCGGCGGCTTGCCCTGCCGGTCATTCTTGAGCCGGAACGGCTGGCGGTGTTGTATGCAGCCCTCGCCGCCGCTAAAACACCAGAGGAAGGGTTCGCGGTGCTGTCGGCGGTCGGCGGAGGCAACCATGCAGATGTTTAAGGGCGAAGAACGCATCCAACGGCCGAGTGCACCGGATCCGCTCCGACGGCAGGGGGACGACAGCGGGCCCAAAACCCCCGACGTGCGCCGGCCGGACCCGAGTGATCTCCTCAAGCGCATGCGCCGCGTCGACCCCGAACAGGCGCGGCGATACCGGCAGCGCAGCGGCCAGTAGACACCGTCGTTCGCCCGAAGCAGCACAGAGCCTTGCGCACGTAATGATCGACATCCACAACGGTAGCTTTCTCGAATTGATTGGGGGCATCCAGGAGGCTCCCCACGCGGGAGCGCACCGGCCAGCGACGCCGCCCGCGGAGTTCGACACGCACGGCACCACGGTGATCGCGGTGAAGTATCGGGACGGTGTGTTGAATCTGGGGGACCGGCGGGCCACGGCCGGCACGGGGGTGATGTTCGATCGCGCGGACAAGATCCTGCCGCTGGATGATCACACCCTGATGGCCATCTCCGGCTCTTTCGCCCGCGCCATGGAGATCACGCGGTACCTGCGGCACGCTTTCCGCTATTACGCTCGCCGCGAACTGCAAGAAATGAGCCTGGACGGCAAGATCAGCGAAGTCTCACGAGCCATCGCCGGGAACCTCGCCATGGCGCTGCAGGGGATCGGCGCCTTCATCCCCGTGGTCAGCGCCTTCGATGCCCGCACCGGGGAGGGCCGGATCTTCATGTATGACGGGATGGGCGCCCGCTTCGAAAACGCCGAGTTTGGTGCCGCCGGCTCGGGATCTGAGCGGATCCGCGGTGCCTTCGAGTACATCTGTCGCCGCAAGCGGCCGTTCACCGAGATGACACGGAGCGAGGCGCTCTCGGAAGCCGTAGTCTTGCTGGACATCGCCGCCGACCTCGACAGCGCCACGGGCGGCCTGCAGAAGATCCTGCCAATCGCCCGAGGCATCGAGGCGGAGGGCGTCTTCGACGTGCCCGAGACCGAACTTAGAGCGGCCATCGGGTCCCTCGCGGGGCAGGGACCGCGATGAGCTTCACCCCCTACGACTGGAACCAGTCGATCCAGACGCGGACCGAGTACGTCGAAGAACGACTCCGCGAAGGAAGCCCCGTGGTCTGTGTGAGCCGGCCCGAGGGGCTCTACCTCGCCAGTCTGCATCACTCTCAGCGCAAGATCTTCGAGGTCTACGACCGGCTGGCGATGTCGGGGATCGGCAATCAGAGCGATATCGAGACGCTGCGGTCCGCCGCGATCGACTTCTGTCACCGGGAAGGGTTCCAGCGTTCGCCCGACGACGTCACCGGACAACGCCTGGTCGGCTCCGTGCTTTCTCCCGCGCTGAAGCGGGCATTTGGGGATCCCTTCGCCGCGCCGTTCGTCTTCCGCGGGGTGTTCGCCGAGCTGGGCGAGACGCCGGAGCAGGATGCGTTCTTCGTACTAGGGTTCGATGGAGAGTATCGAGAAGAGCGCGGCTACAGCGTCATTGCCGGATCGCTCGAAGCCGAGAACGCGATGATCGACCGGCTGCACGCCGGGATCCCGCTCCTCGAGGACCGCGCGTCCCTGCTCCGCCTGTGCCTGGAAACGTGGGCGGTTGGGCGCAGCGGCGCTCGCCCGGGTTCGAAAGACGCCGAAGAGCCGAAGTCGCCCGAAACTCTGCTGGCTGCGGAACTCGCGCCCGACGCTCGGGATGGGGCGCGGCTCGAGATTGCCTTCCTCGAGCGCCGGACCCCGCGAGACCGGCATTTCCGCCTCTTGGGCGACGCGGAACTCGCGCCGGCGCGCGCCGCCTACGCCGAGTAGCTCGCGGTGCTCCGCTAGCCGTGTGACGCGGAGGAGAGTGAGGTCGGCCGCATGGACCGTCGGATTTTTGGTATCGAGACCGAGTATGGCTGCCTGGTGCACGACCCGGCCGTGGGGAAACCGGAACAGGTCGTCGGCCGCGTCCGCGACTACGTGTTCAACGAGCGGCGGCTAGGATTGATCGATCTCCACGCCCGGGACCACACGTTTGAGCCGGCCCGCGCGGGCGGATTCCTGGTCAATGGTGGTCGCCTTTACATCGACGCCGTGGGCGACCATGAGGAGTACGCGACGGCCGAATGCAGCGACGTGCTGGACCTGGTCGCCCAGGATAAAGCGGGCCAGCGGATCCTGCAGGGTGCCCTGGATGATCTCGGGCTGACCGAGGCCGTCTCCTTCCACAACAACAGCGTGGATCACTTCGGCGGCCACACCTTCGGCTGCCATGAGAACTACCTCGCGCGGCTCACCGAGGAGTTCTTCCACGACGCCATCGCCTTCTTGCTCCCGTTTCTGGTCACCCGCCAGATCTTCGCCGGAGTCGGCCGCGTCGGTGGCCATCGGCTCAACCGGAGCGACTTCCGGAACAACGTGATGCAACTCGGCCATCACGAAGCGGACACCATCTGGGTGCACAACATCTACGCCGTTGAGATCGACCGCACCGTGGAGTACCAGCTCTCCCAGCGGGCCGACCACATCCTGCGCACGGTCGCTTCAAAGGTCCGATTCAACCGCGCCATCATCAACCCCAAATGGGATAGCTACTATAGCTGTGGCGACCTCCACCGGCTCCACTTGCTGTTCGGAGAAACCAACCAGAGCGAGTGGGCCACGGCGATGAAGATCGGCACGACCTGCCTTGTGCTGGATCTGGTGGAGGATGGGCTGGTGCCGGAAGGCGTGCGCCTGGCTGATCCGATTGAGACGCTGCGCTCCGTCTCGCGTGATCCGCGCTGGAAGTGGGTGGTTCAACTGGCCGACGGGAGCACCATCCCGGCCGTGGACCTGCAGCGGAGCTACCTGGACGCAGCGCAGCGGCACCTCAAAGGCCGGGACTCGCGCACCGACTGGCTACTCGCGGAATGGGATTACGCCCTCACCGGCCTGGAAACCGACCCGATGCTCCTGGATGACCGGGTGGATTGGGTCGCGAAGCTGCGGTTGCTGCGCATGTTCCGCGAAGCCGAAGGGCTGACCTGGCACGATGATGCCCTGCACAGCCTGGACATGGAGTACCACAACATCAACCCGGCGCGCGGCCTCCACCAGGGCTGGGTGGCCGACGGACGGATGCCGCGCCTCATCTCGGATCGGGATGTGGAGCGCGCTTGCGAAACCCCGCCGCAGGATACCCGAGCGGCCGCTCGCGGCCGCGCCATCCGTCATCTGCGGGACCAGCACGCCCGCCGCTACGTCATCGACTGGGACGGCGTCTACCTGGACCGCGAGCGCGTGCTGCCGTTGCCCAATCCACTGAGCAGCTACCAGCCCGAGACGCGGAACTTCCTACGCGCCGCAGGGTAGAGCCGCCAGAGCATACCGGCCGCCGGCGGTGTCCCATCCTCAGGCACGGATGCCTCAATCAGTGGAACGGCGCGGGGGCCGGATCCTCCGAGGCGGGTTTCGCCGGCGGGTGGAAGAACAGCCCGAGGACGACTGCTGCTGCAAGCCCGATCAAACACGGCACGAGGAACAGGGACCGGTAGTCGATGACCTTTGTGTCCGGGTTCGTGTAGACGGATTCCAGCAGCCAGGGGCAGATGAAATTGGCAGCCAGCGCACCTACACCCAGGATCATCACGTTGAAGAGCCCCTGCGCGCTCGTGCGAGCGTCTTTGGGGAAGTAGGCGTCGACGAAGATGTAGACCGTGGCGAAGAAGAAAGCGTAGCAGATGCCGTGGAGCACCTGGACGCCGACGATCAGCGCGGGGATCGGAAGGAAGGCGTAGACAGCGAACCGGATAACGTGCCCCAGGATCCCTACCAGCATGGTCACCCGCCAGCCCAGCCGCTTCAGGACAAGCCCGAGGATCGCCATCGTGCCGATCTCAGCAATCTGACCGATGCTCATCACCGGCATGATCCAGTTGCCGGGGATGCCGACGTCCGCACTGCCCAGGAAGCGTCCGGTCCAGTTGAAGTAGCAGTTGTGGATGAACGAGTCCGCGAAGGTGACGAGCCAGAGGATCATGACGAAGGGAACGCCGAGGAGCTTTGCAGCTTCGACGAACGCGAGCTGGTCTTGCGATCCTATCTGAGCCTTCTTCGGCGGCGTGTGCGGCAAGGTCAGGCTGTAGGCTGCCAGCACAAGCGCGGCAATCCCCGCGACGATGAAGGTCCAGCGAGTCGCCTCGACCAGCGCCGGACCGCCCAATCCAGAGCCGAGGACCGTCTCCAGCCAGGCGACGGTGCCCTGTGGGTTGGCGGCCTGCACCTTCGCCCAGTCCACGAAGATAAACGTGAACGGCCAGGCGGCGAGCACCCAACCGATGGTGCCGCCCATCCGGACCAGGCCAAACTCCTTCTCCGGGTCCTTCAGGTTAGCGAAAGCGATGGAGTTGGTGATGGAGATGGTCGGGACGAAGAGGAGGCAGTGGATCAGCATCAGGATGAAGAACGGCCAGAATTCCGTCACGAACCCGAGGCCGAGGATCGCGAGTCCGCCCATCAGGTGGCTGAAGGCGAGGAAGCGCTCGGCCGCGAAGTTGCGATCCGCAAACTGGTTGCTGAAGAACATCCCGACCAGAGCGGCTACGGGAAAGGCATTCAGGATCAGCGACTGCTCGCCCGGCGAAAAGTGAAGCCCGGGCAGGTAACCGAAGATCAGCGGCAGCCAGGCCCCCCAGATGAAGAACTCCAGTACCATCATCAGAAACAGCTTGGCGCGCGTGGACATGGGGCGGGACTCGGGGGAGGTCGGGGGCGTGCGATCGCCAGGTAGGCAAGTGGTTCGCCAGTTCTAGGGCAACTGGGGTTTCACCTTCCTGAATGCCCCATCCCTCGAGCAGAGGAGGGGTCCGAGGCCGGGTCGCCCGGGTCGATAGCCCGGATCCCCACCTGCCTCAGCCGGACACCGGCCGCGACCCCGGTCACCCACGGCGGGCAGCGGGCTCCCCCAAGCCAGATCAGGTATGGCCGGCAGCGCGGTGAGCACAAACCTCGGGGTCACGGTCGCGCTCGCCTGGTTCGCAGGTGCTTCGGCACTACCCGCATCCCGGCACAGCCCGCATCCCGGCGCTGACGCGCTCAGCACTGCGCGGGCCGCTGCATTCCTACGGCGCGGCGCGGGGGCGGCTCCTGCCGCCCTCCCGAATCACTTTGAGCCGGGCAGCGAGGCGGGCCACGATCTCCGGCCGCTCGGCCCAGCGGTTGCGCGTCTCGCCCGGATCGGTGCGCAAGTCGTAGAGTTGGCCGGTCACGCCGTCCGGTCCCGGTTGAACCCGGGCGGGCGGGGTAAACCCGCCGGATCCGAGCCCCTCGATCAGCTTCCAACGGCCCTCGCGGTAGGCAAAGACGCCGTTCCCGGAGTGGCTCACGAGAGACCGCCGCGCGGGCGCCTCCGAAGCGCGGTCTTGTAGTCGGCTGAGGAAGCTGAAGCTGTCCTCGGCGGCATCATCGGGCAACGGCACTCCCAGAAGTTCCGCGATGGTGGCAGTGAAGTCGACGTGACAGAGGGTCGCGTCGCTGGTCGTTCCCGGCGGGATCACCCCTGGCCAGCGAGCAATGAACGGCACACGATGACCGGCTTCGAAGATGTCGGACTTCTGGCCGCGCCATGGACCGTTGGCCCGGTGCCCGGTCCGTTCGATCTCATTCGGGAGCCAGTGAGCCCCATTGTCGCTGGTGAGCAGAACCAGCGTGTTACGGTCCAGGCCCCGCTCTCGGAGCACAGCGAGCACCTGCCCGATCGCCGCGTCCGTCTCCATCACGAAGTCGCCGTATGGCCCTGCCGGCGACTTCCCCTGCCAGGCCGCGGACGGGAGCCAGGGAGTGTGCGGCGACGCGAACGGGAGGTAGCAAAAGAACGGTTGGGCAGCGCTCTGCTCTTGCAGGAACGCGATGGCCTGCCGTGTCACCTCCGGCAGCACATCCGCGTGGCGAAAGCCCGGCGCGATCGCTCCAGCCCGCCAGAAACCGGCTCCACCGTCGCGTTGTCCACGGCTGTCCCCGATCTGCTCCGTCGGCTGCCGGGTCGGACGATCCTGATCAACGAACACGTAGGGTGGAAAGTCAAGCGACGACGGGATGCCGAAGAAGCGGTCGAAGCCGATCTCCAGGGGACCCGGACGCAGTGGCCGGGCATAGTCCACCCTCGCTCGGCGCCCGAACCCCAGGTGCCACTTGCCGAACCCTCCGGTCCGGTAGCCCTGCCGACGCAGCAACTCAGGGAGAGTAAGCCTTCCGCCCTCGATGAGCGCGGGATCGTAACCCTGCAGCACGCCTTGCTGGAGCCGCGTTCGCCACGCGTAGCGGCCAGTCAGGAGTCCGTAGCGTGTGGGCGTGCACACCGCCGAGGGGGAGTGGGCGTCCGTGAAGCGCCGGCCAGCCCGGGCGAGGGCGTCCATGGCGGGCGTTTCGCAGCGCGACTCCGGGTTGTAGCACCGTGGATCCCCGATCCCGAGATCGTCGGCCAGCATGAGCAGGATGTTCGGGCGACGAGCAGCTGGGGCCGTGTGGGCGGTCGCGCCGACGGCTCCCGCACCCGCCGCGGGAAGCCAGAACGCGAGAGCGCAGGCCACCGCAAGAAGCAGACGAGACGGGTTCATGGGAAGCACCTCAGGGCCCGCGTCTCCATTGACTCGCCCTAAGCCGGTTGGTATAATCCGGCGACGGAGGGGAGCGCGGGGCTCTCCTCTGTAGTTGTTTGCCTGGGAGCCCGCCGCCTGCCCCCTGCGGAGATCCGGGCGATCGGAACAACTCCATCATCGTCGCCCCCTGCTGCACGGAGTGGAAGAACACCCATGGCTTCGGACAAGACGGCCGCCGCGAAGTCGCCCAAGGTGGCGAAGGCCCCCGGCACCCCGAGCTATGGCCCCGCGTACAAGATTCGTAAGTACCTCGGCGAGGTCGCGACCGAGTTGCGCAAGACCACGTGGCCGACACGGCCGGAGCTGATCGCGCAAACGCAGGTCGTGCTGGGTGTCCTCATCCTCATCACCCTGTTCGTGGCGCTCTGGGATTTTGTCCTCGGCCAGATCTTTCGAGGACTCATGGCATTGATGGGCGTGAGGCACTGAGCGCCGGCGCGCTGGAGATCGAGTATGGCCAAAGCCTGGTACGCCGTTCACACCTATTCCGGCCACGAGAATAAGGTCAAGACCAACATCGAGCGCCGAGCCGAGTCCCTTCGCCTGAAGGACAAGATCGGCCGCATCCTGGTGCCGACCGAGGAAGAGACTCGCTCCCGGAACGGCCGTCGCACCACCATCAAGCGCAAGGTCTTCCCTGGCTACGTGCTGATTGAGATGGATCTGAACGACCAGACCTGGTACCTGGTCAAGAACACCATCGGTGTCACGGGCTTCGTCAGCTCCGGCAGCCGTCCGGTGCCCCTGCAAGACCATGAGGTGGCGAACATTCTCGACGCCGTTGAGTCCGGCGGCGTACAGTTGACCCCGCAGTGGAAGAAGGGCGAAGTCATCCGCGTGACCATGGGCCCCTTCGCCGACTTCAACGGCACCATCGAAGAGGTGAACGTCGACAAGCAGAAGGTGAAAGTCCTCATCTCCCTGTTCGGACGCGACACGCCCGTCGAGCTTGATTTCAACCAGATCGAACGCATCTAGCGTTCCCCCAGGAGACACGCATGGCGAAGAGAATCATGGGCATTGTGAAGCTGCAGTGCCCTGCCGGAAAGGCGACGCCCGCGCCCCCCGTGGGCCCGGCCCTCGGCCAGTACGGCATCAACATCATGGAGTTCGTGAAGACCTACAACGAGCGCACCGCCGCTCAGGTCGGCACGGTTATCCCCGTTGAGATCACGATCTATGAAGACCGGACCTTCACGTTCGTCACCAAGACACCCCCGGCCGCTGAGCTGTTGAAGAAAGCAGCGGGCGTCCCCAAGGGTTCCGGCGACGTACGGACCCCGGCAGTGGGCAGTGTGACCCAGGCCCAGCTCCGTGAGATCGCGCAGATGAAAATGCAGGACCTCAACGCCAACGACATTGAGGCGGCGATGCGTATCATCGCCGGCACCGCTCGCAGCATGGGCATTTCAGTCACCGGCTGATTGCCCCACACGTGGCAGGGCTTCGGCCCGCTAACGACCACAGGAGAGAAGACATGGCTACCCACGGTAAGCGCTACAACGCGCTCGCGCAGAATCTCGAGAAGGACGCTGTCTACGAAATCGCCGAGGCGATTGATGTGGTGAAGAAGAATGCCACCGCCAAGTTCGTGGAGACGGTAGACGTCGCCGTCCGGCTTGGCGTGGATCCCCGGCACGGAGATCAAATGGTGCGCGGCACCACCAACCTCCCGCACGGCACGGGCAAGGTCCGCCGCGTGGCGGTCTTCGCCAAGGGAGATAAGGCCGAGGAGGCCCTCGCCGGCGGTGCGGATGTGGTCGGTGCCGAGGACCTGATCACGCAGATTCAAGGTGGCTGGCGCGAGTTTGACGTGCTGCTGGCCACGCCGGATATGATGGCAAACATCGGGCGAGTGCTGGGCCGAACGCTGGGACCGCGCATGCCGAGCCCGCGATCCGGCACGGTCACCAACGACATCGGCCGGGTGGTTCGGGACATCAAGAGCGCCTCGCGGGTGGAATACCGCGTGGATCGCGGCGGCATCATCCACATGCCGATCGGGAAGGCGAATTTCACCAGCGAACAGCTTCTGGAGAACTTCCTGGTGCTGCTGAGCGCCTTGCTGAAGGCACGCCCGGCCGCCGCGAAGGGCCGTTACCTGCGCGGCGTCACCATCTCATCGACGATGGGTCCCAGCCTGCGGGTCGACGCCCCGAAGGCGCAGCAACTCGCCGAGAAGTCCTAGGCCACGCGATCGCTCCCGGACGTCGTCAGGCGTTCCGGGAGCCGGTTCGGCCGCCCGCGGCCAGTCCCGCGCTCGCCAGGGCGAGCCCGATCAGGCTGAGAAACAGCCCAGCGCGCCAGCTCGCGGGGGCATAAGTGAACTCGATCCGCTGACGCCCAGCCTCCACGGCAACCGCGCTCATCAGGTGGTCCGCCGGAAATATCGCTGCAGGTCGGCCGTTCACTCGGGCCCGCCAACCGGGATCGAAGGCCTCACACAGCACCACAGCCCCCCGGGCGGGTACCGTCCCGTCTATTCGCACCCGGTTGACGCCTGTTCGGCGCGCATCGAGGGCCTCGACGAGAGGCGGACCTTCCACAGAGGGGGCCCCTTCCCCCTCAAGGAGTGCGACGGCCGGTGCCCGCTGTGGCTGGCTCAGGTTCTCCAGCACGGTCCGCTCTGGGAGCGCCTGACACCAGCCGTGCCACCGGGCGTACGGCAGGGCGGCCGTGTCCTGACGCAACCATGGGCCGAGGATCGAGCCAAAACCCTGTGACGGGACCTCCGGCGGGAGAAGGTAGAGACCGACGCCGGCGCTGCGGAAGTTCGGATTGCCGGGTCGAGCCAGAGCGGCACCACCGTTCGCCGCGGCTGTGGCGTGTTCCCACTCGCGGTAGCGGCGGGGAACGAAGCTGTCGCTGCCCGAGAGGTCGGCGAGACCGAGTGCAGCTCCCATGTTGGAGGGGAGCCGTTTGTTGACACTGAGCTCCTGCCCCGGCGGGCCGAAGGAGAGGAAGCGCTCGAGTCCGGCGCGGTTAGCGATCGCGGTCAGCTCCGGCGGCCGGAGAGACGCAAGGCGGGCGTCCGCACGAGGGTTGTACCCGAAGCCGGCCAGGAAGAGATCCGCCGTCACCAGCACGGCACCGGCGAGGGTGCCCTCCCGCCGACCCCGTGCGCACCCCCAGAGGGCGGCTCCAAGCGCCAGGAGCAGCGACAGCGCCCTGCCGAGTTCCAGCGAGGCCTGAGTGTCGAGTGTCGGCATACCGCTGCCGCTCAGGAATTGGTTGACCCCCGCCGGCCCCGCTCCCCCATAGATGAAGTGCGCGGCCAGAGCGAGCAGGGCCAGCGCCCCCGCAGCGAATCCCGAAATCCGCGCGGCAGCCGAGCGGAGGGCGGGGTCTCCGGCTTCCAGCGTGGAGAGTCCCACGCCGACCAGCACCGCCAACCCCCAACCCATCAGGCAAACGATCCGGGCGACAGCGGTGAACTGCGCAAACCCCGGAGCAAACCGCCACAGGGGCCAGTAGAGGGGAGTCCCGAGCGCCCACAGGAGGGCGAGGACGCTGAGTGCCGCTCCATAGCAGAGGGGAAATCGAAGCGCTCCGCCACGCCGGGCCGCGGCAAAGCCGGCCCCCGAGAGTGCCAGCACCACGATGCCGGGGTAGGCCGCCCGCTCTGCAAAGGCGAGCGCGGAGTGGCCCCCGGCGGGCAGCCAGAACTGCTGCGCCGAGGAGAGGGTGGCGTCGCCGAAGAGCCGGGGCAGCACCAGGGTGAGCAACTGCAGCGGCGGCATGGCCGACTGCTGCACGGTGTCCCACGGCACGCGGCCGGCCCGGTCCGTGCGGGGCAGGTAGTCCAGCGCAGGCAGAAGCTGCCCGCCCGCGATCAGAATCCCCAGCGCCAGCGGCGCGACTGCTTCCACGATCAACCGCCGCCAGCGGTCCGGGGTGCACATCGCCCGGGGAGCCGTCCAACTAACCCATGCGAGCAGAAGGTAGAGGCTAGACTGCGCATGTCCGCCAAGCAAACTCACACCGAGGATAAGCCCGGCGAAGATGCTGAACCGCGGCGTCCCTTCCTGGTGCCCCCGTTCGGCGGCGTAGAGTGAGAGTGGGAGCCACATCAGCGTCCACTGGCCCACATTGGGGTAGGCCAGCCAGGCGATCAGAAAGCCGTTGAGCGACCACGCCACCGCTCCGGCGGCGGCGGCGACAGGACTGAGGCCCAGCCGGCGGAAAAAGAGCAGGGCGCCAAGGAGTCCGATCAGCAGATGGATCGCTGCCGAGGCACCGAATTGCAGTTCCGGGCTGAGGACGGCCAACAGCCAGGCCGGTGGATAGAGAAGTGCGCCTTGCTGCGAGCCCGCAAATGAACTCCCGCCGTAGACATAGGGATTCCAGAGCGGCACCCGGCCTGCGGCCAACTCCTGCCGGAAGAGCACGCGCCGTGGATAGTACTGCTGGATCGAGTCAAGCTGCGGGTTGTGCGCCTGCAGCCCCTGGATTCCCAGTTCCTTCGCATGCACGGACCACGGCGGAAACGCGGGGAGCAGATCGAGCGGCGTGAGGCTCTTACCCTGGAACAGGTAGGGGGCCGTGAAGGCGAGGGCAACGACCACGAGCAGCGCGGCGGCGATTCGACCACCGTGCACGCGGGACCGCATCTCCTTGATCAACTTCGACCGCCCTCTCTTGGCCCGCGATCGGCCCTTCCGCCCGCATCACGCCCTACCCGATTCGCCCCATTGCCGGGGCTACTCCTCCACGCGGTAGCGACGAAGCCAGGGTGCCCACGCGCAAGCCGCTCCGACGGCCAGACAACAGGCCACCCCTCCCGAGATCACCGAAAACGGTGCGCCCAGCGCTCGGGCCACGAGCCCGGCCTCCATCTCCCCGAGCTGCGGCCCGCCCTGAAAGAAGAGCATGCTGATGGCGTGCATTCGCCCCCGCATCCCGTCCGGCGTGGCCAGTTGCCGGATCGTCTGCCGCAGTACGGTGCTCACCATGTCCGCCGTGCCCGTGAGCGCGAGGCAAACGGCCGCCAGCCAGAAGTCCCGGGCCAGACCGAAACCGATCGTCGCCAGCCCGTAGACGAACACCGCCCCGAGAATCGTCGCGCCCTGCCGGCGGACCCGGACGAGCAAGGTCATCACCGCCGCCCCGATCAGCGCCCCGATTCCCGGTGCCGCTGCAAGTTGTCCGTAGCCTTTTGCGCCCACCTGGAGGATCTCGCTGGCGTAGATCGGCAGCAGCGTCGTCGCACTGGCGAAGAAGGTAGCGGCGAAGTCGAGCAGCATCAGAGAGAGAAGCAGGTGCGACTTCGACATGAAGCGCAGCCCGTCGATGGCGGCGGCAACGCCGCCCGGCGGCGGCGTGTCCCCATTCGACCCGGCCGGAGGCGTGGGCGACATGGCCATCAGCGCTCCCACCACGCCGACGAAGGAGGCCGCATTGAGCAGGTAGACCCAGCCCACGCTCCAACGCCCAATGATCAGCCCCAGCAGCGCCGGTCCCAGAATCGACGAAAACTGCATCGTCAGCGAGTTGAGGCTGATCGCGTTCCGCAGCCGTTCGCGGGGGACGAGTGTCGGCAACAGCGACTGCCGGGCAGGGTTGTCGAAAGCGATGACCGCGGCCGTAAGGGCCGCCACGGCATAGATCAGCCAGGCGCTGTCCCGCCCCGCGAGGGTGCAGATCCCCAGAAGTGTCGATAGCGCGGCCAGGGCGGTCTGACAGGTCAGCATCAACCGCCGGCGGTCACCGCGATCGGCCACCACGCCGCCGACCAGGGCAAGGGAGACCAGCGGAATCATCCTGGCCAGGCCGATCGCCCCCATCAGCGCCGGGTTATGCGTCAGCGTGTAGAGGTGCCAGAGCAACGCCGCCCGCTGCATCTGCGTGCCGATCATCGACACGCTCTGCCCCATCCACAGCAGCCGGTAATCACGATAGGCCAGTGCCGCGAAAGGGGAGGCGGGGGGAGTCACTACGACAGTCTATCCGACGAGGGCGGGCTGACTACCCGCGTCTCTTCGCGCCGCGAAGGGTGGCACGCAGGATTGCCGTGCCCCAACGCGAATCTGGTAAGCGGACGTCGCGCCGTCGCTCGTCCCCAACTTCCGGAGTAGCCTCGATGGACCTTGCCGAATTCCGAATGCGTCGCCGCCTCTTGCCGCTGGCGATCGCTCCCCTCGTGTTAGGGCTCGCTTCCTGCAGCCCCGAGAAGAGTACGGACCCTGGCGGCAACATGCCGCCGTCCGGATCCAATTCGCCGACCGCGGAAACCGCCACCGGGGTCGGGACGCCGGCGACGGCGGCCTTCGAGAAGCCCCGCAAGGCAGACGGCGAAATCCTGATCAAGATCATCACCAACGGCATCTCGCCCTTCTGGGACCCGATGGGCGTCGGTATGGAGACGGCGATGAAGGAGGTCGGCTGCAAGGCGGAATGGAGCGGCCCCCAAAACTCGACCATCCAGGACCAGAAGCGGATGGTGGAGGACGCCATCGCCAAGGGAGCGGACGGGATCGCCCTCTCCTGCATCGAGGCCAAGGCCTCCGAACAGATCATTCAGATGATCCTGGATAAGGGAATTCCGGTCATCACCTTCGACTCCGACTCCCCCGGATCGTCCCGGCTGTGCTACATCGGCACCAACAACGTCAACGCCGGGAAAGCCGCCGGCGATGCCGCCTGCAAGCTGCTGCCCAGCGGCGGCAAGTTCGTCGGCTTCGTGGGCAACATCAGCGCTCAGAACGCCCGCGAACGACGCGACGGATTCGTGGAGGCGGCGAAGGCCAGGGGCATTGAGCTGATCGACGTGATCGACGACAACAAGGACTCCAGCCGGGCCCGCCGCAACGTTGAGGACACCATGACGAAGCAGGGCAGCGCCATCCACGGCCTGCTCGGCCTGTTCAGCTACAACGGCCCCGCTATCTCCCAGGCCGTGAGCAACGCCGGCAAGCGCGCCGACTACAAGATCGTGGTCTTCGACGCCGAGCCGGTCACGCTCTCCGAACTCGAAAAGGGCAACATCGACGCCACGGTAGTGCAGAAGCCGTACGACTTCGGCTACCTCTCCACCAAGCTGCTGTACTACATCAACCGCAAGGGGTGGGCGGAAGCGAAGAAGGAAATGAAGATCCCCGACGACGGCATCTACGATACCGGAGTTGAGGTGATCACGCCGGAGACCGTCAAGGCCTATCGTGAAGGGCTTGCGAAGCTCGGTGTCAAGTCCTCCTGAGGTTCCGGAGATCCGTGGAGCGGGGGGCCAGGCTGCCCCTCGCTCCCCATGGCACGCCCTGAGGCAGTGCTGGCAGGCGCCGGAGACCAGCGTGCTGCTGGTGATCGGCCTCGTGGTGGCGTACGTCGCCTTCACCGGCCCGTGGGACAAGTTTTCCAGCGCCGACAACATTGACAATCTCTCCCGCGGGATCGG